>JBPBQW010000031.1:0-54223 GCA_050955125.1 Janthinobacterium lividum
CCACCTTGTCCGCCTGCGCGGCGCGGCGTTCGCTCCAGCTGTTCCACAGCGTCAGCCCGGCGATCAGCACGCCGAGCACCGCGACCAGCTCGGCGAGGTTGATCCAGCGCCGGCGGGTGCGTTTCTGGTCTGCGGTCTCGCTCACCGGCCGCCGGCTTCCAGCAGACGGGCAGGGGCGGCGAGCTCCCAACTGCGGGCCACCCGGTCCTCCACCAGCGGCCAGTCCACGTCGCCGGACAGGTCGATGCCGACCCAGCCCGACGCGCCGAGATAGGCCGGGCGGCTATAGGTCGCCGGTGCGGCCTCCAGCAGCATCGCCTGCTCATCCGCGTCGCTCGTGCGGACGCACACGACGTGGCGGCCATCGCCATGATGATCGTCGCGGACCTGGGCGAACTGGCGATCGGCGACGAAGAAGCTGGGCTGACCGTGACTCTCCCGTTCGGCGGCCTCCGGAAGTTGCAACGCGACCTGGCGGATGCGGTCGAGGGGCGTCGGCTGGCTCGGCGTCGGCTGGGTCATGGTGCGGCAGAACTCCGTCAGGATGCGGGGGTAGAGGCGGTGTTCCTCGATCAGCACGCGCGCGGCGAGCGTCTCGGCGGTGTCGCCGGGCAGCACGGGCACACTCGCCTGGCCGAGCACCGCACCGGCGTCGAGCTCCGCGGTGACGAGATGGACCGAGCAGCCGGCCTCGGAGTCGCCCGCCGCGATGGCGCGGGCGTGCGTGTCGAGACCCTTGTAGAGCGGCAGCAGCGAAGGGTGGATGTTGACGATCCGCCCCTGCCATCGTGCGACGAAGGCGGGCGAGAGAAGCCGCATGTACCCGGCCAGCGCGATCGCCTCCACCTGCGCCGCGCGCAAAGCCGTATCGAGCGCCGCCTCATAGGCGGGCTTGCCGATGCCCTTGGGCGAGAGCGCGAACGTCGGCAGGCCATGCTCCTGCGCCCAAGCGAGCCCGGCCGCCTCCGGCTTGTCCGACGCGACGAGCACCACGTCGTAGCCGTCCGCTCGCTCGACGAGGCTCATCATGTTCGAGCCGCGACCGGACAGGAGGATGGCGACGCGGGTGGTCACCGGTCGCCCGCCACATCCAGCGTCATCCCCACGAACATGGGGATGACGGCAAGAAAGGGGTTCAGGGAGGGAGAGTCACGCATCATACGACGCGACCCACTCGCCGCGCCCGCTCCAGTCCTCCGGCCCGCCCGTGACGGTGCAGCCGCGCTGTCCCGCCTCCACCACGCCGACGCGGAACACCGTCTCGCCGGCGCCGGCCAGCGCGGCCGATACGCCGTCCGCCTCGTCGGGCGCGACCACGGCGATCATGCCGATGCCGCAGTTGAACGTGCGCGCCATCTCCTCCGGCTCGATCCGGCCCTGCGCCTGAAGGAACGCCATCAGCCGCGGCTGTTCCCACGCGCTCGCGTCGATCACCGCCCGGCACCCGCCGGGCAGCACGCGCGGCACGTTCTCCAGCAAGCCGCCACCCGTGATGTGCGCCAATCCCCGGATACGCCCCGCCTTCAGCAGCGGCAGCAGCGAGCGGACGTAGATGCGCGTCGGCGCCATCAGCGCGTCGATCAGGAGAACTTCGGGATCGAACAGCGCCGGCCGCTCCAGCTTCCATCCGCGATCCGTCGCCAGCCGCCGTACCAGCGAGAAGCCGTTCGAATGCACCCCCGACGAGGCGAGGCCCAGCAGCACGTCGCCCGGCCGGATCGCCGCCCCGGTCAGCAGCTGCTCACGTTCGACGGCACCGACGCAGAAGCCGGCGAGGTCGTAATCCTCGCCCGCGTACATGCCGGGCATCTCCGCGGTCTCGCCGCCGATCAGCGCGCAGCCCGCTTGGCGGCACCCCTCGGCGATGCTCGCCACCACGCGGGTCGCGACGCCCTCGTCCAGCCGGCCACTGGCGTAATAGTCGAGGAAGAACAAAGGCTCCGCGCCCTGGACGATCAGGTCGTTGGCGCACATCGCGACCAGGTCGATGCCGACGCCGTCGTGCCGGTCGTGCTCGATCGCCAGGCGCAGCTTGGTGCCGACGCCGTCGTTGGCGGCGACCAGCAACGGGTCGACGAAGCCCGCCGCCCTGGGATCGAACACGCCGCCGAACCCGCCGAGTTCCGCGTCCGCGCCCGACCGCCGCGTCGAGCGGGCGAGCGGTGCGATCGCGCGGACCAGCGCGTTGCCCGCGGCGATCGAGACGCCCGCATCGGCGTAGGTGTAGCTGCCGGTTCCGGCCTCGCGCTCCGTCATGGACGGGTGCCTAGCCACAACGCACTTGGATTTCCACCGCCGCCCGGCCAAAAGGCGCGCGATGCAGCGCCGCCGGATCTCTCTCGTGCCCCTCGCCGTCGCGCTGGCGGCGTCGGCCACCGGCGTCGTCGTCGCCCAGATCGACGGCGGCAACCGCGGCGTCGCGCCGGTCGACAGCTCCGGCGCGTACGAGGTCGACGGCGTCGCGGTGGACGTGTCCGCCCCCAACGCCGATGCCGCCCGCTACGCCGGCTGGCGCATCGCGCAACGCAAGGCATGGGGGCAGCTTGCACAACGACTGACCGGCGCCGCCTCGACGCAATCGGACGGCACGCTCGACGGGATCGTGTCGGGCATCGTCGTGCAAAACGAACAGATCGGGCCAACGCGCTACATCGCGCGGCTCGGCGTGCTGTTCGATCGCGGGCGGGCAAGCTCGCTGCTGGGCATCTCGTCCTATGCGCTGCGCTCGCCGCCGATGCTGGTGATTCCGGTGCAATGGTCGGGCGGTGTCGGCCAGGTCTTCGAACAGCGCACCCCGTGGCAACAGGCGTGGGCGCGCTATCGCACCGGCAACAGCGCGATCGACTATATCCGCCCCGCCGGGACCGGGCCCGATTCGCTGTTGCTCACCGCCGGGCAGGTGGGACGGCGCGGTCGTGCCTGGTGGCGGACGCTCATCAACCAATATGGCGCGTCGGACGTCCTCGTCCCGATCGTGCGCCTGTACCGCCAATGGCCGGGCGGCCCGGTGATCGGCGCATTCGAGGCGCGTCATGGCCCCGACGCCGACCTGCTGACGAGCTTCACGCTGCGCGTCGGCAATGCCGACGGCCTGCCGCAACTGCTCGATGCCGGCGTGAAGCGCATCGACGACGCGTATCAGGAGGCGCTGCGGACCGGGCTGTTGCATCCCGACATCGCGTTGTCGCCACCGCCCACCGCCGCCACGCTGGACAATGCGACAGACGGCGATGCGCTCGACGATCCGATGGACGAGCCGGCGACCGATCTGCCCGTCGTGCAGATCGGTGTCCAGTACGACACGCCCGGCCCCGGCGCGGTGTCGGCGACCGAGGCGCTGTTGCGCTCGATCCCGGGCGTCCGGTCGGCGGTGACGGGCAGCCTGGCGCTGGGCGGCACTTCGATCATGCGCGTCGCGTTCGCCGGCGATCCCGAGCTGTTGAAGGCGCAACTCGAGTCGCGCGGGCTGCAGGTGTTCGGGTCGGGTGCCAGCCTGCGCATCCGCCGCGCACCGCAGCTGCTTCCCCCCGACCTGTCGCCCGACAACGCGACCGCGGGGTAGGGCAGGTGGGCGCGCAACTGCCGCTGCCGCTCGTGTGGCCCGCCGATCCGGGCGACGACGCGTTCGTGGTCACGCCGTCCAACGAGCAGGCGGTGCGGCTGCTGGCCGACCCGGCGGTCTGGCCGGTGCGCGCCGCGCTGCTGGTCGGGCCGAGGAAGTCGGGGCGAAGCCTGCTCGCCCGCATCTTCGCGTCTCGGACCGGCGGCCAGGTGATCGACGACGCGCAGCGGGCGACAGAGGCGGACCTGTTCCACGCGTGGAACCGGGCGCAGGGGGAGAGGACGCCGATCCTGCTCGTGGCCGATGCGGCGCCGCCCGTCTGGGCGGTACGGCTGCCCGACCTGCGCTCGCGCCTGGGTGCCGGGCCGGTTGCGGTCATCGGCGAGCCGGACGATGCCTTGGTCCGCGCACTGCTCGCCCGCCAGTTCCTGCGCCGTGGCCTCGATGCGCGGCCCGATCTGGTCGACTGGCTAGCCGGGCGGATCGAGCGGACCCACCTGACCGTATTGCGGGTGGTGGACGCGCTCGAGGAGGAGGCGGGCGGCTCGCGCCGGCGGCTGACGATCCCGCTCGCCCGCCAGACGCTGGCCGCTACGTCGATGATCGTGCCCGAACCGAGGTTGCTGTGACATGACCCGCCCCGTCCATCTCGCCCATCTGGTCGCGGACGACGATCCCTTCGTCGGCACGGGAACCGAGGACCGGTATTTCAATCGCGAACTGTCATGGCTGGCGTTCAATCGCCGCGTGCTGGAAGAGGCGTGCAACGCGGCCCATCCGCTGCTCGAACGGGTGCGGTTCCTGTCGATCTCGGGGTCCAACCTCGACGAGTTCTTCATGGTCCGTGTCGCCGGGCTGAAGGGCCAGCAGGTTCAGGACGTCGAGCGCCGCTCCGCCGACGGCCTCACGCCGGGCCAGCAACTGGGCGCGATCACCGAGCAGGCGCATTCGCTGATGGCGAGCCAGGAGTCGGTCTGGCGGGACCTGTTGCCCCAATTGGCCGAGGCGGGGATCGCGGTGCTCGCCCCGGCCGACATCGGCGACGAGCCGTGGCTCGAACGTTACGTTCGCGAGCAGTTGTTCCCGATCCTGACGCCCCAGGCGCTCGATCCCGCGCACCCGTTCCCGTTCATCCCAAACGCCGGCTCGGCGATGCTGTTCGACCTCGTCCGGCGCACCGACGGCGCGGTCGTGCGCGAACTCGTGATGCTGCCGGGCACCACCAGGCGCTTCGTGCGCTTACCCGGCGAGCCGACGCGCTATGCGGCGGTCGAGACGCTGCTCAAACGCTACGCCCCGCTCATGTTCCCGGGCTACGACGTTGGCGCCAGCGCGATGTTTCGGGTGCTGCGCGACAGCGACATCGAGATCGAGGAGGAGGCGGAAGACCTCGTCCGCTATTTCGCCAACGCCATCAAGCGCCGCCGCCGCGGGCGGGTGATCCGGCTGGAGCTGGAGCCCGAAATGTCGGAGCCGCTGGCCGCTATCCTCAAGACCGAGCTCGGCCGCGCGGAGGCGATCATCACCGAGACGGGCGGGCTGCTCGGCATCACCGACCTGTCGCAGCTGGTGGAGGAGGATCGCCCCGACCTCAAGTTCGTGCCCTATTCGCCGCGCTTCCCCGAGCGCATCCGCGAGTTCGCGGGCGATTGTTTCGCGGCGATCGCGGCCAAGGACATCGTCGTCCACCATCCGTACGAGACGTTCGACGTCGTGCTCGCCTTTCTCAAACAGGCGGCCGCCGATCCGGACGTCGTCGCGATCAAGCAGACGCTGTACCGCGCTGGGAAACAGCCGGCGGTCATCAACGCGCTGATCGCCGCGGCGGAGGCGGGCAAGTCGGTCACGGCCGTCGTCGAGCTGAAGGCGCGGTTCGACGAGGAGCAGAACCTGCACTGGGCCAGCGCGCTGGAACGCGCGGGCGTCCAGGTAGTGTACGGCTTCATCGACTGGAAGACGCACGCCAAGGTCGCGATGGTGGTCCGGCGCGAGGCGGGCGGCTTTCGCACCTACTGTCATTTCGGGACCGGCAACTATCACCCGGTGACGGCGCGCATCTATACCGACCTGTCGTTCTTCACCGCCGATCCCAGGATCGGGCGCGATGCCGCCAAGATGTTCAACTACATCACCGGCTACGTCGAGCCGATCGGGATGGAGCTGGTTTCGTTCAGCCCGGCGGACCTGCGCACGCGACTGATGACGCTGATCGACGGCGAGATCGCGCACGCCCGCGCCGGGCGCCCGGGGTCGGTGTGGGCCAAGATGAACAGCCTTGTCGATCCCGCGGTCATCGAGAAGTTGTACGAGGCGAGCGGGGCGGGAGTGGAGGTCGATCTTATCGTCCGCGGCATCTGTTGCCTCCGCCCCGGCATCGAGGGGATGAGCGAGCGCATCCGCGTCCGCTCCGTCATCGGACGGTTCCTCGAGCACAGCCGCATCTTCGTGGTCGGCAACGGCGGCGTGCTGCCGGGCGACCAGGCGCGGGTGTTCATCTCGTCGGCGGACTGGATGCCGCGCAACTTCGACCGCCGGGTCGAGTATCTGCTGCCGATCGAGAACCAGACGGTGCACGACCAGATCCTCGACCAGGTCATGGTCGCCAACCTGATCGACAACGAGCAGAGCTGGGACCTGCGTCCCGACGGCAGTTACGAGCGTTGCTCGCCCGGTGACCGGCCCTTCAACCTGCATCGGTATTTCATGACCAATCCCTCCCTGTCCGGGCGCGGCGCGGCGATCGAGGGCGGGCGCGAAGTGCCGACCCTGTCGCTTCGGCGCCGGACCTGATCGGCCGCTCGCCATGCCGCTCAACCTGCTCGCCCCGTTCGCTCGCTCGGCCGCCGGGGCCGGCGCGCCGGGCGCGGAGCCGCGCACCGCGATCATCGACATCGGGTCGAACTCGATCCGCCTCGTCGTGTACCAGGGACCGGCGCGGCTGCCGGCGATCCTGTTCAACGAAAAGGTGCTCGCCGGGCTGGGCCGCGGTCTTGCGGCGACGGGTGCGATCGAGGCGTCGGGGATGGCGCTCGCGCGCTCGACGCTCGCCCGGTTCGCGCGCCTGTCGCGCGAGATGGAGGTGACGCGGCTGCGCACCGTCGCCACGGCGGCGGTGCGCGACGCCTCCAACGGCCAGGAACTGATCGACGCCGCGCGGGACGTCGGCCTGGAGGTCGAGCTGCTGTCGGGCGAGCAGGAAGCGCTGGCCGCCGGATCGGGCGTGCTGTCGGCGATGCCGGAAGCGAACGGCATCGTCGGCGACCTGGGCGGCGGCAGCCTGGAGCTGGTGCGCGTCGCCGGCGGCCGGCTGAGCGAGCGCGTCTCGTTCCCGCTCGGCGTGCTGCGCCTTCCGGGGCTGCGCGCCAAGGGTCAGCTCGGCTTCGAGAAGCAGGTCGCGCGGATGATCGCGGACGCAGGGTGGGCGGGACGGGGGCGGGGCCTGCCGCTCTATCTGGTCGGCGGGTCGTGGCGGGCGCTGGCCCGGCTCGACATGAATCTGACCACCTATCCGCTGCCGATCATCCAGCATTATGCGATGACCGCCGACACGATCGCCCGTCTCGGCGACGTCGCGGGCCAGATGGGCAAGGCGCGGCTGCGCGGCGTGCCGGGGCTTTCGTCGGGGCGCATCCCCAACCTGGTCGACGCCGCCGTCATCCTGACGCTGCTGCTGCGGCAACTCGGCAGCAGCGGGACGATCGTGTCCGCCTATGGCCTGCGCGAAGGCCTGCTCTACGAGGAAATGGACGAGGCGACACGTGCGCAGGACCCGCTGCTGGTGGCGTGCCGCGACGAGGGCCGGCGCGAGGGGCGGTTCCCGGAACATGGCGACCTGCTCGACACCTGGCTCGCGCCGCTGTTCGACGCCGATACGCCTGCGCAAGCACGTTTGCGCCATGCCGCCTGCCAGCTTGCCGACGTCGGCTGGCGCGCCAATCCGGAGTTCCGCGCCGAGCGTGGCGTCGAGACCGCGCTGCACGGCAACTGGGTGGGGATCGACGGGCCCGGTCGCGCGCAGATCGCGCAGGCGCTTCACGTCGGCCTGGGCGGCGGCCCGCAGGCACCCGATCCGATCCCGAGGCTCGCCGGCCAGGTAGCGGTCGCACGGGCGACGGCGTGGGGGCTGGCGATCCGGCTGGGACAACGCCTCTCGGCCGGGCTTGCCGGACCGCTGCAACGATCGCGGCTGGAGGCGGACATCGGAGCGGTCACGCTTCACCTCGCCGACCGGGACCGGGCGCTCTACGGCGAGACCGTCGAGCGCCGCCACGTCGCCCTGGCGACGGTGCTGAACCGCCGGGCGGTGCTGGCCTGACGCGAAGCCGGGCCGGAGGAACGTTCCTCCGGCCCGGCCGCCCTTACATCAGGCCTCGTCGCGACCCTTGCGGCCACGGCCCTTGCGCTTGTCGCCCGGCTTGGCGGGCTTGCTCGCGGGTTCCGGATGGCGGAGTGCCAGGGCAGCGACGATCCCGCCGATCGCGACGGCGCTGACCGCGGCGATCGCGATGAACGGCAGAGACGAACCCGCGCCGACCGGAGCAGGCTTCGTGCCCGGTGCGGGGGCGGGTTCGGCATGATCCTCGTCCTTCGACGGCTTTGGCGGTGCCGAGGTGTCGGGGGTGGAGGCCGCCGGCGCATGCTCGTCGTGCTCGTCATGGTCCGCGTGCGGCTTGGCGTGCGGCATCTTGGAAGCGGGGATATGGGACATGGTCGTTACGGCTCCGATTAGGGTACAGGATGGCCAACCGCCGGCCGCCATCGCTGGTTCCGGATCGCCGCTCACCGCCGGCGCGTCAGCTCGCGCATCGCCGCGTCGAGGCCCGCGATCGTCAGTGGGTACATCCGGTCCGCCATCAGCCCCCGCATCATGCCGATCGATTGCGTATGGCCCCAGTGTTCGGCGGGCACGGGATTGAGCCACGCCGCGGCCGCCCAGGTGTCGGTCAGCCGCCGCATCCAGGTCGCGCCGGCCTCGTCGTTCATATGCTCGACGGAGCCGCCCGGCTGGCTGATCTCATAGGGACTCATCGTCGCATCGCCGACGATGACGAGCTTGTAGTCGGGGCCGAAGCGGTGGAGCAGTTCCGCGGTCGGCGTCCGCTCGGCGAAGCGGCGCCGGTTGTCCTTCCACACGCCCTCGTATGGGCAGTTGTGGAAATAGAAGAACTCCAGATGCTTGAACTCGGCGGTGGCGGCGGAGAACAGTTCCTCGCACAGCGTCACGAACGGGTCCATCGAGCCGCCGACGTCGAGGAACAGCAGCATCTTGACCGCATTGTGCCGCTCCGGCCGCATGACGACGTCGAGCCAGCCCTGCCGCGCGGTGCCCGCCACCGTGGCGTCGAGGTCGAGCTCGTCCGCCGCACCTTCGCGCGCGAAGCGGCGCAGGCGGCGCAGCGCGATCTTGATGTTGCGGGTGCCGAGCTCGCGCGTGGCGTCGAGGTTGCGGAACTCGCGCTGGTCCCACACCTTCAGCGCGCGGCCATGCGTCGACTCGCCGCCGATCCGAACGCCCTCGGGGTTGTAGCCCGCGTTGCCGAACGGGCTGGTGCCGCCGGTGCCGATCCATTTGGAGCCGCCCTGATGCCGGCCTTCCTGCTCGGCCAGCCGCTGCTTCAGCGTCTCCATGATCTCGTCCCACGAGCCGAGCGAGCGCACGCGCTCCATCTCCTCGGGCGTGAGATACCGTTCCGCGACCGCCTTCAGCCAGTCGGACGGGATCTCGGCCTGCGCGCCGTCGCCGGCGGCCAGGCCTCGGAACACGTGCGCGAAGACCTGGTCGAATCGGTCGAACAGCCCCTCGTCCTTCACGTACACCGCGCGCGAGAGGTAATAGAACGCCTCGGGCGTCCGCTCGATGACCTCGCGGTCGAGCGCCTCCAGCAGGACGAGGTGCTCCTTCAGTCCGGCCGGGATGCCGGCGGCGCGAAGCGTGTCGAGGAAGCGCAGGAACACGGGGTTCAGGGCGCGGACGGCAGCGGCAGCATCGCACCCGCCGACGCCGCGGACGGCAGCTCGATGTAGCTGGCCTGCGCGGGCGAATGGAACACGCTGACCGTCGCCTTCTGGTAATCGCCGGGTTTCGCGTCGAAGATGTTGGGCACGAACGTCTGCGGGTTGCGGTCGTACAGCGGGAACCAGCTTGACTGCACCTGCACCATGATGCGGTGGCCGGGCAGGAAGACGTGATCCGCGTTGGGCAGCGTGAACCGATAGGCGAGGGGCACCCCGGGCTGGATCGGCTTCGCGCTCGTGAACCCCTCGCGGTAGCGACCGCGCAGGATGTCCATCGACACGCCCAGTTGATAGCCGCCCATCTTGGCGTCGGGCGCATACTCGTCCGGATAGACGTCGATCAGCTTGACGACGACGTCGCCGTCGGTGCCGGTCGTGCTCGCGACGATGTTGGCGACGGGCGCGCCCGCCATCGACACGGGCGCGGTCAGCGGCGGCGTCTCGTAGGTCAGCACGTCCGTCCGGTCCGAGAACGGCCGCTGGTCGTCGACCAGCCACTGGCCCCAGGTCGACCCGGTCGCATAGGTCGGCCGGATCGGGCGGATGCGATACGGGATCGGCTTGGCGGGATCGGAAACGTAGCTGTCCGCGCCGTCGGTGGCAGGCGCGGTGAACGACAACCCGCCCGCGGGTTGCAGGTACAGACGCTGCGCCGCGCCGGCCGCGGGCCATGACGGCATCGCCTGCCACCTGTTCGTGCCCGTCTCGAACGCGAGCACCGGCGCGACGGCGGCGGGCGTGCCGCCGGTCTTGAGCAGGCCGTCGAGGAACGGGCGCATCACCGTGCGCCGGAACCACAAGGCGGTGTCGGCGTCGAACTTCACTGGCCCCAGCGTGGCACCGTCGCCCGCCCAGCCGCCGTGCCGCCACGGCCCGAGCACCAGATGCTGCGTATGATTCGCGTCCACCTTCGCCAGCGCCTCGTATGCCGCGACCGCGCCGTACATATCCTCCTGATCCCATTGTCCCGCGACCCAGATCGTCGGCACGGTCGGCGTCTTGCGCGGCAGGATCGCCTCGAGCGCCTGCCCCTGCCAGAAGGCGTCATAGGCGGGGTGGTCGTGCAGCTTGCGGATGAAGCCGAGCTGGTCGAGCCCGCGGCTCTTCACGAAGGCGGAGGCGGAGCCGGCGCGCAGGAAGGTGTCGTAATCGTCGTACGAGTCGCGCCACAGATCGCCGGCCTCACCATGCGCCGCGTCCTGGCCATAATAATAATCATAGCCGATGATCCGCGCCGCGCCGCCGTGGAAATCGTCGTCGCCCATCCAGGTGTTGATGACCGGGTTCATCGGCACCGCGGCCTTCAGCGCCGGGTGCGGGTCGGTCAGCGCCATCGCGACCATCATCCCGTCGTAGCTCGTGCCGACCATGCCGACGCGGCCGTTGCTCTCGGGCAAGTGATGGACCAGCCACTCGATCGTGTCCCACGCGTCCGTCGCATGATCGACCCTGGTGGGGTTGAGCGGGCCCCGCAGCGGCCGCTCGTTGACGTACGCGCCCTTCGACCCATGCTTGCCGCGGACGTCCTCGCTGACGAGGATGTATCCAGCATCGACGTAATCCGCCATCGCCGCGCTCACCAGCATCCGGCCATGCGCGCTGGCGGCGCGCGACTGGGTGGACTCGGCGTTGTACGGCGTCCGCTGGAGCAGGATCGGCGCGTCGCGGACGCCCTTGGGGATCAGGATGGTGGCGTGCAGCGTCACCCCGTCGCGCATCGGGATATCGACGTGGCGATGCTCGTAGTCGAAGCTGGCCGTGACCTCGGTGAACTTGGCCGGCGTGTCGGCGGGCAGCGTCTGCGCCGGCGCTGCGGCGGCGAGCACGGCGAGGGGGAGGGCGGCGGCGAGGAGGCGGGCGTTCATCACCGCGCCTGCTGCCACAGCCGTCGCCCGGAGGAAAGATCAGCGCACGTAGGCGTCGATCAGCGCGGCGACGTCGTCGTGCACCCGCCCGGTCAGTTCGCGCGACGGACGCGCCGAGCCACCCCCGCCGCTATCCTCTTCGTGCACGGCGCGGCGATCCGGCGTGCCATAGATGAAGCCCGACACCGGATAGATCGTCCCGCCCAGCCCCTCGGCATCGCGGAACCAGACCTTGACCTGCGACCAGTCGTTGCGCGGCGACACGTCGAACAGCGTCACGTCCTGCTCGGCATGGCCACGCTCGCCGTTGAGGCGCGACCAGTTGGCGTGGGTGAGCATCACCACCCGGCTCTCGACGACGTGGCTGACGACCGCGACATGGCCGAGCGGCAACCGGGCGTTGCGCGCGAAGACGATGACCGCGCCGACCCTGGGCACCACGCCGCGCTCGTACCGGCCGCGCGCCTGTTCCCACCAGCTCCAGGCGTCGCCGAAGATCTGGATCCCCGATGCCGCGCGCGCGAACGGCACGCACTGGCCGACATAGGCGAGCAGCGATCCCGCGCGCGCCGGGGCGGCGGGCGTGAGGGCCGCGACGGCGGCGAGACACAGGGCGGATACGGTCGCCTTCATGCCCATCGGCATATCGGACGAGGCTGTACCGGCCGTTGCGGAGAGTGGTTAACGACGCGGAAGGCGTCTCGCGTGTCCGCGCCCCGAGCTCAGGCGAACCGAAAGTCGCTGGATCTACCGCCCTTGTCGCCGGGCCATGAAGGCCAGCCGCTCGAACAGCATCACGTCCGCCTCGTTCTTCAGCAACGCCCCCGCGAGCGGCGGGATCGCCTTGGTCGCGTCGCGGTTCTGAAGGACCTCGAGCGGCATGTCCTCGTGGAGCAACAGTTTCAGCCAGTCGATCAGTTCGCTGGTGGACGGCTTCTTCTTGAGGCCCGGCACCTCGCGGATGTCGTAGAACACGTCCATCGCGCGGTTGACGAGCAGCTTCTGGATGCCGGGGAAATGCACCTCGACGATCGCCTGCATCGTCTCGCGATCGGGGAACTTGATATAGTGGAAGAAGCAGCGGCGCAGGAACGCGTCGGGCAGCTCCTTTTCGTTGTTGCTGGTGATGACGACGATCGGGCGCTCGACGGCGCGCACCGTTTCGCCCGTCTCGTAGACGTGGAACTCCATGCGATCGAGTTCCTGGAGCAGGTCGTTGGGGAACTCGATGTCCGCCTTGTCGATCTCGTCGATCAGCAGGACGGGCGGGGACGGGCGCGTAAACGCCTCCCATAGCTTGCCGCGACGGATGTAGTTGCCGATGTCGTTGACGCGCGGATCGCCGAGCTGACCGTCACGAAGCCGCGCCACCGCGTCATACTCGTACAGGCCCTGCTGCGCCTTGGTCGTCGATTTCACGCCCCATTCGATCAGCTCGGCGCCGACCGCGCGGGCGATCTCGTGCGCCAGCACCGTCTTGCCCGTGCCCGGCTCCCCCTTCACCAGCAGCGGGCGCCTGAGCGTCACCGCGGCGTTGACCGCGACTTTCAGATCGTCGGTGGCGACGTAGTCCTGCGTACCGTCGAAGCGTTTCATGTGCCCGGGTTAGCGTGCGTCGCCCCGGACGCAACCCTATCGTGTACGGGCCGCGGCGCGGGATTCCAGCAGCTGCCACAGCCCGCGATGCTGGGCGAGCACCTGCTGGGCCGCGAACAAGGCCGCGCGGCGGTGGCTGTCGGCGATGGGGGGATGATCGAAGGCATAGGGTTGCGCCTCGATCCCGAACCGGGCGGCGGCGACGACGAGCAGCCGATGGATCGCCTCCCAGTCGAGCAGCAACGCGACTGCCGCCCCCAGGCCGCACCCGGCGCGATCCGACCGGGCAAGCGTGTCGAACGCGTGGCGTTGCCCGGCGAGCGCGGCCTGCGTCTCCCCCTGGCCGGGCGTGGAGGGCAAGGGACCCGCCGCCGAGACGAGCCGGGCCAGCCATGCACGTTCGCCGGCGAACGCGTGGGCGGCGACGGTCAGCCAGTCGGGCACGGGATCCGCGCGCGCGACCACATGCTCGACGAGGCCCGGGTGATGGCCGTGGAGCAGACAGACGCCGTGCACCGCGTCCGACAGGTCGCGCAACGCGGTGCGCGGCAGGAACAGGGCCGAGTAGTGAGCACTCGAAGCCGAGCCGTCGGTACCGACCAGCGTTGCCAGCGACGGTGCTGCGGCGGAGGCAATCTGGTGTAGCTCGGTCAACATCGGCTCCCGCGCTTCCGCCGCGACGCCCTCATGAGCGCCGCCGACGGATCGCGCGATCGTATTAGCCCTGCCGACGTAAACACCGTGTTACGAACGGAGAGCCGATCCCGGTGCCGGTTCCTACTGGTCGAGGAAGCTGCGCATCTTGCGACTGCGCGAGGGATGCTTGAGTTTACGCAGCGCCTTGGCCTCGATCTGGCGGATACGCTCGCGCGTCACGCTGAACTGCTGGCCGACCTCCTCCAGCGTGTGGTCGGTGTTCATCCCGATCCCGAACCGCATCCGCAGCACGCGCTCCTCGCGCGGCGTCAGCGACGCCAGCACGCGGGTGACCGTCTCCTTCAGGTTCGCCTGAATCGCCGCATCGACCGGGATGACGGCGTTCTTGTCCTCGATGAAATCGCCCAGGTGCGAGTCCTCCTCGTCGCCGATCGGCGTTTCGAGGCTGATCGGCTCCTTGGCGATCTTCATCACCTTGCGCACCTTCTCCAGCGGCATGGAAAGGCGCTCGGCCATCTCCTCCGGGGTCGGCTCGCGGCCCTGCTCGTGCAGGAACTGACGGCTGGTACGGACCAGCTTGTTGATCGTCTCGATCATGTGGACCGGGATGCGGATCGTGCGCGCCTGGTCCGCGATCGAGCGCGTGATCGCCTGCCGGATCCACCACGTCGCGTAGGTGGAGAACTTGTAGCCGCGGCGATACTCGAACTTGTCCACCGCCTTCATCAGGCCGATGTTTCCCTCCTGGATCAGATCCAGGAACTGCAGTCCGCGGTTCGTGTATTTCTTGGCAATCGAGATCACGAGGCGCAGGTTCGCCTCGACCATCTCGGTCTTGGCGATCCGCGCCTCGCGCTCCGCCTTTTGCACCATGTTGACGATGCGCCGGAACTCGGTGAGCGCCATGCCCGTCTGCTGCGCGATCTCGCCGATCTCGATCCGGATGCGGTCGACCGCCTCGCTCTCGTTGGCGACGAACGCGGTCCACTTCTTGTCCATCTTGCCGAAGTTCTGGAGCCAGCCGTCGTCGAGCTCGTGGCCGACGTAGCGGTCGAGAAAGTCCTTGCGCGGCACCTTGTGGCGCTCCGCGAGGCGCAGCATCTGGCCGCCCAGCGCGGTCAGCCGCCGGTTGAACGCATACAGCTGGTCGACGAGATACTCGATCTTGGCGTTGTGGAACTGGACGCTCTCCACTTCGGCGGTCAGCTCTTCGCGCAGCTTCTGGTACTTGCGCTCGTCCGCGGCCGACAGCTCGCCGCCCGCGCTCATCGCGGTCAGCCGCGCCTGCTGGACCTTGCCGAACTTCTTGTAGAGCGCGGTAATATTGGCGAACCGCTCGAGTGCGATGGGTTTGAGCTGCTCCTCCATCTGGGCGAGGGAGAGGGTGTTGTCCTCCTCCTCGTCGTCGCTCGGGCGCGGCGCGCGGCGCTCGGTCATATCGTCGTCGTCGTCGGCTACCGCGACCTCTTCGGGCTCGGCCTCCTCCTTGAAGGTGGCGCCGGCGGTCTTCTCGCTGATCTCGCCGATGTCGTCCGCCTCGGCGCCCTCGACCTGCTCGGCCGACGGCCCCTTGGACAGCATCGCGTCGAGATCGAGGATCTCGCGCAGCTGCATCGTGCCTTCGTTCAGCGCGGTGGACCAGTCGATGATCGCGTTGAACGTGATCGGCGATTCGCACAGCCCCAGGATCATCGTGTCGCGACCCGCCTCGATCCGCTTGGCGATGGCGATCTCGCCCTCGCGGCTCAGCAGCTCGACCGCGCCCATCTCGCGCAGGTACATGCGGACAGGATCGTCGGTGCGATCGATCGTCTCTTTCTTCTTCACCTCCGCGACGGGCGCGGTGACGTCGGCGTCCGCGGGATCGGGTGCGGCTTCCTCGTCGTCGTCGTCGGCGCGCGCGGGCTCGTCGCCGTCCTCGCCGGCTTCCTCGTTCTCGACGATGTTGACGCCCATCTCGTTCAGCGCGGACATGACGTCCTCGAGCTGGTCCGACGACATCTCGCCCTGCGGCAGCGCCTCGTTGAGCTGGTCGTAGGTGATGTATCCACGCTTCTTGGCGCGGGCGACCAGCTTCTTGATCGCCTGATCGTTCAGGTCGAGCAGCGGCTGATCGCCACCCTCGATCGTTTCCGTGTCGCCGCCAGCGGCCGTACCGTTCGTTTTCGCCATCAGTCGCCCTCGATACCCGTCGTGCGCGCGTCTTCGTTCGACTGCATCAGATTGGCAAGTCGACGTTCCAGCGCCTGTTGTTCCATCACCAGCGTCACCTGCCGGTCGAACGCCTCGTCCGACAGGTCCGCCTGCATCGTCACGGTCGCCGCGGCGAGCGCCGCATCGACCTCGGGCCGGGCGACCATGATCGCGATCGCCTCGTCCAGATCGGCGCGTGCCCGCTCGGGCTCGGCATCTCGACGGGAGAAGCTATACGGCAATCGGTCCGCCCTCAGCAGTTCCGAGGCAATCTCGTCGAACCCCGACCGTGCCAATATGGTGAGCAGCCGATCGCTATCAAGAACGCGATCCTCGAGCGCGACATCGACCACCGCCTCGAACAGCCGCCCGAGCGCACCGTCCGCGAGCCGCAGCGACCCCAGCACCTCGACATGGCGGGCGATCTCCGCCGGGTGACGGATCAGTCCGGCGAGCACCGCCTTGGCGAGCACCCGGTCGATCCCGCCGCTGCCCACCGCGTGTGCCTGCGGGTGGTCGCCGCCGGTCGGGGGACGGGGAACGAAGCGGCCGCCGCGCTGGAACGATGCGCGAGGCTCGAACGCGCGGCGGGGCTCGAACGGGGGACGTTGCGGCTTGAACGCCGCGTCGAACCGCTGGCGGAACTCGGACTGATATTCGGTGCGGACGCCGGGATCGGCGATGCCGCCCGCCAGTTCGCCAAGCCGGTGACGCAGGCCGGCGCGTTCCTCGGGCGTCGTCGCCGGCTGTTGCGTCAGCTCGTGGCGCCACAACCGATCCGCCAGCGGCTGTGCCTCCGCCAGCAGCGCGTCGAGCGGCGCGCGCCCGCGGCTGCGTACCAGGTCGTCGGGATCCTGCCCGTCGGGCAGCGTCACGAACGCCAGGCTGCGGCCCGGCGTCAGCATCGGCAGCGCGCGGTGCGCCGCGCGGATCGCCGCCTTCTGCCCGGCATTGTCGCCGTCGAGGCAGACGATCGGCACGTCGTGGACGCGCCACAACCGCTCGAGCTGCGCCTCGGTCAGCGCGGTGCCGAGCGGCGCGACCGCCTCGTCGATCCCGGCTTGCGCCAAGGCGATGACGTCGAGATACCCTTCCACCACGATCACGCGCCCCGCCTTGCGCGCGGCGGGCGCGGCGCGGTCGAGGTTGTAGAGCGTGCGGCCCTTGTCGAACAACGGCGTGTCGGGGGAGTTGAGGTATTTGGGCTCGCCGTCGCCGATCACGCGCGCGCCGAACGCGATTACCCGCCCGCGCGGATCGCGGATCGGGATCGTCAGCCGCCCGCGGAACCGGTCGTACGGCTCTTTCCCCTCGACCTGGATCAACAGCCCGGCCTCGACCAGCATCGCGTCGCCGAAGTCTCGCAATGCCGTGCGCAGCTTGCCGCGCGTGTCGGGCGCATAGCCGAGCGCGAACCGCCGCCGGGTCTCGTCGGTGATCCCGCGTTTCCGGAGCAGCGCCTGCGCGGCGCCGCCGTCAAGTCCGGCGAGCTGCGTCTCGAACCAGTCGGCGGCGGCCTGCATCGCCTCGTGCAGACCCTTCGCGCGCTCCGCCACTTGCGCCGAGCGGGCGTCCTGCGCCGGCATCTCCATGCCGGCGGATTGCGCGAGTTCCTTGACCGCATCGATGAACGGTAGCCCGCGCTGCTCCGTCATCCACCGGATCGCATCGCCATGCGCCGAGCAGCCGAAGCAGTGATAGAAGCCCTTGTCGTCGTTGACGTAGAAGGACGGCGTCTTCTCGTTGTGAAACGGGCAGCAGCCGCGATGCTCGCGCCCGGCCTTTTGCAGCTTGGTCGTCTGCCCGACGAGCGCGGACAGGTGCGTGCGGGCACGCAGCTCGTCGAGAAAGGCGGGGGTGAGGGTCACACGCGTCTTATACCAGGTCCTTGCCCGATGCCGGCGCCGCCGACAAGAATGTTCGTGTCAGCCCAACGCCGCCTTCACCAGCCCGCTCGCGCGGCTCATGTCGAGCGACGCCGCGTGCCGCGCCTTCAGTTCCGCCATTACCCGGCCCATGTCCTTCATGCCGCTCGCGCCGAGTTCCGCCTTGATCGCCTCGATCGCCGCCCTCGTGTCGTCGTCGCTCATCGTGGCGGGCAGGAAGCGCTCGATCACCGCGACCTCCGCCTCCTCGGCCGCCGCCAGTTCCTCGCGATTGCCCTGGCGATAGAGTGCGATCGACTCGCGGCGCTGCTTCACCATCTTCTGCAGCACCTCGACCACCAGCGCGTCGTCGTCGGTCGTGGGGGTCTTCGTCCGCTCCTCGATGTCGCGGTTCTTGATCGCGGCCTGGATCAGGCGGGCGGCGGCCACGGTCTGCTTGTCGCCGGTCTTCATGGCGGCGACGAGCTGCGTCTTGATGTCGTCTCGAATCATGGGATTGCCCTTAACACGTTGACGCCCCGGTGGGCGGTCTTTAGCGAGCGGCGCTTAGCGACATCGCCGCCGACGACAAGGAGTGCCCGCCCGATGGTGGCCGACGCCAAGCCAATTGCCGCGCCCGCCAGCGCTCCCGACGGCGCCACCGGATGCCTCGTGCTGGCATCGGGCGAGGTCGTGTGGGGCCGCGGGTTCGGCGCGGAGGGCGCGGCGGTGGGGGAGGTGTGCTTCCACACCGCGATGACGGGCTATCAGGAGATCATGACCGACCCGTCGTTCGCGGGCCAGATCGTCACCTTCACCTTTCCGCACATCGGCAACACCGGCGCCAACGCCGACGACGTCGAGGCGGACCAGCCGCACGCGCTGGGCATGATCGTGCGCGAGGACGTGACCGAGCCGTCGAACTTCCGCAGCCACGAGCGGCTGGACGACTGGATGCGCCGCCACGCGCGCATCGGCCTGGCGGGCATCGACACCCGCGCGCTGACGCGGCGGATACGGGGCGGGGGCGCGCCCAAAGGCGTGATCGCGCATGCGGCCGACGGCAAGTTCGACGTGGCGGCACTGCTCGATCAGGCGCGCGGCTGGCCGGGGCTGGAGGGGATGGACCTCGCGAAGGAGGTGTCCACCGAAATGGACCGTGAGTGGGCCGGCGGCGTGTGGCGGCTGGGGTTCGGCTATGGCGACAGCGCCGATGGCGGCGAGCGCCCCCATGTCGTCGCGATCGACTACGGCTCCAAGCGCACCATCTTCCGCCAGCTTTCGGACGCGGGCGCGCGCGTTTCCGTCGTTCCCGCCACCGCCTCGTTCGATCAGATCATGGCGCTCGCGCCCGACGGCCTGTTCCTCTCCAACGGCCCCGGCGACCCGGCCGCGACGGCGGAATATGCCGTGCCGGTGATCCAGGCATGGCTCGCGACGGGCAAGCCGCTGTTCGGCATCTGCCTCGGCCATCAACTGCTGGGGCTGGCGGTGGGCGCGACCACGACCAAGATGTTCCAGGGGCACCGCGGTGCCAACCACCCGGTCAAGCGATTGCAGGACGGCGCGGTCGAGATCACCAGCATGAACCACGGCTTCGCGGTCGAGCGCGACAGCCTGCCCGAGACGGTGCGCGAGACGCACGTGTCGCTGTTCGACGGCAGCAACGCGGGGCTGGAACTGACGGACAAGCCGGCGTTCAGCGTCCAGTATCACCCCGAGGCGAGCCCGGGGCCGCAGGATAGTTTGTATCTGTTCGAGCGGTTCGTGGGGATGCTTCGGTGAAGTGGTTCGCGGCCGGAGCGGTGTGGATGGTTTACGCTCTCGTTATAGTGTTCGCGATGTCAGCGTATATCGCCCGGCATCCTGACAGGTCCTTTTTGATCCAGTCGAGCAGTACATATCCGCCAAGTCCGGCTTACGAAGCGCAAGAGCGAAACTATCTGCACGCCGTCGAAGCTGACTGTGCGACCTGGACGACGCGGTCTGGCATCGCGGATCACCACGGCGGTGGTGCTACATACAGCACGGAGTGCAGCTCCAGGCCGCATGCAATCAGTTCGGGCGTCGCCACTGCTTTGTTGATCCTTGCGCCGGTCGTGGCAGCTGGATTTGTTTCGAGAAGGCGCAAGAAGTAGATGCCCAAACGCACCGACATCTCCTCCATCCTCGTCATCGGCGCAGGGCCGATCGTCATTGGTCAGGCGTGCGAATTCGATTATTCGGGCACGCAGGCGATCAAGGCGCTGAAGGAGGAGGGCTATCGCATCGTCCTGGTGAACTCCAACCCGGCGACGATCATGACCGATCCCGAGCTCGTGGGCGAGGACGGGGCGACCTACGTCGAGCCGATCACCCCCGCCGTCGTCGCGAAGATCATCGAGAAGGAGCGGCCGGACGCCGTCCTGCCGACGATGGGCGGGCAGACCGCGCTCAACACCGCGCTCGCGCTGTTCCGCGACGGCACGCTGGCGAAATACGGCGTCACGATGATCGGCGCCGACGCCGACGCGATCGACATGGCGGAGGACCGGCTCAAGTTCCGCGACGCGATGGACCGGATCGGACTCGAATCCGCCCGCTCGGCGATCGCGCACACCGAGGCGGAGGCGCTGGTGGGGCTCGACAAGGTGGGCCTGCCCGCGATCATCCGGCCGAGCTTCACCATGGGCGGGTCGGGCGGCGGCATCGCCTACAACCGCGCCGAGTTCCTGGCGATCGTGCGCAACGGGCTCGACCTGTCGCCCACCACCGAGGTGCTGATCGAGGAATCGCTGCTCGGCTGGAAGGAGTACGAGATGGAGGTGGTCCGCGACCGCGCGGACAACGCCATCATCATCTGCTCGATCGAGAACGTCGACCCGATGGGTGTCCACACGGGCGACTCGATCACCGTCGCGCCGGCGCTGACGCTGACCGACAAGGAATATCAGATCATGCGCAACGCGAGCATCGCGGTGCTGCGCGAGATCGGGGTGGAGACGGGCGGCTCCAACGTCCAGTTCGCGGTGAACCCCAAGGACGGCCGGCTGATCGTCATCGAGATGAACCCGCGCGTCTCGCGCTCGTCGGCGCTGGCGAGCAAGGCGACGGGCTTCCCGATCGCGAAGGTCGCCGCCAAGCTCGCGGTCGGCTACACGCTCGACGAGATCACCAACGACATCACCGGCGCGACGCCGGCGTCGTTCGAGCCGACGATCGATTACGTCGTCACCAAGATCCCCCGCTTCGCGTTCGAGAAGTTCAAGGGCGCGTCCGACACGCTGGGTACCGCGATGAAGTCCGTCGGAGAGGTGATGGCAATCGGGCGCAACATCCACGAATCGATGCAGAAGGCGTTGCGCGGCCTCGAGACCGGCCTCAGCGGCTTCAACGTCGTCGACCGGCTGGCGGGCGCGCCGAGGGCGGAAATCGAGGCGGCCCTGGCGACCGCGACGCCCGACCGGCTGTTGGTGGCGGCGCAGGCGCTGCGTGAAGGCTTCACCGTTGCCGAAATCCACGCACTCGCCAAATACGATCCGTGGTTCCTCGAACGCATCGCAGAGATCGTGGCGGCGGAAGAAGGCGTGTGCCGGACCGGCCTGCCGCAGGACGCCGCGGGGATGCGACGGCTGAAGGCGATGGGGTTCAGCGACAAGCGGCTCGCCTGGCTGGCGCTCAAATCGGCGAACCTGCACGGCGGCATGGACCGCTCGATCGCACGCGGCTCCGGCCTGATCCACGACGCGGTCGTCGCCATGACCGGCGGCGTGACCGAGGACGAGGTGCGCGCGCTGCGCCATCGGCTGGGCGTGCGCCCGGTCTTCAAGCGTATCGACACCTGCGCGGCCGAGTTCGACGCCAGGACGCCGTACATGTACTCGACGTACGAGGCGCCGAGCTTCGGCGAGCCCGAGGACGAGAGCGCGCCGTCCGATCGCAAGAAGGTCGTGATCCTGGGCGGCGGGCCCAACCGGATCGGGCAGGGGATCGAATTCGATTATTGCTGCTGTCACGCCTGCTTCGCGCTCGCGGATGCGGGGTATGAGACGATCATGGTCAACTGCAATCCCGAGACGGTCAGCACCGACTATGACACGTCCGACCGCCTGTACTTCGAGCCGCTGACCGCGGAGGACGTGCTCGAGATCCTGCACGTCGAACAGTCGCGGGGCACGCTGGCGGGCGTCATCGTCCAGTTCGGCGGGCAGACGCCGCTGAGCCTCGCGCCCGCGCTGGCGGCGGCGGGCATCCCGATCCTGGGCACCTCGCCCGACGCGATCGACCTTGCCGAAGATCGCGAGCGGTTCGCCGCGCTGGTCGACAGGCTCGGCCTCCGCCAGCCCGCCAATGGCATGGCACGCAGCCATGCGGAGGCGACCGCGATCGCAGCGCGGATCGGCTATCCGGTGCTGATGCGCCCCAGCTACGTGCTCGGCGGCCGGGCGATGGAGGTGGTCGACGGGCCCGCGCAGCTCGACGATTACGTTCGCACCGCGGTGCAGGTGTCGGCGGAGACGCCGGTGCTGGTCGACCAGTATCTGCGCGACGCGATCGAGGTCGACGTCGACGCGATCTGCGACGGCACCGACGTGGTCGTCTCGGGCGTGCTCCAGCATATCGAGGAGGCGGGGGTCCATTCCGGCGACAGCGCCTGCTCGATCCCGCCGTACAGCCTGTCCGACGCGATCGTGGCGGAGATCGAACGCCAGACGACGCTGCTCGCCCATGCGCTCAAGGTCGTGGGCCTGATGAACATCCAGTTCGCGGTGAAGGATGGTGCCGTCTACCTCATCGAGGTCAACCCGCGCGCGTCGCGCACCGTGCCGTTCGTCGCCAAGGCGATCGGCGTCCCCATCGCCAAGATCGCCGCGCGGGTGATGGCGGGCGAGAAGCTCGCCGACCTGCCGCGCATCGACCGGCACATCGCCTATTCGGCGGTCAAGGAAGCGGTGTTCCCGTTCAACCGCTTCCCCGGCACCGATCCGGTGCTGGGGCCGGAGATGAAGTCCACCGGCGAGGTCATGGGGATCGACCGCGACTTCACCGTCGCCTTCGCCAAGGCGCAGCTCGGCGCCGGTACGGTGTTGCCCGACGCCGGCACCGTGTTCATCAGCGTGAAGGACGGCGACAAGCCGATCGCGCTCAGGGCGGCGCGGCTGCTCGTCGGCCACGGACTGCGCATCGTCGCCACCGCGGGAACGGCGGCGTATCTCGAGGCGGAGGGCTGCCCCGTCGAGCGGATCAACAAGGTGGCGCAAGGGCGGCCGCACATCGTCGACCGGATCCTCGACGGCGGCATCGACCTGATCTTCAACACGACCGAAGGATGGCAGAGCCTGAAGGACTCGCAGCCGATCCGCAGCGAGGCGCTGGGTCGGCGCATCCCGTATTTCACGACCGCGTCGGCGGCGCTGCAGGCCGCGAACGCGATCGCCTCGTCCGCCTTGCGCAACCTTGAAGTGCGGCCGCTCCAATCCTATTATGCGTCATCGCGCGATTGACGTTCCGGACATCGGCGGGGGCGTGCAGGCGGATCGATCGGTCCGCCTGACGATGATAATTTGACGAGGGGCGGCGAGTGATGGCGACGGTCGAGAAGATGCCGATGCTGCAGGAGGGCCATGAGAAGCTCACGGCGGACCTGAAGCGACTGAAGCAGGAACGCCCCGAGATCGTCGATGCGATCGAGGAAGCGCGCGCGCACGGCGACCTGTCGGAAAATGCCGAATACCATGCCGCCAAGGAGCGCCAGGGCCAGATCGAGGCGTCGATCGCCGATATCGAGGATCGCCTGTCGCGTGCGCAGATCATCGATCCGCGCGACCTGTCCGGCGACAAGATCGTGTTCGGTGCGACGGTGACCCTGCTCGACGAGGACGAGAAGCCCGTCCGCTATCAGATCGTCGGCCAGACCGAAGCGGACGCCAAGACTGGACGGATATCGTACAACTCGCCGCTGGGCCGGGCGCTCATCGGGCGCAAGACCGACGACGAGGTCGAGGTCTCGGTTCCCGCCGGCGAGCGCTATTACGTCGTCTCGAAAATCGAGTTCATCTGACGCTGACGCCCTGTCGCGACGGACGGCGACAGGGCACCGGTCGGACCTAGTCCTTGCCGGCCAGCATGTCGGGCTCGAGAAGCCTGTGCAGGTGCACGACGACATACTTCATCTCGGCGTCGTCGACCGTCCGTTGCGCCGCGCCGCGCCATGCCTTTTCGGCATCGTCATAGTCTGCAAAGATCCCGACGACGTCGATGGAGGACAGGTCGGTGAAGTCGACGCCGCGGGGGTCGGCTACGCGGCCGCCGAAGACAAGGTGAAGCTTACTCATGGCGGGTATCCGATCGCGGTGAGGACCGGCCTCTACCGCGATCGGCTCCGTTTGCGAAGCGGCTATGCGCTCTTGCCGCGCGCCGCATCCGCCGCGGCCGTGCCGGCGCTCGTCGCGGCCTTGGCCAGCCCCTCGAACAATTGACGAGCCTGGTCGCGCGCGCCGTCGCGGGTCAAACCACGCGCCTCCAGCTCCGCCGCGCCGCTTTCCTTCGCCGCCGCGATCGCCGCGGTGGCGGTGGCGCTCAGTCGCTTGCCGACGGGCGCCAGAAGTTTGCGCTCGCGCTCCGTGCGCGGGATCAGCGCGGCGGCGATCGCGCCAACCGCCAGCCCGCCCAGGATGACGCCGAGCGGATTGGAGTCGAGGCTCTGCGCCGCCTGCTTCGCCGCTTCCCGCGCACTGTCGCGGGATTGTTCGAAGACGTGCTGCGCCTTGTCGAGCGACGTCGCGGGAGCCTCGTCGGCCTTGTGCGACGGATGCGAGTTGGATGATGATTTGGACATTTCGACCTCGTTCGTTCGATGTTCTTGAATCAATCGCCGCGAATACGCGCAGCGCGGGCAGCGACCTTCCGGCGTCGGCGCCAACGCAGGAGGGGAATGCCGAGCAACAGCAACGCAGCGATGCCGCCGCCGACACGCGCCCGGCCGGCGCCGTCGTCCGCCATCCGCCGTGCAGACCGAGTCACCCCGTCGAGTTCGCGCCGTGCATCGCGCACGAACGTCGCCGGATTGAGCCGCGCCTGCACCGCGGCGACCGACCCGTTCAGCCGCGTCCGTGCGGCCAGCGCGTCGGCCTCCGCCTGGACGATCCGCTCCCCGGGCGTCACGTCGAGGTTCCCGGAGCGGGCGCCAGGCGTGACTTGCCGATGAACGCGCAAACCCCGGCCAGCACGAACATAACACCGACCACGACCAGCGTCGCCCAGCCCGGTCCGATCAACGTCGCCAGCGTCATGATGAGCCCGACCAGCAACGCGCCCAGCGCTTCGAGCGCCAGCACGGCCGCGACGGCGAAGAAGACGACCGCGCCCTTGTACGCCTGCGCCCGCTCCGCCGCCTTGGCCTTGTACACGCCGACTTCCGCGCGCGCGACGTCCCGCGCATCGTCGACGAGACGGGAGACGAGCGCGGGAAGGGGCAGGTCGCCCAGCCCCTCGACGCCGGCAGTCGACACGCGCGTCATCGCTCAGGCGTCGTGCTGATCGAGGCCGGCGGACACCAGCCGCGCGACGACGAAACCGACCGCAGCCGCGGCACCGATCGCGACGCCCGGGCTCTTGCGCACCAGCGTGCGCGCATCCTCGAGCAGATCGTCGACCTTCTTCTCGCGAAGCTGTTCGGCATAGCCCTGGACGGTTCCGGCCGCGGTCCGGGCGAAGTCGCCATACTGGCCGCCGATCTTGTCGTCGACCTGTCCGGCTGCATCCGTCAGCATCTGCGACAGCTGCTCCAGCGCGCCGCTCGCTCGCTCCTTGCCCTGGTCGGCGAAGGACAGCGCCTTCTCGCTCGCCTGCTGCGACAGACGGCCGGCGCCATCCTTGACCTGCTGTTTCGCCTCAGTGGTGCTGGTGGGGAGCGCGAAGGCCGGCTTGTCGTCGCTGCCCGGCTGTCCGGAGTCGAAGCCTGCGCCCGTGTCCTTGATCGGCGCGGCCGGCTCGAACTGGGTGTCCGCGGGGGGCGGGGTCGTGTCGCCGTCCGTCATTGGCTTCAGGTCGTCGTCCATCGCAAGCGCCTCCGTCATTATCCGTAACGGCCCCTCAACAAGCCTTTGCGGGTCCGGTTCCATGCACGCCCCGTCACCTCGCCCGGACGCCACCATCCGATTGCACCTGCCGGGTCGCGACGCTAAGCCGCCGCCGAACCATCCGGAGCATCCCCTTGACCGCCATCGTCGACATCCATGCCCGCCAGATCCTCGACAGCCGGGGCAATCCGACGGTGGAGGTCGACGTGCTGCTGGAGGATGGCAGCTTCGGGCGTGCGGCGGTGCCGTCGGGCGCCTCGACGGGCGCGCACGAGGCGGTGGAGCGGCGCGACGGCGACAAGGCGCGCTGGGGCGGCAAGGGCGTCGACCAGGCGGTGCAGGCGGTGAACGAGGACATCGCCCAGGCGATCGTCGGCTATTCCGCGGAGGATCAGTCCGACCTCGACCGCGCGATGATCGAGCTCGACGGCACACCCAACAAGGGCCGGCTAGGCGCCAACGCGATCCTGGGCGTCAGCCTGGCGACCGCGAAGGCGGCGGCGGAGGCGCGCGGCCTGCCGCTGTACCGCTACGTCGGCGGCGTCGCGGCGCACGTGCTGCCGGTGCCGATGATGAACATCATCAACGGCGGCGAGCACGCCGACAATCCGATCGACTTCCAGGAGTTCATGATCGTGCCGGTCGGCGCCGACAGCATCGCCGAGGCGGTCCGCTGCGGGTCGGAGATCTTCCACACGCTGAAAAAGGCGCTGTCGGACCGTGGCCTGTCGACCGGCATCGGCGACGAGGGCGGCTTCGCTCCCGACATCGCCAGCGCCACCGACGCGCTCGATTTCATCATGCAGTCGATCGAGAAGGCGGGGTACCGCCCCGGCGACGACGTCATGCTGGCGCTCGACTGCGCGGCGACGGAGTTCTTCCGCGACGGCCAGTATCACATGACGGGCGAGGGGCGGGTGCTCGATCCGGTCGCGATGGCCGACTATCTCGCCGACCTCGCCGGCCGTTATCCGATCTTCTCGATCGAGGACGGCATGGCGGAGGACGATTTCGACGGCTGGCACGCGCTGACGCAGAAGCTGGGCGGCAGGATCCAGCTCGTCGGCGACGACCTGTTCGTCACCAACCCGGACCGGCTGCGCATGGGGATCGAGCGCGGCCTGGCCAACTCGCTGCTGGTGAAGGTCAACCAGATCGGCACGCTGACCGAAACGCTGGAGGCGATGGCGGTCGCGAGCCGCGCCGGTTATTCCGCGGTCATGTCGCACCGCTCCGGGGAGACGGAGGACGCGACGATCGCGGACCTGGCCGTCGCCACCAACTGCGGCCAGATCAAGACGGGCAGCCTCGCGCGCTCGGATCGGCTCGCCAAGTACAACCAGCTGATCCGCATCGAGGAGGAGCTGGGCGACGCGGCCGTTTACGCCGGACGGACGATCCTGCGCGGCGAGATGCGCCCGGCACGGGGTTGAACGCGACCGCCGCTCGCGCGACTATGCCGCGGGTGGACGGGGAGCGGCGATGAAAAAGGGTCGGGGCAGGATCGCGAAGCTGTTGCGGGGCGCGGCCGTGCCCGCGCTCGTCGTCGCGGTGATGGCGTTCTTCGGCAGCTATGCGGTCCTCGGCCGCAACGGCGCGCTCGCCTTTGGCGACTACAAGCGGCAGATCGTCCGGCGTCAGGCCGAGTTCGCGGCGCTGGACAGACAGCGGGCCGAGTTGCGCAACCGCGTCGCGCTGCTCGATCCGCGCCATGCGAACCCCGACATGGTGGACGAACTCGCCCGCAAGAAGTTGAACGTGGTGAACCCGGACGAGGTCATCGTTCCGCTGCAGTAATCGATGCCGTGGTGATCTCGCTCCTCCCCCCGCCAGGGGGAGGTGGCACCGAAGCTGACGGATGGGGAGGACACCACGGGCTCATCCGTCCACCCCCCTCCACCAGCTTCGCTGGTTCCCCTCCCCCTGGCAGGGAAGTTCTGCCTTACGCTCCCAGGAACGTCAGCAGGTCCTTGGTCAATCGATCGCTGGCGGTGACGTTGAGGCCGTGCGGCTCGCCGTCATATTCGACTAGCTGGCTCTGCGCGATGCCGCGGGCGGCGGCGCGGCCCGACGCGTCGATCGGCACGGTCTTGTCCGCCGTGCCATGCACGATCAGCGTCGGCACCCGGAACGCGGCGAGATCGGGGCGGAAGTCGGTGTGCGAGAACGCCTGCGCGCAGGCCAGTGTCGGCCACAGCCCGGCCATCAGCGCCATCGACGTCGCCCAGTCGATCACGTCGTCGCTGACCGGGCTGGAGATGAACCCCGCGCCGAAGAATTGCGGCACGAACGTGTGGCGGAAGAAGTGCGGGCGGTCCTTCTTGATGCCGTCGGCGATCTGGTCGAACGTCGACTGCGGCACGCCGTCGGGATTGTCCTGCGTCTGCAGCATGTATGGCACGACCGACGAGATCAGCCCCGCCGCGATCACGTCCTGGCCGCCGTGGCGGCTCATGTAGCGCGCGACCTCGCCGCCACCCATCGAGAAACCGATGATCGTCGCGTCGCTGTCCGCGCCCGTCGCCTTCATGACGTCGGCCAGATCGTCGGCCAGCGTATCGTACTCGTAACCCGTCCACGGCTGCGCCGAGCGGCCGAACCCGCGCCGGTCGTAGGCGATCGCGCGGAAGCCCGCCTGCGCCAATGCCAGCGCCTGCGCGTCCCAGCTGTCGGCGTTGAGCGGCCAGCCGTGGGTCAGGATCACCGGGCGGCCGGTGCCCCACTCCTTCACGTAGAGATCGGTACCGTCGCGCGTCTTGATGTAGGGCATGAAGAACCTCCTTGATGCCTAGGCTGAACGGACCGTCCGGCGCGTCGTTCCGCGGCTGGTGGGATGCGTCGGCATCTGCCACCATGGTCGCGGACACGGGGGAGACGGGTGGATGCGAACGGGACGATGGATCGCGGCGGCGCTGTTGGGCGCGACGATGCTGGCGGCGCCGAGTTCGCGACCCGCTGCGGCGCAGGGCGCGCCGGCGGCCGGGTGGCCGACGTTCCGCGACGGGTTCATCGAGGCGTGGTTCCGCCTCGATCCGTCCAATGCGGTCTATCAGGGGCGGCACGATTTCGACGGCCGGCTGCCCGACTGGAGCGAGGCGGGGCTGGCGCGCCAGGCCGCGTACCTCAAGTCCACGCTCGACCGCGCACGCGCCTTTCCGACTGCCGGCCTGAGCGCGCAGGACCGATTCGAGCGCGACTATCTCATCAAGGTCGTCGA
The DNA here is from genome assembly GCA_050955125.1 of Janthinobacterium lividum. Lineage (GTDB taxonomy): Bacteria > Pseudomonadota > Alphaproteobacteria > Sphingomonadales > Sphingomonadaceae > Sphingomonas. The sequence goes on from JBPBQW010000031.1 coordinate 29,031, forward strand.
GGGTAAGCTGTTCTGGCTGACCGACGCGGACCAGCCGCACACCAATCCCGCCTATTACGTCGGCGGTGGGCTCGATCCCAACGTGTACATCGCGCGCACCTATGCGCCGCCCGCCGTACGGATGAAGGCGGTGATCGCGATGTTCCGCAACGTGCCCGCCGCCGCCGCGGCGATCCGTGCGAACCTTCGGACGCCGATGCCCGCGAGCTTCGTCGATTACGGGGTCGCGGGGTTCGGCGGCTTCGCGGACTTCTATGGCACCGACGCGAAGAAGGCGTTCGCCAGTGTGAAGGACCCCGCGCTCAACGCGCAGTTCGATCAGGCGGCCGCGGGCGCGTCGGCGGCGATGCGCAGCCTGGCGAACTGGCTCAAGGCACAGAAGCCGCGCGCTACGCCGCAGGGTTACGCGCTGGGCGCCGACCGCTTCTCCCGCATGCTCGCGGCGACCGAGGACGTCTCGACGCCGCTCGATCAGCTCGAGGCGGTGGGCCGCGCCGACCTCAAGCGCAACCAGGACGCGCTCGCCGCCGCCTGCGCCAGTTTCGCGCCCGGTGCGACGATCGCCGCCTGCACGCAGAAGATGGGCGCGCACAAGGTGGCGGACGGGCCGGTCGCGGCGGCGCGGGCGATGCTGCCCCGCCTGCGCGCATTCGTGACGGCGCACGACATCGTGACGATCCCGGGCACCGAAGCGGCGCTGGTGGAGGAGAGCCCGCCCTACAACCGGCAGAACTCCGCCTACATCGATCCGCCCGGGCCGTTCGATAAGGGCGTGCCGTCGGTCTATTACATCTCGCCGCCCGATCCGGCGTGGGACAAGGCGATGCAGGACGCGTTCGTGCCCGGATACGGCAGCCTGCTGTTCACCACGGTGCACGAGGTGATGCCGGGCCACTTCGTCCAGTTCCTCCACGCCAACCGCTCGCCGTCGACGTTCGGGCGGTTGTTCGTCGGCTACGCCTATGCCGAGGGCTGGGCGCATTACGCCGAGCAGATGATGTACGACGCCGGCCTCGACGATCACGCCGCCGAGACGCACGTCGGGCAATTGTCGGAGGCGCTTCTGCGCGACTGCCGGTTCCTGTCCGCGATCGGGCTGCACGCGCGCGGCATGACGACGGACCAGTCGCGCCGGCTATTCGTCGAGCAATGCCATCAGGACGAGGGCACGGCCCGGCAGCAGGCGGCACGCGGGACCTATGACCCGGCGTACCTCAGCTACACGATGGGCAAGCTGATGATCCTGAAACTGCGCGAGGACTGGACGGCGACGCGTGGCGGCCGAGCGGGGTGGAAGGCGTTCCACGACACCTTCCTGGGCTTCGGCGGCCCACCGATCCCGCTGGTGCGCCAGGCGATGATGCGCGAGCCGGAGGCGAAGGCGGCGTTCTGAAGCGCGGGGGCTGCCCCTCCTTCTTCCGTTCACCCTGAGCTTGAACGGAAGAAGGGAGGAAACAGGGCAAAGCTCCCGGCCGGTGCCTACCGCGCCTGCCGCAGCGTCGGCACTTCGTCGCGCATCTCCGTCGTCCCGGGATTGCGGAACGAGGGGCGAAGGCGGGCGAGGCTGCACACGCCCGCTACCGCGGCCAGCGCGGCGGCGACCAGCGGCGGCACGTGCCCCGCACCGACGCCGATCGCCAGCAGCAGCGCCACGGTGGTGGCCCCCGTCGTCTGCCCGAGCAGCCGGACGGTGGAGACGAGCCCGCCCGCCGCCGCCGCCCGCTCGCGCGGCGCCGAACCGATGATGAGTCGCGCATTGGGCGGCAGGAAGGTGCCGAACCCCGATCCGCACAGCGCCATCCGCCAAGCGATGTCCCAATAGCTCGGATGCGCGGGCAGGAACGCCAGCAGCAGCAGCGCGCAGACCGATACCGCCATGCCGATCCCGCCCAGCACGCCCGCCGGGATCCGGTCCGACAGCCACCCCGCCAGCGGCGCGACGATCATGTTGGTCAGCGGCCACGGCGCGATCGCCGCGCCGACGAGCGCGGGGCTCAGGTGGAACTGCTGCGTCAGGCGGAACGGCGTCGAGATCAGCAGAACCTGGCTGGCGATGAACGCGGTATAGGCGCCGATCACCGACAGCGCGATGACGGGCTTGCCGAACAGGTCGACGGGCAGGATCGGATTGGGCGTCCGCCGCTCGCGCCGGACGTAATAGGTGCCGACCAGCAGCCCCAGCAGCACGATCGCCGCGGACACGACCGGGCTGTCGCCGTGCACCGCGGTCTCGGCGCCGCCGATCACCAGCCCGAACATCGCGGCGCACAACACCGCGCCCAGCACGTCGAACCGCTGATCGCGCGGCGGCGGATCGGGCAGCGCGCGGCCGAGCGCCAGGGAGGCGATCGCGAACGGGATCGCGCTGGCGAACACCCACGGCCAGGGCGCGATGCCCAGGATCACGCCGCCCAGCGTCGGCGCCGCCGCCGCGGAGCTCGCGACGATCACCGAGTTGATGCCGAGCCCGCGGCCCAGTTGCCTGGCGGGATAGGTCTGCCGGATCAGCGCGGAGGCGACCCCCAGCGCGCCCGCCGCGCCGACCGCCTGCGCGCCGCGCACGACGAGCAGGAACGGCAGGCTCTTGGCGAAGAAGCACAGCAGCGTCGCGACGGTGAAGATCGTCTGCCCCAGCTGGTACATGCGTTTCAGCCCGATCCGCTCGCCCAGCCCCGCGAACGGCAGCATCAGCATCACGAGCGTCAGCTGATAGATGGTGACGATCGACACGACCGCGCTCGGCCCGACGTGAAGGTCGCGCGCGATCGTCGGCAACGCGACGTTGGCGACGCCGCCGTCGATGATGACGAGCGCGGTGCCGAAGCACAGCGCCCCGATCGCCAGATAGCGGCGGGGCAGGGGCAGGCCGTCCTGGCCGGGCGCGTGGGTGGGGATGGTGGGGCGGAAGAGGGCCATTGCCGTCAGCAATTCTGCCCGTCACACTGTCGCGTCAAGTCACTTGGGGGGCATGTATGCGGAAGCGGGCGGGGCTGTTGGCCGGAACGATCGTGGCGGGGATGCTTGCGGCATCGCCCGTGCTCGCGCAGACGCGGGCGATGCAAAAACCTCCCACCATCGACGGTCCCGGCTCCTCCATCGGCGGGCCCGCCGCGGCGGACGACCCGTATCTGTGGCTGGAGGACAAGGACGGCGCGCGCTCGCTCGCCTGGGTGGAGCAGCAGAATGCGAAATCGCTGCCCCGGCTCCAGAACGATCCGCGCTACGCCGTCTTTCAGGCCGAGGCGCTGGCGATCGCGTCGGCGAAGGACCGCATCCCCGCGCCCGAGCTGACCTATGGTCGCGTCCTCAACTTCTGGCGCGATGCGGACCACCCGCACGGCCTGTGGCGCTGGACGACGGAAAGCGATTACGCCAACGCCAGCCCGCACTGGACGACGCTGATCGACCTCGACGCGCTCGGCAAGGCGGAGGGCAAAACGTGGGTTTGGAAGGGTTCGACCTGCCTTCAGCCCGAAGAGCGTCTGTGCCTCGTCGCGCTGTCGGAGGGCGGCGAGGATGCCGTCACCTATCGCGAGTTCGACCTCGAGACCGGGCAATTCGTCACGGGCGGCTTCGCGCTGCCGACGTCGAAGCAGGACGCGACCTGGATCGACAAGGACACGCTGCTCGTCAGCCGCGACTGGGGCCCGGGCACCACCACCCAGTCGGGATATGCGTTCGTCGTCAAGGAAGTGAAACGGGGCCAGCCGCTCGATCAGGCACGCGAGGTCTATCGCGGCGCGCCGACCGACCAGGTGTCGACCAGCAGCTATGTCCTGACCGACGCCAAGGGCCATCGCGCGGTGTTCATCCGGCGCGGTGTGACGTTCTTCAGCTCCGAGACGTATCTGATGACGCCGAACGGGCTGACGAAGCTCGACATCCCGCCACGCACCGCGCCCGCCGGGCTGATCGACGGGCAGCTGGTCTTCTCGACCGACGACGCCTGGGGCGCGGTGCCGGCTGGCGCGGTCGCGTCCGCGCCGCTCGCCGAGGTGGAGCGGGGGGTGCTGAAGCCGACGGTGGTGTTCGCGCCCGGCCCGCGCCAGTCGGTCGACGGAAGCGGGCTGACGAAGAACCACCTGTTGCTCGTCGTCTCCGACAACGTGCGCGGGCGCGGGTTCGTCTATAGCCACGGGCCGTCGGGCTGGAGCCATCGCGCGCTCGACCTGCCGGACAACGCCACGATCGGGATCGCGAGCGCCACCGACCGTAGCGATCACGCCTATCTGTCCGTCACCGGCTTCCTGACCCCGACCAGCCTCTACGCGATCGATGCCGCGCAGGGGCAGCCGCGCGTGGTCAAGACGCTGCCCGCCAAGTTCGACGCCTCGCGCGACACCGTCGACCAATATGAGGCTACGTCGTCGGACGGGACGAAGATTCCGTACTTCGTCGTCCACCGCCGCGAGGTGCCGCTCGACGGCAGCACCCCGACGATCATGACCGCCTATGGTGGCTTCCAGGTCTCGATGACGCCGACCTATTCGGGCTCCACCGGCAAGCTGTGGCTGGAACGCGGCGGCAGCTTCGTGCTCGCCAACATCCGCGGCGGCGGCGAGTTCGGGCCGGCGTGGCACGATGCCGGCCGCAAGACCAAGCGCCAGATCATCTACGACGACTTCGCCGCGGTCGCGAAGGATCTGGAGGCGAGGAAGCTCACCAGTCCGGCCAAGCTCGGCATCTATGGCGGCTCCAACGGCGGACTGCTGATGGGTGTCGAGTTCAACCAGCACCCTGACCTGTGGAGCGCGGTGGTGATCCAGGTGCCGCTGCTCGACATGATCCGCTACGAGCACATCGCCGCCGGCGCGTCGTGGGTCGACGAGTACGGCAGCGCACAGGTCCCCGCCGAGCGCGCGTTCCTCGAGACGATCTCGCCGTATCAGAACCTGCGCAAGGGCCGCGCCTATCCCGAGCCGTTCATCTGGACGACGACCAAGGACGATCGCGTCGGGCCGCAGCACGCGCGCAAGTTCGCGGCGCGGATGCAGGAATACGGGCTGCCCTACCTGTTCTACGAGGACACCGCGGGCGGCCACTCGGGCGACGCGGACATCGCGCAGGGCGCGCGCATCCAGGCGCTGCAGATGACGTATTTCGCACAGAAGCTGATCGGACCGGCGGGCGCGGGAGCGGCGAGCGGGGCGGGGCGGTAGCCGCACCGCCGCCGCTAATGTCGTCCCTTCCGCTCAAGCTCAGCCTGGACGGTGGGTGAGGAGGTACATCGCCCCAATCACCGTCATGCCGAACTCGTTTCGGCATCCACCGTCGGACGCGCTCGGACGGGGCCAGGTGCGCGCGACGCCGAACCCCGGACCAAGTCCGGGGTGACGGGCGGACATCACCCCGCCAACGCCCGCATCAACTCCGCCTTCGTCATCCTCGACCGCCCGGGCACGTCCCGCTTCTTCGCCTCGTCGTACAGTTCGGCGCGGGTGCGGTGGTCGCGGGCGTCGCGCGTCTTGGCGGCGACGTCGTCGGGCTGGGCGGAGAATTGCTTGCCCTTCTTCGTGTCCGCGCGCTTGGCCGCGGTGGTGCGGGCATATTCCTCGTCCGTCAGCGCCTCGCGTGCCGCCTTGGGCAGATAGCGTTCGTGCGTGTCGCCGCTCTTCTCGCCCGACTTCGTGCCCCACTCCTCCTCTGTCCATTCATGCAGCGAGTTGTGCGGATCGCGCTTGCCGACATAGTCGCCGCCACGTTTCTTGTACTCGGCCACCGCCATCTGCGCCTTGCGCGCGGACCATTGTCCCTTGGCGCCGCCCTTGGCCCCGGCGGTCACCTCCGCTTTCACCGCCTCCCACAGATCGGGGTCGGTCTTCTCCGCCGCGTCGCTCATCTCGCGCTCCCATCGCCAGCTTCGGGAACGAGGCGCGGCGACGGTCGTTCCGGGTGCACAACCAACGAGAGGAGCGGTTCGTGGGCAAGGGTATTCTTCTGTGGTTGCTCGGCATCCCGCTGCCGATCATCATCCTGCTGCTGATCTTCTGGCACTGAGCGATCCGTCGGGAGTCATTGGACTTATCGTTCCATTCGGGAACGCACCGTTGCGCGCTTCGTTATTGTTGCAGCGCAGCAGGACGGGTAGGATGGCTCCCATGAAGCTCACGTCAAGCGAGGACCGCGCCAGCCCGGCGCCTGCGGCCCCGGCGATCGTCCTGGAGGCCATCGTCAAGCAGTTCGCGATCGCCGCGACCTACAATCTGACCGAGGTGACGCTCGCGCCGCACATCCTCTACACCAAACATGGCGACCTCCACGTCGACGCGGTGACGATGGAGCGCGACGGCAAGCCACCCAAGGAAGTGAAGCTCGGCACGTTCAAGCTCTCCGGCTTGGGCGCGTTGCGCGTCACGCCGCGACATTTCGTCCCGCACAGGCTATTCGACGCGCGCGATCCCAAATACGCCGACGTCACGCTGATGGCGGTGGAGCCGGCCTGACCGCCCTCACTTCGCGTCGACGGGGCAAGATCCAGTCCGGTGGCCGACCATGCGCCCATCGAACCCCATCGTGCCGTTCTCGTCGGGTGACAGGGTCGTGAACGCCAGGTCGTAGCTGTCGGCGGTGTAGTGGCCCGTGATCGTCAAGGTACCCGCCGCGAAGCCGTCGCCGCGTGGCGCACAGTGGCCGGTGATCGCGACCGCCCCCTTCGCCACCACCGCGCGATCGAGCGTACAGTCATGGACCAGGTCGCGCGCCAGCCACGCCGCCGGTGCCGCCGCCAGCGTGGGCGTCAGGCAGGTGGTCTCGCTCGTGCTCTCGCTCACGGGCAGGTCGTGGAGCGCGCGCCCGTCGAGGCTGGCGGCGGTGGGCGTGTTGGTGAACGTCCAGGCACCGGGCATCAGCGGCGGTGCGGGCGCGGGCGCGGCCCCGACGAGCAGCAGGGGCGCGACCAGGCATGCGCAGCGAGCGAAGCGAAACGACGGCATTCTTCAGGCCCCTCCCATGGTCGGGCGACCTTAGCGCCGTCAGGATTCGATGCCATATCTTCCCGCATCAGCCCCAGGCTTGGCGCGGCTGACGCAGCGAGGTGAAGCGATGCCGGATCGGGATTGGCGACGAGAGACGACGACCCACAAGGTCGCGCGTGGCGCGCTCGCGCTGGCCTATGCCGTCGCGGGCGTCGCTCATCTGGTCGTGACCGACGCGATGGTGCGGATCGTGCCCGCCTGGGTGCCGGCGCCCCACGCGGTGGTGATCGCGACCGGCGTGTGCGAGCTTGCCGGCGCGGCGGGGCTGATGACGGTGCGCTGGCGGCGGGCCGCCGGCTGGGCGCTGGCGCTGTATGCGGTCTGCGTCTTTCCGGCCAACATCAAGCACGCGATCCACGACCTGGGCGGCGGCACCGGGCTCGGGCTCGGCTACCACCTGCCGCGATTGCTGCTCCAGCCGGTGATCGTGTGGTGGGCGCTGTGGGCGTCGGACGCGGTCGACTGGCCGTTCGGGGCGCGAGGTCGCCGCCTTGCCCCGCGGGTCCGCGTTCCCTAGCTGTTCACGCATGGATCAGCCCGTCGTCGCCACCCAGGACCCGCCGTACCTCGCCGGCCTCAACCCCGAGCAACGCGACGCGGTGACGACCACCGACGGCCCGGTGCTGGTGCTGGCGGGCGCGGGCACGGGCAAGACGGCGGCGCTGACCGCGCGGCTCGCGCACCTGCTCTACACGCGCCGCGCGTGGCCGAGCGAGATCCTGTCCGTCACCTTCACCAACAAGGCGGCGCGCGAGATGCGCGAGCGCGTCGGCCGGCTGGTCGGCGACGTGGTCGAGGGGATGCCGTGGCTCGGCACGTTCCACGCGATCGGCGCCAAGATGCTGCGCCGCCATGCCGAGCTGGTGGGCTTGCAGAGCAACTTCACCATCCTCGACACCGACGACCAGCTCCGGTTAATGAAGCAGCTGATCCTCGCCGCCGACATCGACGAGAAGCGCTTCCCCGCGCGCAGCCTGGCCGGGTTGATCGACGAGTGGAAGAACAAGGGCCTGACGCCGCGCGAGATCGATGCAGGCGAATCGGAGCGCTACGCCAACGGCAAGGGCGGCGAGCTGTACGCACGCTATCAGGACCGGCTGAAGGCGGTGAACGCCTGCGATTTCGGCGACCTGCTGCTCCACATGCTCGTGATCCTGAAGACGCATCGCGAGGTGCTGGAACAGTATCAGCAGCGGTTCCGCTACATCATGGTGGACGAGTATCAGGACACCAACTCGGTCCAGTACCTCTGGCTGCGGCTGCTGGCGCAGGAGCGGCGGAACCTCTGCTGCGTCGGCGACGACGACCAGTCGATCTATTCGTGGCGCGGCGCTCAGGTGGAGAACATCCTGCGGTTCGAAAGCGATTTCCCGGGCGCCAAGATCATCCGGCTGGAGCAGAACTACCGCTCCACGCCGCATATCCTGGGCGCCGCATCCGGCGTCATCGCCAACAACGGCGGGCGGCTCGGCAAGCAGTTGTGGACCGAGCTCGACGCGGGCGAGAAGGTCCGCGTGCTGGGCGTGTGGGACGGGCCGGAGGAGGCGCGCCGCGTCGGCGAGGAGATCGAGGGCCGCAAACGCGACGGCGCCAGCCTCGACGACGTCGCCATCCTCGTCCGCGCCGGCCATCAGACGCGCGAGTTCGAGGACCGGTTCATTGCGATCGGCATGCCGTACCGCATCGTCGGCGGCTTCCGCTTCTACGAGCGTGCGGAAATCCGCGACGCGCTCGCGTATCTGCGCGTCGTCAACCAGCCGGCGGACGATCTGGCGTTCGAACGGATCGTCAACGTGCCCAAGCGCGGGCTGGGCGACAAGGCGATGGCCAAGCTGCACCAGCTCGCCCGCGCCACCGGCACGCCGCTGACCACCGCCGCCGCGCGCATCCTCGACACCGACGAGCTGACCCCGCAGGCGCGCCGCGCGCTCGGCAACCTCGTCGGCGACATCGCCCGCTGGCGCGACCGCGCGCGCGACCTGCCGCACCCCGAGCTTGCGCGGCAGTTGCTCGACGAGAGCGGCTATACGTCGATGTGGCAGGCGGAGAAGTCGGCGGAGGCCGCCGGGCGCCTGGAGAACCTGACCGAGCTCGTCCGCGCGATGGAGGAGTATGAGTCGCTCGGCGCGTTCCTCGAACATGTCAGCCTCGTCATGGACAACGAGGGCGGGCGCACCGATCCTCAGGTGACGCTGATGACGATCCACGCCGCCAAGGGGCTGGAGTTCGACACGGTGTTCCTGGCGGGCTGGGAGGAGGGGCTGTTCCCCTCGCAACGCTCGCTCGACGAGGGCGGCACCGCGAGCCTCGAGGAGGAGCGCCGCCTCGCCTATGTCGCGATCACGCGCGCGCGGCGGCGGGCGTACATCCTCCACGCCGCGAACCGCCGCATCTATGGCCAGTGGACCTCGTCCATCCCCTCGCGCTTCGTCGCCGAGCTGCCGGCCGAGCATATCGAGGCGGAGAGCAGCATGGCGGGCGGCGAGAGCCTGTGGCGCGCCAACTGGTCCGACCGCGCCGATCCCTTCGCCGACGTCGCGCGCGGCACGGGTCGCGGGCCGGGCTGGCAGCGCGCGGCGGGCGGGCAGGGCGGGGGGCAAAGCGGCGGCGTCGACCCCCGCAAGCCCGGCGGCGACTGGGCGCCGCGCAGCTTCAGCAGCGCCCCCACCCGCATCGTCGAAAGCCGCGCCCCCGCCGTCAGCCTCGGCAACAAGGGTCGCAGCGATCTTTCGACCGGCATGCGCGTGTTCCACCAGAAGTTCGGTTACGGCGCGATCGCAGAGATCGAGGGCAACAAGCTCGAGATCGAGTTCGAGACCGCGGGGCGGAAACGGGTGATGGACAGCTTTGTCACGGTAGGGTGAGGGGGGCGGCTTGCGCCCAAACCCGGTCGTTTCCGGGTTCCTCGCCACTCACCAATAGCGGACATAGATTTCTGCTGGTAACCGTACGCCGATGAACTGGTCAGCGCTCATCGGCATTGCGATTTTCGGCGGGCTGCTTTGCTTCGGATTGGGGACAGGCACGATGCCGCTTCCCCACGTCGGGGCTCCGCAACCGGATCGGATCGAAAATCCCGTTTGGTTCTGGATCGCGGGAGCTTTCTACGCCGCCTTGCTTGCCGTGTCGGTTGCCGCGTTTATCGGCCTACTACGCTGACGGCTTTCGCCCAATCTGAGCCGTTCGGCTGCGCTCCAGAGCCGCCCGATTACAGACGTTCATTCAGCAAATGCTCTACCAGATTGATCGCACGGATGTCGTCGCCTATTAGCGGCTTGCACTGATTGCGACGGCTATCAGCCATCCCACAAGGCCCAAGCCCATAGAGCCGACAATGGCCCAGCCCCACACAGTCTCGGCGCGATCGACTTTAAGAATATGCGCGTCTACCTCGGCGTCTCGCAGCTTCTTATATTGTGAAACTCGTTCGGCCCATCTTTGCGACCGTGGCAGAGAATGCGTCGAGTCGTAAATAGCGCGCGCCGCTTCTGGATGACGAGCGCTAACTGCGTCGCGCAGCCGTTTCTGGGACACGCCCGCATAGGCAAATAGCGGCAGATAGATGCCAAGGAAGAGAACTTCGAACGCCATACAGGCAAATTACGTCATCTCTGGCGTTGTGCAACCTATGTCCGCTTTCTATCGCGACGCGCTCCAAAGCTGCCGTTCCGCTTCCCACACCAAAACGAGACATCAAATTGGCCGGATCACGCCGCCACACGATCCACCTCGATCGCATCTTCACCCGCGCGTGCCTGCGCAAGGTCATACCCCGCCTGCATCCGCAACAGCGTCTCGGCACGGAGGCCGAACGCCTTCTCGAAACGGATTGCCATTTCGGCGGACAGGCCGGCCCGGCCTCCGAGCAGGTTGCTCATCGCCTGGCGCGTCACATGCAACCGTGCGGCTGTATCGGTGACGGTAAGCCCATGCGGCTCGACCACTTCGCTCCGCAGCCAGGGGCCCGGATGCACGGCGAAGCTCGCATGTGGTTTGATGGTCATCAGTGATAATCCTCCAAGTCCAGCTTCTCAATCGAACCATGCTCCCCGAGCTCGAACGTCATCCGCCAATTGCGCGTGACGACGAGCGACCATGTTCCGGCTCGATCGCCCGACAACAGGTGAGCGCCGTAATTCGGCGGTGCTCTGAGTTCGTCGACGTCGTCGGCCGCGACCAGATAGGCGATCATATTACGCAGTCGCTCGACCGCGTCGCTGGGTAAGCCTTTGGACCGACCTGTCGAAACGAACGACCGCAGCGCCTTGTGTCGGATGCTTTCGATCTCCACCCGGCCAAAGTACTCCTAGCCAGTCGCGCGTCAAGCATGACTTGACGCATAAGAAATCCGTTCCCTCTCCGTTCCTTTCCGCTGTCCTACAACCTCCCTCGTCGGGCATAGACTGGGCGATGAGCATCCACCTTCCCGATATCGAGTCGCTGCCCGACGCGGACGACGATCCTGACGCCGATCCGCTGGCGTTCACGCCCGTTGCCACCGGCAGCACGCGCCACGACGGCTGGACCGCGCAGCGGCAGCGGCAGTTCGTCGTCGCGCTGTCGGTGATGGGGGTCGTCGGGCGGGCGGCGCGGGCCGTGGGGATGGGGGCGGCGTCCGCATACCGGCTGCGTGGCCGGCCGGGGGCGGACGAGTTCGCGGCGGCGTGGGACACGGCGCTGGCGCAAGGGCGCGACCGGGCGTGGGACGTCGCGATGGATCGTGCGGTGAACGGTATCGCCGTGCCGCGCTTTTATCGCGGGCGGCAGGTCGCGACCGTGCACCGGCTCGACAACCGGATGATCCTCGCCGCGCTCGCGCCGCCGCGTGCCCCGACTCCGCGATCGCCCGGACGGAAGCGGGCGTGAATAAAGCGCGTTGCCCTATCCTTCGTGTACTTCGACGGCCCCACCGTGGCGACGCCGGAACCCGTCCCCCGCATCGGGCGTCTGGTACGCGGCCGGCACGATCCGGTCGCCGTGCAAGGACGACGCCGTGAGCGATCACCCCCCCGCCCGCGTGACGATCGCCGGCCAGCCGCTGTTCGGCCCGCTGATGGCAGTGCCCGCGGTCTGCTTCGTCGGCGCGCTGATGACCGACATCACCTACGCACGGTCCCCGGACATGCAGTGGACCAACTTCTCGGCCTGGCTGCTCGCCTTTGCCGAACTGTTCGTCGTGTTGGCGCTCCTCGTCGCGCTGATCGATCTTGGCCACGCTCGGGTCCGGCGGATCGAGGCGGCGCGGTGGCGCGCGGTCGGCCTGATCGTCGTGGCGGTGCTCGGCCTGTTCAACAACTTCGTCCACAGCCGCGACGCATGGACGTCGGTGGTGCCGCAGGGGCTCGTCATCTCGATCGTCACCGTGCTCGTCCTGATACCGACGTTGTGGCTCGGCCGCACGCTCACCTATCGCCACCGTGTGGGAGTCGCCTGATGCGGACCTCGATCGCCCGTGTGGCACCGTTGCTGGCCGGCGCTGCTTTTCTCGCCGGCTGTTCGGGCGGCGGCGACGGCTTCGACCGCAACAGCCAGATGGGCGGCGACCCGGTGCTGCCAGCCCAGAACGAGTATCTGCTGCCGCCGATGCACGTCGCCAAGGCCGTGGGGTGGAAGGGCGGGGCGACGCCGGTCGTGCCCGCGGGCTTCACGATCAGGCCGCTGGCGACCGGGTTCCAGCACCCGCGCACCGTCTACGTCCTCCCCAATGGCGACGAGCTGGTCGTGGAGTCGAACGGCCCCGGCACCGAGCCGGTCGAGCGGCCCAAGGACATCATCATGCCCCTGGTCCAGAGTTACGCCGGCGCCGGGGCCAAGGGGGCGAACCGGATCACGCTGCTGCGCGACACGAACGGCGACGGCGTGCCCGACGTGCGGACGACGTTCATCGACCACCTCTATTCGCCCTATGGCGTCGCGCTGATCGGCGGCAATCTGTACGTCGCGAATACCGACGCGCTGCTGCGCTTCCCCTACCACACCGGCGACAAGAAGATCACCGCGCCGCCGGTGAAGGTCATCGACCTGCCGGGGCCGCCGATCGACCATCACTGGACCAAGAGCCTGGCCGCCAGCCCCGATGGCCGACTGTTGTACGTCGGCGTCGGATCGAACAGCAACATCACCGAGAACGGTGCCGAGGCGGAGCGTGGGCGGGCCGCGGTGTGGGAGGTCAACCCCACGACCGGTCGCTATCGCATCTATGCCGGCGGGTTGCGCAATCCGACCAGCCTCGGCTTCGAGCCGGTCAGCAGGAAGCTGTGGGCGACGGTCAATGAGCGTGACGAGCTCGGCCCCAATCTGGTGCCCGATTACATGACGTCGGTGAAGGAAGGCGGTTTCTACGGCTGGCCGTACAGCTATTACGGCCAGCATGTTGACCCGCGGGTGCAGCCGCAGCGGCCCGATCTGGTCGCGACCGCGATCCGCCCCGACTATGCGCTGTCGAGCCATGTCGCGCCGCTGGGGATCACCTTCTACGGGTCGGCGCTGCTGCCCGGCTATGCGGGCGGCGCGTTCGTCGGCGAGCATGGCAGCTGGGATCGCGGCCAGTACAACGGCTATCAGGTGGTGTACGTGCCGTTCCGCGACGGCCACCCGGTCGGCAAGGCGCGGCCGTTCGTCACCGGCTTCATCGACGCGAGCGGCCAGGCGCAGGGCCGGCCCGTGGGCGTCGCCGTCGACAAGGCGGGCGCGCTGCTGGTCGCGGACGATCTGGGCGACACGGTCTGGCGAGTGACTCCTGCCGCGCGGACGGCCAGCGTCACGGCGAAGGCCACCGGGGGCTGACGGTCAGCCGAGCGCGCGGAGCAATGTCAGCCGGGCCTTGCCATGTTGGCGTTCGACGTCGACGGCGAAACCGGCAACGTCGACCGGCTCGTCACGGGCGGTCTCCACCGATACCCAGCCGGTCGGCGACGTCCAGCCGAGCCGCAGCAGCCGGTCGAGCGCCACCGCACCCGCACCGGTGCCGTACGGCGGGTCGATCAGGATGAGGTCGAGCGGGCGAACGGCGGGGGGCAGGGCCATCACGGACTGGGCACGGACGTCGCCGACGGCGCCCAGCGTCTTGAGATTGGCCCGCAGCGCGTCGAGCGCCGCGCCGTCCTGCTCCACGAACAGGCAGGACGCGGCACCCCGCGACAGCGCCTCCAGCCCCAGCGCGCCCGATCCGGCGAACAGGTCCGCCACCGCCAACCCCTCGAACGAGCCGAGCCGGCTGGCGAGCATCGAGAACAGCGCCTCGCGAACCCGGTCCGCGGTCGGCCGCGTGGCCTCTCCCTTGGGCGCGACGAGCGGACGCCCGCGCCAGCGCCCGGCGATGATCCGCATCCTACGACCGCGACCGCGGTGGCCGGGCGCCACCGCCGCGGGGCGGCTTGCCGGCGACGGGGCGCGACGGACCGGGGCGGGGACCGGCACCTTGACCGGGGCGAGCGCCTGCGCCGGGGCGGGCAGGCGCGACATTGCGGGAAGGACGTGGCGACGGTGCCGCATCATCCCCATCGCGGTCGCGGAACGCCCGCGCGCGGGCCGCCCGTGCGGGCTTGCCGACGTCACCCGACGCGCCGCTCTGACGCGACGCCCGCTTGCCGGCATCCTCACGACGCGGCGCGCCACGACCACCGGCCGGCCCCGCACCGCCCGTCCTGCGGCCTGCGCCTTCCGGCTTGGCAACCCGGGTGCCCGGTGTCCCCGGGCCGCTTCGCTGACCGGCGGCGTCGGGTGCGGAGGGGCGGACGGCACGGGGTGGATCGTCGCGACGGGAACGGTCGACACTCCGGCCCGTATCGGCGCGACCCGCTCCGGCCCGGTCGTGCTCGGTCCCACTCCGGGCATATTCGGCCCGGGCGGCACCTCTACCGGCCGCCCGCGGCGGCGCGGTCGGCGCAGCGACCGGCCGCTCGGGCCGTTCCGCCCGGACCGGCGCCGGCCGGGTCGGCCCCCGTCGCTCCGGCTCCACCCGTGGCGGTCGTGGTGGTCGCGGCGCCGTCGCCACCGGCGCCGGGCCGACGGGCCGACCGTCGGGCGCGGGGCCACGCTGGCGGGCGGGCTGCGGCAGGTCGAGCCGGGTCGGGTTCTTGCGGAACGAGGCGATGTCGTGATCGCGCACCTCGCCCACCAGGCCGGGGCCGAGGTCGCCCAGCACGAACGGGCCATAGCGGGTGCGGATCAGGCGACTGACCTGCAGGCCCAGATACTCGAGCACGCGCCGGACCTCGCGGTTCTTGCCCTCGGTCAGGATCATCTCGATCCAGACGTTGGCGCCGGTGCGCCGTTCGAGGTTGGCATCGATCGAGCCGTAGCGGACGCCCTCGATCTCGACGCCCTCGATCAGCGCTTCGAGCGCCTGTTGCGTCACGTCGCCATAAGCGCGGGCGCGATAGGCGCGCTGCACGCCCGTCGCGGGCAGTTCCAGCTGCCGCTTCAACCCGCCGTCGGTGGTCAGCAGCAGCAGCCCCTCGGTCCCCAGATCCAGCCGCCCGACCGGCACGACGCGCGGCAGGTCGGCGGGCAGCCGGTCGTAGATCGTGGGCCGTCCCGCGGGATCGCGCTCCGTCACCAGCAGCCCGGCCGGCTTGTGGTACAGGAACAGCCGCGCGGGCGCCGGCGCCTCGACCGGCTCGCCGTCGACGGTCACGCCATCGAGCGAGCGCAGGATCGTCGCCGGCGTCGTCACCACAGAGCCGCCCAGCGCCACGCGCCCTTCCGCGATCATCCGCTCGATCTCGCGCCGGGACGCCACGCCGGCGCGCGCGAGGAGCTTGGCGATGCGCTGATCGCCGTCATGCCGAGCGGCGGGATCGGAGGCGGGACGGCCCGGTATTTGGGGAGGGATCGGCGACATGGCGCGCTCTTAGCCCGTTTGGGCGATGTCCGCCAAAATATTGCGTCCGATCGCGTCCGTGCGCGTTATCGATCGCAGGCGTAACGATACCGCACTCCGGCGGTCTTGGGTTGGGGAGCCGGTCTGTTGGCATGGTTCGGACGAAAGAAGCGACGGATCACGCGCCTCCTGGTCGTGGAGGACGAACCGCTGGTGGCGTTCGACGCCGAGCATCTGCTCGAGGACGCGGGCTATGTGGTGGTGGGGACCGTCGACCGCGTGGCTGCGGCCATCCGACTGATCGGCGACGGCAGCACCATCGACCTCGTGCTGGCGGACGTGAACCTGGCGGACGGGAGCGGGATGGACGTAGCGGCGGCTGCGTTCGCGGTCGACCTGCCGGTCGTGTTCGTCACGGGGCAGTGCCCGGTGGGCGCGCAGGCGCTGGCCATCGGTTGCCTGTCCAAACCCTATGCGCAGCGCGACCTGCTGGCGGCGATCGACGCGGTCGACGCGGTGCTCGACCAGCGCGAGCCCAAGCGACTGCCGGCCGGCTTCTCGTTGTTCGCCCCCGTCGAGCGGTGACGTTCCGGCTAGGCAGCGGGGCGTGAGGCGCTAGACTGCACCGCACGAGGCAGGCGGGCGGGGCGAATGGCGGTTTCTTCTCGGCCCAAGGGGCTCGCGCTGCTGGCGGTGGCGCTTCGGACACGGACGTCGGCATCGATGCTCGTGTTCGGCCTGTCGTCGGGGCTGCCGTTCTCGCTGCTGATCGGTACGTTGACCGCCTGGCTGGGCGAGGCGAAGGTCAACCTCGCCACGGTCGGCGTGCTGGCGTTCGCGGGCCTCGCCTATGCGTTCAAGTTCCTGTGGTCGCCGCTGGTCGACCGGGTGGCGGTGCCGCTGGTCGGCAGGCTCGGCCGGCGCAAGGGGTGGATCGTCGCCTGCCAGCTCGTGCTGGTCGCCAGCCTGCTCGCGCTGGCCGCGACCGATCCGGTTACGCAGATCGGCCGGTTCGCGCTCCTGGCGGTGCTCGGCGCGCTCGCCTCCGCGACGCAGGACGTGGCGATCGACGGCTGGCGGATCGACGTCGCGGACGAGGCGACCCCGGTCGAGCTGCTGTCGGCGCTGTACCAGCTCGGCTATCGCACGGCCGCGATCATCGGCGGGGCGTTCGCGCTTTTCCTGGCCGCGCGCATGTCGTGGCCGGCGGTGTACGTGCTGATGGCGGGGATCATGGCGCTGCTCCTGCTGGTCGCGCTGATTGCGCCCGAGCGTCGCGTCACGGCCGACCGCGCGGCGACCATCGACGCTGGCGAGCTTGCGCCCGCGCTTCGGCTGGCGGCGCTCGGCGTCGTCGGGGCGTGCTGGCTCGGCGCGATGGTCGCGATCGGCCGGTTCATGGCCGGCATGCTCGCGCCGGTTCCGGCCGGCGGCAAGTTACCGTCCGCCGCCGACTTCCTGCGTTACGAGGGACCGTGGATCGTGGTCGCGACCGTCGTCGTCCCGCTGGCGATCGCGGCGATCACCAATCGGGTGCGACGGCGTTCCGCTGCCATCCGCTCGCCGATCGAGGCCCCGCGCCGCAGCGGGACGGCGCTGGCGGCGGACCATCTCTACGGCGCGCTGGTATCGCCGCTCGCGGAGCTGACTGGGCGGCTCGGCTGGGGCGTGCTGGTGGTGATCGGCCTGATCCTCACCTACGCCTTGTGCTACAACGTGTGGGCCTCGTTCGCCTACCCGTTCTACCTCGACTACCTCCATTATTCGAAGGACGAGGTCGCGTTCGCGTCCAAGCTGTTCGGCATCGTCATGTCGATCATCGGCGTCGCGCTCGGGGGCTATCTGTTCCTGCGGCTGGGGCGGTTCCCCACGCTGTTGCTGGGCGCGGCGATGCCGATCTTCGGCAACTTCCTGTACGCCGACCTGGCCGAGGGCGGCGCGCACATCGACGCGGTGGCGCACCTGCTCCGCCTCGACATCCTCGCCGGCGGCTTCGGGCAGGATGCGCGGATGACGCGGTTGCTGATGACGATCTGCTACGAGAACATCGCCACCGGGCTCGCGGGGGCGGCGTTCACCGCGTTCGTGTCTGGCATCGTCGCCAAGCGGTTCGCCGCGGTCCAGTATGCGCTGCTGTCGTCGCTCACCTTCCTCATCGGCTCGCTCGGCAAGAGCGTGGCCGGCGAGGCGATCGACGCCCACGGCTATGCCACGGTCTTTCGCTGGGTGGCGGTCGCGGGACTGCCGGCGATCGGCTTCGTGCTGGTCGAATGGCTCCGCGCGTCCCGCACCCGCACCACAGCCGAGCCGGGACGCACCGGCGAGCCCGCCTAGCTCAGTCGGGATCGTCGCCGTTCAGCCGCAGCACCGCGCCGGCGAGATACAGCGACCCCAGCACCAGGACGCGGCAGGGATCGCCGTCGGCGCCTCCAGCGATCAGCCGCAATGCCGCGGGCACGTCCTGCGCGGTCCGGGCGTCCGCGATACCGAGCGACCGTGCGCCATCTGCCAGCGCTGCGGGCGCATGGTGCTCGTGCCCCGCTATCGGCACCGCGACCAGCGAGGCAGCCCGTCGCGCCAGCGGGGCCAGCAGCGCGCCCGCGTCCTTGTTGGCGAGCATACCGACGACCAGATGAAGCGCGCGATCGTCCCCGAGCCGGGTCACGGCCGCGGCGACCGCATCGGCGGCGGCGGCGTTGTGCCCGCCGTCCAGCCACAGCTCCGACCGGTCGGGAAGCAGCCGCGTCAATGGCCCGGGCTCCAGCCGCTGCATCCGCGCCGGCCACCGCGTTGCGCGGGCCGCCGCGGTCAGCGCCGCTTCCGGCACCGTCAGCCGGGTCTGGGCGCGGAGCATCGCGGCCGCGAGCGCCAGATTGCCGGCCTGATGCGCGCCCGACAGCGACGGTAGCGGCAGGCTGAGGTCTCCGGCCGAGTCATGATAGCGCAGGGCAGCGCCGGCCTCGAACCACCACGCCGCGTCCAGCGCCAGCACCGGCGCGCCCGCTTCCGCCGCCACGGCGGCGACGCGAGCCGCCACTGACGGCGCATAGCGCATCGTCACCAGCGGGATGCCCGCCTTGGCGATGCCGGCCTTTTCGCCCGCGATCGCCTCCGCCGTGTCGCCGAGGAACGCCTGATGATCGATGCCGAGCTGCGCGATTCCGCACACGATCGGCCGGACGACGTTGGTCGCATCGAGCCGGCCGCCGAGGCCCACCTCGACCACGCACGCGTCTGCCGGGGTGCGCGCGAATGCGAGGAAGGCGGCCGCGGTCGTCACCTCGAAGAAGCTGGCGCCGATTCCATCCGCCACGTCGAGCACCTCGGCGAGCAACGCGGCCAGCGCGTCGTCGTCGATCAACCGGCCGGCGAGGCGGATGCGCTCGTTGAACCGGACCAGATGAGGCGAGGTATAGACGTGGACGCGGTACCCCGCCGCCTCCAGCGCGCCGCGCAGGAACGCGCAGGTCGATCCCTTGCCGTTGGTGCCCGCGACGTGGAACACCGGCGGCATGGCGCGGTGCGGATCGCCGAGCCGCGCGAGCAGCCGCTCGATCCGCTCGAGCCCCAGGATGTCCGCCCCGGGCGACAACCGACCCAGCCGGTCGAGCTGCGCCTGGACGCCCGGGTGATCGGAGCGCGCGAAATCCGCCATCAGCCGATCCGCGGACCGGCCGTCACGCCGCCTTCCGCTCGGGGCACAGATAGCCGATGACCGTCGCCAGCCGCTCGGGCAGCTCGCGCCGGTGGACGACCATGTCGATCAGGCCGTGGTCGAGGTAATATTCGCTGGTCTGGAAATCCGCCGGCAGCTTTTCGCGGATCGTGCTCTCGATCACGCGCCGGCCGGTGAAGGCGAGCGTCGCCTTGGGCTCGGCGATCTGGACGTCGCCGAGCATCGCATAGGCGGCCATGACGCCGCCCGAGGTCGGATCGGTGAGCACGACGAGGTAGGGCAGACCCGCGTCGTGCAGCATCTGGATCGCCACCGTGCTGCGCGGCATCTGCATCAGCGACAGGATGCCTTCCTGCATCCGCGCGCCGCCCGACGCGGTGAAGATGATGTAGGGGCACCGATCGCGGATGGCGTTCTCGACACCGCGCACGAACGCCTCGCCGACCGCCTGCCCCATCGATCCGCCCATGAACGCGAAATCCTGGGCGCCGACGACGACGCGGTGCCCGCCGATCGACCCGCGCGCGGTGGCGAGCGCGTCGGGCTCGTCGGTGTCGGTGCGCGCGGCCTTCAGCCGGTCCGAATAGCGTTTGGTATCGCGAAACTTGAGCGGGTCCTCGGGCACCTTGGGCGCGGCGATGTCCTCGCGCGTGCCCTCGTCGAAGAGATAGGCGAAGCGCAGCTCGGGCCCGATCCGGTCGTGATGGTCGCAATGCGGACAGACGTGGAGGTGCTCCTCCCACTCCTTGACGAACACCATCTGCCCGCAGCTCTTGCACTTGTGCCACAGATTGTCGGGCGTCTCCTTGCGCGCGGCGAAGGGCAGCGCGTTGCGGACGTTGCTGAGCCAGCTCACTTCGGGTCCTTCCTGGCCGCGCCCACGGCGGCCTTCAACGAGGCGATGTAGTCGCGCACCGGGCCGGGCGCATCGGCGCCGTGGCGCGCGACGAGTTCGACGACCGCCGAGCCGACGACGACGCCATCCGCCACCCGCGCGACCGCGGCGGCCTGTTCGGGCGTGCGGATGCCGAAGCCGACCGCGACCGGCAGGTCGGTCGCCGCCTTCAGCCGCGCGACCGCGGCCTCGATCGAGCCGGACGCCGCCTGTTGCAACCCGGTGATGCCCGCGACCGAGACGTAATAGAGGAAGCCCGACGCGCCATCGAGCACGGCCGGCAAGCGGGCGGCGTCGGTGGTGGGGGTGGCGAGACGGATGGGGGCGATGCCGCGCGCGCGCAGGGCGGGGCCCATCGCCTCGTCCTCCTCGGGCGGCACGTCCACGCAGATCACGCCGTCTACGCCCGCCGCCGCGCAGGCGTCCGCGAACCACTCGGCCCCGCGGCGCAGCATCGGATTGGCATAGCCCATCAGCACCAGCGGCACGTCCGGATGCCGCGCGCGAAAGCCGGTCGCGATCGCGAACACGTCGGCGGTGCGGGTGCCGGCGGCGAGGCTGCGGATGTTCGCGGCCTGAATCGCCGGGCCGTCGGCCATCGGATCGGTGAACGGCATCCCCAGCTCGATCACGTCCGCCCCACCCGCGACGAGCGCGTCGAGGATCGCGGGCGTGGCGGCGGGCGAGGGGTCGCCCGCGGTGACGAAGGCGACGAGCGCGGGGGCGCCGGGGCGGAAGATGGCGGAGAGGCGGGTCATCAAAGCCCTGTCCCCTTCAGGGGAGAGAGTTGCGAGAGGGGCAGTGACAAGGCGCTGCCGATCACGTCCAACACGCCGTCCAGATTGCCCATGACCTCCGCATTCGTGAACCGAAGCACTCGATAGCCCACCGATTCCAAATACGTGGTCCGATGTCGATCCTGAGCCTCCCGCCCGGCGTGCGTGTCGCCGTCGATCTCGACGGCCAGCATCGGCCCACGGGCAGCGAAATCGACAATGAACGGCCCGATCACCTTCTGACGACGAAACTTGAGTCCTTCGAACCGCTTCGCCCGCAAGGCGAGCCACAGGCGCACTTCGGATTCGGTCGAGGCCTTGCGCATCGACCTGGCGAATACGGTCAGACGTCGCTCCCGCACTGCCCCTCTCCCAACCCTCTCCCCTGAAGGGGAGAGGGCCAATGCCGCCACGCTCACATCGCCGCTCCCAGCGCAGCCGCCACGGTGAAGATGTCCTTGTCCCCCCGCCCGCACAGGTTCGCCAGGATCACCTGATCCTCCCGCATCGTGCGCGCGATTCGTGTCACCGCGGCGATGGCGTGAGCGGGCTCCAGGGCGGGGATGATGCCCTCCGTCCGGCAGAGCAGCTGGAACGCATCGAGCGCCTCGACGTCGGTCGCGCTCTCGTACCGCACCCGGCCGATGTCGCGCAGCCACGCGTGCTCCGGCCCGATGCCGGGATAATCGAGCCCGGCGGAAATGGAGTGGCCCTCCGAGATCTGACCGTCGTCGTCCTGCAACAGATACGTCTTGTTGCCGTGCAGGATGCCGGGGAAGCCGCCCGCCAGGCTCGCGGCGTGTTCGCTCCCCTCCAGCCCATGGCCGGCCGCCTCGACCCCCACCATCGCCACGTCCGCGTCGTCGAGGAACGGGTGAAACAGCCCGATCGCGTTCGACCCGCCGCCGATCGCCGCGCACAGCAGGTCGGGCAGGCGCCCGGTGCGCGCCAGCATCTGCGCGCGCGCCTCCGTGCCGATCACACTCTGGAAATCGCGCACCATCTCCGGATACGGGTGCGGCCCCGCCGCGGTGCCGATGATGTAGAAGGTGTCGTGGACGTTGGCGACCCAGTCGCGCAGTCCCTCGTTCATCGCGTCCGACAGCGTCCTGGCGCCGCTCTCGACGGGCCGCACTTCGGCGCCGAGCAGCTTCATGCGGAACACGTTGGGATGCTGCCGCTCGACGTCCTTGGCGCCCATGTAGATGACGCAGGGCAGGCCGAAGCGCGCGCACACGGTGGCGGTCGCGACGCCGTGCTGCCCCGCGCCCGTCTCGGCGATGATCCGCGTCTTGCCCATCCGGATCGCGAGCAGGATCTGGCCGATGCAGTTGTTGATCTTGTGCGCGCCGGTGTGGTTGAGCTCGTCGCGCTTGAACCACACCTGCGCGCCCATGCCGGGTCCTGCAGACGTCCGCAGCGCGCTGCTCAACCGCTCGGCATGGTACAGCGGGCTCGGGCGACCGACATAATGTTCGAGCAGGTCGTCGAACTCGGCCCGGAACGCCGGGTCCGCCTTGGCGGCGCGATACGCCTGGTCGAGCTGGAGGATCAGCGGCATCAGCGTCTCGGCGACGAAGCGGCCGCCGAACTGGCCGAAGTGCCCGCGGTCGTCGGGCTGGGTGCGAAAGCTGTTGGGCGCGTTCATGCCCGCGGGCTGTAAGCGGGCGGCGGCGCGAAGGGAACCCGCCCAGCGGCGATCAGGCGGCGGCGACCGCGCGCAGGAAGGCGGCGATGCGGACGGGGTCCTTATCGCCCGGCGCGCTCTCCACGCCCGACGACACGTCGACCAGCCGCGCCCCCGTGCGGCGGATCGCGTCCTCGACGTTGCCCGCGTCGAGCCCGCCCGACAGCGCCCAGGGCAGCGGGTGCGCGAACCCGTCGAGCAGCGACCAGTCGAACCGCAGCCCCATGCCGCCGGGCAGCGCGGCGCCGTCGGGTGTCTTGGCGTCGTAAAGCAGCCGGTCGGCCGCGCCGCGATACGCGACCGCGCCGTCCAGGTCCGCGCGCGTGCGGACCGCGATCGCGGCCCAGGTCTCCGCTCCCGTCCGCCCTCGGATCGCGGCGGCGCGCGCGGGCGTGACGCGATGGAGTTGCACCGCGTCGAGCCGCGCGGCCGCGACCGCCTCGTCGATCGTCGCGTCGTCCGGATCGACGAACACGCCCACGCGCGACACGGCGGCGGGCACCCGCGCCGCCAACCCCGCCGCCTGCGCATAGTCGACCGCGCGCGGCGAGGGCGGGAAGAACACGAAGCCGACATGGCTCGCCCCCGCCGCCAGCGCGGCGTCGAGCGTGGCGGGGGTGGACAGGCCACAGATCTTGGCGGTTGCGAGCATCGCGGGGACCTACGCCGGGTGACGGCGCGCGGCTAGGCCGGATCGACGGCGGCTACAGCGTCGCCGCGATCGCGCGGGCGGCGTCGTCGGGGTCCTCGGCCGCGGTGATCGGACGCCCGACGACCAGCACCGACGCGCCTGCGTCGCGGGCCGCGCGCGGGGTCACGACCCGCTTCTGGTCCGCGGCGACGCCATCGGCCAGCCGCAATCCGGGCACGACCAGGAACCCCTTGGGCCAGGCGGCATGCACCGCACCGACTTCGGTCCCCGCGCACACGATCCCGTCGACGCCGGCATCGCGGGCGAGATCGGCCAGGCGCAGAACGTGGTCGTGCGGCGTGCCCGCGACGCCGGCCTCGGCGAGATCCGCCGCGTCGAGGCTGGTCAACATCGTCACCGCGACGACCTTCGTGCCCGGCGGCGCCGCGGCCTTCGCGTCCTCCAGCATCGCGCGACCGCCGCTCGCGTGGATGGTCAGGATCGCCGGAGCAAGCGGCGCGAGCGCCTGGACGGCCTTGGCGACGGTGTTGGGAATGTCGTGCAGTTTCAGGTCGAGGAAGATCGGCAGGTCGAGCGCCGCCATTTCGCGCACGCCGGCGGGGCCGTGCGCGGCGAAGAACTCGAGCCCGAGCTTCACGCCGCCGACATGCGCGCGAACCCGCCGGGCGATGCCGATCGCCCGGGCAAGATCGGTGGTGTCGAGCGCGACGTAGATCGGGCTGGTCACAGCAGCGGTCCCGGCCCGGTTGCGCTGTCGGCGTCGGCGGAGACGGGAGGCACGGCGATCGTCGGGGGTGCCGGCGCGGGAACGGCGTGCACGGGCAGGGGATCGGCCACCGGCACCGGCGCGACCGGCACTGGTGGGGCGACCGGCACCGGAGCCACAGGCAGCGCGCGCAGGTCCGCCAGCTGGCGCTCGGCCGCGGCGAGCCGCTGGCGCAGGCGCCAGCGCGCGACGTGCTGGACGATCAGCGTCGGCAGCAGCCCGACGAGGAAGACGATCAGCATGAGGAGCGGCAGGTTGGTCTCCGCGATCAGGCCGTTCCACAGGTGGATCGGCACCGACGTCCAGTTGCCGAGCGTGAAGACGGCCGCCAGGAACGCGAGCAGGCACCAGAACAGGATCCTCAGGAATTGCATCGTCGTGCTCGCTTTCCGCTGGCATCCGGCGGCCGGACGCTACCGTGGCCCGGACGTTTTGGCCAGCCGTTCAGCTTCGAGCGGGTTGCGCCAGCTCCAGCCCGGCCCAGATCGGCAGATGGTCGGACGCCTTGCGCGCCGCGGCGGAGGCGTGGACGCCCGCGTCGACGATCCGCCAGTCGGGTGACGCCATGATGCGGTCGAGCCGCCCGATCGGCCGGCGCGCGTGGAAGCTCGGCCCCGTGGCCGCGAACCGGTAATGCCGGGCGAAGTCGCGCAGGCATCCCGATGCGGCGCTCCATTCGTTCAGGTCGCCCATCAGGACGGTCGGCAGCCGCGCCGCGCACGTCTCGACGTGCGCGATGATCGCGCGCGCCTGGCGGCGGCGCCACAGCCCCGACAGGTCGAGGTGCATGCCCACCACCCGGATCGCGTGGCCGTCGACCTCGACGTCCGCCATCGCCGCGCCGCGCGGCTCGAGCGCCGGCAGGTGCAGCGCCTCGCAATCAAGGACGTGCGCGGATCGCCGCACGAGGATCGCATTGCCGTGCCACCCCATGCTGGCGGAG
>JBPBQW010000032.1:0-51847 GCA_050955125.1 Janthinobacterium lividum
TTGCGGAGCGCGATGCGGTTCTCGTCGCCGATGCCGGCGGGGTCCTCGGGGGAAAAGGCTGCCTGTTCCATAGGACGGCTGTGCCGCACAAAGGTTAACTTTCGCCCAACGGCGCCTCGGCCATGCTCGCCACGCGGCCGTCGCCCGGCCGGCCCCGGGGCGCGCGGACGCCGCCGCGGCGGCGCGCCTGCAACGCCGCCTTCAGCGCCTCGGGCCGCGGCGCGACGAGGAAGCCGAAGCTGACGGTACCGCGCTTCGTCTCCACCACATGGTGCAGCCGGTGCGCCTGCACGATCCGCTTCATGTACGTCGAGCGCGGCAGGTAGCGCGTGGGCAGCCGGCGGTGCACGATCACGTCGTGGAAACCGAAATAGATCGCGCCATAGGCGGCGACCCCCGCACCGATCCACGTGCATCCCGGCCACCAGCCCCATTGCACCCCGCCCAGCAGCAGCACGATCGAGGGCACCGCGAAGATCGCGGCGTACAGGTCGTTCCACTCCCAGTTGCCGGCGCGCTCGCGATGGTGGCTCGCGTGGAGGAACCAGCCCGGGCCGTGCATGATCCAGCGGTGCGCGGCATAGGCGAACGCCTCCATGCCGACGACGGTCAGGAGGAACAGGGCGATGCCGGCGGGCCAGGACATGATCCGCCCATACGGCAATGCGCCCCGTCCCGCGACCTCGTATGTTGCCGTCGCTCGTCGGCCCTCGTGCGCGCGGGCGGCGCAGGGTGGATTCGGCGGCGCGGCTGTGCTTTAGGCTCGGGTCATCCCCGATTGTCGAACCGCGAGGCCGCGCCCATGAACATCCATGAATACCAGGCCAAGGAGCTGCTGGCCAAGTTCGGTGTCCCCGTCCCCACCGGCTTCGCCGCGATGACCGTCGAGGAGGCCGTCGCCGCGAGCGCGAAGCTGCCCGGGCCGCTGTACGTCGTCAAGGCGCAGATCCACGCCGGCGGCCGCGGCAAGGGCAAGTTCAAGGAGCTGGGGCCGGATGCCAAGGGCGGCGTGCGGCTGGCGAAGACCGCCGACGAGGTGCGCGCGGCGGCGACCGACATGCTCGGCAACACGCTCGTCACCGTCCAGACGGGCGAGCATGGCAAGCAGGTCAACCGCCTGTACGTGACCGACGGCGTCGACATCGCCAAGGAGTTCTACCTCGCGCTGCTCGTCAATCGTGCGACGGGCCGCGTGTCGATGGTCGCCTCGACGGAAGGCGGCATGGACATCGAGACGGTGGCGCACGTCACGCCGGACAAGATCCACAGCGTCGACATCGACACCGCGACCGGCTTCATGCCCCACCACGGCCGCGCGATCGCCGCCGCGCTGGAACTCAAGGGTGACCTTGCCAAGCAGGCCGCCAACGTCGCGTCCAAGCTGTATGCCACCTTCCTGGGCACCGATGCCGAGCAGATCGAGATCAACCCGCTGGCCGTCACGCAGGACGGCAAGCTGATGGTGCTCGACGCCAAGGTCGCCTTCGACGGCAACGCGATGTTCCGCCACAAGGACCTGATGGAGCTGCGCGACGAGACCGAGGAGGATCCCGCCGAGCTGGAGGCGTCGAAGTACGACCTCGCCTACATCAAGCTCGACGGCGACATCGGCTGCATGGTCAACGGCGCCGGCCTCGCGATGGCGACGATGGACATCATCAAGCTGAACGGCATGTTCCCGGCCAACTTCCTCGACGTCGGCGGCGGCGCCAACAAGGAGAAGGTGACGGCGGCGTTCAAGATCATCCTGGCCGATCCCAACGTGAAGGGTATCCTGGTCAACATCTTCGGCGGCATCATGAAGTGCGACATCATCGCCGAGGGCATCGTCGCGGCCGCCAAGGAAGTGAACCTGTCGGTGCCGCTCGTGGTCCGGCTGGAAGGCACGAACGTCGAGGCGGGCAAGGCCATCCTGGCCAATTCCGGCCTGGCGATCGTCCCCGCCAACGACCTGGGCGACGCGGCCAAGAAGATCGTCGCCGAGGTGAAGAAGGCGGCATGATTCGACGCGGCCGGGCACCCACGAAGAAGGGGTGTCCGGTCCGGAACCTCGCTTTTGCGGGGACGCACCCTATTTCGACGAAAAGGGTGAAGCAGGAGCGGATACGATGAAGGTACTGGTGCCCGTCAAGCGCGTGCTCGACTACAATGTGAAGCCCCGCGTGAAGGCGGACGGCACGGGCGTCGACCTCGCCAACGTCAAGATGAGCATGAACCCGTTCGACGAGATCGCGGTCGAGGAGGCGATCCGGCTGAAGGCGGCCGGCGTGACCGAGATCGTGGTCGTGTCGATCGGCGAGGCGAAGTCGCAGGAGACGCTGCGCACCGCGCTGGCGATGGGCGCGGACCGGGCGATCCTGGTGACGAGCGACACGCGCGTCGAGCCGCTGGCCGTCGCCAAGATCCTGGCCAAGATCGTCGAGGAGGAAAAGCCCGACCTCGTGATCCTGGGCAAGCAGGCGATCGACGACGACAACAACCAGACCGGCCAGATGCTCGCCGGGCTGCTCGGCTGGGGCCAGGGCACGTTCGCGTCCAAGGTCGTGATCGCCGACGGATCGGTCAGCGTGACGCGCGAGGTCGACGGCGGCGCGGAGACCGATCGGCTCAAGCTGCCGGCGATCATCACCACCGACCTGCGCCTCAACGAGCCGCGCTATGCCTCCCTGCCCAACATCATGAAGGCCAAATCCAAGCCGATGGCGAACAAGACGCCGGCCGACTACGGCGTCGACGTGACCCCGCGGATCACGACGCTGAACGTCGTCGAGCCGGGCAAGCGCCAGGCGGGCGTCAAGGTCGCCGACGTCGACGAGCTGGTGATGAAGCTGTCGGCGATGGGCATCAGCAAGAGCTGAGCCGGACCCATATGAGAGGATCGAGACGATGAAGACGCTGGTATGGGTCGAGCATGACGGCTCGGCGATCAAGGATGCGACGCTCAACGCGGTGACCGCGGCGGCGAAGCTGGGCGAGGTCCACCTGCTCGTCGCCGGCCAGGGCGTCGGCGCGGTGGCCGAAGCGGCGGCGGCGATCGCGGGTGTCGGCAAGGTGCATGTCGCCGACGACGCGGCCTATGCGCACGCGCTGGCCGAGAACGTCGCGCCGCTGGTGGTCGCGTTGATGGGCCACCACGATGCGTTCGTCGCGCCGTCGACGACCAGCGCCAAGAACATCGCGCCGCGCGTCGCCGCGCTGCTCGACGTCATGCAGGTCAGCGACATCCTGTCGGTCGAGGGTGCCGACACGTTCACCCGGCCGATCTATGCCGGCAACGCGATCGCGACCGTGAAGTCGAGCGACGCCAAGCTGGTGCTGACGGTCCGCACGACCGCGTTCGAGAAAGCCGCGGCGTCTGGCGGATCCGGCACGATCGAGCAGGTCGCGTCCACGGGCGACCAGGGCCTGTCGACGTTCGAGGGATCGGAGATCGCCAAGTCGGTGCGCCCCGAGCTCGCCAGCGCACGGATCATCGTGTCGGGCGGCCGCGCGCTCGGCTCGGGCGAGAAGTTCCGCGAGCTGATCGAGCCGCTCGCCGACAAGCTGGGCGCAGGCGTCGGCGCCAGCCGCGCGGCGGTGGATGCGGGCTTCGTCCCCAACGACTATCAGGTCGGCCAGACGGGCAAGATCGTCGCGCCCGAAGTCTATGTCGCGGTCGGCATATCGGGCGCGATCCAGCATCTGGCGGGCATGAAGGACTCCAAGGTCATCATCGCGATCAACAAGGACGCGGACGCGCCCATCTTCCAGGTCGCCGACGTCGGGCTGGTGGGCGATCTGTTCAAGCTGGTGCCGGAGTTGACCGCCAAGCTCTAGGCGCGGCGGGCGTGAGGCGCGGCCACGTCCGCGCCGCTGCGGCAAGCCGCACGCGCCCGGCCGGCCGGGCGCGGCACCGCCGAGCGTCGACGTCACGGGGCTTTGCCCTGTGACGGGCCTGCCGGGGACAGCCTTCCCCTCACCGTGATGCCCGCAAAGGCGGAGATCCCGCTTCTTCCGGCCACGAGCAGACAGCAGGGTCTTCGCTCGCGCGAGGAGAACGGGACCATTCTCGACAGGGTTGCGCTTCGGGAAGAACGTCGGCGGAGCCGACGTCGAACGGGTTCGGCTGTGCCGACCCGCCGGCCGGGCCTGACGCTGCGCTTCGGCTACGCCTCGTGCATCGCTGCCGTCGGCTTCGCCCGACGCAGCCGCGTCAGTCCTTCCATCCCCAGTACAGCTGCGCCGGGGGCACGTTCCACCATTCCATGTCGTGATCGATCCGATCCCAATGCGGGGTCAGGAAATCGCGCACCTTGGGGCTGAACTGGTAAACCAGGAACGCGCCGCCCGGACGCAGGACGCGGTGCGTCGCCGCCGCGATCGCCGGGCCGACGCCGGTCGGCAGCGTCGAGAACGGCAGGCCCGACAGGACGTAATCGGCGTGCGCGAAGCCATGGTCGGCGACGATCTGCTCGACGTCGGCCGCAGACCCCGCCACCGCGGCGAACCGCGGATCGGGGATCGTGCCGCGCAGATAGCGGATGAAGTCCTGGTTGGTGTCGATCGCGATCAGCTTGGCATCGGGTGCCATGCGATCGAGGATCGGCCGGCAGAAGGTGCCGACCCCGGGTCCGTATTCGACGAACAGCTTGCAGTTCGCCCAGTCCACCGGCTCCAGCATCTTGCGGATCAGCTTGCCCGACGACGGCATGATCGATCCGACCATGACCGGATGCTTCAGGAAACCCGAAAAGAACATGCCCCATGGCGAGGGCACGCCCGCGGCACGGCCGGTGCGCCGACGCTCGATCGTGGTGGCGGTACCGGTGCTGGAGGAAGGTGGCATGGGATCCTGACGCAATTTCTTTCCGCGACTTCCTCCGTCGCAAGAACGGCCACGAGTTTCAAGCATCTGGATGGCGGGCGGGTGCTTTGCATGAACCCGCCCGTACCGGTCGATCCCGCTTCGCCGTGCCGGCCCTAATCGCGCCGGGCCGGGCCCGGCAGGGCGAAACCGATCGGCTGCATCGCCGCCGCATCCTGCTTCAGCCGGCCCGCGATCTGCTCGTAATCGCGCTCGGTCTCGGGCGTGACGGACGCGCGCGAGTCCTTCAGCGCCGCCTCGAAATCGGTCATCCACACCTCCGCGGACCGCAACGAGCGGCGCAGCGCGACGAGGCCCGCGCGACGAACGAGATCCTCGAGGTCCGCGCCGGTGTAGCGATCGGTCCGCGCGGCGAGCGAACCGAGGTCGACGTCGCCCGCCAGCGGCATCTTCTCGGTCTGGATGCCCAGGATGCGCCGCCGCCCCTCGCGGCTCGGCACGCCGACATAGATCAGCTCGTCGAACCGGCCCGGCCGCAACAGCGCGGGATCGAGCAGGTTGGGGCGGTTGGTGGCGGCGATCACCACCACCGACTGCAATTCCTCCAGTCCGTCCATCTCGGCCAGGATCGTGTTGACCACCCGCTCGGTGACGTTGGGCTCGCCCATCCCGCCGCCGCGCGCGGGCGCCAGGCTGTCGATCTCGTCGATGAAGATCACCGTCGGCGCGACCTGGCGGGCGCGGCTGAACAGTCGGGCGATCTGCTGCTCGCTCTCGCCGTACCACTTGCTCAGCAGGTCCGACGATTTGGTGGCGATGAAGTTCGCCTGCGCCTCGCGCGCCACCGCCTTGGCGAGCAGCGTCTTGCCGGTGCCGGGCGGGCCATAGAGCAGGAAGCCCTTGGCCGGCCGGATGCCCAGCCGCCGGAAAGCGTCCGGGTCCTTCAGCGGCAGCTCGACGCCCTCCTTCAGCCGCTCCTGCGCCGCGTCGAGCCCGCCGACGTCCTCCCAGCGCACGTTGGGGGCCTGCACCATCACCTCGCGCATCGCGCTCGGCTGCACGCGCTTGAGCGCGCCAAGGAAGTCCTCTCGCGTGACCGACAGCGTGTCGAGCACCTCGGGCGGAATCGTCCGCTCCTCCAGGTTCAGGCGCGGCATGATCCGGCGCACCGCCTCGATCGCCGCTTCCCGGGTCAGGGCGGCGAGGTCCGCGCCGACGAAGCCATAGGTGGTGCGCGCCAGTTCATCCAGGTCCACCTTGTCGCCCAGCGGCATGCCGCGCGTGTGGATGCCCAGGATCTCGCGCCGCCCGCGCTCGTCGGGCACGCCGACGACGATCTCGCGGTCGAACCGGCCCGGCCGCCGCAGCGCCTCGTCGATCGCCTCGGGCCGGTTGGTGGCGGCGATCACGATCAGGTTGGCGCGCGATTCGAGCCCGTCCATCAGCGTCAGCAGTTGCGCGACCAGCCGCTTCTCCGCCTCGCCCGACACCTGGCCGCGCTTGGGCGCGATCGAGTCGATCTCGTCGATGAACACGATCGAGGGCGCGTTCTTCGTCGCCTCCTCGAACACGTCGCGCAGCCGCTTCTCGGACTCGCCGTACGCCGATCCCATGATCTCCGGGCCGTTGATGAGGAAGAATTGCGCGTCCGACTCGTTCGCCACCGCGCGCGCCAGCCGCGTCTTGCCGGTGCCGGGCGGGCCATAGAGCAGCAGGCCCTTGGGCGGCTCGACGCCCAGCCGCTGGAACAGCTCGGGGTAGCGTAGCGGCAGCTCGACCATCTCGCGCAGCTGGTCGATCGTGCCGCCCATGCCGCCGATGTCATCGTAGGTCACGTCGGCGCGCCGTGCCTGCGCCGGCTCCTCATACTCGGCGCGCAGCTCGATCTCGGTGTTCTCGTCGATGTGGACGACGCCCTTGGGGCTGGCGGACACGACGAGGAGGCGGATCTCCTGCAGCGCATAGGCGGGCGCGTTGAGCATCTGGCGGACGTTGGGCGGCATGTTCTCGGGGCCGACGCGCTGCTGGCCCGCGGTCGCGACGATGTCGCCCTGGCAGAACGGCCGGCCGAGGAACGTGCGCTTGAGTGCCTGCGTCGAGCCCTGCAGCCGCAGGTTCTGCTGCGCGGGCGCGAACACGACGCGGGTCGCGGCCTTCGACTCGGCGCGCTGCACCTCGACGAAATCGCCCGATCCGACGCCGGCGTTGGCGCGCTGGAGCCCGTCGAGCCGGACGATCTCCAGCCCCTCGTCCTCCTGATACGGCAGCACCGCGCGCGCCGGCGTCGTCGACTTGCCGACGATCGCGATCACGTCGCCCTCGGTGATGCCCAGCGCCTGCATCATCGTGCGCGGGATGTGCGCCAGCCCACGGCCCGAATCCTCGGGACGGGCATTGGCGACCTGCAGCTTGCGCACGGGTGCGTCGACGTCGGCCATTCTTCACTTCCTTGCGACAAGCGGCGTTACGCCGTCAGTTCCGCAAGATAGGGAGGCGTTTCAGGGCTAACCAGCCCAGGACGCCTGTGGCATGACCGTCGACGCCGGACAAAAAAAGGGCCGACCCGAAGGCCAGCCCGTAAAGTTTTTAGGAGAGGATGCCTGAAAGGCACATGCCGTTTGCGGCGAATCGCTTTATTGTGCAAGTGCGAAATGACCGTGAGCGATTGCGCGATACGCAATCGCTATTCCGGTCCAGTACCAATCCCCCCCAAGGTCCGTGCGACGGATCAGACCCAGGTTGAGGAAACATGCGCCGCCTTCCGCCGCTGATCGCGATCGAGGCCTTCGTCCAGGCCGCCCGGCTCGGCTCGATCAAGGCCGCGGCACAGGAACTCGCGCTGTCGTCGCCCGCGCTCAGCCGGCGCGTCCAGACGCTCGAACGGTTCATCGGCAAGCCGTTGTTCGAACGGCGGCATCAGGCGCTGGCGCTCAACGCCGACGGCGAGCGGCTGCTCGCCCGGCTCGCCCCCGTCCTCGACAGCCTGTCGGATGCGGTGGAATCGGTGACGAGCGGGACCGAGGTCCTGCGCCTGCGGCTCGGCGTGCTGCCGCTGTGGGCGTCGCAGCGGCTGTTCCCGCATCTGGGCGCGTTGCGCGCCGCGCATCCCGAGCTCCACCTCGACATCGACACCGCGGCGCTCGCCATCACCCGGCTGGGCGACGGGCTGGACGCGGTGATCGCGCTGGCGCGGGAGATCGACCCCGGCCTCTATGCCAAGCGGCTGGACCGCAACGGCGTGTACGCGATCGGATCGCGGATGCTGCTGGAACGTGCCGACCCCGTCACCCGCCCCGAACAGATCGCGACGCTGACCGCGCTGGTGCACCGCGAGATGCCCGACAATCTGCCGGCGTGGCAGCAGGCGACGGGGCTGACCGGCGTGGAGCCGCTGGCGATCGACCATTTCGACTCGGGCGCGCTGATGCTCGAGGCGGCGGCGCAGGGGCTGGGCGTCGCGTTCATGCACGCCAATCATTTCGAGGATGCGCGCGACCCGCGGCTGGTGCGCCTGTTCGACGGACTCGACGTGGAGAGCCCGTACAGCAACTGGTTCGTCTGCCGCCCGCGCGCGTTCCAGCAGCGGCCGGTGCGGATGTTCCACGACTGGCTGATCGCCACGCTGGGCGTGGAGCGGTGAGGGAGCGGGAGCGGGCGTACGACCCGCGCCCGCTCCCGCAACCACCGATCAGCTCGCGCGCATCTTGACGATCTTGCCCGGCTGGCGCGGCGGCTCGCCCTTGGGCAGCGCGTCGATCAGCTCCATGCCGTCCGTCACCTGGCCCCAGACGGTGTACTGGTTGTCGAGGAAGCGGGCGTCGTCGAACACGATGAAGAACTGGCTGTTGGCGGTGTCGGGCTGGTTGGTGCGCGCCATCGAGCAGACGCCGCGGACGTGCGGCTCGGCGGAGAACTCGGCCTTGAGGTTGGGCTTGTCCGACCCGTTCATGCCGGTGCCGGTGGGGTCGCCGCCCTGCGCCATGAAGCCCGGGATCACGCGGTGGAACACCACGCCATCGTAGAAGCCGTCGTTGGCCAGCGTCGCGACGCGCTCGACGTGGTTGGGCGCCAGGTCGGGGCGCAGCTTGATGGTGACGTCGCCGCTGTCGAGCGTCAGCGTCAGGGTGGTGAACGGGTCGGGCATGGAAAATCTCCGGCTGGGCGATCGGGACGGGCTCGCGCGGACGGCGAACCGATGGTCGTGCGAACGGCGAAAGGCGCGCCGGGTTCCTACCGGCGGGCGGCGGCGCTGGCAAATGAGCCCGCCCCCGACTGAGCCCGTCCGTGGCGCTGGCCAAGGGGTGCCCGGCGGGCTACGGCACGGGCGCACCGCCGGAAGGGAGCAGCGATGAGCGAGACCGATCTCTCCCCGCCCCACTTCCCGGGCGACGCCGACCCGCAGGATCGCCGCTTCTCCGCCGAGGCCAGCCAGTCCGACGCGCGCGCCGACACCCAGCTCGACGAGGACGACCGGCTGCGCCCCGCGTTCGTTCGCAAGGTGCTGGACGCCGTGGAGGCGGGCGACGCGGCGGCGGCCAAGGCGCTGGTCGAGCCGCTGCACCCCGCCGACATCGCCGACCTGTTCGAGCTGACGCCGGCGGACGAGCGCGCCGACCTGGCGCAGGCGATCGCCGGGCGGCTGGACGCGGACGTGTTCGCGGAGATGAACGACTATGTCCGCGAGGCGCTGATCGATGCGCTGACCGCGACGCAGGTCGCCGACATCGCGAGCGAACTCGACACCGACGACGCGGTCGCGATCATCGAGGACCTCGACGCCGAGGACCAGCGCGAAGTGCTGCGCGCGATGGAGCCCGACGATCGCGCCGCGATCGAGGAGGCGCTGTCGTTCCCCGAGGAGTCCGCCGGGCGGCTGATGCAGCGCGAGCTGATCGCGGTGCCCGATCATTGGACGGTCGGCGACGCGATCGACTATCTGCGCGGCCACGACGACCTGACGACCGACTTCTGGGAGATTTTCGTCGTGGACGCCGGCCACCACCCGGTCGGCACCTGCGCGCTGTCGTGGATCCTGCGCACGGGGCGCACCGTCCCGATCGCGCAGGTGATGAAGCGCGAGCAGACGCTGATCCCGGTCGACATGGACCAGGAGGAGGTCGCGCTCCGGTTCCAGAAATACGCGCTGATCTCCGCCGCCGTCGTGGACGCGTCGGGGCGGCTCGTCGGCATGATCACCGTCGACGACGTCGTCCACATCATCCAGCAGGAAGCGGGCGAGGATGCGTTGCGCCTGTCGGGCGCGGGCGACGGCGACATCAACGAGCCGATCGCGCTGACGGTGCGGACGCGGTTCGTGTGGCTGGTCATCAATCTGGGCACCGCGATGGTGGCGGCGGGCGTCGTCGGCCTGTTCGATGCGGTGATCGCCCGTTACGCGCTGCTCGCCGCGTTGATGGGCATCGTGTCGGGGATGGGCGGCAATGCGGGGACGCAGACGCTGGCGGTGGTGGTGCGCGCGCTCGCGACCAACCAGCTGACGTCGTCGAACACCGTGCGGATGATCGGCCGCGAGTTCAAGATCGCGGCCAGCAACGGCGCGCTGCTGGGGCTGCTGATCGGGCTCGGCGCGTGGTTCCTGTACGGCTATCCCGCGCTGGCGCTGGTGTTCGGCCTGTCGATCCTCATCAACAACGTCGTCGCCGGCCTGTCGGGGGTGCTGATCCCGATCGGGCTGGAGCGGATGCGCGTCGACCCCGCCGTGTCGTCGGCGGTGTTCGTGACGATGATGACCGATTGCTGCGGGTTCGGCACGTTCCTGGGACTGGCGACGCTGTTCCGCCTGCACGGATGACCGCACACCGTTGATCGGGGGAGCGCCGGGCCCACATCGGACC
Source organism: Janthinobacterium lividum (assembly GCA_050955125.1). Lineage (GTDB taxonomy): Bacteria > Pseudomonadota > Alphaproteobacteria > Sphingomonadales > Sphingomonadaceae > Sphingomonas. The sequence goes on from JBPBQW010000032.1 coordinate 10,660, forward strand.
CGTGCCGCTCCACATCACCAAGGTCGCGTTCGGCGCGACGAGCCTCGATCACCTGACCCAGCGGCTCGCGGGGCGCGTCGCCGAGGGCCCGCTGTTCCTCACGACGCGCTACCTGCCCAAGCGGCACGAGGAGATCGTGGGCGAGGGCTCGCTGTTCTGGATCGTCAAGCACCAGCTCGTCGCCCGCTCGCGGATCGAGCGGTTCGGAGAGGCGGAGGGCGGGCGCGTCGCGATCCACCTCGATCCCGTGCTGGTGCTGGTGCAGGCCCGCCCCAAGCGCGCGCACCAGGGATGGCGGTATCTGGAGGGCGCCGACGCGCCGGTCGATCTGGGCGACGGCGCGGCCGGCCTGGCGGACATGCCGCCCGCGCTGGTCGGCGCGCTGGCGGAATTGGCACTGATCTAGGGCAAGGGCCTGCCAAGTCGTTGCGAACACGACCAACGGTTCGTCCGTTTATCCGGTTGGCGAAGGGTCTTTGTGCGGTCGCGGAGGGTTCACCCCTGACCAACAGGAGACCCCGCCATGTTCATGCGCGTCGACAAGCTGCAAGCCAATCTGCCCGATCCCACCAAGCAGGATCCCAACGCCGCCGCCGCACTCCGCGAACTGCTGGGCGGCAAGTACGGCGAGATGTCGACGCTGGGCAATTACATGTTCCAGAGCTTCAACTTCAAGTCGAAGTCCAAGCTGCGCCCGTTCTACAGCCTGGTCGCGTCGATCACCGCGGAAGAGCTCGGCCACGTCGAGCTGGTCTGCGCGGGCGTCAACATGCTGGGCAACGGTCCCGACGGCGACGACACGGGCGACGGCGGCGACGTCTCGATGACGCCGTTTGAGAGCATGACCGAGATCCGCGACGCGGCGAGCTTCCTGTCGAACGGCGGCGGCGCGACCCCGACCGACTCGAACGGCCGTTCGTGGAACAACGACTTCATCACCACGACCGGCAACGTCGTGACCGATCTGCTCCACAATTTCCACCTCGAGTGTGGCGCGCGGCTCCACAAGCTGCGCGTGTACGAGACGCTGTCCGATCCGACGGGTCGCGAGGTCTGCGGCTACCTGCTGGTGCGCGGCTCGGTCCACGCGCACGCCTATGCGCTGGCGCTGGAGAAGATCACCGGCGTCGACATCAAGAAGATGCTGCCGACCCCCAACATCAACCTGTCGAAGATCCCCGAGTGCCAGAAGTATCTGGACGAGGGATCGCATCGCCGCCTCTACACTTGGAGCCCGGACGACTACAAGGAGATCGCCGGTATCTGGAGCAACGACGAGGTCGCGCTGCCGGGTGACCCGCCGGGCGAGCTCGAGGTCGTCGACGGCATCCCCGACGGTGGCAAGATCGCGCAGCTGGCCGGCGTGCCCTGCGCCTTCACGCCCGACTATGCGCCCGAGGAAATGTTCGAGATCGCCAACAAGCTCTACGACAAGTCCCGCTGAGCCGTTCGCCGCCGTCCACCGATCGGGTGGGCGGCGGCATCGTATGTGTCTTCGCGGCGTATGGCGCGACGGATGGCGGACCCGATCGTCCCGCCGCGAGTTGGGCGTCGATGATACAATCGATCACCGACCTCGACCGCATCCGTGCGGAATGCCGCCATCTCGTCACCAAGCGCTCGCTCACCGCGGCGGGCGCGGCGGTGGTGCCGATTCCGGGGGCGGACATCGTCGCCGACATCGGCCTGCTCGCCAACATGCTGCCCGCGATCAGCAAGCGGTTCGAGCTGGATCACGATAGCGTCGACAAGCTGCCGCCGGACGCGGCGCAGCGCGTGCTCGTCATGGCGGCGGGCCTGGGCAACAACGTGATCGGCCGCATGGTCACGCGCAAGCTCGCGGTCGCGATCCTGCGGCGCGTCGGCAAACGGGTGGCGGTCGCTTCCGTCGCCAAATACGTCCCTGTCCTGGGCTCCGCGATCGCCGCCTCGATCGGCTTCGGCGCGATGAAGCTGGCGGGCGACGCGCATGTCGAGGATTGCTATCGCACCGCGCGGTTGCTGCTCGACGACGTCCTGCCGGCGCATGGCCGCCTCCGATGATCGAGCGGCGATGCGACGTCGCGATCGTCGGCGCCGGCACCGCGGGTCTCAAGGCGTACAAGGTCGCCTCCGCGCAGGGCGCGGACGTGGTGTTGATCGAGAAGGGGCCGGGCGGCTCCACCTGTACGCGCCACGGCTGCATGCCGTCCAAGCTGCTGATCGCCGCCGGCCGCACCGCGCACGTCGCACGCGGCGCGGGCGCGTTCGGCATCGAGGTGGCGGACGTGCGCGTCGACGGGCCGGCGGTGCTGGCCCGGATGCGGCGGTTGCGCGACGGGTTCGTGCAGTCGGTGCTCGACGACTACCACGCGATCCCCGACGATCACCGCCTCCAGGGCGAGGCGCGGTTCGAGGGCGCCGACACGTTGGTCGTCGGCGACACGCGCATCGTCGCCGGCCGGATCGTCATTGCGGTCGGCGCGACCCCGACCGTGCCTTCGCCGCTGAAACCGGCGGGTGACCTGATCCACACGCACGAGACGATCTTCGAGATCGCGGACCTGCCGCGCCGGATGGCGGTGGTGGGGGCCGGGCCGCAGGGGATGGAGCTGGCGCAGGCGTTCGCGCGGCTCGGCGTCGCGGTGACGCTGCTCGACCATGCCAAGACGGTCGGCCACCTCAAGGACCCGGCCGCCGCCGACGCCGCGCGGGACGCGTTCGCCGACGTCGCCGACCTGCACCTGGGCGTCGACGTGTCGGCCGAACCCGCCGGGCCGTGCGAGGCGACCGTCCGCTGGACGGGCGACAGCGAGGGAGAGGTGACCGTCGACTGCATCCTGGTCTCGGCCGGGCAGAAACCGCAACTGGCGGCGTTGAACCTCGCCGCGACCGGGCTGGCGCTCGACGACGACGGCGTTCCCCGGTTCGATCACGTCACCCGGCGCTGCGGAGACAGCGCGATCTTCATCGCCGGCGATGCGGACGTCTGGCGGCCGGTGCTGCACGAGGCGGCCCGCGGTGGGCGGATCGCCGGCAACGGCGCGATCGGCGAGGATGCGCCACCCGAACTGCCCGCGCTCGCCATCGCGTTCTGCGAGCCCAATCTGGTCGAGGTCGGCGTCCCCTTCCCCGACCTGCCCGACGACGCGATCGTCGGCTGCGCGGCGGCGAGCGAGAATGGGCGCACGACCGTCGACGGCGAGACGGCGGGCGTCGTGTGGCTGTACGCGGATCGTGACGGCCGGATGCTGGGCGCGACGCTCGTCGTCGAGGATGGAGAGCATCTGGGCCACCTCGTCGCGCTCGCGATCGGGCGCGGCATGACGCTGGCCGAGTTCGCAGACCAGCCCTGGTATCACCCGACGGTCGAGGAACTGTTGCAGACCGCGGCCCGCGACGGGGCCGGCCTGCCCGCCTGACCGCGCCTCGCCCGCCAGGGATGGCGCGGGCGGAACGATGAGCCTAGGGTCGCGCCATGTCGTCACGAACCAGCCTCAGCGACGTCGACGCCGCCACGCCCGGCGGAACGACGCCGGCGGCCGGCGAGACCGTCTATCGCCACCGCCTGCCCGTCCGCCTGTGGCATTGGGCGAACGCGCTGGCGGTGATCGTCATGCTGATGAGCGGGCTGATGATCTTCAACGCGCACCCGCACCTTTACTGGGGGCGGTACGGCGCCAATTTCGACGCGAGCTGGCTCGACATCACGCCCGGGCGGTTGCGCATCGGGCCGGTATCGGTGCCGACGTTTGGGCTGCTGGGCGTCAGTCCCGCCGGCGGCGGCTTCCCGGTCGCGTTCCCGCCGCTGGTGACGATCCCGTCGCACTATGATCTCGCCGCCGCGCGCCAGTGGCATTTCTTCTTCGCCTGGCTGCTGGTGGTGCCGGGCGTCGGTTACTGGATATGGGGCTTCGCGCGCCGGCATTTCCGCCGCGATCTGGCGCCGACCCGCGCCGAACTGGCGCCGAGCAACCTGATCGCCGACGTGAAGGACCATGCCCGGCTGCGCTTTCCGACCGGCGCGGAGGCGACGCACTACAATATCCTGCAGAAGCTCGCCTATTGCGGCGTCCTGTTCCTCGCGCTGCCGCTCGCGGTGCTGACGGGGCTGACGATGTCGCCGGGCATCGACGCGGCGTGGCCGTGGCTGCTCGATGTGCTGGGCGGGCGGCAATCGGCGCGGTCGATTCATTTCATCTGCGCGATGTCGCTGGCGATCTTCATCGTCGTCCATCTGGCGATGGTGCTGCTCGCGGGGCCGGTCAACGAGGTGCGCTCGATCGTGACCGGCTGGTTCCGCCTGCCGCGCGCCAAACAGGGCCCGCGCGCACGATGAGCGAGCTTCTCACCCGCCGCCGGCTGATCGGCGCGCTCGGCGTCGGCGCGAGCGGGCTGCTGTCGGGGTGCGACCGGATCGCGGGCAATCCGACCGTCAAGAGCGTGGTGTCGCTCGGCGAGGGCGCGAGCTTCGGGGTGCAACGACTGGTCACCGACCGCGCCGCGCTGGCGCCCGAGTTCAGCCTCGCGCAGATGAGCCCGGTGTTCCGCACCAACGGCAACACGATGCCCGGCTCGCCCGACTATGCCGCGCTGGCCGCGACGCAATTCGCCGACTGGCGGCTGGCGGTGGACGGGCTGGTGGACCGGCCGCTGTCGCTGTCGCTCGCCCAGCTGCGCGCGATGCCGCACCGGACGCAGATCACCCGCCACGATTGCGTCGAGGGGTGGAGCGCGATCGGCCAGTGGACGGGAACGCCGCTCAACCTGCTGCTGCGCCAGGCCGGGCTGCGGCGCGGGGCGCGCTACGTGGTGTTCCATTGCGCGGACACGTTCGGCGGCCAACCCTATTACGAGTCGGTCGACCTCGTCGACGCCTTCCACCCGCAGACGATCCTGGCCTGGGGCATGAACGGTCATGTGCTGGGCGTCGACCATGGCGCGCCCGTCCGGCTGCGCGTCGAGCGGCAGCTGGGCTACAAGCAGGCGAAATACGTGATGCGCGTCGAAGCGGTCGCGAGCCTCGCCGGGATCGGCGGCGGCAAGGGCGGCTATTGGGAGGACGTCGCCGACTACCAGTGGTACGCCGGCATCTGATCGGCCTCAGGCTCGCTCGGCGCGGCGGTGCCCGGGCTCGGTGAGGAACAGCGCCAGCACCGCCACCCCCAGCCCCGCGCCCACCCACGCGATCGCCGTCCACCCGCCTTGCGCGAACGCCAGCGCGCCGACCGCCGATCCGGCCGCGCCGCCGATGAACACCACCGTCATGTAGACCGCGTTGATCCGGCCGCGCGCCTCGGGCTCGATCGAATAGAGGATGCGCTGGCCCAGCACCTGATTGGTCTGCGTCGCCGCATCCAGCAGCACCGCCGCGCCCGCCAGCACGACGACCGTCCCCACGGCGGCGGCCCAGCCGGCGATCGCGAACGCGAGCGGCGCACACGCCAGCGCCAGCAGCGTGCCCGCGCGGACATGGCCGCGATCGCCCAGCCGCCCGGCGAGCGGCGCGGCGAGCGCGCCACCCGCGCCCGCCAGCGCGAACAGCGCGATCCCCGGCTGACCCAGCCCGAAGCGCCGCGCAAGCAGCAGCGGCACCGCCGTCCAGAACAGGTTGAACATCGCGAACATCGTCGCCTGATAGGCGGTGCGCCGCCGGATCGCGGGCGTGCGGATCAACAGGCGAAGGCTCGACACCAGCAGCTGGCCGTAGCGCATCCGCGGCGCCGGCCGCCGCTCGGGCAACGTGCGGGCGAGCACCACGCCCAGGACTGCCATCGCGATCGCCGAGACGCCGAAGATCGCGCGCCACCCCGCCACCGCCGCCAGCCCGTTCGCGAGCGGCCGCGCCAGCATGATGCCCGCGATCAGCCCGCCCATGATGTTGCCGACGACGCTTCCCCGCCGCTCCTCGGGGGCGAGATGCGCGGCGAGCGGCACCATGATCTGCGCACCCACCGAGCAGAAGCCGCCCAGGAACGAGAACAGCAGGAAGCTGGTCGCGCCGTGCGACAGCCAGATGCCCAGCTCGCCCAGGCACGCGCCCGCGGTCATCACCAGGATCAGGCGGCGGTTCTCGACGAGGTCGGCCAGCGAGACGACGAGGAACAGCCCCGCGCCATAGCCGAGCTGCGTCAGCGTCACGATCAGCCCGGCGGCCCCGCCGCTCAGCCCGAGCGACGGCGCGATCTCGCCGATCAGCGCCTGCGCGAAATACAGGTTCGCGACCATCATGCCGCAGGCGACCGCCATGATGACGGTGAGCCGGCCGGTCATCGCCGGAGCGTCGGGTGAGCCAGTGATGATGCGTCCCCAGCAAGGCACGGCGGGCGGCGATGCGCCCCGACGGAAAAGGGCGGAGCCACCGGCCCCGCCCCCATCATGGCATCCGAGCGACGGGCGTTACTTCTCGCGGACGAGCGTCGTCTCGGTCAGATGCTCGGCCAGGAACCACACCTGCGGCTCGTTGGTGCGGATGATGTTCGACACCAGCAGGTCGTTGGTGCCATCATCGCCCGACTCGGCCGCCAGATCGGCGCCCTCGTGGCTCTGCCGCAGCACGATCTCGTGCGCCTGGAGCAGCCGCGACAGCTGCGTCGGCACATCCTCGCGGCCCTTGGGCGGGCGCGCGATCCGCGTCGTCTCGGCGACGTCGTGCGGGGTCGCGATGCTGATCCCGCCCAGCGCCATGATCCGTTCCGCGATCAGGTCGACGAGCTTCACCTGCTCCTCGTAATGCGCGTCGAGCAGCAGATGGAGCTGATAGAAGGTGACGCCCGACATCTGCCAGTGATGCTTCTTGTACATGTCGCGCAGCATCATCGTGTCGGCGAGCACCTGGTTGAGCACGTCGATGCTCTGCTTGCGCGCATTGTCCTCGAGCGCGAGCGGCAGCTGCTTCAACGTGCCGAACGGCTGGATCTCGCGCGGCTCGACCTTGTACAGCGGCTGCGCCGCGTCGACGGTGGGCGTCTTCGCCATGGGTATCTCCTGAATGGGTTCGGACCGCTAACGGGTGGCGCGCCGCTTTGTTCAGCATCAGCCGGCCGCAATCCGCTCGGGTCGGACGGACGGACCGGAGCAGCGGATCTACTCCGCCGCCACGCCGTCGCGGTGCGGACGCGCGTCGTTCGCCGGGGCGGCGAGCATCGCCTGACCCTTCTCGGACAGCATCATCCCGATCAGCGCCTGGAGCGAGCCTGCGCTCTGGCCGCCGTCGCCGCCCGAACTGATCTGCACGCGCGGTACGATGTCGACGCCCGATTTCTCCAGCGCCTCGGCCAGCCGTTCGACGATCTGCCGCGTCAGCTGGAATTGCGCGCCGCCCGACGCCGCCGCCTGCTTCTCGATCGTCTCGGCGGTGGCGAGGCCGGTGCGGGTGATGCGCTCCGCCTCCGCGCCCGCCAGCGCGACGACCTTGGCCGCCTCGCCCTCGCCGGTGATGCGGGTGCGGTCCGCCTCGGCATGCGCGAGCGTGCGGGTCTGCTCCGCTTCCTGCCCCGCACGGCGCAGCGACGCCTTGCCCTGGTTCTCCTGCACGAGGATCTGGAGCTCGGATTCGGTGATCGCGGTCTGGCCGTGCGCGCGCGCTTCGGCCTCGCGCAACGACTTCTCGCCCTCGGCGGCGATCTTCTGCTTGTCGAACGTCGCGACGCGCTCCTCGGCGATCTGGCGCTGGCGCAGCTGGTTGAGCACCTGCTCGATCTGGTCGTTGCCCGCAGCTGCGCGCGGCGTGCCGATCAGCACCTCCTGCATCTCGAGGTTGTAGGCGCCGAACTTGGCCCGCATCTCGTCGCCCGCCTGCTCCTGGAGGTCGGAGCGTTCCTGCAGCAGCTCGATCAGCGTCTTCTTCTGCGCGACGTTCTTGAAATAGGCGCTCACCATCGGGTCGAGCGTCTGTTCCACCAGCTTGCGGATGTCGCCGAACCGCTGGATCACCAGCGGCGCCTTGCGGTAATCGATGTGGACGACGACCGAGAGCGGCAGCGTCGGCTCGAACGCGTCGCGGGTGATGAGCGACACCTCGGACAGGTTCTCGTCCAGCTTGTGCTGGCCGGTCGTGTCGTGATCCCACTTCAGGATGAAGTTGGTGGTCGGCACGATCACGATCTTGCCGGCATAGGTGTTGAACGCATATTTTCCGGGCAGCAGCGGCTCCGACCACACGCCCCGCGTGCCGCGCGCGACGAGCTCGCCGTGGCGATAGTCCTCGCCCGACGTGTCGGCGCCGTCGATCCCCGTATAGCTGATGACCACGCCGACGTGACCGACCTCGATCACCGTCTTGGCGACCATCTCGACGGTCGCGAACAGCCGGTTGATGTAATAGCTACCCTCGACCAGCACCTGCAACTGGCGCCCGCGCCGTCCGCCCGCGGCGATGAACCGCTCGGGGTCCTGAAAGCTGTTGTGGCTCGTCCCGTCGGCCCCGTCGACGCCGACCTGCGGCGCGATGATCTGGTCCGCGGTCAGCGCCGGGCCGTCGTGGACCGTCACGATGCCGATCTGGTCGTCCGCGTCCTTGATGACGACCGCATCGAACCCGCGCCGCTCCGCGATCACGCCCTGCATCCGCTCGAACAGGTCGCGGTCGCTCGCCTCCAGCATCAGGCCGTGGATGCGCTCGCGCGTGATGATGACGAATTGCGCAAGGTTGATCGCATAGGTGCCCTCGCGCAGCACGGTGCGCTGCGGCCCCTTCTGGCCACCGTTGGCGAGGAAGGCGCGAACGTCGAGGAAGTCCGCGGTGCGCGCGTTGCTCGCCAGCGTCTGCGTCGGCCCCAGCGCCAGCCCGTCGCGCGCGAAGACGTAGCCGATCTGTCCCTGCGGAATCGTCACCAGCGGCTCGGAATGGATGCGGTACTGGAACGGCACGAAGAAGTGATAGCCGCCGCGCAGCACCGCGGGCTGATACCCCGCCTCGTCGTTCAGCGCGATCAGCCCGCCCGGCACGGAGCCGTTGCGGCTCCACAGTTTCTCTACGATCGCGACGCGGTTGTTGCCGACATAGCGGACCGCGCGCGACAGGATGTAGAGGACGACGACGACCGGCAGCACCACGGCCGATGCGCCGAGCACTAGAGACGTGTTCATGATGGATGATGGCCCCTGAGAATGACGGTCGATCACGACTCGCCAGGGCGTGTTGCCCGCGCCCGGGGTGAATGATTACGCCTCAGTCACGATCGGGTCCAGCGGGATCGAGAGTGGAAGAAGGATAGCGGTTCGCGAGATACCGCGCGTGGGTGAGCGCGTCGCCTTCGTCGAGTCGGGCGCGTTCGATGGCGAGGTCCTCCGCCGCGATCGCGACCCGGGTCAGCGCGTCGGCGGCGTGACCGGCCACGTCCTCGCGCCGGTCGGACGCGGCGCTGGCGTGCGCGGCGGCAAAGGCGTCGACGGCGCGGGCGAGGTCGGCGACGATCGCCCGGTCGTGCGCGTCGCCCAGGTCCCACCGCACGGCGCGCAGCCACGCGACGGCGGCAGTCAACGCCGCGCCCCCGATCGCATCGGCCCGGCGCAATGCGCTCGCCAGCTGCGCCGTCGCCCGGCGCGCGGGCATGGCGGGATCGGCATCCTCCCGCCGGGCACGACGGCGGCGCAGCGGTGGATCGAGCAGCGCGGCGACGCCCGACGCCACGAACACGACGAGCGCAAAACCGGCGAGGAACAGCGCACTCACCCGGCCGACGAAGCCGAGCGGGGCAACGGGTACCCCGATCGCGAGCCACGCCGCCGCCAGCACGACCAGATAGGCCGGCACCGCGACATGCAGCAGCGCGCCCGCCACCAGTCGCCACGGCAGCACCGGGCGATCGGGGTCGGTCGGGTCGGGACGACTCATCCCCGCGTCATGCCACGCCGGCGTCGGCGGGTCACGGATCGGACGGCGCGCACGGCGGCGCTGCCACCGCCGCCGTCACCGCTACCCTCTAGGCGAGAACGGGCCCTCGCCTGCTCTACGTCCGGGCCGACCGCTTCGCACTTGCCGCGGCCGGTCGCGAAGGCGAAGGACCCTGCATGATCGCCTCCACTCCCGCCGCCCCCTTCCCCATCGACGCGGTGCGCGCGCAGTTCCCCGCGCTGCGCTACGACCGGGTGTATTTCGATGCGCCCGGCGGGACGCAGGTCTGCGCGCCCGCGATCCGGGCGATGGTCGCGCATCTGGAGCGCGGCACCGCCAACACGGGCGGCGCGTTCGTCACCTCGGCGGAGACGGATGCGCTCGCCACGCTGGCCCATGCCGCGATGGCCGAGCTGCTCGGCGGCAAGCCCGACGAGATCGCGTTCGGCGCCAACATGACCAGCCTGACGATGGGAGTCGGCCGCGCGCTGTCCCGCGACTGGCAGGCGGGGGACGAGCTGGTGGTGACGCGGCTCGATCACGACGCCAACGTCGCGCCGTGGCTGCTCGTCGCGCGCGATCGCGGGATGACGGTGCGCTGGCTCGACTTCGATCCGGCGACTGGCGCGTGGGACCCGGGCGATCTCGCGGCGCTCGTCGGCCCGCGCACCCGGCTGGTGGCGCTGGGCGGTGCCAGCAACGCGTTGGGCACGCTCAACGACGTCGCCGGCGCGGTCCGGGTCGTGCGCGCCCATGCGCCGGACGCGCTGGTGTACGTCGACGCGGTCCAGTCCGCGCCGCACGTCGCGATCGACGTCGCCGCGCTCGACTGCGACCTGCTCGCCTTTTCGCCCTACAAGCTGTTCGGGCCGCATCTGGGCGTGCTGTGGGTCCGCGGCGCGCTCGCGGCGACGATCGACGCCTACAAGGTGCGCCCCGCCGGCGACGAGGGCGCGCACCGGTTCGAGACGGGGACGCCGTCGTTCGAGGCGATGGCCGCCGCGATCGGCATGGTCGACTATCTCGAATGGCTCGGCCGCGAGCTGTCGCCCGGCGTCGCGGATCGTCGCACGGCGCTGATCGCGGCGATGGACGGCTGCATCGCGTACGAGCACGAGCTGGGCGAGCGGCTGCTGGCGGGCCTGCGCGAGGTGCCGGGGCTGGTGCTGTATGGCGCGCCGACGATGGCGGGGCGTGTGCCGACGTTCGGCTTCACGCTGGCCGGCCATCATCCCGACGCGGTGGCGGCGCATCTCGCGGCGCGCGGCATCCACGCCTGGTCCGGGCATTTCTATGCGGTGGAGGTGATCCGCCGGCTGGGGCTGGAGGATGCGGGCGGGCTCGTGCGCGTCGGGCTGTGCCATTACGCCACCTTGGGTGAGGTGGACCGGCTGGTGACGGCGCTGCGGGAGCTGTGACGCGCGGGGGCCGCCGGCCCTCCCAAAGTTGGAAATCGTGTGCCATGCCACTCGCATGACCCGTTCGCACCGCCTCCGTCCCCCGCACCTGCGCCGTCGTCTCCATCCGCTGCACGGAGGCGGCGAGGGGCCCCGCTCGTGTCGATATGCCGGAACTTTCGGAACTTTCGGCGGCCTCGAGGACCAGGCATGACCGACCTTGCGATCCTCTACGAGCACCCCGACTGGTTCCGCCCGCTGTTCGCCGCGCTCGACCGGCGCGGCGTCGATTATGCCGCGACCACGCCCGACGGCCATTGGAACCCCGCCGACCTCGCTCGCCCCGCGCCCGTCGCGTTCAATCGCATCGCGATGTCGAGCTTCCTGCGCGGTGACGGCGGCGTGGCCGAGCATCCGATCTTCCACGCCGCCGCGTTGCTCGATCACTGGCGGCGCACCGGCGCGCGGATCGTGAACGGTCCCGACGTGCTGGCGATCGACGCGTCCAAGGCGCGGCAATTATCGCTGATCGCCTCGCTCGGGCTCGCGATCCCCGAGACGCGCGTGGTGCATCGCGCCGCCGACGTGGCGGGCGCCGCCGCGACGCTGGCGTTCCCGCTGGTGGTAAAGGCGAACATCGGCGGATCGGGCGCGGGGATCGTCAAGTTCGACTCGATGGCGGAATTGCGCGCGGTGATCGCGGACGGCGACCTGCCGACCAGCATCGACGGCGTGCTGCTGGTGCAGGACTATGTCCCCGCCCGCGACGGCGCGTCGATCCGGATCGAGACGCTGGAGCGCCGCTTCCTCTACGCGCTCGACGTGCGCGGCGGCGGGGCGTTCGACCTGTGCCCGGCGGACGCCTGCGTCGTGCCCGGCCAGCCGATCCCGATGTCCGCGATCCGCCCCGCGCCCGCGCTGATCGACGCCGCGGAAGCGATCGCGCGCGCGATGGACCTCGACGTCGGCGGGGTGGAGGTGATGATCGACGACCGCGACGGCGTGCCCCGTTTCTATGACATCAACGCGCTGTCCAATTTCGTCGCGCGGCCGATCGACGTGCTGGGCTGGGACCCGCACGACCGGCTCGTGGATTATCTCGTCCGAGTGATCGAGGAGCAGCGATAGATGCGCTACGGATTCTGGATGCCGGTGTTCGGCGGCTGGCTGCGCAACGTGCCAGACGAGGGAATGGAGGCGAGCTGGGACTATGCCAGGCGCCTGACGGTCGACGCCGAGCGCTGGGGCTACGACCTGACGCTGATCGCAGAGCTCAACCTCAACGACATCAAGGGCGTGACCGAGCCCGCGCTCGACGCCTGGTCCACCGCCGCCGCGCTCGCCGCCGTCACCTCCAAGCTGGAGCTGATGGTCGCGGTGCGCCCCAATTTCCACCAGCCGGCGTTGTTCGCGAAGGCGGCGGCGAACATCGACCGCATCTCGGGCGGGCGGCTCAGCCTCAACGTCGTCTCGTCGTGGTGGGCGGACGAGGCGAAGCAATATGGCCTCCAGTTCGATCAGCACGACGATCGCTACGCCCGCACGTCCGAATGGCTGAAGGTGGTCGAGGGGCTGTGGACCGAGGAGCGGTTCAGCTTCGGCGGCGACTTCTACACGCTCCAGGACGCGATCTGCGCGCCCAAGCCGGTGAAGCCGCCGGTGATCTATGCCGGCGGCGAAAGCGACAAGGCCAAGGCGATGATCGCCGCACAATGCGACGCGTACGTCATGCACGGCGACCCGGCCGAGGCGATCGCGCCCAAGATCGCCGACATGGCCGCGCGCCGCCGCGCGATCGGCCGGCCGGACATGACCTACGGCATGGCCGCCTATGCGATCGTGCGCGACTCGGAAGCGGAGGCGAAGCGCGAGCTGGAGCGCATCACGACCGTCGCCGAGCTGCCCGCCGGCTACGCCAATTTCGACCAGTGGCTGTCGGGCACGCAGCTCGAACGCGAGCTCAAGCTCCAGGAATACGCCGTCTCCAACCGCGGCCTGCGCCCCAATCTGGTCGGCACGCCCGAGCAACTGCGCGAACGGATCGAGGAGTATGAGGCGGCGGGGCTCGACCTGCTGCTGCTTCAGATGAGCCCGCAGGCCGAGGAGATGGAGCGGTTCGCCACGCAGGTGATGCGCACCGTTCCGGCGCACGTGCGTGCCGTTTAGGCAACATGCCCATAAATCTAGCAGGTTGGTAAGAAATGTGACTGGTGGATGAATGCGACCGTGGCTATGGTCGGGGCATTCGGAGGCATCGCCCGTCAGTGGCCGAGTCTCTCGAGGAGATGGATGCGGCGATCCGGCCGGGGCGTCATCGGACGTCACGGCCGGTCGCACGCCGGCTTCCGCTGCGACCAGCCCATCGATTTGACCCACGTCATACTTGCATCGTCCTGGCGTTGACAGCGTCGGGCGGCTCGGCGACGTGCCCGGGCGTGGCCGACCTTCCCTCCTCCAGCATCGCGATCGGCATCCCGGTGCGTGACGAAGAGGCGCTGCTGCCGCGCCTGTTGCAGGCATTGTCCCGGCAACGCGAGGTCGATCCCGAAACGGTCACGGTCGCGTTCCTGCTCGACGGCTGCACGGACGCGAGCGAGGCGGTCGTCCGGGGCTGGGACGCGCCGTTCGCGACGCTGGTGAGCTCGATCGCTCGCGCGGAGCCCAATGCGGGACGGGCGCGCCGGGCGGCGATGACGATGGCCGAGGCGAGCGGCGCGGCGCGGCTCGCGACCACCGATGCGGACAGCGCCCCCGCGCCCGACTGGCTCGCGTCGATCGGCCGCGCGCTGGCGGACGCGGACGTGGTCGCCGGCCGCATCGTGCGCTCGCCCGAGCGACCCGACCCGGCGCAGGACGCGGTCGAACGATATTACGACCGTCTCCACGCGCACCGCCGCGAGATCGATCCGGTCGCCTGGGACCCCGCGCCCGGCCACCATCACACCGGCGGCGCCAATCTCGCCTTCCGCGCCGAAGCGTATCGCGCGCTCGGCGGGTTCGATCCGGTGCCGTGCGGCGAGGATGCGCTGATCGTCGACCGCGCTCACCGGCTCGGCCTGCGCGTCCGTCGCGACGCGGCGGCACGGGTCGAAACGTCGTCGCGGCGCTGCGGACGGGCACCCGGCGGCCTCGCCAGCGCGCTCGCCTGGCACGATCGCGGGGGTCCGGCCCGGGTCGCGCATCCCGCCGACGTCACCTGGCAATATCATGGTCAGGCGATCGCGCGCGCCGCGTTCGCGCGGCTCGACGGGTCGGCGACGGAGCTGGCGTCGCGACTGGGCCTGCCGGTCGACGAGATCCTGACGGTCGCCGGCGAGTGCCCGAATGCCGAGGCGTTCGCGATGCGGATCGCTCCCGCGGTGCCGGGCGGCCCGCGCATCGTCACACTGGCGGAGGCGCAGGCGGCGCTCGACGCGCTGGCCGACGCGCGCGCCGAGGTCGCGGCGTGACCACCCTGGCCGGCGAGATCCGGCGCCTGACGGCGGACCTGCCTACCCGGCACGATCCGGAGGATGCGGACACCGCGATCGCGTTGCTGCGGCTCCTCCACGGGGTCGGGCGGCGCGACTTGCCGCTCGGCCGTTTGTTCGAAGGGCATGTCGACGCCGGGCAGATCGTGCGCCGCTACGGCACGCCCGATCAGCTTCCCCCCGACGATGCGATCCTGGGCGTCTGGAACGCCGACCTGCCGGGCGAGCCGTTGCGCCTGCGACGCGATGGCGAGGGCGGGTGGCGGCTGGACGGCGCCAAGGCCTATGCCTCGGGCGCGGGCATCCTCACCCACGCGCTGGTCGGCGCCGATGGCGAGGGCGGGCGCCAGCTGGTGCTGGTCGACCTCGCCGCAACTTCGCCCGCCATCGACCGCAGCTGGTGGCGGACGATCGGGATGCAGCGGTCGGAGACGCACGTCGTGCGCTGGTCCGACGCCCCCGTCGCATCGTCGGCACCCATCGGCGCGGTGGGAGCCTATGCGCGCGAGCCGTATCTGAGCGGCGGCGCGCTCCGCTTCGTCGCGGTGCAGGCAGGCGGGATCGCCGCGCTGTTCGACCGCGTGCGCGATCATCTGGTAGCGACGGACCGTGCCGCCGATCCGCACCAGGCCGGCCGGCTGGCGGAGTTGTTCGCACTCGCCGACGGCATCGCGGGCGTGGTGCGCGACACCGCGCGGCGCTGGTTCGACGAGGCGGACGAGGTGCGACTGCCCCGCGTCGCCGCCGCCCGCGCCGCGGTGCTGTCGGCGGGCGAGCGCGCGCTGACGGTCGCGCAGTCCGCGGTGGGACTGCCCGGTATGTTCGTCGACCATCCGCTGTCCGCGACGATCGCCGACCTGTCGGTCTACCTGCGCCAGCCGGCGCCCGATGCGCAGCGGATGCGCGTCGGTGCCGCCGCCGCTGCCGGGCTGCTCGTGCCGGCGCTGTAGCGGATGGCGGCGATCGATCTGGCCGGGTTCGCCGACAAGTTCCGCGCGGACGCGGACCCCTGGGCCACGTTCTCGGATGCCGACGAGGCGCTCAAGCGCCGTGCCATCCTGCACGCGCTGGGACCCGGCCCGCTCGGGCGGGTGCTCGAGCTCGGCGCGGGCAACGGGTCGAACAGCGTCGCGCTGGCGCGGCGTGCGCTGCGGCTCGACGCGACGGAGGGGACGCGCGAAGGGACCGATCTGGTCGCCGCCGCGCTCGCCGAACGGCCTGGTGCCGAGGCGGACCGCGCGCGGGCGTCCGTGCTGGCGGTTCCGGGCCGGCTACCCCGCCCGCGCTACGACGCGGTCGTGGTGGCGGAACTGCTCTATTACCTGTCGCCGCGCGCGATGACGCAGACCGCGCGCGACGTCGCCGCCGCGCTGCGTCCCGGCGGGCGGCTGGTGCTGGCGCATCACCGGATCGACTTCTACGATTTCGTCCAGCACGCCGCCGGAATCCACGCCCGCTTCCTGGATGCGACCGGAGTCCGATGGCGGCAGGCCGGCGGTCGCCGCACCGGACGATGGATCGTCTCGGGCTGGGTGCGCGCCTAGTCGCACCCGCTCGTGGTCAAGCGGCGGATGGGAGCCAGTCGGTCGCGATCTCGTGATAGCGGTCGACGAAGCCGACGGCGGCGGCCAGCGCGGCCTCGTTCTTCACCCGCACGCGCTTGCCGATCCGCTCGATCAGCTCGCGGCGCTCCATCTCGCGGATCGTGCGGTTGACGTGCACCTTGGTCAGCCCGACCGCGTCGCCGATGTCCGCCTGGGTCAGCGGCAGCTCGAACGAGTCGATCACGCCGCCCGCCGTCGTCCGCAACCGCGCCAGCATGTCGAGCAGCAGCGTCGACAGGCGATCCACCGCGCCCGTCCGCCCGATCGAGGTCAGCCGGTCGCTCATCGCGACGTTCTCCGCCGCCGCCACCGCGTAGAGGAGGCCCGCCAATCGCGGCTGCGCCTTGAAGATGCGGCCGAGGTTCGCCTTGGACAGTTCGGAGATGATGCAGTCGCTGACCGCGGTCAGCGTGTTGGAAGCCAGGCTCCACGCGATGCTCGACGTGCCGATCAGGTCGCCGGCATAGTGGAAGCGCAGGATCTGCCGCCCACCGCCCGCCAGTGTCGAGGCGCTGTGCAGCCAGCCCTGCTGGACGATGTAGAGCTGGTCGTTGGGCTCACCCTCGCGCATGATCTGCGCGCCCGCACGGACCCGCTGCTCGCGCCGTTCCGCCCAGTCGAGCGCGTCGCGCTCCTCCGGCGTCAGGTCGAGATAGCGTTCGAGGCGGGTGGTGAGGGCACTCTTGAGCATGGACCTACCTTCACGGACACGAGCACGGAACGGCCGATCCGGCTTCAAGGTTTCCCGAGCATCAATACGACTGTTTGTCGAGGTAACACAAGTCGATGCACGGAGCACTCGGGCGACCCGGTCGTTGAGCGAGGATGACCGACAGACCGCTTCGACTCGGCTTCCCCGTCAAGGTGATGGGCCGGCCCGGCTTCAAGTCCAACGACACCCGCCGCTGGCAGAAGGACCCGCACCTGCGCTGCTCGCTCGACGAGGTCGGCCGCATCCTCGACTATTGCCATGCCGAGGCGCTGACGATGTACCGGCTGTCGTCGGACCTCGCGCCCTATGCGACCCACCCCGACATGCCGCAGTTCCACGGCCAGCTCGCCGAAGCGGACGCTGAGCTGCGCGCGTTCGGTGCCAAGGCGCGCGCGTACGACATGCGCCTGTCGTTCCACCCGTCGCAATACGTCCTGCTCAACAGCCCGGACGAGGGCCTCACCGGGCGCAGCATCGCCGACCTCGCCAGCCAGTCCGAGATGCTCGACCGGATGGAGCTGGACGACGAGGCGGTGGTCATCACCCATGTCGGCGGCGTGTACGACGACCATGACGCCAGCCGCGAACGCTGGATCCGCGGCTGGGAGCAGTGCCCGGACGTGGTGCGTCGCCGGCTGGTGCTGGAGAACGACGACCTGCGCTTCTCCGCCGCCGACGTGCTGTGGCTCCATGAGCGGACGGGCGTCCGGCTGATCTTCGACTATCAGCATCTGTGGTGCCTCAACCCCGAAGGGCTGGAGATGCGCGCGACGCTGGCGGCGTTCCTGGCCACCTGGCCGAGCGGCGTCCGGCCCAAGATCCACTTCTCCAGCCCGCGCACCGAGATGCGCGAGGTGAAGCAGAAGATCACCGCGAAGCAGCGCGCGGCGGCGACGGGCGGCAAGGTGCGCAAGGGCGAGACGCTGAAGGCCGTCGTGAAGCCGACCGCGCGGGTGCGCACCGTGCTGCGCCCGCCGGTGTGGACGGGGCATGCCGATTTCACCAACCCGTTCGAGTTCGCGACGTTCATGCGGATGGCGCAGGGACTCGAGTTCGACGTGATGATGGAGGGCAAGGCCAAGGACGTCAGCCTGTTGAAGCTGCGCCCCGATCTGTTGCGCTACGCCCCCGACGTCGCCGCGCGCTTCGGCATCACCGCGGCGGACGCGGGCCGGTTGGCGGCGGACGAGGCCGCGATGGAGGACGGCGTCGCGGCCGAGGACGGCGCCGATGTCGACGAGGGCAGCGGCGAGGAGGTCGCGGCCTGACCGCCCCTCGAAGGCCTTAAGTTTACGAAAGTTCGGCGATGACGCCTCATTCGCCGCCCGTTTCCGCTGCCTCCGGGGCGAGAACGGCGAGTCGGGCAGGAGGCACGGGCTGGTCAAGGCCGTGCGATGTCATGCCCGTTCCAACATTGGCAGAGGGGAATGCAGCCGCCCGCCTGCGCGCGCGGCGGCGTCGACCGGCCGGCCACGTGCGGGGTGACGACCGCCGATCGCGTCGCCTAAGGTGGCGAGTGCCCGACGAACCGATCATCGCCCGCAGGACCAGGCCATGGACCCCTTCCCGCCTGCGCGCGCTGTTGCGGTCGCGCGGGCCGACGTCCGTGCGGTTCCGCCAGCGGATCGCGGTCATCGCCGGGGCGGTGGCGGTGGGCGTCGTCGCGGTGCTGTTCGCGCAGGCGTCCGACCGGATGGGATCGACGTTCGACCGGTTCGTCCACCGCTGGCCGTGGGCGCCGCTGGTGACGACGCCGCTCGGCTTCATGGCGCTGGTGTGGCTGACGCGCCGGTACGTTCCGCTGGCGCGCGGATCGGGGATCCCGCAGGTGATGGCCGCGCGCAACGATCCGGCCGCCGCCACCGGCGACCTGATCTCGGTCCGGGCGGTCACCGGCAAGGCGCTGCTGACGATGGGCGCGATCCTGTGCGGCGCCAGCGTCGGGCGCGAGGGGCCGACGGTGCAGCTCGCCGCCGCCGTGATGGGGGTCAGCCACCGGTTCCTGCGCGTGCCGCTGAAGAGCGCGGTGGTGATCGCGGGCGGCGCCGCTGGGGTCGCGGCGGCGTTCAACACGCCGCTGGCGGGGGTGATGTTCGCGATCGAGGAACTCGCCGCCGCCTACGAACAGCGCGTGACGCTGATGGTGCTGTCGTCGATCGTCATCGCGGGCATGGTCGCCCAGAGCCTGTCGGGCGATTACGTCTATTTCGGTGCGATCGGCGCGCACCTGCCGCTCGTCGCCGCGCTCGCGGTGGTGCCGGTCGCCGGCGTCGGCGGCGGCCTGGCGGGCGGCGCCTTCTCGCGCGCGGTGCTGGCGCTGGCGACCGGGCGACATCGGTTGACGCGCTGGGCCAAGGCGCGGCCGGTGGTGTTCGCGGGCCTGTGCGGCGTCGTCGTCGCCACGCTGGGCGTCGCCACGGGGCTGACCTGGGGGACGGGCTACACCGCCGCGCGGGCGATGATGGTCAGCGCGGACGCGCCCTTGTGGTTCGGGCCGGCGAAGTTCACCGCGACGCTGGCGACGGCGGTGGCGGGGCTGCCCGGCGGCATCTTCGCGCCCAGCCTGGCGGTCGGCGCCGGTGTCGGCAACCTGCTCCACGCACTGTTCCCGCACGATCCCGCCGGCGCGGTGGTGATCCTGGGCATGGTGGCCTATTTCACCGGCGTCGTGCGCGCGCCGCTGACCGCGGTCATCATCCTGTCGGAGACGACCGCCAGCCGCGGCCTGATGCTGCCGATGTTCGCGACCGCGTTCATCGCCGACTGGGCGAGCCGCAGCGTCTGCCGGGAAAAGCTGTACCATGGCCTGTCGGCGACGTTCCTGCCACGGGCGGCCCGCCAGCCCGGACGATAGCCGGGTCGGGCCCCCCGCCCGGATCACATGTGCAGCGGCGCGGCATAGCCCGTCAGCTCGAGATAGCCACGCCCGCCCGTCGTGCGCACCGCGCCCTCCCAGTACACGGGCAGGCCGCTGGCGCGCGAATCGAGTTCCTGGTCGGGGAACAGCGGCTGCAGCGGGAAACGGCGGATGCCGCCGGGCAGGCGGACGTCGAGCCATTGCGCGACCGGATAGACCGCGCCGGTCGCCGGCGAGCGCCACGTCCGCACGGGCGTGAACCGCACGTCGCCGGGCGCGAGGCGCGTCACCCGCCCGTCGCGTGCGCGATAGCTGCCGCCCGCCCACAGCACGCCGCCGTCGTCCTGTGGTCCTCGCGACGTACCGTTCCGCGGGGTGGGCTGGCGCCGGATGCGGAACGCCATCAGCGCGCCCCCGTCGTCGAGGTTGAGCCCCGTCCAGTCCCAGCCGGTCGCGCCGGGGGCGAGATAGTCGGACGACCATTCGCGATCGAGCCACGCCTCCCCGCTCACCCGCGTCGTCCGCCCGTGCACGGTGACGGTGCCGGTCGTCGCGAGGTGGGGGACCGAGTAGTAATAGCTTGCCTGGTCCGGCCGTGGCCCCTTGCGGCTGTACCCGCCCTCGCCTTGCGCCAGCACGGGTTGCGTGGGCCGGAACGCGAGGTCGAGCGCGAACTCGGGCGTCCGCACCTTTCCCGCGAAGCGCCCGTCGGGAAGACGGCGCAACGTCCAGTCGCGCAAGGCCACGTCGGTGTCACCGATCCGTGCGCCCGCCAGCCCGAACCCGGCCCGCGCCGCGCGCTCGCCGTGCAGGATGTGGCCGATCGCGCCGTCCGACAGCGCCGCGTGCGCGAACAGCACCTGGGCGGGCGCGAACCGGCTGGGGTTGGCGTCGGTCGTCGGCGGGCGAGTGCGGAAAAAGGTGATCTGGAAGCCGATCGGGCGCCCGTCCGCGCCGGTCAGCGATCCCGTGACGTACCACCATTCGGTGCGGAACGCGGGATGCGCGCCGTGGTCGGCGGGAAAGGCGAGGCGAATGCCCGGCCTCACCACCGGATAGGGCGAGGACGCGGGCGCGGCGGCGAGCGTCGCCATCGCCAGCAGGGATCCCACGCGCCGCATCACCAATCCTCCCTCACCGCCAGCAGCGCGTCCTGCGCGGTCGCACGCCGCCCGGCCAGCATCGCGGTGATCGCCGCCGCGCCGATCAGCGCCGCCACCACGCCCGCGATCGTGCCCACCGGCCAACGCGTCGTCATCGTCCAGTGGAACGACTGCGGGTTGATGACGTGGATCAGCACCTGGCCCAGCAGTCCGCCCAGCGCCACGCCCGCCACCCCGCCGATCGCGCCCAGCAACGCGCCCTCCGTGCCCAGCATCGCGACGATCTGCCGCTTCTCCAGCCCCAGGTGGCGCAACATGCCGAACTCACGCGCGCGCGCGATCGTCTGCGCCGACATGGTGGCAGCGACGCCGGCCAGCCCGACGAGGATCGCCACCGCTTCGAGCACGTACGTCACCGCGAAACTGCGGTCGAAGAGCTGGAGCGCGTACCGGCGCAGCGCGCGGGGCTGAGCGGTCGTCACCGCGGGGCGCAGCGCGACCGGCAGCGCGGCGAGCATCGCGCGTCCGACCGCGTCCGGGTCCGCGCCGGGGCGCAGCATCGCCGCCGCCTCGTCGCGCGTCGCGTCCCCGGTCAGGCGCGTATAGTCCGCGCTGCGCACCACGACCGCGCCCTGTTGCCGGGCATAGTCGCGCCACACGCCCGCCACCGCAAACGATGCCCCACGCCCGAGCGGCAGCGTGATCCGGTTTCCCGCATGCCAGCCGTACAGTCGCTCGGCGGGTTCCGACACCCACACCGGCGTCGCCCCCGCCGGGATCGGCGCGGTGCGGATCGTGACCAGCAGCGCGTCCTGCGCCCGGCTGTCGAGGTCGCGTGCGATGACCACGATGGGCGGCTGGTCGGGCGACAGCGCGAGCGGCAGCTGACGGCTGAACGACACGTGCGCCGTGCCCGGCACGGCCCGGAGCCGCGCCTGCACCGCCGGATCGAACGCTGCGCCAGGCTCCGCGCGCAGGTACAGGTCGGCGGCGAGCACCTGGCCGAGCCACTCGTCGACCGCGCCGCGGAAGCTCGTCACCATCGTCGCCATCGCGATCATCAGCGCGGTGGACGCGACGATGCCGCACAGCGCGGTCGCCGCCTCGCCCGGCGCACCCTGGACATGGCGGAGCGCGAGCGTCGCAGGCAGGCCGCCGACCCCGCGATCCCGCAGCGGGCGGAGCAGCCAGCGGACCAGCCACGGCACTCCTGCGACACCGCCCGCCAGCAACAGCGCCATGCTGACGAAGCCCATGACGGGCAGGCCGCCGAGCGCGGGCAGCAACGCCGCCACGCCGCCCGCCGCCATCAGGATCAGGGCGGGCAGCCACGGCACGGGCGCGCGCGGATCGAGCACGTCGCCCGCATTCTTCAGCGCCGCCGCCGGGGCCGCGCGGCTCGCGGCGCGCGCCGGGATCGCACTGCCCAGCAGCGCCGCAAGGAGCCCGAGCGCGAAGAACGTCGCCGCCGCGCCCGGCTGGAACACGACATGCGCGGTGCCGCCATGGAAATAACCCGCGCCCAGGTCGCCGCCGAACCAGCGCAGCGCCGCCGCCGCCATGCCATATCCTGCCGCCAGCCCCGCCGCCGATCCGATCGCGCCGATGACCAAACCTTCGGCCGTGACCGCCGCGACGATGCCCGCGCGCGGCATGCCCAGCGTGCGCAGCAGCGCGAACGCGCGCAGCCGCCGTGCGACCGACAGCGATTGCGCGGAAAACACCAGGAACCCCCCGGTCAGCAGCGCGACGAGCGCCAGCATGTCGAGGTTGACGCGATACGCCCGGCTGAGCGCGTCGCCCGCCCGCGCCTCGCTCGCCCCGGTCGACAGCGCCGCGTCGGCGGGCAGCAATC
This sequence comes from Janthinobacterium lividum, assembly GCA_050955125.1. Lineage (GTDB taxonomy): Bacteria > Pseudomonadota > Alphaproteobacteria > Sphingomonadales > Sphingomonadaceae > Sphingomonas. Next base: position 33,475 of record JBPBQW010000032.1, read on the forward strand.
GGGGCAGCGCGGCGGTCGCGGCGTCGCGGTCGGCGAGCTTCAGGTCGAGCCGGTCGAGCCGCCCCAGCCGCCCGAACCGCCATTGCGCGGCGGCGATATCGATCGTGCCCACCACCTGCTCGCCCGCCCCGGGCAGCACGCCCGCAACCGTCAGTGGCACGCGCCGGCCGTTGGCGACGACGATCACCTGCTCGCCGATGCGCGCGCGGGCGGCGGCGAGCGCCGGGCGGGACAGGAACACCGCATCGCCCGAGAACACGTCGTCGCCCGACGGGTCCGGCCCCGATGCGCGCACGCCGACGAGGCTGGGCGTGACGGCGGCCGCGCGGATAACGTCGAGCCCCAGCAGCGTCAGCCGTGACGCCCCGATCCGCGCGGACAGGACGAGGACCGGGCTGGCATCCGCGACGCCCGCCGCGGTGGCGACGCGCGGGTACAGCGCCTCGTCGAACCCCAGCGCGCTCGCGGCCCGCACCTGCAGGTCGGCGGCGCCGCTGACGCCGCTGACCGCGCCCTCGAACGACGATAGCGCCGATCCGTTGACGAGGTGCACCGCGAAGCCGAGCGCGACGCCCACCGCGATCGCCACCGCCGTCGCCAGGAACCGCGCGGGGTGCCAGCGCCACTCGCCCGCGATCAGCCAGCGCAGCGCGAGCCGCGAGCGGAACAGGCCGGGCTCGACGGGCGCGTGGATGCTCAAGCCGCGGACAGACCGGCGCTGGTCAGCGTCAGCACCCGGTCCGCCACCTGCGCCGTCGCCGCCGAGTGCGTCACCATGATCCCCGCCGCGCCACCCGCCCGCGTCGCATCGGCGAACAGCGCCAGCACGCGCGCGGCGGTCTCGGGATCGAGGTTGCCGGTCGGCTCGTCGGCGAGGATCAACGCGGGGCGGTGGACGAGCGCGCGTGCGATCGCCACGCGCTGCAACTCGCCGCCCGACAGGTCGCGGGCATAGCCCTGACCCCGGTCGCCCAGGCCCACCGCATCGAGCATCGCCCGCGCGCGTGCTTCCGCCGCGCCGGCGTCGGGCGCGATCAGCGCCAGCGGCAGCGCGACGTTCTGCGCCAGCGTCAGATAGGGCAGGATGTGGAACGCCTGGAACACGAAGCCGATCTTCTCGCGCCGCAGCCGGGTCCGCGCGCCCTCGTCCAGCCCCGTCAGCGCGGTGCCCGCGATCCGCACCTCGCCCGCGTCGGCGTCGTCGAGCCCCGCCAGGATGTTGAGCAGCGTCGACTTGCCGACGCCCGACTCGCCGATCAGCGCGACGAGCTCGCCCGGCGCGACCGCGAGATCGAGGCCGCAGAACAGCCGGCGGTCCGCTCCCACCGATTTGGCCAGGCCCGAGACCTCGATCGCGTTCATGCCCGCTCAACGACGGGACGCACGAATGGTCTCCGGACTGTTCCGCCGCCGGGCAACCTTCGTTACCCGGGAGCCGGGTGAGGCGCCCTAGCCTTCCACGAGCGTCATCGGGGTCGCGGCCGGCAGCGGCGCGACCCGCCACAGCGCCGCCGCGCCCGCCAGCGCCACCGCGCCCAGCGCGAGGCAGAACCACGCCACCCCGGGCCAGCCGCCGCGCGTCCAGGCGACACCGCCCGCCGACCCCAGCACGCTCGACCCCAGATAGTAGAAGAACAGGTACAGCGCCGCCGCCTGCCCCCGCGCCGCCAGCGCGCGCCGGCCGACCCAGGCGCTCGCGATCGAATGCGCGCCGAAGAAGCCGACCGTCACCAGCGCGATCCCCGCGACCACCAGCGCCAGCGGCGCGGCGGCGGTGAGCGCGACGCCCGCGATCAGCAGCGCGACGGGCACCGGGAACACCAGCCGCCGGCCGATCCGCCCGGCCATGCCGCCGAACCACGCCGAGCTGGCCGACCCGACGAGGTACAGGAGGAAGATCGCGCTGACCGTCGCCTGCCCCAGTCGGTACGGCGCGCCCTCCAGCCGGAACGCAGCGTAATTGTACACGGTGACGAACACCCCCATCAGCACGAAGCCTTCGAGATACAGCCACGGCAGCGCGGCATCGCGCAGCAGCGCACGGGCGCCGACGTGCGGGGCCTGCCGTCGCGCGCCGCGCGCGACGAACTGTGCCGAGGGCGGCGCGAGCCGGCGGAACGCCTCCGCCATTGCCAATCCCACCAGCCCGACCGCGCCCAGCGCCCAGCGCCATCCCGCGACGCCGGAAACCAGCCCGTCCGCCGCGCTCGCGATCAGGCTCACGCCGATCCGGCCGGCCATGCCGCCGATCGCGGTGCCGGCGATGTACAATCCCATCGCCGAGCCGACCGAGGCCGCGTCCACCTCCTCGGCGACGTACGCCATCGCCACCGCCGGCACGCCCGCCAGCGCGACGCCGGTCAGCATCCGGCAGGCGAGCAGGCTGCCCCAGCCGGGCGCGACCGCCGCGAGCAGCGTCGCGACCCCCGCCGCGAACATCGCCGCGACCATCATCGGCCGCCGCCCCCACCGGTCCGACAGCGCGCCGGCCACCAGGATGCCGATCGCGAGCGGCCCGGTGGCGATCGACACCGCGAGGCTCGCGCCTTCTGCGGACAGGTCGAACGCGCGGGCGAACGTCGGCAGCAGCGGCTGCGCGGCGTAGAGCAGCGAGAAGGTGGAGAAGCCCGCGAACAGCATCGCCAGCGTCAGCCGGCGATAGCCGGGCGTGCCGCGCGCGTGCGGCGTCGCGGTCATCGCCCAAGCCGCCCGCGCGACACCGCTATCCGTCCATCGCCAGCGCCTCGGCGATCAGCCGGCGCGTGTTCGCGACGCCGTACAGCGCGATGAAGCTGCCCATGCGCGGGCCCTGGCTCGATCCCAGCAGCGTCTCGTACAGCGTACGGAACCAGTCGCGCAGCGCCTCCTTGCCGAACGTCGCCTTGCCCGTCTCGTACACCAGGGTCTGCACTTCTTCCGCCCCCGCCCCCTCGGGCAGCGCGGCGAGGCCGGCGTCGAGCAGCGCCAGCGCGTCGGCCTCGCGCGCATCGGGCGCCCGGCGCTTCAGCGTCGGCGCGACGACGTCGCGGTTGTAGGCGAGCGCATGGCCGATCAGCCGGTCGAGCTCCGGAAACCGCTCGGGGCTAGCGTCGGGCAGATAGCGCGCGAGATAGCCCCACATGCCCTCGCGGCTCGCCTCGCCGCCCAGCACGCCGGCGAGATTGAGCAGCAGGCCAAACGTCACCGGCAGCTCGCCCGCGGGCGGTGGCCCGGCGTGGATATGGTGGACGGGGTTGCCCAGCCGCTGCGCCACCGGCTGATCGGCATAGGCGACGCGCGACTGCCAGTAATCGTCCACCGCGCGCGGGATGACGCCCAGATGAAGCTGCTTGGCCTTGCGCGGCTCGCGATAGGCATAGAACGCCAGGCTCTCGGGCGGCGCATAGTCGAGCCATTGCTCCAGCGTCAGGCCGTTGCCCTTGGACTTGCTGATCTTCTGCCCCGCCTCGTCGAGGAACATCTCGTAGTTGAACCCCTCGGGTGGCCGCGCGCCCAGCACGCGCGCGATCCTGCCCGACTGGACGACCGAGTCGATCAGGTCCTTGCCCGCCATCTCGTAGTCGACGCCCAGCGCGACCCAGCGCATCGCCCAGTCGACCTTCCATTGCAGCTTGGCATGGCCGCCCAGCGCGGAGGCCACGATCCGCTCGCCGCCGCCCGCACCATCTGGGTCGACGAACGCGATCAGGCCCGCGTCGGCATCCACCACCTCGACCGGCACCTGCAGGACGACGCCGCTGGTCGGCGACACCGGCAGCACGGGGGAATAGGTCGCGCGCCGTTCCGCACCCAGCGTCGGCAGCATCACGCCCAGGATCGCGTCGTAGTGGCGCAACACCGCTTTGAGGGCATCGTCGAATCGGCCGGACGCATATTCCTCGGCCGCGCTCACGAACTCGTAGTCGAAGCCGTAGCGGTCGAGGAAATCGCGCAGCCGGGCGTTGTTGTGGGCGGCGAAACTGTCGTGAGTGCCGAACGGATCGGGGATGCGGCTGAGCGGCTTGCCCAGATGCTCCGCCAGCATCGCGCCATTGGGCACGTTGTCGGGCACCTTGCGCAGGCCGTCCATGTCGTCGCTGAACGCGATCAGGCGCGTGGGCGCGTCCGACAGTTCGGCGAACGCGCGGCGGACCATGGTGGTGCGCAGCACCTCGTTGAACGTGCCGATGTGCGGCAGGCCCGAGGGGCCGTAGCCGGTCTCGAACACGACGGGCTCGCCGCCCGCCTTGCCGTTCGGATAGCGCTTGAGAAGCTTGCGCGCCTCTTCGTAGGGCCATGCCTTGGCCTCGGGGGCGGCGGAGCGGATTTCGGGGTCGATCATCGGTGCCGCTCTGACGCGTCCGACCGGCCTGCGCAAATCCTGCGCGCCGGGACTGGAGAACAGGGCCAGAACACCGTAGATCGTCCCCATGGACGGATCGCCGCAAGTGCCGCTGTGGGCGGGGTTCGAGTGCGGGCATCTGGGCTGGTGCGATCAGGATCTGCTCGCCGAGACGCGGCACACGCCCGATGCCGACATGACCCGCCACTACCGCGACGCCGCCGCGCTGGGCATCGGCACGGCGCGCGACGGCTTGCCGTGGCGGTACGATCCCGCGCCGCGCATCGCGGCGGTGCCCGCGGGAACCCGCGTGATATGGGATCTGTGCCACTTCGATCCGCCGCCCGCGCCCGAGGCGCACGCGCTGCGCTGCGCCCGCGCGCTCGCCGCCGCGGGCGGGACGGCGCACGTGCTGGCGGTCAACGAACCCTCGATGTGGCCGACGTTCTGCCGCCGGCCCAAGCGCACCGCGATCGACGTGGCAAGGCGGATGATGGCGACGATGGCGCTCGCCTGCGACGCGCGCTTCCACAGCTGCGACCCGTTCCACCGGCTGGACGAGGCGACCTTCGCCGCGACCGATGCGCTGGTCGCGACCGGGCGCATCGCGATGGTCGGGATCAACTATTACCCGCACGAGGCACGCGTGCCGCTGGCCGACGTGCTGCGCGCGGTCGACGCGCGCTACCGCCTGCCGATCGCGATCACCGAGACGAGCTGGCACGTCGGCCACCGGCACGCGCGCCGCCGGTTTCCGCGGATCGGCGACTCGCAGGCCGCGTGGCTGGCGCACGTCCGCGCGCAGATCGCCGCCTCGGGCGTCGCGGTGGAGGGTATCTGCTGGTACCCGTTCCTCGACCAGCCGGTGTGGGGCCGGCCGGGCGGATCCGAACGCTGGCCGTGCGGCTGGCATGGCGAGCAGGCGGCATGATCCCACACCCCGCACTTCATGCCAGCCACGCCGGCATCTGGATCGCCGACCGCGACGGCTGTCGGCGGATCGGCCGCGGCGAGGCGATCCGGATCGCCGCCGACACGCCGGTGATCCTGCTCAACGCGCCGCTGATCGGGCAACGGCTGGGCCACCCCGACCTGTCGGGGCTCGACCTGCTCGAGCTGTTCGCCTTCGTCCACCCGGCGCGGTTCGCGGTGCCGACGCCCGCGGGGCTGGCGCGCGCCGTCGACCTGTCGCCGCCCGAGACCGATGCCGACGTCGCCGAGTTCCTGGCCGAGGCCGCCGCCGCGCTGCTCGCAGTGCCAGGCGGCGACTGGCCCGAGCGTGAGGGCGCGTGGGCGAGCGCGGCCAGTCTCGCGCGGCTGCGCTGGCCGTGGGCGCCGCTGGTCGCCGCCGCGCTGTCGCGGCCGGTCGAGAGCGAGCGGTCGTTGTTCGCGCGTCTGCCCGAATGGGAGGAGCAGGCCCCGCGCCCCGCCCCCCGCGTCGTGCCGATGGAACCCGCGGAAGCGGAGGCGCGGCTCGCGACGCTGACAGGGGATGGCGCGGAGGAACGGCCCGGCCAGCGCGCCTATGCCGCCGCCGCCACCGCCGCCTTCGCGCCGCGCAGCGTTCGGGACGCGCCCAACATGGTGCTGGCGGAGGCGGGGACCGGGATCGGCAAGACGCTCGGCTATCTCGCGCCCGCCTCGCTGTGGGCGGCCAAGAGCGGCGGGCCGGTGTGGGTTTCGACCTATACCAAGGCGCTGCAACGCCAGCTGTCGCGCGAGACGCACCGGCTGTTCCCCGATCCCGCCGAGCGCCGCCACCGCGTCGTCACCCGCAAGGGGCGCGAGAACTATCTGTGCCTGCTCAACCTCGAGGACGCGTTGCAGGGCGGGTTCGCGGGGCGCGCGGCGGTGCTGGCGCAGCTCGTGGCGCGCTGGGCGGCGTACACCGTGGACGGCGACATGGTCGGCGGCGACCTGCCCGGCTGGCTGACGACATTGTTCCGCCGCAACGGGCCCGCCGCGCTGACCGATCGGCGCGGCGAGTGCGTCTATGCCGGCTGCCCGCACTACCGGCGCTGCTTCATCGAGCGTGCCGCGCGCGCCTCGGCGGAGGCGGACATCGTCATCGCCAATCACGCGCTCGTCATGGTCAACGCCGCGCGCGGGCGCGAGCTGACGACCCGGCCGACGCGTTATGTCTTCGACGAGGGGCATCACCTGTTCGACGCCGCCGACGCGATGTTCGGCGTCGCGCTGTCGGGCGCGGAGACGATCGAGCTTCGCCGCTGGCTGCTGGGGCCCGAGGCGACCGGACGCGGGCGGCGGCGGGGGCTGGCGGCGCGCCTCTCCGACGTCGCGAGCTATGACGACGCCGGCGGCCGCGCGGTGGCGGACGCGGTCGATGCCGCGCGCGCGCTGGCGAGCGACGGCTGGCTCGGCCGGATCGGCGACGGCGAGCCGTTCGGCCCCATCGAGACGCTGCTCGCCGCCGCCCGCGGGCTGACCTATGCGCGGTCCGAACAGCCCGGCGACGCGGGCTATGGCCTGGAGACCGAGCTCGCCGAGCCCACCCCCGAACTGATCGAGGCCGCCGCGCCCGCCGCACACGCGCTCGACGCGCTGCTGCGCCCGCTCGTCGCGCTCGGCCGGCGGCTGGAGGCGGTGCTGGCGGAGGCGCCCGACTGGATGGACACGGCCGCCAGAGCGCGGATCGAGGGCGCGATCGCCTCGGTCGGCTGGCGCGCGGAGACGGTGGCGGGGTGGCTCGCACTGCTCGCGCGCGTCGGCGGCCCGGCGGACGCGGACTTCGTCGACTGGCTGGCGGTCGACCGGATCGAAGGGCGCGAGATCGATATCGGCCTCCATCGCCGCTGGCTCGATCCCACCCGGCCATTCGCAGAGGTGGTGCTGAAACCCGCCCACGGCGTCCTCGTCACCAGCGCGACGCTGACCGGCGGCGGCGACTGGGAAACGGCGGAGGCGCGGGTCGGCGCCCCGCACCTCGCCCGCGCGCCCGGCCGGTTCGAGGCGCCCAGCCCGTTCGACTACGCCGCCCAGGCCGAGGTGCTGATCGTCACCGACGTGAAGCGCGGCGACGCGAGCGCGCTGGCCAACGCCTATGCCCGGCTGATCGTCGCGGCGGGCGGCGGCACGCTGGGGCTGTTCACCGCGATCCGGCGCCTGCGCGCGGTCCATGCGCGCATCGCCGACCGGCTGGCGCGAGAGGGACTGCCGCTCCACGCGCAGCACGTCGACCCGATCGACACCGGCACGCTCGTCGACATCTTCCGGGACGATCCCGCCGCCAGCCTGCTCGGCACCGACGCGCTGCGCGACGGGGTGGACGTGCCCGGCGTGTCGCTGCGCCAGGTCGTGCTGGAAGGCGTGCCGTGGCCCAAGCCGTCGGTGCTGCACGCGGCGCGGCGGCTCGCAGGCGGCGGCAGCGCCTATGACGACCGGATCGTGCGCGCTCGCCTCGCGCAGGCGTTCGGCCGCCTGATCCGCCGCGCCGACGACCGCGGGACGTTCGTGCTGCTGACCGCGGCGATGCCCAGCCGGCTGCTCGCCGCGTTTCCGGCCGGCGTGCCGATCGCGCGCGTGACGCTCGACGAGGCGGTGATCCGCGTCGCGGCGCGGCTTCCCACGCGGGCGGCGATCGGGCATGACGCGCCTCTGCCCGCCTGACGGAGACCCTCGCGTGAAGACGTTGACGCTGCTGCGCCACGCCAAGTCGGGCTGGGACGACACGGTCGCGCGCGATCTCGACCGGCCGCTGAACGAGAAGGGCAAGCGGGCGGCGCACGCGGTGGGGCGGCACTGGCGCGCACTCGGCCTCGTCTTCGACCATGCCGTCGCCTCGCCTGCGGTGCGTGTCATGGAGACGATCGCGGCGGTGGAGGGCGGCTATGGCCGGCGCCTCGCGCCCGAGTGGGACCGGCGTTTGTATCTCGCCGCGCCCGATACGCTGCTGGAGCTGATCCAGGATTTCCCCCACGATGCGGACACGGCGCTGCTCGTCGGGCACAATCCGGGGCTGGAGGAGCTGGTGCTGTCGCTGGTCCGCGACGCCGACCAGCCGTTGCGCGAGGCGGTGCGGACCAAGTTCCCCACCGCGAGCACGGCGCAGCTCGTCTTCGACGTCACAGGGTGGGCGGACGTCGCCACCGACGGCGCCACGCTCGCGCTGTTCGTCCGCCCGCGCGATCTCGATCCGGCGTTCGGACCCGACGCGGACTAGGCTCTTTTCGGCGCTCCGCGACCGCCTACATCGGTTGCCCATCGCAGGAGCCTCGATCATGACCCCCACCGGCAACACCATCCTCGTCACCGGCGGCGGATCGGGCATCGGCGCCGCGCTGGCGCAGCGGTTCCACGACCAGGGCAATACCGTGATCGTGGCCGGACGGCGTCAGGCCGCGCTGGACGAGGCGATCGCCGGGCGCGAGCGGATGCACGGCATGACGCTGGACGTCGAGGACCGGGCCGCGATCGACGCCTTCGCCGCGCGGCTGGTGACCGAGCACCCCCAGCTCAACGTGCTGGTCAACAACGCCGGCATCATGAAGCTGGAGGATGCGACCAGCCGCCGTGACCTTGCCGACGCGGAGGCGACGATCGTCACCAACCTGCTGGGCCCGATCCGGCTGACCAACGCGCTGGTCGATCACCTGCAAACGCAGCCGAACGCCGCGATCGTCAACGTGACGTCGGGCCTGGGCTTCGTGCCGCTGACCGCCGCGCCGACCTATTCCGCGACCAAGGCGGCGATCCACTCCTACACCGTCAGTCTGCGCCGGCTGCTGGCGGGCAAGGTCGAGCTGATCGAGCTCGCGCCGCCGGGCGTGCAGACCGACCTGACACCGGGTCAGGCGACGCGGCCCGGCTATCTGCCGCTGGCCAATTTCATCGACGAGGTGATGGCGCTGTTCGCCACGCAACCCACCCCGCGCGAGATCCTGGTCGAGCGGGTGCGCCCGCTGCGCACCGCAGAAGCGGACGGGCAGTTCGACGAGCGGCTGGCGACCCTCAACGAGATGGCGGAAAAGGCGAGAGCCGGCGGCTGACGGTCACCACCGTCCCGGTGGGCACGATATGGTCCGCCATCGCGGTGAGCGGATCCCCCGCCAGCGCGCACCGGATCGCCGCGATCGGGCCGCCGTGCGCGACGACGACGATCGGGTCGCCCGGTGGCAGGTCGGCCCAGCCGGCCAGCGCCCGGTCGTACAGCTCCAGCCCGGTCTCGCCGCCGCCGGGCCGGAAGCCGCCGGGATCGTGCATCATCCCCTCCATCGCATCCCCGGTCTCGCGCCAGATCGATGGCCATGTGCGACCCTCCCACGCCCCGAAATCGCGCTCCGCCCAGCGGGCATCGGCGAGGATGGGACAGGTGCGCCGGTGCGCCACCAGCTCGGCCAGCCGCCGGGTCCGCCGCAGGCCGGAGTGGACGATCGCCGCCAGCGGCTCGTCGGCGAGCTGATACGCCAACTCGCGGGCGAGGCGCGCGCCGTCCCGGCTCCACCCCATGTCCGACCGGCCGTAGCACCGCCCCGCCCAGGCGCGCGCCACCGGCGGGTGACGCACGAGCAGGACGCGGCCGCTCACCCGATCGCGCAGGCGGCGAGCATCGTCGCGAGCTGGCCGAGATACGCCGCGAAGCCCAGGCAATCGCCGGTACTGCCGCCGATCCGCCGGGTCAGGAGGCGCGCGAGCAGCGGCAACGCCGCCGCGCCTGCCACCATCGCCGCAACGACGGCGCCTGGGCGCAGGATCGCCAGCGCCGCCACACCCGGCAGCAGCGTGGCGACCGCGAGCCCGAGCGTGCGCGGCCGCAGCGCACCGATGTCCTTCGCCACGCCGGTGCCGGCCGGTGCGGGCGGGCACAGCGCCAGCAGCGCCACCGCCCAGAAGCGCGCGATCGCCGCCGCGCCGACGATGGCGGCCGTCGCCAGTCCCGGCGGCAGCGCCGCCATTGCCGCCCAGCGCAAGCCGACCGCAAGGATCAGCCCGAGCGCGCCATAGCTGCCGATCCGGCTGTCCTTCAGGATGCGGCGCGCCTCGTCTCCGCTGGCGTGGCCGCCGAACGCGTCGCAGAAATCGGCGACCGCATCCTCGTGGAACGCGCCCGTCAGCCATGCCTCCGCCGCCAGCGCGACCGGTACCGCGACCGTGATCGGCCAGACCAGCCGTGCCGCCGCCAGCACCCCCGCGGTGACGACGCCGATGCACGCCCCCACGAGCGGCAGCCAGCCGGTCGCGCGCGCCAGCCCGTCGCGCGCCTGATCGGGCGTCAGTCGCGCCAAGGGCGGCACCGGCAACCGCGTCAGGAACTGCACCGCCAGCAGCGGTGGCGCCCAGGCGGGAGCGCGGCGATCAATCCGCACGGTCTGCGCCGATCTCGTCGAGCCGAGCGACCCCGGTCAGCAGCGCGGCGGCCGAATCGAGCAGCGGCAACGCGACGAGCGCGCCCGACCCCTCGCCCAGCCGCATACCCCAGTCGAGCACCGGATCGAGGCCGAGATGCGCGAGCGCGGCGGCATGGCCCGGCTCGGCCGAGCGATGCCCCGCGATCATCGCGCGCGCGCTGCCCGGTGCCAACGCCTCCGCCGCCAGCGCCGCTGCGGTCGCGACATAGCCGTCGAGCAGCAGCGTCGCGCCACCGGCCGCGCCGGCCGCGTAGAAGCCCGCCATGGCGGCGATCTCGTATCCCGCCACACCGGCGATGGCGGCGCGAGGGGCGACCTCGCGGCGCGCGCGTATGACCGCGCCGGCGACGACGGCGCGCTTGGTCGCCATCACGCGATCGTCCGCCCCCGCCCCGCGGCCCACCGCCGCCTCGGGCTCCACGTCGGCGAGCAGCGCGGTCAGGCAGGCGGCGGCCGTCGTGTTGCCGATCCCCATCTCGCCCGCGATCAGCAGCCGCGCGCCCTCGCCCAGCGCGCGCCGGGCCTCGTCCGCCCCGACGACCCAGGCGGCGTCGAACTGCGCCTGCGTCATCGCCCGCCCCTGCGCGAGGCTCCGCGTCCCGTCCGCGACGCGTGCGTCGCGGTAGAAGGCAGGCGGATCGACGGGCCGCTCGCCCGCGACGCCGACGTCCACCAGCCGCAGCGGGCAGTCGTGAGCCGCCGCCAGCGCGTTGCTCGTCGCACGACCGCCGAGGATCGTCGCCACCATCATCCCCGTCACCGCCGACGGCCACGCCGACACGCCGTCCGCGACGCAGCCATGGTCGCCCGCGAACAGCACGACGCGGCGCGGCCGCGTGACGGGATCGAGGCGGCCCTGGGTCAGCGCGAGGCGCACCGCGAGGTCCTCGAGCCGGCCGAGGCTGCCGCGCGGTTTGGCGAGCGCGTCGAGGTGGTCGCGGATCTCGTGTTCGGTCATGCGGCGTCTCCGGCGATGGCGAGGATCCGGTCGATGTCGAGCACATCCGCCAGCGTCGCGGCGATGGCGTCGAGCGCGGCGTCGATCGTGTCGGCGCGGTCGAACCCGTCCGACGCGGCACCGATCCGCGCCAGCCAGCGCGCGCGCGCGGGCGCGGCATCGAACAGGCCGTGGACGTAGCAGCCGGCGATCCGGCCATCGCCCGCCACCGCGCCATCCACGGCGCCGTCTTCGAACCGCAGCAGCGGGCGGGTGCCGGGGTCGACGGTGGTCACGCCGGCGTGGATCTCGTAGCCTGCGAAGCGCGCGCCGCCGTCGGCATGGGTGCCGGCGACCGCACGTACTCGCTTGACGGGGCCGATCACCGTCTCCACCGGCAACAGGCCCAGCCCCGCGACGCTGCCCGCCGGCCCCTCGACGCCGTCCGGATCGGCGACGCTGCGCCCCAGCATCTGATAACCGCTGCACAGTCCCAGCACATGGCCGCCGCGCCGCACGTGCGCCGCCAGATCGACGTCCCATCCCTGCGCGCGGAAAAAGGCGAGATCGGCGACCGTCGCCTTGCTGCCCGGCAGGATCACCAGCGCGGCATCGCCGGGCAGCGGCCGGCCCGGCGGGATCATCCGCAATCGCACCCCGGGTTCCGCCGCCAGCGCGTCCAGATCATCGAAATTGGCGATGCGGGACAGCATCGGCACCGCGATCAGCGGCGCCTCGCCCGCGCCCGCCCGCGTCCGGTCGAGCACGACCGCATCTTCCGCCGGCAGTCGGCTCGCATCGGCCAGCCACGGCACGACGCCGATTCCGGCCCAGCCGGTCGCGCGCTCGATCGCGGCAAAACCGTCGTCGAACAGCCGGGGATCGCCGCGGAACCTGTTGACCAGGAACCCGCGGATGGTGGCCGCATCGGCAGGGTCGATCACCGCCTTCGTCCCTACCAGCGACGCGATCACGCCGCCACGGTCGATGTCGCCGACCAGCAGCACCGGCACGCCGGCGGCGCGCGCAAAACCCATGTTGGCGATGTCGCCGGCGCGCAGGTTGATCTCGGCCGGGCTGCCCGCACCCTCGACGACCATGATGTCGCATTGATCCCGCAACCGGCGATAGGCGGCGAGTACCTCGGGCAGCAGTTCGCCCTTGGCGCCCTGATACGCGCCCGCGCCCAATGTCGCGCGCACCCGGCCGCCGACCACCAGCTGCGCGGTGCGGTCCGATTGCGGCTTCAGGAGTACGGGATTCATGTCGGTGGTGGGCGTGACGCGGCACGCGATCGCCTGCAGCGCCTGCGCGCGGCCGATCTCGCCGCCGTCGGCGGTGACGGCGGCGTTGTTGGACATATTCTGCGGCTTGAACGGGCGCACCGCCAGCCCGCGGTCGGCGAACAGCCGGCACAGCCCTGCCACCAGCACCGACTTGCCGACGTCCGACCCCGTCCCCTGCAGCATCACCGCACCCATGCGATCGCTCCCACCGCCAGCCACAGCGACAGGCAGGCGCGCCGGTACGTGCGCAGCGCGCGGGCGAGGTCCGCCGCGTCGGGCGCCGGGCCGTCGCCCAGCATCGCACGCATCGCCGGCGCGCCGTTATAGGTCACCGGACCGCCCAGCCGCCGGCCGAGTACCCCCGCCATCGCCGCCTCCGGCCAGCCGCCGTTGGGCGAGGCATGCGCGCGCGCGTCTCGCCACACGATACGCCAGCCGCCGCGTCCGGCCAGACACACCAGCGCTCCCGCCACCCGCGCCGGCACCCAGTTCACCGCGTCGTCCGCCCGCGCGCTCGCCCAGCCGAAGGCGGCGAGGTCGGGCGTGCGATGGCCGACCATCGAGTCGGCGGTGTTGATCGCCTTGGCCGCGAACAGGCCGGGCAAGCCGAGCAGCAGGAACCAGCATGCGGGCGCGACGACGCCGTCGCAGAAGCTTTCAGCCAGGCTCTCGATCGCGGCGGTCGCGACGCCGGCCCCGTCCAGCTGGTCGGTGTCCCGCCCGACGATCATCGCTACCGCGGCACGTGCGCCGACCAGGTCGCCATGCGCCAGCGGCTCGAGGACAGCCGCGACGTGATCGTGCAGGCTGCGCTGCGCGAGCCCCGTCGTGCCCACCGCGATGACGAGGATCAACCCCCACCCGCCACCGGCCAGCCGCTCGATCGCCAGCCCGATCGCGACCGACAGGCCGACGAGCACCAGCATCAGCGCGACGCCCGCCGTCCGTCGCCGCCGGTCGACGCCCCGGTTCCAGCCACGCTCCGCCCGCCCGATCAGGGCGCCCGCCGCCTCGACGGGATGCCGCCACCCGCGCGGATAGCCGACCGCCGCCTCGACGATCAGCATGCCGAGCAGCGGGCCGGCATGCGTCACTCCGCCCCGCGGGGACGGCGCCCGACGGGCAGGATGAAGCGGTGGCCCGCCGGGGTCGTGCCGATCTCCACCGCGACGCCATAGGCCTGCGCGATCAGCGGCGCGGTGAGCACCTCGTCGGCGGCGCCGGCCGCGATCACCCGGCCACCGTCCATCAGCACCACGTCGTCGGCGACGCGGCCGGCGAGGTTCAGGTCGTGCAGCACCACCACCACGCCGCGCCCGCGCTCCGCCTGGTCGCGCAGCCGCGCCAGCACGTCGAGCTGGTGCGCGGGATCGAGGCTGGCGAGCGGCTCGTCCGCCAGCAGCCAGTCGGGCTCCCCCGCCAGCACGCGCGCGAGCAGCACGCGGCCACGCTCCCCGCCCGACAGGCGCTCGACGCCTCGCATCGCCAGATGCGCGACGTCGGTCTGAGCCATCGCTTGCGCCACCGCGTCGCGGTCCGCATCCGTCGCCCCCCACCGGCCCCGGTGCGGCAAGCGGCCGAGACCGACGAGCGTCGTCACGTCGATGTTCCAGTGGACCTCGCCACTCTGCGGCAACATCCCGATCCGGCGCGCCCGGTCGCGCCGGTCGAGCAGCGTGACGTCGACGCCGTCCAGTCGCGCATGGCCCGCATCGGGCATCCGCAGACCGGCCAGGCAGGCGAGCAGGCTGGTCTTGCCCGCACCGTTCGGGCCGAGCAGCGCGGTCACTCGTCCCTGCGCCATCTGCACGGACACGTCGCGCAGCACGTGCGTGCCGCCCAGCGTCAGGGTGATCGCGTCGGCGGCGAGCACGTTCATGCGAGCCCCCGGCGCATGCGGACGAGCAGCCACAGGAAGAACGGGCCACCCAGCATCGACATCGCGATGCCGAGCCGGAGTTCGCTGACGGTGGGCGCGATCCGCACCAGGCTGTCCGCCACCGTCAGCAGCAACGCGCCGCCGAGCGCCGACGGCAGCAGCGTCGCCGACGGGCGCCCGCCGACGAACGGGCGCACCATGTGCGGCACGATCAGCCCGACGAAACCGATCACACCCGCCGCCGCCACGGAGGCGCCAACCGTCAACGCGGTGCCGACGATCACCGCCAGTTGCAGCCGGCGCGGGTCGACACCCATCGAGCGCGCGGCAGGCTCGCCCAGCGTCAGCGCGTCGAGCGAGCGGCCGGTGGTCGCGAGGATCGCCGCGCCGACCGCGATCAGCGGCAGTGCGATCTCGACGTCGTTCCAGCTCCGGTCCGTCAGCGCGCCCATCAGCCACGTCACGATCTCCGACGCGACGAACGGCGTCGGCGCCAGGCTGATCGCGAGCGCGGTCGCGGAGCCGGCGATGCTGGTCAGGATCAGCCCCGCGAGCGTGAACAGGATCAGGCTGCCCGAGCGCCCCGCGATCGCGGCGAGCAGCGCCATCGTCGCGGCCGCGCCCGCCAGCGCGAAGCCCGGCAGCAGCCACGCCTGTGCTGCGTAGCCGAAGTACAGCGACAGCACCGCGCCCAGCGCCGCGCCCGACGACACGCCGAACAGGCCGGGATCAGCGAGCGGATTGCGCAGGTATCCCTGCATCGCCGCGCCCGACACGCCCAGCGCCGCACCCACCGCCAGCGCGAGCACCGTGCGCGGCAGGCGCAGCTCGACGATGATGATCGAGCGCGGGTCGGCGGCGGTCCACGCGTCCAGCGGCACCCACACCTTGCCCGCCGCGATCGACAGGCAGGCGGCGAGCAGCGCGCCTGCCAGCAGCATCCACGACAGCCGGGTCATCGTATCGCCTTTCGCACGGCGCGCAGCCGCTCCATCGCCGCGACGATCGTCGGCCCGCCGCAACTGAGCAACCGCGTCGGATAGGCCGCGACCGTGATCCGACGCGCGAGGCGCGCGAGGGCGGGATGGCTCACCAGCCGATCGCCGCCGCCGTCCCCAACGCCGTTGTCGACCGCGCCGACCGACAGCAGCACCCGCGGTGGACGCGCGACGAGATATTCGAGCGGCAGGACGTCCCACTGTTTCAGGCCATAGCTCGCGCTCATGTTCCGGAACCCCGCGCGGGTCAGCAGCTCGTCGGCGAGCGTGCCGCTGCCCGGCACCAGGCCGCCGCCCGACAGGACCAGCGCGCCGACCGGCGCCAGCGCGGACGGCCGCGCCGCCGCGTCGATCGCCCGCGCCAACGCCTCGCCCCGCGCCGCGTGGCCGGCCGTCGCGGCGACGTCGCGCACCTGCGCCTCGCTTTCCGCCACCGACGCGGGCACCGGATATTGCACCAGCCGGATGTGCATCCGCGTGAGCGCCGCGATCGTCGAGGGCGCGACGTGCGGCCCCGTCATCACCAAGTCGGGGCGCAGCGCCACCACCTCCTCCGCCGTGCCCGACGTGGCGACGAAACGGTCGGCGAGCGCGACCGGGATCGAGGTCGCGCGCGGATCCTGCGAGTAGTGGCTGATGCCTGCGATCTGCTCAGGATCGGCCACGCGCATCAGGATCGCGTCGATGCACGGGTTGATCGACACGATGCGTGGATGCGCGGCGGGGGCCGCGCCGATGAGCGCGGCCCAGCCGAGGGCGAGGACAAGATGACGCATCAATATTCGACACCCTTCTGCGCCTTGAACCCGGCCTTGAACGGATGCTTCACCTCGGTGAAGTCGGTGACGAGATCGGCGATCGCGAGCAGTTCCGGCCTGGCGCCGCGGCCGGTGATGCAGACGTGCTTGGTCAGCGGGCGCCGTTCCAGGAACGCGACGACCTCCGCCACCGGCAGCGTATCGTCGCGCAACACGATGTTGAGCTCGTCGAGGATGACGAAGTCGAACGCCGGATCGAGGATCATCGCCTTCGACCGCTCCCACGCGGCGCGCGCGGCGGCGATGTCGCGCGCGCGGTCCTGCGTATCCCAGGTGAAGCCCTCCCCCATGACCTCGAACGTCACCAGTTCGGGATTGGCTTCGAAGAAATTGCGCTCGCCCGTTTCCCACTTGCCCTTGACGTACTGCAGGATCGCGACGCGCATGCCCCAGCCGAGCGAGCGGATCGCCATGCCGAACGCGCTGGACGACTTGCCCTTGCCGTTGCCGGTGTGAACGATCAGCAGCCCCCGCTCCAGCGTGCGGCGCGCCTGCATCTTCTCGCGCGCGGCGGCGACGCGGACCATGCGGGCGTTGTGGCGTTCATAGTCGTCGGTCATCGGCGAACCTTTTGCAAAGCGGCGGCGAGCCGGTCGAACGCGGCGTCTTCCGCCGGCAGGCCTAGGCGCAGTCGCCCCGGCTGGTCGGCGAACGGACGCGTCAAGATGGCATGGCAAGCCAGATGACGAAACAGCGCCTCCGCATCCTCGCACGCCACCAGCCGGAACAGCGGCGCCGTGCCGGCCACCGCCAGTCCGGCCGTGCCGAGGATCGCGTCGAGCCGGGCACCCGCCGCCGCGATCCGCGCGGCCTGCGCGGTGCGCCACGCGTCGTCGCGGTACGCCGCGCATCCGGCCGCGATCGCGGCAGAGGACACCGGCCAGTCGCCCAGCAGCGCCCGCAACGTCGCTGCGACTCCCGGCCCGCACACCACGAAACCGAGCCGTATCCCGGGCAGGCCATAGAACTTGCCGAACGAGCGCAGCACCACCAGCCGCTCCGGCTCGTCCACCGCGAGCGAGGCAAGGCCCGGCGCGGGATCGGCGAACGCCTCGTCCGCCACCACCGTCACGCGCGTCGCCAACGCCCGGACCAGCGCAGGCTCGGCGATGCGGCCGTCGGGATTGGCGGGGCTGGCGAAGACGACGAGGTCGTGCGCCCCCGCGCTGGCCATCGCCGCCTCCACCAGCGCGTCCGCGGCGGTGGGCGTCGCCGCCGGCCAAGCGGCGGCATGGCCGGCATAACCGGGCCGCACGACCGCCGGTGCGACGCCGGGCAAGATCGTCGCCAGCAGCCGCATGGCGAGATCGCTTCCCGGCACCGCCACGACACAGGCGCCCGGCGGCACCCGAAATGCCGCACCCGCCGCCGCCTCCAAGTACGCCAGTTCGCCCGGTTCCGGCAACCGATCGTCCCGCGCGGCAGGCGCGGGATAGCACCACGGCGCGATCCCGGTCGACAGGTCGATCCAGTCCGCTCCCCCAAACGCCGCGCGTGCCGCCGCGATCCGGCCACCGTGCGCGCGGAACGGCGCGAGGTCGGCGGCCGCGAGCGTCGGGGGAGCGATCGGCATCAGTAGCTCAGCCGGACGCCGGCATAGGCGGCGCGGCCCGGCTGCCCATACTGATAGATCGTCTGGTAGTGCTCGTTCGCCAGATCCTCGACCCGGCCATAGACCGCCACGTTGTGCGTGACCGGATATGACGCGCGTACCGCCAGCAACACGTAACCGTCGAGCCGCCGCGCGTCGGCCGCATCGTCGAAGCTGT
>JBPBQW010000033.1:0-35078 GCA_050955125.1 Janthinobacterium lividum
TGGGCGGCACCCAGTCGCTCCACACCAACGCGCTCGACGAGGCGATCGCGCTGCCCACCGATTTCTCCGCCCGCATCGCGCGCAACACGCAGATCGTGATTCAGGAAGAGACGGGGATGACCAGGGTCGTCGATCCGCTGGGCGGCAGCTATTACGTCGAGAGCCTGACTCAGCAACTGGTGGACGGCGCGTGGGCGCTGATCGAGCGCATCCAGGCGGAGGGCGGGATGGCGAAGGCGGTCGCCGCCGGCTGGCCCAAGGCGATGATCGAGGAGGCCGCGGCTGCCCGCGCCGCGCGCGTCGATCGCGGCGAGGACGTGATCGTCGGGGTCAATCGCTACCGCAAGGAGGGTGAGGACCCGATCGAGATCCTCGACGTCGACAACGTCGCGGTCCGCGAGGCGCAGGTGGCGCGGATCGCGGCGGTCAAGGCCACGCGCGACGAGGCGGCCTGCCGGGCCGCGCTGGATGCGTTGCGCGAGGGGGCGCGAGCCAATCCTCCCCGAGCTCCGCTCGGGGAGGGGGACCATGCGCAGCATGGCGGCGCAGCCGGCGGGCTTCCTGCCGCCGCTCCTCCACCACGCCCTGCGGGCGCGGGCCCCCTCGCCGAGCAAGCTCGGGGAGGATCAACGGAAACCAATCTCCTCGCGCTCGCCGTCGTCGCGGCGCGCGCGCGCGCGACGCTGGGCGAGATATCCTCGGCGATGGAGGACGTGTTCGGTCGCTATGGCACGCAGCCGACGCCGGTCAGCGGCATCTATGGCGGCGCGTACGACGGCGACGCGGCCTGGGCGCGGCTGGAGGAGGGGGTCGCCTCGACCGAACGTCGGCTCGGCCGTCGTCCCCGGATGCTGGTCGCCAAGATGGGGCAGGACGGTCACGATCGCGGCGCCAATCTCGTCAGCAGCATGTTCGGCGACCTGGGGTTCGAGATCGTGCCCGGCCCGCTGTTCCAGACACCCGCCGAGGCGGCGACACTGGCGCTGGAGAAGGATGTCGACATCGTCGGCGCGTCCAGCCTCGCGGCCGGGCACAAGACGCTGATCCCCGAGCTGATCGGCCACCTGCGCGACGCAGGCCGCGCCGACATCAAGGTGATCGCCGGCGGCGTGATCCCCGCGCAGGATTACCAGACGTTGCGCGATGCGGGCGTGCAGGCGATCTTCGGCCCGGGCACCAACCTGATCCAGGCCGCACAGGAGGTGCTGCGCCTGCTCGGCCACAACATGCCGCCCGCCGAGGCGGCCCAGGAGGAATCATGATCCTGCTCGCCCTTGCCCTCGCCGCCGGCCAAGCCGCCCACGATCCACGCTGCGACTCCGCCGTCACGCCGGAGGTCAACGCCTGCTTCGGTGCGCGGTGGAAGCGGGCCGACGCCGCGATGAACGTCGCCTATCGCATGGCGATGGCCAAGATGAAGGCGCAGGACGCTCACCCGCAGCCCGACGCGACCACCGGCCCCAGCTATGCCGCGGCGCTGCTCGCCAGCCAGCGTGCGTGGCTCGCCTTCCGCGACGCCGAGTGCCTGAGCGAGAGCTACAGATATCGCGGCGGGACCATGGCGGAGATGGCGGATCTGGGCTGTCGCGCGACGCTGACGCAGACCCGCACGAAGCAGCTCCACGACCTGACGGTGGCGGAATGACCGTGATTGACGCTCCCCTGCTCACAGGTCAGGACCACGGCGACGTCCGCACCGACTGGACCCGCGCGGAGATCGCGGACCTGTTCGACCTGCCCTTCACCGAGCTCGTCTTCCGTGCCGCCGAGGTCCATCGCGCGCACCACCGCGCGGGCGAGGTGCAGCTGTGCACGTTGCTGTCGATCAAGACCGGCGGCTGTCCGGAGGATTGCGGATACTGCTCGCAATCCGCATCGGCGAACAGCGGCGTGCCGGCGACCAAGCTGATGGATGTGCGCCAGGTGCTGCAGGCGGCGGCACAGGCGAAGGATGCGGGCTCGCAGCGGTTCTGCATGGGGGCTGCGTGGCGCAACCCGAAGGACCGCGACATGGACGCGGTGGTCGCGATGGTCGAGGGCGTCCGCGCGATGGGGCTGGAGACCTGCATGACGCTGGGCATGCTCGCGCCGCACCAGGCGCGGCGGCTCGCCGATGCCGGGCTCGATTACTACAACCACAATATCGACACTTCGCCCGAACGCTACGGCGACGTCATCACGACGCGGACGTTCGAGGACCGGCTCGACACGCTGGCGACGGTACGGGAGGCGGGGATCGCCGTGTGCTGCGGCGGGATCGTCGGCATGGGCGAGACGCGCGAGGATCGCGTCGGCTTCGTCCACGCGCTCGCGACGCTGCCGCGCCATCCCGAAAGCGTGCCGGTCAACGCGCTGGTGCCGGTCAAGGGCACGGTGCTGGGCGACATGCTGGCGGACACGCCGATGGCCAAGATCGACGACATCGAGTTCGTGCGCACGGTGGCGGTCGCGCGGATCACGATGCCGCTGAGCATGGTGCGGCTGAGCGCCGGGCGGGAGAGTATGTCCGAGGCGACGCAGGGCCTGTGCTTCCTGGCGGGCGCGAACTCGATCTTCACCGGCGACAAGCTGCTGACCGCCGCCAACGCGGGCGACAGCAAGGACGCGGCTCTGTTCGCGAAGCTCGGCGTGCGGCCGATGGCGGGCGAGGAGCTGATGCGGGTGGCGGCTGAGTGAGCAGGCTTGCGATCCAGATACTGTTCGTTGTGATCGGCGTCGGATGGCTGTGCTTTGTCTGCTTCGACCTGTTCATCCACACGTTCGGTGACTGTGGCGACGAGAGGTTTTGTATCGCCTACAAAGACGTTGCCGCTGGTCTCGTATTTTGGCGTGGGCTTTGCGTCGCGATCCTGATCGTTGTGGCGTACCGCTTCTTCCGTAAGGAACCCGATGCTTAAGAAGATTCTGGTCGCCAACCGCGGCGAGATTGCATGCCGGGTGTTCCGCACCGCCAAGCGCATGGGGCTCAAGACCGTCGCGGTCTACTCCGACGCCGACGCGCGCGCGCCGCATGTCCTGATGGCCGACGAGAGCGTCCGCCTCGGTCCGGCACCGGCGGCGGAGAGCTATCTCAAGCCCGAGCTGATCCTGCTCGCCGCTAAGGAGACGGGTGCTGACTGCATCCATCCCGGCTACGGCTTCCTGTCCGAGCGCGAGAGCTTTGCGCGGTCGTGCGCGGAGGCGGGGATCGCCTTCGTTGGGCCGCCGCCCAACGCGATCGCGGCGATGGGCGACAAGATCGAGTCGAAGAAGCTCGCGAAGGCCGCGGGCGTCAATGTCGTGCCGGGCTTTCTGGGCGAGATCGACGGCACCGACCACGCGGTGCGGATCGCGGGCGAGATCGGCTATCCGGTGATGATGAAGGCGTCCGCCGGCGGCGGCGGCAAGGGGATGCGGCTCGCGTGGAGCGAGCAGGACGTCCGCGAGGGGTTCGAGGCGACCAAGCGCGAGGGGCTGGCGAGCTTCGGCGACGACCGCGTGTTTATCGAGAAGTTCATCGAGAGCCCGCGCCACATCGAGATCCAGCTGCTCGGCGACCAGCACGGCACCGTCCTCTACCTCGGCGAGCGCGAATGCTCGATCCAGCGCCGGCATCAGAAGGTGGTGGAGGAGGCGCCGTCGCCGTTCGTCACGCCGGACATGCGCCGCGCGATGGGCGAGCAGGCGGTGGCGCTGGCCAAGGCGGTCGGCTATTACAGTGCGGGCACCGTCGAGCTGATCGTGTCGGGCGCGGACACGTCGGGCAAGGGTTTCTACTTCCTCGAGATGAACACCCGGCTGCAGGTGGAGCATCCGGTGACGGAGGCGATCACCGGGCTCGATCTGGTCGAGCAGATGATCCGCGTCGCCGCCGGAGAGCCGCTGGCGTTCGGGCAGGACGACGTGCGGCTGAACGGCTGGGCGATCGAGAACCGGGTGTATGCGGAGGACCCGTATCGTGGGTTCCTGCCGAGCACCGGGCGGCTGGTGCGCTATGCGCCGCCGGAGGCGAGTGCGCACCAGCAACCGTTCGTGTCGAGCGAAGTCGAGACACCGGCGCTTGGAACAGGCTTGTCGACTGCGCTCGACACGAACGGATATGTGAGGGTGGACGATGGCGTCGCCGAGGGCGGCGAAGTGTCGATCTTCTACGACCCCATGATCGCCAAGCTCGTCACCTGGGCACCGACGCGCGGGGCGGCGGCGGACCTGCAGGTGCAGGCGCTCGACGCGTTCGAGATCGAGGGCGTGGGCAACAACGTCGATTTCCTCTCCGCGCTGATGCAGCACCCGCGCTTCCGCGCCGGCGCGCTGACGACGGGGTTCATCGCCGAGGAATATCCCGACGGCTTCACCGGCGCCCCCGCCGCGCCCGACCTGATCCGCACGCTGGCCGCGACCGCCGCCTTCTGCGCCACCGCCGAGGCGGATCGCGCGCGACGTACCGACGGCCAGCTCGGCCGCCGGCTGCGGCCGCCGTCCGAGTGGGTGGTGCGGATCGCCGGGATCGACCACGCGGTGCAGATCGCGGTGGACGGCATCGCGGTCGACGGCGAGGAACTGGCGTTCTCCGCCGAGTACACGCCCGGAGACCGGCTGGTCGAGGTGGAGACCGACGCCGGCCCGCTCACCGTGCGGCTTGCCCGCACGCGCACCGGCTTCCGCCTGACGACGCGCGGCGCCAGCCATGTCGCGCGCGTGCTGCCCGCGCACGTCGCGCCCTATGCCCGCCACCTGATCGAGAAGGTGCCGCCCGACCTGTCGCGTTTCCTGCTGGCGCCGATGCCGGGGCTGCTCGTGCGGCTCGACGTGGGGGTGGGCGACAAGGTGGAGGCGGGCCAGCCGCTGGCGGTGGTCGAGGCGATGAAGATGGAGAACATCCTGCGCGCCGGCAAATCGGGCGTGGTGAAATCGCTGTCCGCCGCGGCCGGAGACAGCCTGGCGGTCGATCAGGTGATCCTGGAACTGGAGTGACCCGACGGCGGTACGACGGGTCTGCGTCAGTCCGCCGCCGCCCAGTACCGCACATAGTCGACGCTCATCGCCTGCGGCAACGCAGCGTCGTCGATGCCCTTGGCGCCGCCCCAGCTGCCGCCGACCGCGACGTTCAGGATCATCTGGTACGGCCGGGTGAACGGCCACGCCGCCGCGCCGCCCGGCTTGTCGTCCGCCACCCGCATATAGCCGTGGCCGTCGACCCCGATCGTGATCGAGTGCGGCCGCCAGTCGAGCTGATACCGGTGCCAGGCGGCGCAGGCGGTCGCGACCGGCGCCTCCGCCCCGCGCTGCGTCTTCAGCCGATGGTTGTACGCCGCCGAATGGACGGTCGCATGAACGACGTTGGGCTGCCAGCCGACCATCTCCATCACGTCGATCTCGCCCGCGTCCGGCCAGCGCCCGCCCTCGGGCAGCAGCCAGATCGCGGGCCAGGTCCCGCGCCCGCACGGCAGCTTCGCGCGCACCTCGTAGAAGCCGTAGCCCATCGCCCGCCGGCTCACGAGCCGCGCCGACGTGTACGCCTGCCCGCCCCAGTCGGGCGTCGTCGGCAGCGTCTCGGCCCGCGCCTCGATCACCAGCGCACCGTGCTCGACGCGGGCGTTCTGCGGGCGATGATCCGAGTAATATTCCTTTTCGTCGTTGGGCCAGCCGGTCTTGTTGGCCCGAATGTCGTACCGCCAGTTCGCGTCGTCCGGCGCGCTGCCCTGGAACTCGTCCGCCCAGCTCGGCCGAGCGACCGGCGCCGTCATCGGCACGTCCGCGGCATAGTTGGCGGCGGCGAGGCTCGCGGCCTGTGCCAGTGCGAGCAGTGCGCCCATCGTCTCTCTCCTCGGGCGACAGTCTTCGCGGCGGGTCGCTCCGTCCTCAATCTACAGCGCGGGCAACCTGGGGCAAGCGCTCCGCTTGCGATCGTCGGCCGCGAACGTATATCGAACGGATGGCCCAGCTCGACACCCGCCAGAAGCTGGAGATCCTGGCCGACGCCGCCAAATACGATGCGTCCTGCGCCTCGTCGGGCACCGCCAAGCGCAACAGTCGTGATGGCAAGGGGCTGGGCAGCACCGAGGGCATGGGCATCTGCCACGCCTATGCGCCCGACGGTCGCTGCATCTCCCTGCTCAAGATCCTGCTGACCAACAGCTGCATCTTCGACTGCCATTACTGCATCAACCGCAAGAGCAGCAACGTGCGCCGCGCGCGGTTCACCCCGGCGGAGGTCGTCAACCTCACGCTGTCCTTTTACCGGCGCAACTACATCGAGGGGCTGTTCCTCTCGTCGGGCATCATCGCCTCGTCCGATTACACCATGGAGCAGATGAACGAGGTCGCGCGATCCTTGCGCGAGGATCATCATTTCCGCGGCTACATCCACTTGAAGACGATCCCCGACGCCGATCCCGCGCTGGTGCATCAGGCCGGGCTGTACGCGGATCGGCTGTCGATCAACGTCGAGCTGCCGACCGCTGGCGGGCTGAAGCGGTTGGCGCCGGAAAAGGACGGCGCGCGGATCGAGGGCGCGATGGGCGACCTCAAGACCGCGATCGTCGACACCAAGGATGCGCGCCGGAAATACAAGTCCGCGCCGCGGTTCGCGCCGGCCGGCCAGTCGACGCAGATGATCGTCGGCGCGGACGCGGCGACCGACGGCGACATCATCGGCAAGGCGTCGCATCTGTACGATCGGTTCGGCTTGCGCCGCGTGTACTATTCCGCCTTCAGCCCGATCCCGGACGCATCCGCCGTGCTGCCGCTCCAGCGGCCGCCGTTGATGCGCGAGCATCGCCTGTACCAGTCGGACTGGCTGATGCGTTTCTACGATTACGCCCCGCACGAGGTCGCGGCGGCGACGGATGCGGGCACGGGGATGCTGCCGCTCGATATCGATCCCAAGCTGGCCTGGGCGCTCAAGTTCCGCGGCTCGTTTCCGGTCGACGTCAACCGTGCTCCGCGCGAGGCGTTGCTGCGCGTGCCAGGACTGGGCGTGAAGGCGGTGGGCTCGATCCTCGCGGCGCGGCGCTGGCGGCGGCTCAGGCTTGACGACATCGCACGGCTGACGGTGTCGGTCGCCAAGGTCAGGCCGTTCATCGTCGCCGAGGACTGGCGGCCGGTGGTTCTGGCCGACAAGGCCGAACTCGGGGCGGACGTCAGGCCGCAGGTGGCGGCAAAGCCGAAGCAGATGGAGCTGTTCGCCGCCTGATCGCGTCGGCGATCGCCAGCAGCAGGAACGGCGTCACGAACTCGCGGTGCCGCTCGCCGAACTCGAACCAGACGCCGAACACCGCAAGCTGCACGACGCAGGCGGCGATCAGTGCCACCACCATCGGCGACACGCCCGGCCGCCTCGCCAGCGCCGCGGCCCCGCCGCCCAGCATCGCGACCTGCGCGCCGTGGGACAGCGGCAACAGCGCTGCGGCGAGCGCGGGCGTCAGCGCGGGACGCATCGCGGCGAGGCGCGTGATCCCGAACTGCCCGACGCCGGCCGCGCGCACGAACTTGGCCGCGTTCAGCGTCAGGACGCGGGCCGGATGCGCCGCCATCCACTGCGTCGCCATTCGTCCCGCGGCGCGCGCATAGGCGAGCTCGGGCAGGCCGGCGAGCGCGGCGGGATAGGGCATCCACGTGCCCGCGGCGTCCGGGTTCTCGCCGATCCACAGCGACAGCCCGCCCGCGCTGGTCAGCGGCACGAACCCGCCCATCACCAGCCGGTTGCGGATCCACCAGGGCGCCATCACCACCACCGCCACCAGTGCCGCGGGCACGCCGACGCGCAGCAGCCGCCGCCATCCGAGCCACGGCAGCAGCGCGATCCCGAACAGCCCGGCCAGCGCCGCCTGCCCCGGCTGGGTGAGCGCGAGCAGCCCGGCGGGCACGCCGATCGCCAGCCATCGCGCCCGCCCGGGCCGCCGCGCCGCGAGCCAGCCGAGCGCCAGCGCCACGATCAGGACGACCTCCATCCCCTCCTTTTGCGCCAGCGGCGCTGAGAAGAGCGTCGACGGCCACACCAGATACAGCGCCGCCGCCGCGAAGCCCGCCCGACGGGACCCCAGCGCCCGGCCCAGCCGCACGATCAGCGACGCGGCGGCCAGATCGACCAGCGTCGACACGATCAGCACCGACCCCGCGGACAGGCCCGCCACCAGCCCCCAGCCGGCGAGCAGCAGCGGATAGGCGGGCGGGAAGAACGCGCGCACGCTCTGGCCCATGAACGGTTCGACCACCACGAGCCCGCGCCCGGCGAGCACGTTGCGGGCAAGCTCGAGATACGCGTGCGAGTCGCCCGGCGACCATCGCCCGGCCGCGATCCAGCCGCTGCCGATCCGCAACGCGACCGCCGCCAGCGCGAAGCCGGCGATCTCGACGCGGCGTGGCCGCCGCACCGTGGTCGACAGCGCCCAGGCCGCGACGAGCGACCACCCGGCCAGCAGCGCCAGCCCCTCGCGCGAGGCACCCCATCGCGCGACGAGGCCCGGCGTCGACCAGCAGCCATAGAGCGCGAGCACCGCCAGCACGGCCGCCAGCAGGCGCGCGACGAGGCGATCGGTGACCGGAGCGGGCATCGCTCGCCCTTACCGCGTGGGGCTTGCCGAACCGCTAACCCGCGCGCGATCGCACCCCGGGCGGCACGGGCGTTCCATCGGCAACCCTTGTTGACGCGGGGCGCCGGACGCCCTGCCGTCGCGAGCGCGCCTGTGCCATGGTCGCACCATGTCTACCGCCGCCCTCCCGTCGTCCGACCCTGCCGCCCGGTGTGCCGCATGAGGGTCGTCGCGCTGGCCGAGCCCGATGATTTCGACGGCTGGCGCGATGCCGCCCGCGCGCTCGCGGCGCAGGGCGTACCGCCGGACGACGTCGTCTGGCAGGTCGGCGACGCGCCCGTGGACCTGTTCGCGGGCGAGGCGAACGCGCGCGCACCCGCCGTGCCGCCGGCGGGCGCGGCCGGATCGGTGTCCCGACTGTTCATCGACACCGCGCGCTCGGCGGTGCTGGCGCGCGATCCCGAGCGGTTCGCGCTCCTCTACACCGCGCTCGTCCGCCTGCGCACGCAGCCCAAACTGATGGACGATCATGCCGACCCGCTCGTTCGCCGGCTGGAAGGCCTCGCCAAGACGGTCCGCCGCGACATCCACAAGATGCGCGCGTTCGTGCGTTTTCGCGAAGTGCCGCACCAGCCCGCTCCCCCACCCGACCGCCCACAGGATGACAGGGGCGGTCGGGTGGAGGAGCGGGCTGGCGCGGAGAGCACCTACGTCGCCTGGTTCGAGCCCGAGCATCACATCGTGCGCGCCAACGCCGCGTTCTTCGTCAACCGGTTCGCCAGCATGCGCTGGTCGATCCTGACGCCCGAGCTGTCGCTGCACTGGGACGGCGCGGCGCTGAGCGAGGGGCCGGGCGCCAGCAAGGGCGACGCGCCCGATGGCGACCCGATCGAGGCGGTGTGGAAGACCTATTACGCCTCGACCTTCAACCCCGCCCGGCTGAAGGTCGGCGCGATGCTGAAGGAGATGCCGCGCAAATATTGGAAAAACATGCCCGAGACCGCGTTGGTGGGCGAGTTGATCGCAGGCGCGCGGGCGCGGGAGCTGGGGATGATCGAGACGGCGCAGTCGGGAACGAGGGACGGCATCGGCGGCAACGCGCAGGCCGCCTGGGAGGCGCTGAAGGAGGAGGCGAGCGGCTGCACCCGTTGTCACCTCTACAAGCCTGCGACGCAGACGGTGTTCGGCCAGGGGCCGGTGGGCGCGCCGCTGATGTTCGTCGGCGAGCAGCCGGGCGATCAGGAGGATCTGGCCGGCCGGCCGTTCGTCGGTCCCGCGGGGCAGATGTTCGACCGCGCGCTGGCGGAGGCGGGCATCCCGCGCGCCGACGCCTATGTCACCAACGCGGTGAAGCATTTCAAGTTCGAGCCGCGCGGCAAGCGCCGCATCCACGCCAAGCCCGACGCGGGCGAGATCGATGCGTGCCGCTGGTGGATCGACCAGGAGCGCATGCTGCTGCGCCCCAGGGTGACGGTGGCGCTGGGCGCGACCGCGGCGCGCTCGCTGCTGGGCCGTGTCGTGACGATCGGCAAGGAGCGCGGGCGGCCGATCACGCTGCCCGGTTCGGCGGAGACCGGCGGCGGCGGGCAGGCGTGGATCACCGTCCACCCCAGCTTCCTGCTGCGCATCCCCGAGCCCGACCGCGCGGCGGAGGAGTACGCCCGCTTCGTGGCGGACCTGCGGCTGGTGAAGGACGCGCTGGCGACGGGGTGAGGCGACGGCGGCCGGGGCATGACGCGGCGGAGAGGCGACGCGTTCGGTACCGAACTCCAGCATCGTAACCGGCGCGGAGATTGTTGGTGGGGAGCGGCCCGACCGCTTTAGGGTGAACCGTTGCAAACGCGGACGATCGCGTAGAGCCTGTCGCCTATGCTCCGCTTGATCATGCCTGCCGTCTTTTGGTCTCTGGCCGCCTGCTCGCCGGGAGGCGAACCGAATCAACAAGCACCCGCTCAGGCGAATACCGCCGAGCCCGCCTCAGTCGCTTCCGCTCGGTTCATCTGTCGGAACCTCCCGAACAGACCAGCCGACGTGGGCATCTCGAACTATCAAGCGTGCCTTGGGCAACAGGCGAACCTGACCCGCCCCGCCAATCGCAACTTATGTGATCTCGCCAAAGGCACGGTGTCCGCTTCCGGCATCTGCATTCTTGCGGAATAGCGCCTCCAAATGGGCTTTATCGGCTACCGCTCTGTCCCCGAGAGAGATGGTTGATCAGCGAACGAGTGACGATCCCAACCGCGAGCGCGATCGCAAGCGCTCCGAGGATCAGCTTCCACCCGATATCATGATTGCACGGCACGTCGGGTATGCAATCCCCCAAGGCGCTAACCAGCACAGCCAGCCCGAGCAGCGGTAGCCCGACGACGGCGGCGAGTGCACAGTCCCACCTGCCTCCAGCTGTTCCTGCCCCACGATAGCCACCGCCAGCCATGTGCGCAGGCTGAACGAGCGGCAGCTATCGGGCAAGGGCGAACCGCGCTGATATGTCCGGGAATGGGCGAACGCAGGCTCGGCACCCCGCTTCACTTCCGCCACCGGCGGCCCTCAGCCGAAGCTCGCCGGGTCCGGGCCCAGCCGGCCGTCGGCTGCATCCAGCGCATCGATCGCGGCGATGTCCGCCTCGGTCAGCTTGCAATCGAGCGCGGCGACATTGTCGCTCAGATGCTCGCGGTCGCTCGCCTTGGGGATGACGGAGAAGCCCTTCGCCAGATGCCAGGCGAGCACGACCTGCGCCGCGCTGCGGCCGTGGGCGTCCGCGATCCGCACGATCGGCTCGCGCGTCAGCAGACCCTTGCCCTGGCCGATCGGGCTCCAGCTCTGCGTCACGATGCCGTGCGCCTCGTGATAGGCGCGCGTCTCGCGCTGCTGGAAGTCGGGGTGCAGCTCGATCTGGTTGACCGCCGGGGTGACGCCCGTCGCCTCGACGATCCGGTCGAGATGCTCGGGCAGGAAGTTGGACACGCCGATCGACCGCGCCTTGCCCGCGTCGCGCACCGCCACCATCGCGCGCCACGCCTCGACGTAGCGGTCCTGCGACGGCACCGGCCAGTGCATCAGATACAGGTCGACGGCGTCCACGCCCAGCAACGCCAGGCTCTCGTCCAGCGCCGCCTCGACGTCGTCGTGGCGGTCGTTCCACAGCTTGGTGGTGATCCAGACGTCCGAGTCCTTGATCCCGTCGCCGACCCCCATCTCGTTGCCGTAGATCGCGGCGGTGTCGACCAGCTCGAAGCCGAGGTCGAGCCCGGTGCGCACCACCGCGGCCGCCTGCGCGTCCTTGATCTGCCAGGTGCCCATGCCGAGCCGCGGCATCGAGCGGCCGTCGTTGAGGGTGATCGTCGTCATGCCGCCCGAACCCGCCGCCCGCGTGACCGGTTCCCCCGCGCCGCCATCTCGGGCAAGGGCGGGGCATGATCGAGCACATCATCGGCTGGCTGGCCGGCATCATCACCGGCGTCATCGCGGCGGGCGGCTATCCGGGCATCGCGCTGCTGATGGCGATCGAGAGCGCGTGCGTGCCGCTGCCGTCGGAGGTCATCATGCCGTTCGCGGGCTATCTGGTCTCGACCGGGCATTTCTCGCTGATCGGTGCGGCGACCGCGGGCGCGATTGGGTGCAACCTGGGATCCGTCGTCGGCTACGAGATCGGCAAGCGGGGCGGCCGGCCGCTGATGCTGCGCTATGGCCGTTGGCTGCTGATCGGGCCGGGCGAGATCGACGCGGCGGAGCGATTCTTCGCGCGCCACGGCGGTCTGGCGGTGCTGGTCGGGCGGCTGCTGCCCGTGATCCGTTCGTTCATCGCCTTTCCGGCCGGGGTCGCGCGGATGCGGCTGGTGCCGTTCCACGTCTATACGTTCGTGGGGTCGTGGCCGTGGTGTTTCGGGCTCGCCTGGGTCGGCATGACGCTGGGCGATCGGTGGGATAGCGACCCGCGGCTGAAGGCGTGGTTCCACCGCGCGGACGCGCTGATCGCGGGCGTGCTGGTGCTGCTGGTGGCGGGCTATGTCTGGCACCGGATGCGGGGCGCGCGGCGGGCGGCGTAGGTCCGCTGCGTCGCCCGGGGCGCCCGCGCGGGCTTGCCGCGGCGCGCGAGCGGGCATAGCGGTGTTGCGATCCGCTCGACCGGCGGCAGAGCAACGGATGGATGATGCCATGATCGCGAAGAAACTGATCCCGATCGGTGCCGTGCTGGCGGGCCTCGCGGCCTGCAACAGCAAGCCGGCGACGAACACGACGGCCACGAACACGATGGCGACCGACACGGCGGGCAACACGGGGGCGCCGGGCGGTCCGGCCGCCCAGACGGCCGATGCCGCCGGCCGGGTCCGCGGCGCGGTCACCGCCGTCACGGGCACCGGCGTGACGATCCAGAGCTATGGTGGCCAGTCGGTCACCGTGCCGATCGACGCCAAGACCGGCTTTGCCTGGGTCGCGCGCTCGAACCTCGCGAGCCTGAAGACCGGCGATTTCATCGGCACCGCCACCACCGGCCCGGACACCGCGCTGCGCGCCGTCGAGCTGGTGATCTTCCCCGAATCGATGCGGGGCACGGGCGAGGGACATTACGGCTGGGACACGCCCGGCGTGGTCGCCGCGACCGGCGGCGGCGCGGCCTCGTCCAGCGCGATGACGAACGGCACCGTCCAGCAGCAGAGCGCGATGACCAACGGGACGGTGCAGGAACAAAGCGCCATGACCAATGGGACCGTGCAGGGCCAGAGCGCGATGACCAACGGCACCGTCAGCGGCGCGACCGGCGGCGCGGGCGACAAGACGCTCACCGTCACCTACAAGGGCGGCAAGTCGCAGATCCTCGTTCCCGCAGGCACCCCGGTCGTCCGGTTCGAGCCCGCGCAGAAATCGATCCTCGCGGTGGGCCAGAAGGTGTTCGCGGTCTCGACGCCGGACGCCAAACCGGCGAAGTTCGTTGCGGTGGGCAAGTTCGGCATCACGCCGCCGATGTGACCCGTCGGCCCGGCCTGGCGCGGGTCAATACCCCGTCAGGTCGGGCGTCGCGTCCTTCGCGCGGTCCTGCGCCTCCTTCTTGGCGACGTGAGTCTGCTGCATCGTGCAGCCGAGCGCGCCGCCCGCACCGACGGCGGTGCAGCTGCCGATCCCGCTGTTGCCCGCGGTCATCGCCACCGACTGGTTCTTGGCCCAGCTCTCGTTCTGCGGCGTCACCTTGAAGTCGCGCAGGCTCTTGGGGATCCGGAACTGCTCGGACGCCCCCTGGCGCACGCACACCACGACCTCGGCGCCGGTCGAATCGGTCGGGCAGCGCTGGTTGCCGTACAGCGTCAGCACGCCGTTGATCGGCGCCTCGTGGCTGACCTCGGGCGGGGCGGACAGGACGCGGACGGGGGGCGCGCCGGGGTTGGCCGGGCCGACCGTCTGGGCGCCGGCGAGCGAGGGTGCCATGCCGGCGGCGACGACGAGCGCGGCGGCGAGCGGCCAAAGCGGACGGGCGGCCATCTCCTACTCCTCCCTAGATCCGTTGCGCCGCCGCGATCGCGACGCGGCATCCGGCGCGGATGACGGCGCTCATCAGCGGATAGGCGGGCGCGCGCTCGGCGCCGTGGGCGAGCGCGGTGTCGCGATGCTCCAGCTCCTCGGCCTGGAACTCGAGGATCGCGTCGCTCAGCTCGGAGTCGCTGTCGCCCAGCTCGGTCAGCTGGTCGGCGTAATGCTTGTCGATCTCGGTCTCGACCGCGGCGGTGCAGGCCATCGCCGCCTCCGGGCCCATGGCCGCGGTCACCGCGCCGAGCGCGAAGCCGGCGACGTCCCAGAACGGCGACAGCAGCGTCGGCCGCACGCGCCGCTGCGCCAGCATCCGGTCGAAGAAGGCGCGGTGCTTCTCCTCCTGCAGCGCCATGCCGGCGATCTCGCGCGCGATCGGGTGACGGTCGCCCATGATCGCGAGCTGGCCGGCATAGATGCGGATCGCGCCGAACTCGCCGGCCTGGTCGACGCGGATCATCGGATCGGTCGCGGGGCGACGGTCGCCGGGCTTCCAGGTGGGAGCAGTCATCGCGTGAACCTCGGGCGCAGGAACCAGCCGATCGCCGCGGCGCCAGCCAGCGAGAAGATCGCGTTCCACCCCGCGAGCGAGATGCCCACGAGCCGCCATTGCGCGGCGTCGCAGCGGATGACGGGCGCGGCCATGATCTGGCGCAGCATCTCGTCGGCGCTCAGCCCCTTGGGCACCGAGGAGGTGCAGGCGGTGAAGCCGTTCCACCAGTGGTATTCGATGCCGGCATGCAGCACGCCGATGACGCCCGACACGGCGATCGCGACCCCCGCTAGCGCGACCAGTGCGCGACGGAACGGCAGCGCGAAGGCGGAGAGCGCCAGCACCAGCGCGGCGTAATGCGGCCACCGCTGCCAATGGCACATCTCGCACGGCACGAGGCCGCCGATCAGCTGCGACCCCCATGCGCCGGCCAGCAGCGCGGCGGGCAGCAGCAGCGCGATCCACCGCGCGGTGCGGAACCGCGGGCCGGTGTCGCTGTCGATCGACGCGCGCGGCGGGGCTGATGCCATGTCGGTCATCGCCGGGTTCCGCGCGAGGACGTGGCGGCCACCTTGGTCGGCGCCGCCGCGGCGGGTGCGAGCCGGTTCAGCGTCTTCAACGCGTACCACAGCTGGAAATCGTCGATCCCCTGCTTCTTCAGGCCATCGGGCGTGGCGGCGAAGCGCGGGTCGGCCTTCGTGTCCTCCTCCAGCGCCTTGTCGTCCGCCTTCACCTCGTTGATGAGGTGGCGCTGCAGGTCCGCCTCGCGGAAGCTGGGGCGGCTCTTGTAGTCGGGGTCGTTGAGCTCGGGCACCGCGATGTCGGGGGCGATGCCGCCCTCCTGCACCGAGCGGCCCGACGGCGTGTAGTAGCGCGCGGTGGTGAGCCGCAGCGCGGTCTCCGGCCCGAGCGGGATGAGCGTCTGCACCGATCCCTTGCCGAAGCTGCGCTCGCCCATGATGAGCGCGCGATGCTGATCCTGCAGCGCGCCCGCGACGATCTCGCTGGCCGATGCGGTGCCCTGGTTGACCAGCACGATCACCGGCACGCCGTGCGCGTCGTCGCCGGGGCGCGCGTAGTAACGCTCGATGTCGTTCTTCTCGCGCCCGCGCTGCGACACGATCTCGCCATGGTCGAGGAACGCGTCGCCGACCGCGATCGCCTGCGTCAGCAGTCCGCCGCCATTGTCGCGCAGGTCGACGACATAGCCGATCGGATCGTGGCCGAGAGACTTCTGCACGCCCATGATAGCGGCGCGCGTGTCCGCGCCCGTGTTCTCGGAAAAGGTGTTGATGTTGATGTAGCCGACCTGGCCCTTCACCTCCCACTTCACCGGCTTCTGGGTGATGACCTCGCGCGTCAGGACCAGGTCGATCGGCTTGTCGCGGCCCGGGCGCACGATCGTCAGCGCGACCTTCGTCCCCGCCTTGCCGCGCATCGACCCGATCGCCTCGTCCAGCGTCTGGCCATAGATCAGCTTGCCGTCGATGTGGGTGATGTAGTCTCCCGACTTGATCCCGGCGCGGCCCGCGGGCGTGCCCTCCTGCGGGCTCATCACCTTGATCGCGCCGTCCTCCATCGTGACCGACAGGCCGAGGCCGCCGTAATTGCCTTCGGTCATGATCTTGAGGTTGTCGAAGTCGAGCTTGTCCTCGTACGCCGAATGCGGGTCGAGGCTGGCGAGCATGCCCTGGATCGCGCCCTTGACCAGCTTGTCGTCGCTGACCTTGTCGACATAGTCCGCCTTCACGCGGTTGTAGACGTCGAGGAACTTGTCCATCTCGCGATAGGTGCTGGTGTCGACCGCCGCCATCCCCGCGGTGGTCGCGGGGATCAGCGCGAGCGTCGCCACCAGCGCGGTGGCGGGAACGAGGTTGGACACGAGGGAACGGGGCATCGATGGTCCTGTGCGGGAAGCCCGACCGATTAGCCGATTTCCCGCCGTCCTCCAAGCAGCCGCCCGGTGAACCGTCGCTGTACGTGAGCGAGGGCAGGGCGGCGGACGCTTCTCACCGCACCGTCTCGGCGACCTCGATCGCCGCCGGCTCGGCGCGGCGGGCGGCGCGGACCATGATGAAGCTGCCGGACCAATGGCCTGCGATGTCCCAGCGCCCCGTGATCTCGTCGCCGTCGGGGGCGATCGTGCCGGCGTAGCGCACCGGATGCCGCGCGCGGGCCGGGTCGTCGTAGCTCTTGGTGAACGAGACCGCGGTGCCCGACCGGGCGCCGGTGACGAGCGCGTGGAGCGTCAGTCCGGCCTCGTCCCCGTCGCCCCGTTCCTCCGTCTCGCCCGCGATCGCGCCCGCCGCCTCGCGCAAGTCGGCGCGGAAACCGCCGGGCGGCATGGCGCGGGGATAGTTGAAGATGCCCTCCCACGCGCCGGTGACGTCGAGCGGGTCGCTCATTCGCCCACCACCCGCGCTTCCTCCGCCAGCAACACGGGCACGCCGTCGCGGATCGGATAGGCAAGCCCGGCGGCATCCGACACCAACTCGCCCGCAGCCTCGTCCAGACGCAGCGGCGTGCGCGTGACCGGGCAGACGAGCCGTTCGAGGAGCCAGGGATCGATCATCGCTCCGCCTCCTCCCGTTCAGCTCGGGGTGAGCGACAAGGTGAACCAAGAAGCTGGGCTCACTGCAACGTCACCCGGTCCTCGCCGTCGTGGCGGCCGAAGAACTGGAGCAGTTGCACGATCAGGTCGGCGCGGTCCTCCAGGCTCGGCGCCTCGAGCAGCGCCTGTTTCGCGGCGGCGTCGAACGGCGCGATCTGCGCGATCCCGTTGACGAAGGCGGTATCGTCGAGCCGCGCGACCGAGTCCCAGTCGACCTGATAGCCCTGCGCCGCCGCGAACCGGCGCGATTCGAGTTCCAGCGACGAGCGCATCGCCAGCGCCAGCTGCTCGTCCGCGACGACCGGCAACAGCTCGGCCTCGACCTGGCGGAACTGGGTCGCGACCTCCAGTTCGCGCACGACGCGGAACAGCGACAGGCCCTCGAGGATCAGATTGTAGCGCCCGTCCTCCATCGCCTCGAACTCGGCGATCCGGCCGACACAGCCCAGATCGAACAGCGGCGGCCGCTCGGGATCCGACGCCGTCCCGCCCTCGACGGTGGCGCGCGGCTGGATCATGCCGATCCGCCGGTCGCGCGCCATCGCGTCCGATATCAGCGCCCGATAGCGCGGCTCGAAGATATGGAGCGGCAGGTGCATGCCCGGGAACAGCAGCGCGCCGGGCAAGGGGAAGATCGACAACCTCGTCGACGTCGGCACCGTGGAGGCGGCGGGCTCGCTCATCCGAACAGGATCGCGGACAGGCGGCGGCGCTGCTGCGATACCCAGGGGTCCATCAGGCCCACGACTTCGAACAGCTTGAGCAGCTGGGCGCGCGCCGCGCCCTCGTTCCATTCGCGATCGTCGCGGACCATCGCCAGCAGCGTGTCGGCGGCGGCGTCGCGCTCCCCCGCCGCGACCTGGCCGTTCGCCAGCTCGAAGCGCAAGTCCATGTCGTCGGGGTTCGCGGCCACCTTCGCCTCCAGCGCGGCCAGATCGCCGACCGGCTGCGCGGTCCGCGCCAGCGCCATCGCCGCCTGCGCGCGCGCGACCTCGGGCAATTTGGCATGCTCGGGCGAGAGCGCCGCGATCGCCGCCTCGGCCTCGTCGGTCAGTCCGGCCGCGACGAGCGCGCGGATCCGGCCCGCCACGACGACGGGGTGATCGGGCGCCATCTCGAACAGCTGGTCGAAGATGCCGAGCGCGCGCTCGGCGTCGCCGTCGGCCAGCACCGCCTCGCCCATCTCGATCAGCGGCTCGAGCTCGGCCTCCGCGCCTGCGTCCGGGCTTTCGATCGGCAGCTGTTTCAGCAACTGGTCCAGCATCGCCTTCAGCTGCGATTCGGTCCGCGCGCTCGTCAGGTCGGCGACGAGCTGGCCCTGGAACATCGCATAGACGGTCGGGATCGACTTGATCTGGAATTGCTGCGCGATGAACTGGTTCTTGTCGGTATCGACCTTGGCCAGCACCACGCCCTTGTCGGCATAGGCGGCGGCGACCTTTTCCAGCAGCGGCGTCAGCGCCTTGCACGGCCCGCACCATTCGGCCCAGAAATCGATGATGACGAGCGCCGCCATCGACGGCTCGACGACGTCGCGGCGAAAGGCTTCCACGGCGGCCTTGTCGGCGGCGGATAGCCCTAGGGTGGTGGCCAAGTTCATGCTCCCGGTTGGTACCACCCTTATGTGGGCGCGGCCGGCCCCGCGCCAAGGCTTTTCGTTTGGGGGTTGCCGTCCCCGAAACCCCAAGCTAAGAGCGCGCCTCACCCGCACCCGGCCGCTTGTCGCCGGGTCGCGTAACGCCAGAGCGGGCGTAGCTCAGGGGTAGAGCACGACCTTGCCAAGGTCGGGGTCGAGGGTTCGAATCCCTTCGCCCGCTCCAGCGATCCACGAACCTCCACGAGGTCGTGGGCGCATCGTCTCCATCGTCATCCGTCGCCTGCCGGAACGGGTCGCTTCACGCGATGCTTACCATTGCCGGTTATCGGAACGCGGTGCTTCACGTTTCTCCTCCATCGCGGTCCGTCGTCGTGTCCGGCACCCGCGCGAGCGATCCGCGGCCGCGGTCCGCCGTCGGGGGCGGGGTCGGCGTCGTCGGGGTCGCCGGGCTGGTCGCGTGGCTGCTGGTCGCGCGACGCTATGGGATGGACGGGCCATATTCGGCGCTGCTCGGGCTGGTCGCCTGCGCGCTGCCGATGATCGCCTGGTCGCTGGCGGTGGACAAGGTGCATCGCCGCGCGTCGACCGGCATCGACTGGGCCCGCCCGCGTCCCCGGCGCGCGACGATCGACGTCAGCCTCGCCAAGCTTGCCGGCCTCTGGGCGACCTGGGGGGCGATGGCGCTGATCTACTTCGCCGGGCGCTTCTATTGGCAAGGGCCGTTCGCGTTCGCGATGTGGTGCCTCGAATGGCTGGCGCCGATCGCCTTCGTCCTGTCGGTGCCGTACGTCCTGTGGCTCGACCGGCGACTGGTCTGCCCGCGCGACGGTGCCTGGGCGCTGGGCGCCTGGATGATGGGTGCGCCCGCGGACCGGGACGCGATCGCCGGCCACGTGCGCGCCTGGGCGGTCAAGGCGTTCTTCCTGCCGTTCATGCTGGCGATCGTGCCGCCGGGTTTCGCGCAGCTGGTGCGCGCCGATCTGGCCGGGCTCTCCCACGATCCGGTGGCGTTGTCGGGCGCGCTGGTGGCGGCGATGTTCGTCGTCGACGTCGCGCTGGCGAGCGTCGGATATCTCCTGACGATGCGGCCGCTTGATTCGCACATCCGCTCCGCCAACCCGTTCGCAGGCGCGTGGGCGGCGGCGCTGATCTGCTATCCGCCGTTCATCCTGATGGATACGGGCGGCCCGCTCGACTATCATCCCGGCACCGCCGACTGGACGCATTGGCTCGCCGGGCATCCGTTGTCGATGGCGGGATGGGGCGCGGCACTGGTGGTGCTGACGGGGATCTATGCCGCGGCGACGGCGGCGTTCGGGTTGCGGTTTTCCAACCTGACGAACCGCGGCGTGCTGACGCACGGCGTCTATGCCTGGTCGCGGCACCCGGCCTATCTCGCCAAGAACGCCTTCTGGTGGCTGTCGACGCTGCCGATGCTGACGACGGGCACCGTCGCCGACGCCGCCCGCGCGACGCTGTTGATGGGCGCGGTCAGCGGCATCTATTGGTGGCGCGCCCGGACGGAGGAGCGGCACCTGCTGCTCGACGCCGACTATCGCGCCTATTGGTCGTGGATGGAGCGGCGCGGGCCGGTCCCGCGCGCGATCCGCTGGGTGACCGGCGCGGGGCCGCGGCCGCTACCGGCCGATCAGAAGCTCGCCTCGTCGTAGATCCGCGACACGTCGCCGCCCCAGGCGCCGTGATAATGCTCCAGCATCACCTCGGCGGGCACCGTGCCCCGCCGCACGATCTCGCGCAGCGGATCGAGGAAGCCGGTCTCGTCGCTGCCCGCCGCATCGGTCCGCGCGCGTGCCGTGAGGCCCGCTTGCGCGATGTCGAGCACCGCCCCCGCGATGTCGCGCAGGCGCCCGCCGCCGGGCAGCGGCGCGTCGAGCGCGAGCCGCGGCACCTGGTCGCGCAGTGCCTGTCGCCCCTCCAGGCTCCAGTCCTTCACCAGGTCCCACGCCGCATCGAGCGCGCCCGAGTCGTACAGCAGCCCGACCCACAGCGCCGGCAGCGCGCAGATCCGGTTCCACGGCCCGCCGTCGGCGCCGCGCATCTCGAGGAACGTCTTGAGCCGTACCTCGGGGAAGGCGGTGGACAGATGATCCTGCCAGTCGGCCTCCGTCGGCTTCTCGCCGGGCAGCACCGACAGCTCGCCGCGCAGGAAATCGCGGAAGCTGAGGCCGGCGGCATCGATGTAGCGGCCGCCCCGGCTGACGAAATACATCGGCACGTCGAGCGCGTAATCGGCATAGCGTTCGTAGCCGAACCCGTCCTCGAACACGAACGGCAGCATGCCGGTGCGCTGCGGATCGGTGTCGGACCAGATGTGGCTGCGGTACGACAGCATGCCGTTGGGCTTGCCTTCGGTGAACGGCGAGGCGGCGAACAGCGCGGTCGCCAGCGGTTGCAGCGCCAGGCCGACGCGGAACTTCTTGGCCATGTCCGCCTCGGACGCATAGTCGAGGTTCACCTGGATCGTGCAGGTGCGCAGCATCATGTCGAGCCCCATGCTGCCGACGCGCGGCATGTGGCGACGCATGATGTCGTAGCGGCCCTTGGGCATGACGGGCAGTTCGGCGCGCGTCTTGTCCGGCCACATGCCCATGCCGAGGAAGCCGAGCCCCAGCCGCTCGCCCGCCGCCTTCACCTGCTCCAGATGCCGGCCGGTCTCCTGACACGTCTGGTGGAGGTTCTCGAGCGGGGCGCCCGACAGTTCGAACTGGCCCGCGGGCTCCAGGCTGATCGATCCGTCGGCGCCCGACATGGCGATGACGTTGGTGCCGTGCGCGCTGGTCTCCTCGACCGGCCGCCAGCCGTAGCGCTCGAGGTCGCCCAGCAGGTCGCGGATGCCGCCGGGCTCGTCGTAGCTGGGGGCGCGGTGGTCGGCGGTGCGGTACACGAACTTCTCGTGCTCGGTGCCGATGCGCCAGCGCTCCGCCGGCTTCTCGCCGCGCGCGAAGCTGGCGATCAACTGGTCGCGGCTCTCGATGACCGGGGAGCGCGGGTCGGTCTCGATCTTGGTCGTCATGCCGCGCGCCATAAGCGGCGGCGTCGCGTCGCGCCAGTAGGCAGGGCCGCTCGCGCGATCGATGCCGCGGGCCCGGCTCCGGCGGCGGCTCGTCGACGTGCGGACGGGGTAATCCCGGAGGAGTGGTCCGGGCCATGTGTCTGGAAACGCCCGCCGGTTTCCGCCGATTCCGGTCGGCAACGCGGACAGGCCGCCGGTCGGGCGCGGGTTTCCACGGGTCGTGTGTTAGATGCAGGTTAATGTCAGGACGTCGATTAGCGCGGATTGTCGGGCTCGGTTCACGAGAAAGCGAATGACAGATCTTCCGCATCAAACCCTGACCGATCAACTGCACTCGATGAGCACGTCGCTGGTCGCGCTCGTCGCCGTCGCCGATGGTCAGGAAGATCATCTGCTGGGTGCGCTGCTGTGCGAGGCGAACGACCGTGTGCTGGCCCGGTACCGGAAGTTGACGGACTCGCCTTGACCGATCCCTTTCTGAAGAAACTGGCGGCGGCCGGCGGTCTGTCGGCCGAGGACCGGCGCCTCCTCAGCGAGGCTGTGAGCGACGTTCGTCACTTTGCGCCGGATCAGGACATCATCCGCGAGGGCGCCCGCCCGGACGACGTCAAGCTGATCGTCGCGGGCTGGGCGTGCCGGTATCAGCTCCTGCGGAACGGATCACGCCAGATCACCGCCTTCATGCTGCCGGGCGATCTGTCCGACGTCCATGTGACGATGCTCGGCGTGATGGATCACAGCATCGGCTCGCTGACGATCGCGAGCGTGGCGGCGATCCCCCGCGCGACGATGCTCGAGCTGACCGACCGCCCGCAGATCGCGCGTGCCTTCTGGTGGGCGAGCCTGGTGGACGAGGCCGTGCTGCGGGCCTGGATCGTCAACATGGGCCGCCGCGACTCGTTCGACCGCGTGGCCCATCTGATCTGCGAGCTGCATGCCCGCATGGAGACGGTCGGCCTCGCGCACGGCAGTTCGTTCCGGCTGCCACTGACGCAAGAGGATCTGAGCGATGCGCTCGGTCTGACCGGCGTGCACGTGAACCGCACGCTCGCGAAGCTGCGGGAGGCGGGGTTGATGACGTTCAAGCGGGGTGAGATCGCGATCATCGACATCGCCGCGCTGCGCAAGCAATCGGGGTTCGATCCGACCTATCTGCATCTCGCGCCCTTGGTGCCGTTGTCGCCGTCCGGCTGAAACCGAGCCGACGCTACCAGTCGCCCGCAGCCGCCATCCACAGCGCGGTGATCGCCGCCGCGGCGGTGTCGGCGCGCAGGATGCGGGGGCCCAGCGTCACGCCCACCGCCTGGGGCAGCGCGCGGATCGCGGTGCGCTCGGCGTCGTCGAAGCCGCCCTCCGGCCCGACCAGCAGCGCCGCCGGTCCCGGGCGTGCCCGCATCGCGGCCAGCGCGGGCGCGCCGCCCGTCTCGTCGGCGAAGAACAGCGCGCGGCCTCCCCCGGCGTCGGCGCGCGGCCACTCGCGCAGCAGCGCGTCGAGCTT
This sequence comes from Janthinobacterium lividum, assembly GCA_050955125.1. Classification (GTDB taxonomy): domain Bacteria; phylum Pseudomonadota; class Alphaproteobacteria; order Sphingomonadales; family Sphingomonadaceae; genus Sphingomonas. The sequence continues at coordinate 23,267 of JBPBQW010000033.1, forward strand.
CACCGGCTCGGCGACTTGCGTCAGCGCGGTGCGGCCGCACTGCTCCGCCGCCTCGATCGCGTGCGCGCGTAGCCGGTCGACGTTGACCCGGTCGGCGACCGTGCGTCGGGTGAGGACGGGGACGAGCCGTGCGACGCCCAGTTCGCTCGCCTTTTCCGCCACCCAGTCGACGCGGCCCTTCTTCAGCGGCGCGGCGCACAGCCACAGGTCGGGTACCGGCTCGCGCGGGCGGGTCATCCGGGCGACGTCCAGGACGAGGTCGCGCTTGCCGAGCGACGCGACGGTCGCGAGCCATTCGCCGGTGCGATCGTCGAACAGCATGGCAGGCTCCCCCGGCTTCAGCCGCATCACCGTGGCGAGGTAATGCGCCGCCGGCCCGTCGAGCGTCAGCGGGCCGGGCGCGAGGGTGCGGTCGACGAACAGCCGCGGCGTGGAGCGGGGTGGCCAGGCGGGGGTGGCGGGCATGGGCGCGTCTTGCGGCAGGGGAGCGGGGGCTGTCGAGTGGGCGTCCTATCGCCGGCGGATCGCCCAGCGCGCGGCCGCGAACAGCAGCCCGCCGGTCGCCGCCATAGCGACCGCCGCCAGAGTCAGCATCCCTGCCACCCGCAGGATCGCATAGAACAACGCCTCCACGAAGCGGCCGATGGCGACGGACAGGTGGATCATCGCGTGCACCATGGGCCGGCATGACGGCGGAAGCGAGGCGGTTGCGCTGGACGCTGGCGACGGCGTACCGGTCCGGCGCATGGCGCAGATCGTCCCCGACAGCGAGCATCGCGGCCTCATCGCGCGCCTGCCGGCCCGCGCACGCGCGCTCGCCGGCCTGGCGCGGTTCGACAGGCCGATCGGCTGGTGGCTGTTGTTCTGGCCCGGCGCTTGGGCGGTCGCGCTGGCCGGCGGCGCGTTCCGGCGGTGGGACCTGCTCGGCTGGCTGTTGTTGGGCGCGATCGCGATGCGGGGCGCGGGCTGCGTGTACAACGACATCGTCGACGCGGACCTCGATCGGCAGGTGGCGCGCACGGCGTCCAGGCCGGTGGCGAGCGGGGCGGTGTCGGTGCGGCTGGCTTGGGCATGGCTGGTGGCGCTGTGCCTGGTCGGACTGACCGTGCTGGTGCAACTTCATCCGCTGGCGGCGGCGGTCGCCGTCGCCGCGCTCGCTCCGGTCGCGGCCTATCCGTTCATGAAGCGGATCACCTGGTGGCCGCAGGCGTGGCTGGGCATCGTGTTCTCCTGGGCGGCGCTGGTGGGGTGGAGCGAGGTGACGGGCGGCATGGGCGCGGCGGGCTGGTGGCTGTATGCGGGATCAGTCGCCTGGGTCGTCGGCTACGACACCATCTATGCGCTGCAGGACCGCGAGGACGATGCGCTGATCGGCGTCCGGTCGTCCGCCCTGGCGCTCGGCACCCGGGTGAGGCCGGGGGTGGCGGGCTTCTACGCGCTGGCGCTCGCCGGCTGGGCCGCGGCGATCTGGCGGACACGACCCGATTGGGTGGCGCTGCTCGCGCTCGCGCCGGTCGCGCTGCACCTGGGATGGCAGGTCGCAACGCTGGATCCGGCCGACGGCACGGGTGCGCTGCACCGGTTCCGCGCCAACCGGTTTGCCGGCCTGCTGATGTTCCTGGCCTGCGTCGTGGTCGGGTCCACCGCCATCCGCGCCTAGCTTTCGCTGGCGCCGCCGGGTTCGGCTCCCTAGATCGCATCGCATGCTGACTCCCGATCAGGCGCAGGACCGCGCCCACGACCTCGTCATGCGCGCGACGGCCGCGGGCGCTGATGCCGCCGATGCCGTGTTCGCCGCCGACGCTTCCACCGAGGTGTCCGTCCGCCTGGGCGCCTTGGAGGACGTTGGCCGTTCCGAGAGCCAGGACTTGGGCCTGCGCGTCTTCGTCGGTCGGCGGTCCGCCAGCGTGTCGACCTCCGACCTGACCCCTGCGGCGTTGACCGCATTGGTGGAACGCGCGGTGGCGATGGCACGCGAGGCGCCCGAGGACGCATGGGCGGGGCTCGCGCCCGCGGAGCGGCTGTTGCGGGGGACCCCGCCGCTGCTCGACCTCGACGATGGCGGCGAGGTGACGCCGACCGAGCTGCGTGATCTGGCGCTGGCCGCGGAAGATGCGGCGCGCGCCGTGCCGGGCGTCACCAATTCCGAAGGCGGCGGCGCGAGCGCGTCGCGATCGATCTGGGCACTCGCCACCAGCGACGATTTCGCGGGTGCCTATGCCGCGACGGGGTATGGCGTCTCCGCCAGCGTCTTGGCGGGCACCGGCGGCGGCATGCAGCGCGACTACGCCCATTCCGCCGCGCGTCATCGCATCCGGCTGGAGGAGCCCGGACAGATCGGGCGGCGTGCGGGCGAACAGGCGGTGGCGCGCGTCGATCCCGGCAAGCTGCCGAGCGGCCCGATGCCGGTCGTGTTCGACCCGCGCGTGGGCGCGAGCCTGATCGGCCACCTGATCGGTGCGATCGGGGGACAGGCGATCACGCGGCGGACGAGTTTTCTGCTGGATGCGCTGGGCACCGAGGTCTTCGCGCCGGGCGTCACGATCCGCGACGATCCGCACCGACCGCACGGGCTTCGCTCGCGACCCTTCGACGGAGAAGGACTGCCGGTGTCGCCGACACTGATCGTCGAGGCGGGGATGCTGGATACTTGGCTGCTCGATTCGGCCTCGGCGCGCCAGCTCGGACTGGAGCCGACCGGCCATGCCGCGCGCGGGATCGGCGGCGGGCCGGGGGTAACGACCAGCAATCTCTACATGGAGGCCGGGCACGTTCCCCCCGCGACGCTGATCGCCGATGTCGCCGAGGGCGTGTTCGTCACGGAGTTGATCGGCCAGGGGGTCAACGGCGTGACGGGCGACTACAGCCGCGGCGCGGCGGGGTTCCGCATCGTCGATGGGCAGATCGCAGGGCCGGTCGCCGAGTTCACGATCGCAGGCAACCTCAGGGACATGTACCGTCGGTTGACGCCGGCGACCGACCTGGAGTTCCGCTACGGCACCAACGTCCCCACGATCCGGATCGACGGCATGACGGTCGCGAGTGGCTGACGCCGTAACGTCCGGGCGAGAGGAGCTGGCGAGCGCGGTGGCGGCCGTTGCGGCAGAGGCCGGGGCACTGGCGATGGCGCGGTGGGGCACGGACTTCGCGCGCTGGGGCAAGGCGGACGGCAGCCCGGTGTGCGAGGTGGACCTGGCGGTCGACGCCTTGTTGCGGCAGCGGTTGTCGGTGCTGCTGCCGGATGCCGGCTGGCTGTCGGAAGAGACGGCGGACAGCCCCGAGCGCCTCGACCGCGAGCACGTCTGGGTGGTCGATCCGATCGACGGCACGCGCGATTACGTTCGAGGCCGGCGAGGCTGGTGCGTGTCGGTCGCGCTGGTGGAGGCGGGCCGCCCGGTGATCGGTGTGCTCGATGCGCCAGCGCGGGGCGAGCGATGGCGGGCGACGGCCGGCGCCGGCGCGTGGCTGGGCAACCGGCGGGTCCATGCCAGTACGCACGCCACGCTCGCCGGTGCGCGGGTGCCGACCGACGTGTTGCCGCGGGCTGATCGCGACCTGATGATTGCGGTCGCCAAGCCCAATTCGATCGCATTGCGCGTCGCGATGGTCGCGGCGGGCGAGGCCGATCTGGTCGCCACCACCCGCTGGGGCAACGAATGGGACGTCGCGGCGGCGGTGCTGCTGGCGGACGAGGCGGGCGCCTTGGCGAGCGATGCGGCCGGAATGCCGCTCGGCTTCAACCAGCCGCGACCACAAGCGCTCGGCCTGCTGGTCGCGTCGCCTGCGGTGCATGCGGCGATGCTGGCACGGTCGGGCGAGGATCGGCGCTGACGACAGGCGACGGCGCGGGCCCGTCGCCGAGCCTGCATGCCGCTCCGGCCTGGGAGTCTGCCGTAGAGGCCACGGGCACGGTCGGGCGAGGAACGCCGCTGGGTCGGCCTTGTCAGCCTGACTCGCCTTCTCCTTGATACTTGATCTCGAGATAGCGTCCGCGCGTGGCCAGTGCGTCGAGGTCACCTTGCGCCAGGTTCGCGCTCATCTCGCTCAATTGTCGGTCGATCAGCGTCAGGCCGTCGACCAGTTGCGCGTCGGGCGTGCGGCCGTTGCGCGGCGCGGCGCGCAGGTCGGCGGGGACACGCTGATAGCCGCGGACGAACTCGGGCAGTTGCTCGGCGACGAGCTGGCGCACGTCCTCGCCCGCCGGAGCGCCCGGGTCCAGCGCGGCAAGCTGTGGGCCGAGTGCGCCGAGCCGCAGACCGATCTGGTCCACCAGCGTGCGGGCGGGTGCGGGCAGGGCGGGGCGCTGCGCCGCCAGCCAGCGTTCGGTCTGGGCGGGCAACGCCTTCAGGTCGACGGTCCGCAGCGTCTCCGCCGCCGGCGCGCGCACGGCCCGACCGGGCAGCATCGCGATGGCGATCGTGACCAGCAGCATCAGCAGCATGACGCCGAGCGCGCCGAACAGGCCGATGGGCACGGCGAGTCCGATCGCGACTGCGGCCACCAGGATGACGAGATTGGCGATGCCGATCGCTGCCGCGGTACGTTTCGCCCGTGCCCTCGCCGCCGCCCGTGCCCGCCGCTTGGCATCGACGTCGGCGGCCAGCGACCCCGACAGTTCCTCGCGACGTCGGGCGAGCGTCGCGCCGGCGCTCGCCATCACCTCGTCCGCGCTGCCCATCACACCGACTCGAGCCGGAACTGGTCGGGAGCACCGCCCGCGATCCGGTTCTGGTTCGCCCCCTCGGCCCGTGCGATATAACCGCGCGACTTCTCCACCTCGTTGCCGAGCGATGTCACCGTGACCTTCATCGAGTCGAGCGCCTTCAGCTTGAAGCTGTCGATCGCGTCCATCGTGTCGTAGATGTTCTGGAACGCGCGCTGCAGCGTCTCGATCGGGATCGTGGCGTTCGCCGCCTGCTCATGGATGCGCGCGGTGTTGTCCTTGAGCAGCTTGCCCGTCGAATCGATGATGTTCGCGGTGGTGGTGTTGAGGCCGGTGATCTGTTCGAGCACGAGCTTCTGGTTGGTCAGTGCCTGCGCCACCGTCACGGCGGTGCGCAGCGCGGCGACGGTGGTGGTCGACGCGCGATCGACGCCCTTCACCAGCTCGACGTTGTTCTTCTTGACCAGATCGAGCGCCAGATAGCCCTGAACCGTCACCGCCATCTGCGTCAGCAGGTCCTGCGTGCGCTGGCGGGCGTAGAACAGCGCGGTTTCGCGGATCGCCTTGGCCTTGGCGGGATCGGTGTGGTCGAGCTCGTTCGCCTTGTCCTCCAGCGCGGCGTCCATCGCCTGCGACAGATGGATCATCTGTTCCAACCGACCCATCGAGCTCCACAGGTTCGCGCGCTCGGTATCGATCGCGGCATTGTCCATGAGGAGCTCGTCCTTGCCCGAGGCGAGGCTCCTCAGGATCGAACTGATGTGCGTCTGGCTGGATTTGTACGTGTCGAAATAATTGCGCATCTTGTTGCCGAACGGGATGATCCCGAACAGCTTTTGCGGCGCGGTCAGATTGCCCTTCTTGCCGGGATCGAGATCCTCGATCGTGCGGCGCAGCTGGGCCAGATCGGCGCCGACGCCCGACTCCTTGTCCATCGCCTTCACCGGGCGATCTAGGAAGCGGTTGGACTGGCCGGACGCGTCGCGGATCTCCTTGGCGCCCATCGCGGTGATCGCGTCGACGCGCTTGCCGAACTCGGGCGAGTTGACGTCCTGCGCCACGAGATCGGTGACGAACGACTGGACGCGCTCGTCGAGTTTCGATTTCGTGCCCGCGTCAACCGGCACCAGCCCCGCTGCCTTCGCGGCGGTCACCACCGGCACGGGATCGGGCGGCGTCAGGATCAGCTCCTTTTCGGGGCTCCCCACCACATTGGGCGTATCGGTCGCGGTCGCCATCACGTCATCTCCGGTGTGTCTCACGGATGTAGCACACCGCGTGGGACCCGCAAGGATGGACGAGGCGCGGATCACATCATCGAGCGCTCACGCAGAGCCCACCTTTCGGCATCGCAGCATTTGCGCTATGGGGCGCGGCAACGATCCCGCAAAAGTTCAGGAATCCCCATGCGTCTCCGCAACGTAGCCATAATCGCGCACGTCGATCACGGCAAAACGACCCTCGTCGACCAGCTCTTCCGCCAGTCCGGCACCTATCGCGACAACCAGCGCATCGAGGAGCGCGCGATGGATTCCAACGACCTCGAGAAGGAGCGCGGGATCACCATCCTGGCCAAGCCGACGTCGGTCGACTGGACCCCGCCGGGCGAGAGCGAGAGCATCCGCATCAACATCGTCGACACGCCCGGCCACGCCGATTTCGGCGGCGAGGTGGAGCGGATCCTGTCGATGGTCGACGGCGTCGTGCTGCTGGTCGATTCGTCGGAAGGCGCGATGCCGCAGACCAAGTTCGTGACGGGCAAGGCGCTGGCTCTGGGCCTCAAGCCGATCGTCGTCGTCAACAAGGTCGATCGCCCCGATTCGCACATCCAGGAGGTGCTGGACGAGGTGTTCGATTTGTTCGTGTCGCTGGACGCCACCGACGAGCAGCTCGACTTCCCGGTGCTCTATGCGTCGGGCCGCAACGGCTATGCCTCGGCCGACATGGACGCGCGCTCGGGCACGCTGATCCCGATGTTCGAGACGATCGTCGCTCACGTCCCCGCGCCCAAGGTCGAGGTCGAGGACGTGCCGTTCACCTTCCTCGTCACGCTGCTCGACCGCGATCCGTTCCTCGGCCGCATTCTGACGGGGCGCGTCAATTCGGGCACGGTGAAGGTCAACCAGCCGATCCATGCGCTCGACAACGACGGCAAGATCATCGAGACCGGCCGCGCATCCAAGATCCTGTCGTTCCGCGGGCTCGACCGCGTGCCGGTGGACGAGGCCAGCGCTGGCGACATCATCAGCCTCGCCGGCCTGACGGTCGCGACCGTTTCCAACACCATCGCCGATCCGCAGGTGACCGAGCCGCTGCATGCGCAGCCGATCGATCCGCCGACGCTGTCGATGCGCTTCGCGGTCAACGACTCGCCGATGGCGGGCCGCGAGGGCACCAAGGTGACGAGCCGCATGATCCGCGACCGCCTGTTCCGCGAGGCCGAATCCAACGTCGCGGTCAAGGTGACCGAAGCCGCCGACCGCGACAGCTACGAGGTCGCGGGCCGCGGCGAGCTGCAGCTCGGCGTGCTGATCGAGACGATGCGCCGCGAGGGGTTCGAGCTCGGCATCAGCCGCCCGCGCGTGCTGTTCGGCGAGGACGAGGACGGCAAGCGCACCGAGCCGTACGAGACGGTCATCATCGACGTCGACGACGAGTATTCGGGCACGGTCGTCGAGAAGATGGCCTCGCGGAAAGCGGAGCTGACCGACATGCGCCCGTCGACCGGCGGCAAGACGCGCATCACCTTCTCCGCACCGTCGCGCGGCATGATCGGATACCATGGCGAGTTCCTGTCGGACACGCGCGGCACCGGCATCATGAACCGGCTGTACGAGAAGTACGGGCCGTACAAGGGCACGATCGAGGGTCGCAAGAACGGCGTCCTGATCTCGAACGGCGCGGGCGAGGCGAACAGCTATGCGCTCGGCCCGCTCGAGGAGCGCGGCGTCCTGTTCGTCGGCCATGGCGAGGTGCTCTACGAGGGCATGATCGTCGGCGAGAACGCCAAGCCGGACGATCTCGAGGTCAACCCGATGAAGACCAAGGCGCTGACCAACTTCCGCGCGTCGGGCGGCAAGGACGACCAGGTCCGCCTGACCCCGCCCAAGCGCGCCACGCTGGAGCAGGCGATCGCGTACATCGACAACGACGAGATGGTGGAGGTGACGCCCAAGTCGATCCGCCTGCGCAAGCGCCACCTCGACCCCAACGAGCGCAAGCGCGCGAGCCGGAGCAAGGAAGCCGCATAGCGCACCGCCGCAGCGATGCTGCGGCGGAGACGCTTCAGGCCGGTCGACAGGCGGGCGAGCCGCATCGCGGCGCGCCCGCCTGTTCGACGTCACGCCGCGGCACCGCCGCGGCGCGTCCTGTCCGTCACCACGGACCGGCTCTGCGCGCCCGTAACCCTGAATCCTGCATCAACCTCGGCATGAACATCACCATGATCTAACCAGCCGGGTTATAAAACGCTGTCCTACAACCCCCGTCCGGGGATACACGCTGATCGGTTAGACGTCAGCGAGGGACAGACCGACATGCGCAATCGCACCCCCGTACCGCGCGCCGAGCGCGCCGACCTGCCGGAGTTCACGCCCGTCCCGCGGCTGAAACACCGTCACGACGGCTGGACGCCCGAGCGGCAGCGCGCGTTCATCGAGGCGTTGGCGGACACCGGCAGCGTCAGTCGCGCGGCGGCGAGCGTCAACATGGCGCAGCCCAATTGCTACACGCTGCGCCGCGCGCCGGGCGCGGAGAGTTTCCGCGCGGCGTGGGCGGCGGCGCTCGACTGCGGCGTGGCGCGGCTGAAGGACATCGCGTTCGAGCGCGCGATCGAGGGTCAGCTGGTGCCCGTGTTCCGGGCCGGGAAGCTGGTCGGGTTCAGCCGCAAGCGCAACGACGCGCTGCTGATGTTCTGCCTGCGCCACTATGGCCAGGACGCGGCCGGCCGGCGCACGACGATCAACTATTTCTCCACCCGCGCGAGTGCCGGCGCGGCGGGGCCGGACGGCGCCGGAACGGTCGGGGCGGCGGCCGAGGCGTCGACCACCACCGTCCGCACGACGATCCCGGGCGACGGGGCGGGCGGGCAGGACGCGCTGGCCCGCGAGGCGGAGGCCGCGGGCCGGGTGGAGGCGTTCGCGGGCGTGACGCTGGACGCGGAGGCGAGCGCCGCGATCGGCGCCGCGCTGGAGGCGCTGGCCCTGCGCAGCCGCGAGGCGGACGCCGCGATCGACGACGGCGGCGACGCGCGGATCGATGCGCTGGCGGCGGACGCGGACGAGGCGTTCGTGCCCGCGGGCCGGGGCTTCTCCGAATGGCGCGGCGACTATGAGCCGCCGGTGGCGATCACCACGTGGGAGCCGTTCGTGGCAGGCGAGTCGCCCTGGGCGATGACCGGCGCGGACTTGCCCGACTGGGCGGTGGAGTATCAGCGGAGCCTGGCGGGCGCGGGGGCTGCGGCGGAGGCGGAGGCCGAAGTCACGCCGGCTCAGATCCCGGTCGCGGACGCGCCGGTCGCGACGGCTGGGGCAGGCGGCGCGAGAAAACGGCGTCGGGCGACGCCGGCGGCACCGGTCGCCGGACGGAAGAGCGGGACCGCGCCGGCGGACGACGGATCGCCACCGTGATCCGGGCGCATCGAGGGGACGGCCGGGCGCTGCGGGCCGCCGTCCAGCGTCCAGCCCCGGCGCAGCGCCAGCGCGAACACGGCGACGACGGCCAGGAAGTCGATCGGCAGCAGCGTCGCCGCCGCGATCTGGCGCCCGCCGAGCGGCACGACATAGGCGATCGCCAACAGCGTCTTCTCCCCCGGCAGCCAGCCGCGCACCCGCGCGTCCGCCACGAGGAAGAGGGTGGCCGCGCCCAGGATCACGAGATCGTAATCGAGCACATACGGCGTCGAGAGCAGCGCCGCGGCGCAGGTCGCGGCATTCCGGACCCGGTGCGTGGCACGGCGGGTGGCCAGCGCCGCGCCGCCGATCGCCAGCATCGTGACGCCACCCTGCACCCCATAGGCGACCGGCAGCGGCGCGCCCCAGGCCCGCGCGGCGGCAAAGGCGCTGACGATCTTTTCCCACCCGGTCTGCCCCGTTTCGATCACCACCGTGCGGGTGAGAGGAAGCGTGTCGAGGAACGACTGCCACACCGGCCAGCCCCAGAGCGCGACCGTGGCGGCCACCAGCGCGAACGACGAGCAGGCGGCGCCGAGGATCGCCCGGCCGTTGCCGGCGGCGAGCAGTACCACCGGCAGCAGCAGGGCGAACTGCGGCTTGTAGATCAGACAGCCGAGCAGCAGCCCCGCCACGAACGGCCGCCGATCGAGCAGCCACAGGCCACCGCCGAGCAAGGAGGCGGTCAGAAACGCGTTCTGGCCGTGACCGAGGCAGAGGAAGGTGGTGGGCGCCGCGAGCACCGCCAGCACCGTGCCGCGCCCGGGCAGGACGGCGCGCGCCGCGACGGTGGCCAGCGCGAGCGTGCCCCCCAGCCATAGCGCGAGCGCCACGAGATAGGGCAGGGTCGCGAGCGGCGAGGCGACCAGCAGGAAGGGTGGGGGATAATGCCACCCGTAGAACGGCACGCCGGGGGAGGCGTGCAGCATCTGCTGCACGCGGTAGTGTTCGGGCCAGATCCAAGCCGCGGCGACACGACCATGGTTCGCCATCCAGCCCGCGGCATAGACGTCCGAGAAATCGGTCCCGATCGGCCGGCCCAGACGGTCGAGCGTGCCGTGCGCCGTCGCGAGCAGGACGCCATAGCTCAGGACCGTGGCGGCGATCAGCAGGATGCACACGCGGCGCAGACGCTGCCCGTCGAGCCAATCCCCGTTCGCCGCCTGCGCCCACATCCGCCTTTCCTAGCGGGCGGCTGCTGTCCAAATCGCTAACGCGGCGTCGCGCGAAAGGGACTGCTCGTCGCGCGATAGGCGGTTATATCGTGTCGCCATGCTCGTCGATCTGCACGGCTGGGAAAGCGCCTGGTACGCCCTCGAATGGCTGATCCGCATCGGCGCGCTCTGCGTCGTGCCGCTGCGCCGGTCGCCGCAGGCGAGCGCGGGGTGGCTGATGGCGATCTTCTTCCTGCCGGTGCCGGGCGTGGTCGCCTTCTGGATGATCGGCAGCCCGCATTTCCCCGCCTGGCGGTGCGAGCGGTTCGAGGGCCTGCGACCGTATTTCGACCGGGTCGCCGGGCTGCTGGCGCGGCATCCGCCCGACGATCCGGGCGCGATCGACGCGCTGGCGCAGCGGCTGGGATACCTGCCCGCGGTGTGCGGGAACACCGTCGAGCTGATCGACGATTACGATGGCGTGATCGACCGGCTGGTCGCCGACGTCGATGCGGCGCGGTCCTGCGTGATGATGACGGTGTACATCTTCGCCGACGATGCCGTCGGCCACAAGGTGGCCGACGCGCTGGGCCGCGCGGTGGCGCGCGGCGTCGAGGCCCGCGTGCTGTTCGATCCCGTCGGCTCGCACCACTGGCGCCGCGGCACGCTGGCGATGCTGAACGCGGCCGGGGTGGACGTGCGCGAGGCGCTGCCGTTCCGGTTTCGCCTGCGCACCCGGCGCGACATGCGCAACCACCGCAAGCTGTTCGTGATCGACGGGCAGGTCGGCTATGCCGGATCGCAGAACATCGTCGCCAAGGATTTCCGCCCCGGCGTCGTCAACCGCGAACTGGTGGCGCGCGTGACCGGGCCGGTGGTCGCGCAGATCGAGGCGGCGGTGCGCGCCGACTGGTATCTGGAGACCGAGGTGGCGCCGACCGGCCCCACCGCCGTCCCCGCCCGCACCGGCGACGCGTGCCTGCAACTGCTGCCCAGCGGCGCGGAATATCCGCTGGAGGGGTTCGAGACGCTGCTGGTGTGGCAGATCCACCAGGCGCGCAGCCGCGTGGTGCTGGCGACGCCCTATTTCATTCCCGACACCGACGTGATCGGCGCGATGCGCACCGCGGTCGCGCGCGGCGTCGAGGTGCATCTGGTCGTGTCGGCGGTGGTGGACCAGCGCGTCGTCCACTTCGCACAATGTTCCTATTACTCCCAGCTGCTCGAGGCGGGCGTCCACATCCACGAGTTCCGCGACCATCTGCTTCACGCCAAGAACGTCAGCGTCGATTCGCGCGTCGCGATCGTTGGGTCGAGCAACGTCG
>JBPBQW010000034.1:0-33539 GCA_050955125.1 Janthinobacterium lividum
CCCGATCCACACCGTCGCCGCATACAGCGCGATCGTCAGCGCACACCCCGCCATCAGCGCCGGCCAGAACCCCGTCCCATGCCGCAACAGCGCCGGGATCAGCAGGAACATCGGCAACGACGGCAGCACGTACCAGAAGGTCGCGCCCGCATGCGCGGCCATCATCTCGGCGTCGGGCTTCTCGCTCCACAGCCACATCATGCCCAGCACCGACACGAGCGGCAGCGAGGCGATGAGCGCGCCGAACCCCGGATACCGCTTCGCCAGCGTCGAGGCGAGCGCGATCAGCATGCCCGAGACCGCCGCCTTGATCGCGAGGTGGAGCATGGCGGGAGCGGTCAGTCGCCCGTCTTGATCCGCTCCACCAGCTGGCCGACGGTGGGCACGAAGCCGTTGGAATAGAAGGGGTCGCGCTTGAACTCATAGGCGGAATGGCCCGCGAACATCAGGTTCTGCTCGACGTCGCCGCCGTGCGCGATGTCCTGCAGCGTCTTCTGGATGCAGAAGGATCGCGGATCGGCGAGCCGCCCGGTCGAGTTGGTCTCCGTGTCCGCCCAGCTCGAGAACAGGCATTGCGACAGGCAGCCCATGCAGTCCGCCTGATCCTTGCGGATCTCCCCCTTCTCGGCCGGGGAGACGAACACCAGCGTGTTGTCCGGCGTCTTGAGCGCGTCGGTGAACCCCTCGCCATACCAGGTCCGCGCGCGTTGCAGGTCGCCCAGCGTCACCCAGAAGTTGCGGCCCTTCACGCCGACGTCGAGCTGATAGGTGTGGTCGCCCGCCTCCTGCGTCGAAAAGGCGATCTGCCGGTCCGACCGCGCTTCCAGCGACCGCAGGAACGGGTTGCGCACCGCCGACGAATAGAAACCGGTCGGCGAAAAGCGGTGCAGCAGCACCTCGCCTTCCTCGATCGTGGTCAGCCGGTTCTTCCACTCGTCCGGGATCGGGCTCTCGCGCGTCAGCAGCGGGCGGGTGCCGAACTGGAACGCGATCTGGCCGAGCTCGGGATTGTCGATCCAATGCTCCCAGTCGCGCAGGTACCAGACGCCGCCCGCCATCACGATCGGCACGTCGTCGCTGAGGCCGCCCTCGCGCATCGTGTCGCGCAGCGCCTTCACCCGCGGGTACGGGTCCTGGGGGACCAGCGGGTCCTCGGCGTTGGAAAGGCCGTTATGCCCGCCCGCCAGCCACGGGTCCTCGTACACCACCGCCCCCAGCAGCTCCGACACCTTGGAATAGGCGCGCTTCCACAAGGCGCGGAACGCGCGCGCGGAGGACACGATGGGCAGGTAGTTGACGTTGTACGACGCCGCGATCTCGCTCAGCTTGTACGGCATGCCCGCGCCGCAGGTGACGCCGGCGACGAGGCCGCGGGTACGCTCCAGCACGCCCTCGAGCACGCGTTGCGCGCCGCCCATCTCCCACAGCACGTTGATGTTGATCGCGCCGACGCCGCCCGCGATGTCCCAAGCGCGACGCACCTGCTCGACCGCGCCGTCGATCGCATACTGCACCAGCTCGTCGTGCCGCTCGCGCCGGGTCAGCGCGCGATAGATCTGCGGGATGATCTTGCCGTCGGGATCATAGCTGTCGGCATTGACCGCCGACACGGTGCCGATCCCGCCCGCCGCAGCCCAAGCGCCGGCCGAGGCGTGGTTGGTCGCGGCGACGCCCTTGCCGCCCTCGATCAGCGGCCAGACCTCGCGGCCGCCATAGCTGATCGGCCTGATACCCTTGAACACTGACGCCTCACCTTCCCGGATGTGGCGACCACTATAGCGTAGTAGCGCCGACGTGCGAGTGAAATACCCGTATGGATCAACCCAGGGCACGCCAGCCGATCAGCCGCCGGTCAGTCGCCGGTCAGTCGCTCAGGGCGCCCGTCCGCCGCATGGCGCCCTCGTACAGCGCCCGGTAGCGCGCGATCATCTGCGCGTCGTCATACTCGGCGCGCGCGCGGGCCTGGTTGGCGGCGCCCACCCGAGCGCGCAGGCCGGGGTCGGCGGCCAGCGCCTGCATCGCGTCGCGCAGCTCGACCTCGCTGTGATAGGCGGTGACGAAGGGCAGGTTCTCGGGCGCGAGCATCGTCGCCACGTCGCCCACCGGCATCGATGCGACCGGCAGGCCCGCGGCCATCGCCTCCACCACCGAGATCGGGAACTGCTCGGACCGCGACGAGACGGCGAGCAGGTCGAACAGCCCGACGAACTCGTACGGCCGCTCGAGGTGGCCGGGCATCACGAGCGCGTTGCCCAGCCCCATCGCCATCGCCGCCTGGCGGATGACGGCGCGCTCCGGGCCCTCGCCCACGATCACCAGCCGCACCCGCCCCGGCATGCCGCCCGCCGCACGCACCAAGGCCGGCAGGTCCTTGACCGCGCGCAGGCCCGCGAGCGCGCCGACGACGATCTCCTTGGGCCGCCGCTCGAACCCCGGGATCGCGCCCGGTCTGGGCGGGCGGGCATAGGCGTTGGTGGGGATGCCGTTGACGATCCGGTGCACCCGCGCGGCAGGCTGGCGCCATGTGATGAGCGCAATCGCCTCCAGCATCCGCGACGGCACCGCCAGCGCATGCGCGGCGGGCAGCGCGAGCCGGCGATAGAGGTTGCGCTCGCGCTTCAGCCCGCCCGCCTCGTCCTCGTTGAACCCGTCCTCGTGATGGACCAGCGGCGGGGCGTTGCGCCCGAACACGCGCCGCGCCATCACCCCGTCGATCGCGCCCCAATTGTACGTCAGCACCAGGTCGAACCCACGCATGTACCGCGCGATCGCCTCGTAGCGCGCGACCGACGGCCTGCCCGTCAGCGGCGGCGGGTTCTGCGCGATCGTGTAATCGATCCCCGGATCGATCCGCTCGCGCGCGCCGAGCTGGTCGGGGACGCCCGACACGATCGTATGGCTGGCCGCCGCCCCCCACGCGTTCATCAACCGCACCGCCCGCGCCTCCTTGCCGCCCAGCGAGAAGGTGGAGTGGAGGTGGAGGATGCGGACGGGAGGCATGAGCGGCTTCTAGAGCGACCGGTCCGGGTTCGTCACCCCTGACGGGGCCGGGAAGGCACAAGGAAGATCACAGGCGAGCTTGCCCCCTCCGTTGGCAGGCTCACCGCGCCGCCGCGAACACCCGCTTGGGCAAGACCACATGCACGCCCTTGTTGCGGTCGACGAGCTCGGTCACCTCGACGTCGCCCGCCGTGCTCACCAGCATATAGGCGTCGTCGCGGGTCATGCCCTTTTGCGCCACGAGGAAGTCGATCATCCCGCGCACCGCCTTGCGCGCGGCGTTGGACAGGTCCTCGTCGAAGCCCATCGCGACATAGGCATCGGGCGTCTCGGCGCGGGGGTAGCCGGTCGCGGCGCCGGCCTCGCCCTTCTTGTGCAGGATCAGCTGCAGATGCCCGACGAGCGAGGTCTCGAGCGCGGTGATGTCGACCTCGCCGTTGCCCTGCGCCGCGTGGCCGTCGCCCACCTCCAGCAGCGCGCCGGGCGCATAGACGGGAAAGAAGACGCGCGTGCCCGCGACCAGCATGCGGTTGTCCATGTTGCCGCCGCTGACCGTCGGCGCGGTCGAGTCGTAGCGGCCGAAAGCGGGCGGCGGCGCCACGCCCATGCTGCCGAAGAACGGGTGTAGCGGCACCTCCACCCCCGGCGCGATCGTGCCGACCATCCGCCGCGCGTCCAGCGGCACGATCTTGATTCGCCGGTACGGGAAATCGTCGGTGAGGAAGCCGGTCGTCGGCCCGAACGCGTTGTAGGCATAGGGGATGGCGAGGTCGACGCGCAGGATCCGCACCTCCAGCGTGTCGCCCGGCTCCGCGCCCTCGACCGCGATCGGGCCGGTCAGGATGTGCCCGCCCGGCCCGCGCCGGTCCGCCGGCACGCCCGCGAACACGGCGCGCAAGGCAGCCTCCACCTGAGCCGGCGGCAGCCCGGCGCGTTCCAGCCCGGTGGGGCTGTTGGTCAGCAGCGTGTGCACCGTCACCGTATCGCCCGACCGCACGGTCAACACCGGGGTGGCGGCGGCGTCGTAATGGCCCCAGGCGACCGTCTGCGGCGTCGCCGGCAGGTCGTGATCCTCCGCCCGCGCCGCGACCGCCGGCGCCGTCACCGCCAGCAGCGCCGCCGCCATCCATACCCGCGTCGTCATGATCGTCCCCCCGTCCCGGCCGGTACCGAGTGTAACCGGGACGGCGACGCGATCAATGCCCGCCGTCGTGCGGCCCACGGTAAGAACGTGTCCCCGTGCAGGCGGGAATCCAGGGCTCCAGTGGACGCGAGCGCGGACGAGAAGCAATGCTCGACCCGGCGCTGTTCGAGGCGATCGTCGCGGTCGCGCCGGTGACGGACCTCGAGACGCTGCGCCAGGAACATGCGCGCTTCACCCACTTCAAGATGGTCGACGCGCAGATCGGCCACGGACCCGAGGTGCGCATCGGATCGCCGGCGCAGAACGCGGGCGCGATCCAAGCGCCAGTGCTGATGTTCCACGGCGTCGAGGACGCGACGGTGGGTGTCGGCGAATCCCGCCTGATGACCGCACGGTTGCGCGGCGCGGGCAAGAAGGTGGAGCTCGTCGAGTACAAGGGGCTGACGCACCAGCTCGACGACGCCGAGGTGCGCGCCGACCTGCTCGGCAAGTCGGACGCGTTCCTTAGGGCGTCGCTCGGGCTGTAGAGCCCGATTGCGGCCGGCGGGCGTCGCCGGACGAAAGGGGGAGGACCGGCGAACGCCGAGTGGCCTCCCCTCCGCCGCCTCCGGCGGTTTCCCTCCCCTGCCAGGGGAGGATCACCGGGCTCACACCTTCGCCGCGGACGCGCCCTCGCCCGCGTACAGCGCGGCGTAGCGACGGGTGATCGTCGGCAGCGCGTCGCCGATCCACGTCGCCATGCTCTCTTCCTCGGCGAGCGACTGCTTCAGCAGCGGCGTCGCCTGCGCGAAGCCACCGTCCTCCGCCATCGTCAGCAGCGATCGATACCCCGCCATCTCGAAATGCTCGAACGCATAGTTGGCGAAGCTGTTCTTGAGGATCTCGTCGCCGGCGGGCGTGTGCATCAGCGCGGCCATGCTGCCCGAAAAGCCGAGCGCCACGTCCTTCAACCCCGACGACCTCGCGTCGAACCCGGCCAGCAGCTCGTCGAGCCGCGCGATCTGGTGATTGGTCTCCTCGACGTGGAGGCGCAGCCGGTCGGCGACCTCCGGATAATGCTCGATCCGCGCGATCTGCGGCGACATGATCGCCAGCGCCTGTTTCTCGACCGCGTGCTGGTTGGTCAGGCCGGTGACAAACAGCTCGCGAAGGGTATCGGTCTGGGTAGCCATGGTCTTCTCCTTGGGGTGTCGGTCGGAAAGTCGGTGGTCAGAGCGGCTGGCCGGCCTGGCAGCGCTCGAGCTCGACGGGGTCGTGCGTGCACGTCACCGTCACCGCGTCGCGCCGCTCCACGGACAGCGCGCGAAGGCGACTCTGGTTACGCAGCCGGCTGTCGGCATCGACCTCCATCAGCCGCTGATACGCCCGCAATCCCGGCGTGCACCGCCGCCGCGCGTCGCGCATCTCGCCGCGATAGAAATAGGCGTCGCCCGCGTGGAGCAGCCAGTCCGTCCCCTTCGCCCCGGATCCACCCGTGCGGATCGCGACGCCCGCGTGGCCCCAGGTGTGGCCGGGCAACGGCACCATCAGTATCTCGGGCGGCAGGCCGTCGAGGTCACGCACCGTATCGAAGCCGAACCACGGCTCGCCCCTCGCGCCGTAGCGCCGCCAGTCCGTGACGCCGTCCAGCTGCCGCGCGCGCCAGCGGTTGCGTGCAACGATCGTGGTGTGCGGCCCGGTCGCGTCGTCATATTCGCGCGCCATGACGTGCACGGTCGCGTTCGGGAAATCCTCCAGCCCGCCGGCGTGATCGAAATCGAGGTGGGTCGCGATGATGTGCCGCACGTCGCTCGCCTGGTAGCCCAGCGACTCGACCTGACGGATCGCGGTCTCCCGCTCGTGCAGCCGGATGTTGAGCATCAGCCGCCATGGCAACGTGATGCGCGGCCCCGGCCGTTCGTGCGGGTGGGCGACATCGCGCAGGCCATAGCCCGTATCGACCAGCACCAGCCCGTGCGCGTCCGTCTCGATCAACAGGCAATGGCACACGATCCGCCCGAGCGGCCCCGTGCTGCGCCCGTCAAACAGCGCGCCGCCCAGCGGGCAGTCGGTGCCGCAGTTCAGATGGTGGATCCGCATCGCTCACCTCGCTGGCTGTGCCGTCATAACGGCCGACCGGGCGATTAAGTCGTTCCCGCGACGCCGCTTTTGGCCTGATCCCGATCAACTGGACGGAGCCGCGGAGCCTTCCGGGCTCACCGGCGGTTGTGACGACGCCTAGGCGGGAGACGGTGCATGACGATAAAGGTGGTCGCGTTCGTGACGGTGAAGCCCGGGCAGGACGACGCGTTCGTCGCGGCGGCGGACGTCTGCGTCGCGGCGTCGCGTGCGGAGCCGGGCGTGCTCGGCTACGACCTGTGGCGCGAGGCGGACGGCGAGCGCAGGTTCGTGTTCGACGAGCTCTATCGCGACGAGGCGGCAGTGGCTGCGCACAGGGCGTCCGATCATTTCAAGGCGTTCGGCGCGGCGATCCGCGACGTCGTGACGGCGCGCCCGGTCATCACCGTCGCCCATTCGGTGAGCGTCGCATAACCCACCCCGACCCGGCGTGACACGCGCCCGCTTTGTCGTCATTCTCATGCCGACAAAAACGGGAGGCGAGCATGAGGGTCGGGATCACGGGGTTCGGTCTGGGCATGGCGCTGGCGGCGCCGGTGTCGGCGCAGAACGACCAGATGACGGCGATCGCGGTGCCGGCGCAGCCCGGCGCGATCGTGCTGGGAACCGGACCCATGCCGGGCGCGACCGCGCGCGAATCATGGCACAGCCAATATGGCAGCATGTTCGCGCGCAACGTGACCGTCGCCACGCTGACGCCCTTCCTGCCCGACCCCGCCCATGCGACCGGCGCGGCGGTGATCGTCGCGCCCGGCGGCGGCGTCACCACCCTGTCGATGGAGAACGAGGGCTGGGACGTCGCCAAGGCGCTGGTGGCGCACGGCGTCGCCGCGTTCGTGCTCAAGTACCGGCTGAACCCGACGCCCGCGACGATGGCCGCCTATCAGGCCGCGGAGCGCGCGCGCTTCTCGGGCGGGGCGCGACCCGCTCGGCCGAGCGCGGCGCAGATGATGGCCGGCATCGCGCCCCAGATCGCCGACGCGGACGCCGCCTTTGCGCTGATCCGCGCCCGCTCGGCGCAGTGGCACGTCGACCCTGCGAAGGTCGGGATGGTCGGCTTCTCGGCGGGCGCGATGCTGACGCTGCAGACGACGCTCAAGGATCAGCAGGCGAAGCCCGCCTTCATCGGCATCATCTATGGCCCGATGTCGGCGGTGAGCGTGCCTGCGGGCGCGCCGCCGCTGTTCGCCGCCCTCGCCAGCGACGATCCGTTCTTCGGCAACGACGGCGTCGGCCTGATCCAGAGCTGGAAGGCGGCGGGGCGCCCGGCGGAGCTCCACCTGTTCGAGCAGGGCGGCCACGGCTTCGGCATGTATCCCAAGACGACGACCAGCACCGGCTGGTTCGACGAGTTCGCGCGCTGGATGACGATGCACGGCTGGATCAAGGCCGCCGCCTGAGGTCGCGCTCACGGCGCCAGCCCGCGCCGCACCATGTCGTCGGCCCAGGCGAGCATCCGTTCGCGTTCCCGGCGGGCGTTCGCCTCTGCCGCCCGGTCGAGCTTGTGGAGCAGCGTGGCGGTGATCTCCTCGTCGGTCGGGAACCGTTTCTGCCCGCCGCGGCGACCGATCGTGTTCGTCCCGCCCCGCCGCCTCCCCTCGGCCGTCGCCCGCGCGCCCACCTCCGAGCCGGCCCGTCGCGCGCCCGAGACCTCGCGGCCCTCCTCCCGCCGCGCCTCGCGTTCCAGCAGCAGGCGCAGCAGCGGCTCCGACCAGCGCCGCCGCTGGCCGACGATCTTGCCGGCATGGACGATCGGCTCGTCCCACCCCTCGACCGCGCGTTCGTACGCCACCTGCTCCAGCGTCGCCTCCGCCTGCGCCTGCGCGCGGTCGCACGCGGCGGCGAAGCCCGGGTACAGCCGGCGCATCGCCCGCGCGGCGGCGGTGGAGACGCGCACCGCCCGGCACGCGTCCTTATACTCCCCCGTCTCGGACAGCGCGCGCAGGAACGCGCGCTGGCGCAGCGGCGTCCACCCGTCGTAGCGGACACGATTGTCCATCACGCCCCGATCGCCCGCGCCGCCCGCCGCCTCCGCCACGGTCCGCTCGCGCTGCCGCTCGTCGAGCACCGCCTGCCACCGCGCCGCGAACTCGGGCAGCCGCCGCCGCCGGTCCGACGCGCCGTGCGTCGAGCGCCCGATCGCCGCGCACGCCGTCGCCACCACGCCCGTCTGCCGCAGCGCGAACAGGAACGCGACCTCCGTGTCCGCCGTCCACCGCGTCGGCGCGCCATCCTTCGCCATCACCCGTCACTCCCCCATGAGGAAGCGCGCCATCTATCGCAGGTCGGGGGCTGTAGGACAGCACAAAGCGTGAACGACACGGCGTCCCGCTCACTCCGCGTTCAGGTGGCAGGGCGCCTGGCGCGCGGGTGAAAGCCATCCTCCCCGTCATCGCCATCCTGTTCGCCGGCCTGCTGACCGCGTTCGAGGGCGCGACCAACGGCTGGGTCACCAAGACCGCGGGCAGCCTGTGTTTCGCCATGGTGCTGGCGTTCGCGACCAGCGCGCTGCTGCTGCTGTGCGCCGCGCCGTTCGTGCCGTGGCGCCCGCATTGGGGCGAGCTGCGCGCACTGCCCTGGTACGCGTGGACCGGCGGGGTCTATGTCGTCGTCACCATCACGATCGCGGCCTGGGCGACGCCCAAGCTCGGCGCCGGCCCCGCGCTGGTCGCCGCGCTGCTGGCCCAGACCGCACTGGGGCTGGCGCTCGACCATTACGGCGTGCTCGGCCTCGACCGCTCGCCCATGACCTGGATGAAGGCGGGCGGGCTGGTGGTCATGCTCGCCGGCGCGGGAATGATCGCGGTGAAGACGTAGGGATCGTGAGGCCCGGCGCGCCCGTGGCTCGCGTCACCCCGACGTCGTGCGCTGCACCAGGCTGAGCTGTGTCGGTCCCTTGCCGAACGCGCCGATCAGGCGGTTGTACTCCCCCTCCGGCTTGCCGTAGCTCGACCCTGCGATCTCGGCGAGCCGCGACCGGTCGAGGATCCGGACGACACCGCGCGTGCCCCGGATGGCGCCCGTCCCCTCGAGCGCGTGGAGCGTGACGGTGACGCTCGATCGCCGGACCGCCAGCATCGTCGCCATGAACTCGTGCGTGAGGTGGAGGTGGTCGCCGTCGGCGCGATCGTGACACATCAGCAGCCAGCGGGCGAGCCGCTCGGGCAGCTCGAACTGCGCGTTGGACGTCGCGGTGGACGCGACCTGCATCGTCAGCGTGTGGACATAGCGCAGCATCAGGCCCTGCAAGGTCGCGCTCGCCCGGCACCCATCCAGCAACCGCTCCGAATCGATCACCCAGGCGGTCAACTCCCCCACCTGCACCATCGATTTGTGTGGTGACTGGCCCGCGCCCAGCACGACGGCGGCGCCCGACATGCCCTCGTACCCGTACAGCCCGACCTCGACCATCTCGCCGTCTTCCTGGTCGATGACGATCGATGCGGTGCCGCTCTCGGGAAAGTACACGACCGTCAGAGGCACGTCCGCCTCGAACAGCGGCGCGCCCATTTCATAATGCTCGCTGCGCAGATGCGGCTGCAACAGCGCGAAATCATCGGCGCTGAGCGAGTGCAGCAACAGGTTGCGGATCGTGGACTGATCGGAAACGGACATGCCGCCGCCCTTGTCTTGGGGCGAAAGCGCGATTGGTTCTTCAGCTGTCCGCGCCCTGATCGTGGCAGACAATATCGCGAGGTTACCGTATTCGGACGCAATCGCACGACATTGTGCGCTATCGCACGAACTTGCGTCAGTTCTCGCTTAGGTTAAGGATGCTTCATCGCCGGATAGCCAAGGGCTTCGGCGGCTGAGAGACGGTCCGCGCTCCCGCCCAGCTTGCGTGAGGCACGACGATGGCGATCTTCCATCTCCATATCCGAACCGGCGATCAGGTCTATCCCGATCTCGAGGGACTAGAATTGTCCGATCTGGCGGCGGCGCGCGCGGAGGCGATCCGTGGCGCCCGCTCGCTGATGAGCGCCGAGGTGCTGGGCGGCACGTTGACCCTCGACCAGAGCATCGAGATCGAGGCCGCCGACGGTCGTCACCTCGCCAGCATCGCCTTTGCCGACGCGCTGGCCGTCCATGGCGGCACGATCGGCCTCGCCCCCCCGGCGGCAAGCCCCGAACGACGGCAGAATTGCGGCATTTAACGTCGGTTACCGCACCGTCCGTTGCCGTTCGTCCGCGACAATCTACATCACCGCCGTGTCAGGTCGGGTAATCCGAACGGATCGACCTGCCGACCGCGGGCTTCGATGCGTTTGATCGTTGCCAATGCCGGGTGATCGTCATGACTTAATCCGAAACGCTGGAGCCGTTCGTTCGCAAGCTCGAACGCCTCGGCCCGCTCGCCCCCGACGTCCGCGACGCGATCCTCGCGCTCCGATCGACCGGCCGGACCTTCGCGCCGGGTGATCTCCTGCTGCGAGAGGGTGCGCCGGCGACGCACAGCGTCGTCATCACGTCGGGCTTCGCGTTCCGCCACAAGACGCTGGCGGACGGCGGCCGTCAGATCCTGAGCATCCAGATACCAGGTGACGGCGTCGCGCTGGTCGCCGCGCTGGGGCGGCGGAGCGATTACGACCTGCAGGGGCTGACCCACGGGCACGCCACCTCCATCCCGACCGATGCGATCCGCGCGCTGATGGACGCGCACCCGCAGGTAATGGCGGCGCTGTGGGCCGAGACGGCGGCGGAGGCGGCGATCCAGCGCGAATGGACGGTGAACGTCGGGCGCCGCGACGCCCGCGCCCGGATCGCCCACCTGTTGTGCGAGCTGGCCGAGCGTCAGGCGAGCGCGACGCAGCAGGCGCGCGACCGGTTCGAGCTGCCGCTGAGCCAGGAGCAGCTGGGCGATGCGACCGGGCTGACGGCGGTGCACGTCAACCGCATGTTGCAGGCGCTGACCGAGGAGGATGCGATCCGGCGCGACCGGCGGCGGATCACCGTGCCGAGCTGGCCCCGGCTGGCGGCGATCGCGGGGTTCGAGCCCGACTATCTGCGCACCGCCACCGGATCGATCGCATGAGCGCGCCGCTCCCGATCGACGCACGGATCGAGCTGGCGGGCCGGTTGCGCGCGCTGCTGGACATGGCCGATGCGCTGGAGCTGCGCATGGTCGCGATCCATGTCGAAGCCGCGCTGACCGCGCTCGGCGACCGCGACGCCGCCGACCCGGCCGGGCCCTGGGCGCACCGCCCGCCTGCCTGATCGGGCGAGACGGGCCACCGGCACCGGCGGCGCGGGCGTGCAAGCGATCCCGTCGTCGCGACACCGGCATCGACCGCTCGCGGCGGGTCGGAAACAGGCGGTGCGCCGGGCAGGTCGCCCACCGACCGGGCCGCCCAGGTCCGCCGCCCGCCCGGACCGGCTCGACGCCACCCGATTGCCCGACGACGAGAACTCCCCCGAACGGCCATGGCAGTTTCCTACCATGTCGCGCCGGCCTCTCCTGGCGACCCCTCCCAGCGACCGCGCTTCGCCCTCACCCCTCCTCGCACAGTTCCTCGAACGCCTGTGCCCGCTCGTTGCTGAACGCGGCGAGGTCGATGTGCATCGCGGCCACCGGCGGCGTCTCCGCGAGCACGGCGAGGCGGACGTGGATGCGGGCCTGGGCGTGGAAACGGTCGATGATGTCGTCGCAATCGGTCATCGCGCCGCTGTCGACGGTGCGGGTTAACGAACCATGCGCGTCGCGCCGGCGACACCATGGCCGGCGACGACCGGTAGGCGGCCGAAGCCGTCCGGGCACGATCGATGCCCGCGTCCCCCGCCCCTTCCCCCGCCCGGCCTGCGTTGCTAAGGCGCCTCGCAACCACCGCTTTCGCCGTCGCGCGCGAGGATCGTGCCTGTCGCCACCGGCGCGTCGCGAGCGCCCGGCCCGATCAGGAGACGCCCCATGACCGCCATCGGCCACGATTCGCTCGAGACCCGCTCCACGCTGACGGCCGGCGGCAAGGAATACGCCTATTATTCGCTCGACAAGGCGGCGGCGAAGCTCGGCGACGTGTCGCGGCTGCCCTTTTCGATGAAGGTGCTGCTGGAGAATCTGCTCCGCTTCGAGGACGGCAAGACCGTGACGGTCACCGACATCCAGGCGCTGGTCGACTGGCAGCAGAACCCGACCGATCCCAACCGCGAAATCCAGTATCGCCCCGCGCGCGTGCTGATGCAGGATTTCACCGGCGTGCCGTGCGTCGTCGACCTGGCCGCGATGCGCGACGCGATCACGAAGCTCGGCGGCGATCCGGCCAAGATCAACCCGCAGGTGCCCGTCCACCTCGTCATCGACCATAGCGTGATGGTGGACGAGTTCGGCACGCCCCACTCGCTCGCCGACAACATGGACCTCGAATACGCGCGCAACATCGAGCGGTACGAGTTCCTGAAGTGGGGGTCGAAGGCGCTCGACAATTTCCAGGTCGTGCCGCCGGGCACGGGCATCTGCCATCAGGTGAACCTCGAGTATATCGGCCAGGCGGTGTGGTCGTCGCCCGTGACGGGCGAGACGGATGGCGTGACCGTCGCCTATCCCGACACGCTGGTCGGCACCGACAGCCACACGACGATGATCAACGGGCTGGGCGTGCTCGGCTGGGGCGTCGGCGGGATCGAGGCGGAGGCGGCGATGCTGGGCCAGCCGGTCTCGATGCTGATCCCCGAGGTCGTCGGCTTCCGCCTGACCGGGCAATTGGCGGAGGGGATCACCGCGACCGACCTCGTGCTGACGGTCACGCAGATGCTGCGCGCCAAGGGCGTGGTGGGCCGGTTCGTCGAGTTCTACGGTCCCGGGCTCGACCACATGACGCTCGCCGACCGCGCGACGATTGCCAACATGGCGCCCGAATACGGCGCGACGTGCGGCTTCTTCCCGATCGACGACCGCACGCTCGACTACATGCGGCTGACCGCACGGTCCGCCGACGCGATCGCGCTGACCGAGGCCTATGCCAAGGCGCAGGGGCTGTGGCGCCACGCCGACGCGCCCGACCCTGTGTTCACCGACACGCTGGAACTCGACATGGGCAGCGTCGTGCCCTCGCTCGCCGGCCCCAAGCGGCCGCAGGACAAGGTGTCGCTGAACAAGGTGGACGAGGTGTTCAACGGCGACCTGCACAAGGTCTACATGAAGGAGTGCGCGGTGCGCGCGCCCGTTGAAGGGCGCGATCACGACATCGGCGACGGCGACGTGGTCATCGCGGCGATCACCTCGTGCACCAACACGTCGAACCCGTCCGTGCTGGTCGCGGCCGGCCTCGTCGCGCGCAAGGCGAACGCGCTGGGGATGAAGCCCAAGCCGTGGGTCAAGACGAGCCTCGCGCCCGGGTCGCAGGTGGTGACCGACTATCTCGACAAGGCGGGGCTGACGCAGGACCTCGACGCGCTGGGCTTCAACCTGGTGGGCTATGGCTGCACCACGTGCATCGGCAATTCGGGACCGCTCGCCGCACCGATCAGCGCCGCGATCGCCGAGAACGACCTGGTGGCCGCGAGCGTGCTGTCGGGCAACCGCAACTTCGAAGGCCGCGTCTCCCCCGACGTCCGCGCCAACTTCTTGGCTTCCCCCCCCCTCGTCGTCGCCTACGCCCTCAAGGGAACGGTGACCGAGGACATGGTGACGACGCCGCTGGGCCAGAGCCGCGACGGCGCCGACGTGTACCTGAAGGACATCTGGCCGACGAACGAAGAGGTCGCCTCCGTGATGGCGGCGAACATCGACTCGGGGATGTTCGAGCGTCGGTACGGCAACGTGTACCAGGGCGACCGGCACTGGTCGGGCATCCAGGTGGAGGGGTCCGACACCTATCAGTGGCGCGCGGCGTCGACCTACATCGCCAACCCGCCCTATTTCGACGGGATGGAGATGACGCCCGCGGCGGTGGCCGACATCGTCGACGCGCGCCCGCTCGCGATCCTGGGCGACTCGATCACGACCGACCACATCAGCCCGGCGGGCTCGATCAAGGCGGACAGCCCCGCCGGCCGCTGGCTGACCGAGCGGCAGGTGGGCCGCGCGGACTTCAACAGCTATGGCGCGCGGCGCGGCAACGACAACGTCATGGTCCGCGGAACGTTCGCGAACATCCGCATCAAGAACGAGATGGTGCCCGGCGTCGAAGGGGGCATGACGTCTTATCGGGGCGAGACGATGCCGATCTACGACGCCGCGATGCGGTTCCGGGACGACGGCACGCCGCTGGTGATCGTCGCGGGCAAGGAATACGGCACCGGATCGTCGCGCGACTGGGCGGCGAAGGGTACCAACCTGCTCGGCGTGCGCGCGGTCATCGCAGAGAGCTTCGAGCGCATCCACCGCTCCAACCTCGTCGGCATGGGCGTTCTGCCGCTGCAGTTCGCGGCGGGCACCGATCGCAAGTCGCTCGGGCTCGACGGGTCGGAGACGTTCACCATCCGCGACGTCGCGGGGCTGCGCCCGCGTCAGGACGTCGAGGTGGCGCTCACCCGCGCGGATGGGACGAGCGAGACGTTCGTCGCGCGGTGCCGGATCGATACGGTCAACGAGCTCGAGTATTTCCTCAACGGCGGCATCCTCCAATACGTCTTGCGAAAGCTCGCCGCATGAGGATCGGCGGGGTCCTGGCCGCGCTTATGCCCGCGCTGATCGCCGGTTCCGCCTCGGCGGCGCCGGCACCCATTGCCGGCCGCTGGCTGACGATGGAGGGAAAGGCGATCGTCGACGTCGAGCCCTGCCGACAGGACGCCGGCCAGCTGTGCGGCCGGATCGCGCGGGTGCTCAAGCCGCGGCCGGGCGAACCGGCCGTCGACCAGAAGAACCCCGACCCTGCGCTGCGCTCCCGGCCGATCCAGGGCATCGCGGTCCTGGAAAGCTTCACCGCGGCGGGCGACCGGTGGAAAGGGAGGATCTACGATCCCGAGAGCGGACGCGAGTATCGCTCGGAGGTGACGCGGCGGGGCGGCACGCTGCACGTCAAGGGCTGCGTCGGGCCGTTCTGCCGGACGCAGGACTGGATGCGCGCGGGCTGAGGGGCTCGAATGGGCGGGTGCTCAGGCGATCGTCGCCCGCGCCCGCGCGTACAAGGCATAGATGACGAGGCCGACGACGTTCCATCCCACGAACGCGATCTGCGTCACCGCCTGCAGGCTGAAAAACAGGTAGACACATCCCAGGATCGCCGCGGGCGCGACGATCCACGCGGCCGGCACCCGGAACGGGCGGCGCATCCCGGGATCGCGCCGCCGCATGACCAGCACCGACGCTGCCACCGCGACGAAGGCGGCGAGTGTGCCGGCATTGGCCAGGCTGGCGATCACGTCGAGCGGGACCAGCGCGGCGACGATCGCGACCAGCGTCGCGGTTATCGCGGTGATCCGCACCGGCACCCCGCGCGCCGACACGCGCGCCAGCCCGGCCGGCAGGAACCCGTCGCGCGCCATGGCCAGGAAGATGCGGCTCTGCCCGTACAGGAACGCCAGCAGCACGGTCGGCAACGCGATCGCCGCCGCCGCCGCGACCACCGTCGCGACGCCCGGCCGGCCGAGCTCGCGCAGGATCAGCGCCAGCGGCTCCGGGCTCGCGCCCAGCCGCGTGAACGGTATCGCGCCGATCGCCGCCGCCCCGACGAGCAGGTAGATCAGCGTGCAGGCGAGCATCGATCCGACGATGCCGATCGCCAGGTCGCGCTCCGGTCGCTTCGTCTCCTCCGCCGCGGTCGCAATCGCGTCGAAACCGTAGAAGGCGAAGAACACAATCGCTGCGGCGCCCATCATCCCCCGCTTGACCCCGTCCGCGCCCGCGACGCTGCCCAGCCCGAACGGTGCGAACGGGTGGAGGTTGGCGGCGTCGAACCGCGGCAGCGCGACCGCGACGAACAGCGCGAGCGTCGCGATCTTCAGAATCACCAGCGCGGCGTTGACCCGTGCACTTTCCCGTGTGCCCAGCATCAGCAGCCCGGCGACGGCGGCGATGATCGCGACCGCGGGTAGATTGACGACACCGCCCAACGCCGGCCCCTGCGCCAGCGCGACCGGCACCACGATCCCCAGCCCCTTCAGGAACCCGACCGCATAGCCCGACCAGCCGACAGCCACCGTCGACACGACCAGCGAATATTCGAGGATCAGGCTCCACCCGACCACCCACGCGATCACCTCACCGAGCACCGCATAGCTGTAGGTATAGGCGCTGCCCGACGCCGGGATCGCGCTCGCCATCTCGGTATAACAGAGCGCCGCGCAGGCGCAGATTGCGCCGGCGACCGCGAAGGACAGCAGCACCGCCGGCCCCGCCCGGTCCGCGCCGACGCCGATCAGCGTCAGGATGCCGGTACCGACGATCGCGCCGACGCCGAGCGCGAGCAGGTGCGGCCACGACAGCGTCCGCGCCAGCGCGCCCTCGCCCCGATTCTCGGCCTCGATCGGCTTGCGCCGCAGCAGCCCGTTCCCCATCCGTCTCTCCCGTCGGGGACAGGGTAGCGGCGGCGCGGCGTCAGTCCAGCCGCTTGACGAGCGGCAGCACCGTCGCGCGGTCGTCGGTCCAGGGCCTGAAGCCCGGCCGACCGGCGAGCGGCTCCCACTCCGCATCGCGCGCCTTCAACAGGTCGAGCACCGCCGGCGACCGCGAGAGCGCGATCCATTCCGACAGCGATGCCGCCTCCTCGTCGGGCGCCGGCGTGTAGCGCAGGACGATGGCGCTCCACCCACCCGCGCGCGCCGCCGCGGCAACGACGGGTTCGAGATCGACGAACCGGTTGGAGACATGGACCAGCAACAGGCCTCGCGTCGGCAGGACGCGCCCGTAGCCGTCGAACGCCTCGCGCGTCATCAGGTGGATGGGGATGGCGTCGGACGAGAACGCGTCGAGCGCGAGCAGGTCGAGGCTCGCGTCCGGCTGCCGCGCGAGTGCCAGCCGCGCGTCGCCGACGACGATCCGTGCGCCGGGATCGCAATCGGCGAGGAAGCGGAACCGGTCGCGCGCGATCCGCACGACCGTCGGATCGATCTCGAGGAACGTCCATCGCTGGCCGGGCTGCGCATAGCAGGCGAGCGTGCCGCTGCCGAGGCCGACCACCCCCACCCTCGCACCGGCGCCGTACAGGTTGGGCGCCGCCGCCATCGCCTGACCGACGCCCGACCCGGGAACGTAGTAGGTGGTCGGCGTCCGCTCGCGCGCGGCACTGCCGGTCAGCTCGATGCCGTGGGTGGTGGTGCCGCTGGCGAGCTCGCGCGTGCGGTGGCCGCGCGCTCCGTCGTCGCGGATCGCATACACGCCGAAATAGCTTCGCTCCCGCGCGCCCGGCTGCCACGACAGCAGCGCCGACCGCCAGCCGCCGAAGATCGCCAGCGTGCCGGCCAGCACGAGGACGAAGCCGGTCCGCTCGCCCAGCGCCGCGATGCCGAGCAGTGCGACGACGAGATAGGCGTTGCCCTGCTCCGTCTCGCCTAAGCCGGCGACGCCGCACATCCGCATCGCCAGCACCGCCACAAGGATCACCGCCGCGACCGACAGCAGCACCGCGCGGCGGCCGCGCCCGTCCCAAAGCCGTCGCCAAAGCTCTCCGGGCCAGGCGAGCGGCAGCATCGCGCCCGCCGCCAAGATCAGGAGCGGATACTCCCACGTCCAGTCGAACACCACCGGCGCGACCAGCCCGCAGAACACGCCGCCGAGCGCTCCGCCCACCGCGACGGCGAGATAGAAGGCGGTCAGCCGGTCGGGCGCGGGCCGGCAGCGATAGAGCGCGGTGTGCAGCGCCACCGACGCGGCGAACAACACGGTTAGCGCGACAGCCAGCCCGAACAGCGCGCGCGGCTGGGACCCGCCCATCATCACCCCGCCCATCAGCAGGAGGACGAGCGGCGCGATCCCGGTCACCCGGTCCGCCAGCCAGCGCCGGCCCGCGAACGCCGCCACGAAGCTCAATAGATAGACGCCAAGCGGCAGCGCCCACAGCAACGGCATCGCCACGACGTCGGTCGTGACGTAGGTGGACGTCGCCAGCATCAGCCCCGAGGGCACGAAGGCGAGGACGATCCACCGCCCGACGAGACGTCGGTTCGGGGCCGGCGTGACCACCACCTGCTCCGGCATCGCCCCCCGCGGCAAGCGAGCGGCACACAATCCCGTCAGCACGACGAGCAGCAGATAGCCTGCACTCCAGAACCAGCGCTGCTGCGCGATCCCTATCAACGGCTCGGCGATCAGCGGATAGGCGAGCAGGCCGCCGAAGCTGCCGAGGTTGGACGCGGCGTACAGCGGATACGGCTCGCGGTCCGGGCAGGTGATCGCATACCAGCGCTGCAGCAGCGGCGCCTGTGCGGCGACCGCGAAAAACAGTGGGCCGACGGACAGGCCGAACAGCCACGGCACCCACAGCTCCGGTGTCGCGCCCGGCGGCAGATCCCGCGCGGCGATGCCGATCGGCAGCCACGCCGCCGCAGCCAACAGTACCGCGCCGTGAACCCAGCGCTGCGTCGCGGGGCCGAGCCGCGCCAGCCGGTGCGCATAGGCATAGCCGGCGAGCAGCAGCGACTGGTAGACCAGCATCGCCGAGTTCCACACCGCCGCCGCGCCGCCCAGCCGAGGCAGCGCCACGCGCGCGACGAGCGGCTCGACCAGAAACAGCAGGAACGAGCCCGAACAGATCGTCAGGACGTACAGCCCGCCCGGCGAGCGCGCCGTGCCCCTCACCGGTAGGTCACGCCCCTATCAGGCGGGCGGCATGCGCGGCGTAATAGGTCAGCACGCCCGAACAGCCCGCGCGCTTGAACGCCATCAGCGTCTCCATCGCCATCGCGTCGCGGTCCGCCGCTCCCGCCGCCACTGCCGCCTCGATCATCGCATACTCGCCCGACACCTGGTACGCGAACACCGGCACCTCGAAGCGGTCCTTCACGCGGCGCACGATGTCGAGATAGGGCAGCCCGGGCTTGACCATCACGCTGTCCGCGCCCTCCGCCAAGTCCAGCGCGACCTCGCGCAACGCCTCCTCGGCGTTGGCGGCGTCCATCTGGTACGTCTTCTTGTCGCCCTTCAGCAACCCCGACGAGCCGACCGCATCGCGGAACGGGCCGTAGAAGGCGGAGGCGTATTTGGCGGCATAGGCCATGATCTGGACATTGTGGTGACCGCCGCTTTCCAGCGCGTCGCGGATCATGCCGACGCGCCCGTCCATCATGTCCGACGGCGCGATGATGTCCGCCCCCGCCGCCGCCTGCACCAGCGATTGCTCGACGAGCACGTCCGCGGTCGCGTCGTTCATCACATAGCCGGCGGCATCGAGCAGCCCGTCGTGGCCGTGGCTCGTATAGGGATCGAGCGCGACGTCGGTCAGCACGCCGAGGTCGGGGGCGGCGTCCTTGATCGTCTTCACCGCGCGGCAGATCAGATTGTCGGGATTGAGCGCCTCGCGCCCGTCGTCGCTCCGCAGCGCGCGCGGCGTGTTGGGAAACAGCGCGACGCACGGGATGCCCAGCGCCGCCGCCTCGCGCGCGCGCGCGGCGATGCCGTCGAGCGACCAGCGGCTGACGCCCGGCAGGCTGGCGACCGGCTCCTCGACGCCCGATCCATCTGTGACGAACAACGGCCAGATCAGGTCGGCGGGCGTCAGCACCGTCTCGGCATGGAGGCGGCGGCTCCACTCGCTCGAGCGGGTGCGACGCAAGCGGATGGCGGGGTAGCGAGACATGGTGGCGCCATGCGGGATCAGATCCGACGACACAAGCCGCGCTCAGTTCGTCGTGGAATGCGCCATCCCCGCCGGCTCCTCCCCCGCCGCCAGATGCCCGCGCGCCTCGTGCCCGCGGCGCGGGCCCAGCACCGATCCCGACCGCCAGCCGCCGTAGCGGTAATAGGCCCACGCCATCGTGCAGCTCGCCGCGGAACCCAGCGGAAAGCTCCACCACAGCGCGTCGGGCCCGATCACCGGCCGCATCGCGAGCGCGAAGCCGATCCGCACCGGGTACATGGCGACGATCAGGATCGCGAGCGGCGCCAGCACCGCGCCATTGGCGCGCACCGTCGAGAAGAACACCATCGCCATCCCGAACAGCACGAAGTTCCAGCTCGACAGCAGCTGGATGTGCCGCGCGATGCCGATCGCCGGGCTGGTGGCGGCCAGGAACAGCGTCATCACCGGCCGGTCGAACAGCAGGATGAGCCCGATCACGGTGCCCGTCACCGCGACGTTGATCGCGACGCCCGACGCGGTGATCCGGCCCACCCGGTCCCACCGCCCCGCGCCGATGTTCTGCGCCGCCATCGCGCTTACCGCCGCGCCGATCGCGAGCGCCGGCATCTGGAGATACGTCCACAGCTGTTGCGACACGCCATATGCCGCCGCGGTCTCGACGCCGAGCCGGTTGACCAGCCCCATCATCGCCAGACCTGACGTCGACATCACCAGCATCTGCGCACCGATCGGCACGCCCTTGCTGACGATGACGCGGACCAGCGCGCGGTCGGGGATCAGATAGCGCCATTCCACGCCGCGCAGCCGCAACGGCATGTCGCGCGCGTAGATGAAGGCGGCGAGCGCGATCACCGCGACATGGTTGGCGATCAGCGTGGCGGTCGCAGACCCTGCAATCCCCATCCGCGGAAACGGCCCGATCCCGTCGATCAGCAACGGGTTCAGCCCGCCGTCGATCAGCACCGCTAGGCCCATGAACCACAAGGGCGTCACCGCGTCACCCGCGCCACGCAACGCCGCCATCATCAGGACCAGCAGCATGGACGCGGGCAGGCCGAGGAAGATGACCCGCAGATAGGCGAGCGCGAGCGGCATCGCATCGCCCGGCGTCGCCAGCAGCGCCAGGATCTGCGGCGCGAACAGCCAGCCGCCTGCGCCGATCACCACCGACCCGCCGACCACCAGCGCCACCGCCGATCCGAACGCACGCCGCGCCGCATCGAGGTCGTGCCGCCCGACCGCTTGCCCGACCATGATCGTCGCCGCGATACCGAACCCGAACACCAGGCCAAACATCAGGAACATGATGATGTTGGCGTTGGACGTCGCCGCCAGCGCGCCCTCGCCCAGAAAACGACCGACCCAAATCGTGTTGATCGACCCGTTGAGCGACTGGAGCACGTTGGCGCCCAGCGTCGGCAGCGCGAACACGATCAGCGTGCGGCCGATCGCGCCGGTGGTGAGGTCACGAACCGGGCGGGTGGGCGCGGAGCTCATGCCGAACCCCGGCCGCCGAAGTATACGAAAGATAGGGCAACGCCGAAAATCCCGGCCATCCTTGGCCACCTCATCGGCGCGCCGTCAGCCGTCGCGAGGCCGCGACCGTCGACCGGCGGCGCGGACCGTGTTCCGGCGGCGGCGCGGACGGCGCTGGTAATGCAGGAGGGGAGCGACGCGGCCATGCTCCCCCCATGCCTCGCCAAATCCTACATTGACAGCGCTAACCCAGCCGGGCCAGCGCCGCCGCCAGCCGGTCGGCCTCCGCTGCGCGCTCGGCATGATCGGCGCGCGCCTTATCCACCGCCTCGGGCTTGGCGCGCTCGGCGAAGCTCGGGTTGCCGAGCCGCGCGGCGAGCGCGTCGCGATCCTTGGCCGCCGCGGCGATCCCCTTGGCGAGGCGCTGGCGCTCGGCGTCGAGGTCGATCACGCCGTCGAGCGGCAGGACGAACGTCGCCTCGTCCACCACCACCTGCGCCGCGCCGCCGGTGCTCGCGCCCTCCGCGGGTTCGACGCGCGCGAGCCGGGCGAGTGCGGCGGCGTTGCGCGCCAGCCGCGCCTGCGTCTCCGGCCCCGCATCGCGAACGTGCAGGGGAAGGCGCGCGCCCGGCGGCACGTTGAGCCCGGTCCGCGCCGCACGCACCTCGCTCACCAGCCGGATCAGCCATTCGACTTCCGCCTGCGCCGCCGGGTCGATCGCGCGCGCGTCCGCCATCGGCCAGCGGGCGACGATCAGGTCGTGCTCGCGCGGCCGGTCCGCGGGCGCCAGCGCGTGCCACAGCTCCTCGGTGATGAACGGCATGAACGGGTGGAGCACGACCAGCACCTGATCGAGCACCCAGCCGGCGACGGCGCGCGTCTCGTCGTCGAACGACCCCTTGATGAGTTCGACATACCAGTCGCAGAACCGGCTCCATACGAACTGATAGATCGCGTCTGCCGCCGCATCGAAGCGCAGGTCGGCCAGCGCGAGGTCGACCGCCTGGATCGCCGCGACGCACTCGGCGACGATCCACTTGTTGACGGCGAGCGTGGCGGCGGGCGGCTCCAGCGTCGTGGACCCGCCGATGCCGTTCGCCTGGCAGAAGCGCGCAGCGTTCCACAGCTTGGTCGCGAAGTTGCGATATCCCTCGACCCGCTTCTCATCCATCTTGAGATCGCGGCCCTGCGATTCCATCGCCGCCATGAAGAACCGCAACGCATCTGCGCCATACCGGTCGATCAGGCCAAGCGGATCGACGGTGTTGCCCTTCGACTTCGACATCTTCGACCCGTCGGCGGCGCGGACGAGGCCGTGGAGGTACAACGTCTTGAAGGGCACCTCTCCCATGAAATGGAGCCCCTGCATCATCATCCGCGCATCCCAGAAGAACAGGATGTCGAAGCCCGAGACGAGGATGTCGTTGGGGTAGCGGCCGTAGAGTTGCGACCCGCGGTTTTCAAGCCCGCTGCTCGCTCCCTCCTTCCCGTTCGTGCCGAGCACAGTCGAGACACCCGTTTCGAGGGATGTGCCAGCCGCCTGTCTCTCGACTTCGCTCGAGACGAACGGGGGTGGGGTGCCGCTCCCCTGCTCCGGCCACCCCAGCGTCGCGAACGGCCACAGCGCGCTGGAGAACCACGTGTCGAGGACGTCCTCGTCCTGCCGCAGCGTGACGCCCTCGCCCGCTTCGGCCTGCGCGGCGGCCTCGTCTTCCGCGACGATGATGCGGCCGTCCTCCGCATACCACGCCGGGATCCGGTGCCCCCACCACAGCTGGCGGCTGACGCACCACGGCTGGATGTTCTCCATCCAGTTGAAGAACGTCTTTTCCCATGTCCTGGGCACGATGCGGATCGCGCCCGAGCGCACCGCCTCGATCGCCGGCTGGGCCAGCGTCTTGGCGTCGACGTACCATTGATCGGTCAGCCACGGCTCGATCACCACCCTCGAGCGGTCGCCGTACGGGCGCTGGATCGTGCGGCTCTCCACCTTTTTCAGCGCGCCTTCCGCGTCGAGCAACGCGACGATCCGCTGCCGTGCCTCGTAGCGGTCGAGGCCGATCAGGTCGGCGGGGACGAGCCCGTCCGCCGTCTGCGCGACGCGCGCTTGCGCATCCAGCATGTTGAGCATCGCCCGCGCCTCGATCCCGGCGCGAACACCCACCTCGAAGTCGTTGAAATCATGTCCCGGCGTGATCTTTACCGCGCCCGACCCGAGTGCAGGGTCGGCATGCTCGTCCGCGACGATCGGGATCAACCGGCCGGTGATCGGCAGCCGCACCTGTCGCCCCACCAGCGCGGTGTAGCGCTCGTCGTCGGGATGCACCGCCACCGCCATGTCGGCGAGCAGCGTCTCCGGCCGCGTCGTCGCGACCGAGATGTGGCCGCTGCCGTCGGCGAGCGGGTAGCGCAGGTGCCAGAAGCCGCCCTGCTCCTCGCGCGTCTCGACCTCGAGGTCGCTGATCGCGGTGCCCAGGCCTGGGTCCCAGTTCACCAGCCGCTTGTCGCGGTACAGCAGGCCCTCACGATGGAGCTGGACGAACACCTTCACCACCGCGGTGGTGAAGCCCTCGTCCATCGTGAAGCGTTCGTTCGCCCAGTCCATCGAGCAGCCGAGCCGGCGCAGCTGGTTGGTGATCTCGCCGCCGCTTTCCGCCTTCCAGTCCCACACCTTCGCGACGAACGCCTCGCGGGACAGGTCGGTGCGCTTTTGCTGGTGGAGCGCCATACGCCGCTCGACGACCATCTGCGTCGCGATCCCGGCATGGTCGGTGCCCACCACCCAGCGCGCGTCCTTGCCCTGCAGGCGCGCGTGGCGGACGAGGACGTCCTGCAGCGTGTTGTCGAGCGCGTGGCCGATGTGCAGGGACCCCGTCACGTTGGGTGGCGGGTTGACGATCGTCCACGGCTCCGCGTCCGGGCGGTCGGGGCGGAACAGGCCGCCCTGCTCCCAATGCGCATACCAGCGCGCCTCGATGGCGGCGGGGTCGAAGGTCTTGGGAAGGTCGGTCATGGGAGCGGCTTTACCGCGTCCGCGCTGACCCTCAACCCCTGCTGGCCTTCACCCCGGAGTTGATCCGGGATCCAATGCAGCGCGCTCTTGGCCCATGGAAGAGGCGCACGACGACGGATCCCGGATCAAGTCCGGGATGACGGCAGAATCATTTCGGCGGATCGGCGATCATTGCGGTGAAGTTCGCCTCGGCCGCCAGCTGCCCGTCGACCAGCGCGCGGCCCGCGAACTTGCACACCGATGCCCGCTTCTGGACGAACTCGACCTCGAGCCTCAGCAGCACGCCCGGCTCGACCGGTTTCCTGAACTTGGCCCCGTCGATCGCCATGAAATAGACGAGCTTGCCCGAACCCGCGAGACCCAGGCTCTCGACCGCCAGCACGCCGGCGGCCTGCGCCAGCGCCTCGACGATCAGGACGCCGGGCATGATCGGACGACCGGGGAAATGCCCCTGGAAGAAGCCTTCGTTGATCGTCACCGCCTTGATCGCCGTAATCGATCGGTCGGGGATCAACTCCACGACCCGGTCGACCAGCAGCATCGGATAGCGGTGCGGCAGCGCCGCCATCACCTGGGTGACGTCGAGCGGGCCGCGGTCGGACGCGGCCTCACCCGACGCGGTGACGGCGGCGGGCGCCTCGCTCACCGGCCCGACGAACGGCGGCCGGTGGCAGGCGCGCGGGTCGCGGCCGGGGCGGCACCGGCTCCGGCGCCACCCTGGGCACCCGGCTGCCAGCCCGGGGGTGGCGTGATGCCGACGCTGGGCACCAGCTTGTCGAGCTCTGCGGTCACTGCCGAGGTCAGGTCGGCGGTCGGCTGGGCGAACATCGCCGCCTCGGGCGTGATGAGCAGGCCGACGTTGCGCGCACGGGCGGCGTTCTGGACGGCGTCGCGCAGGTGGCTCTGCAGCTGCTCGAGCGCATAGGTCTGCGCGCGCTGCACCGGCGCGGTGATCGTGGCGAGCTCCTGATTGGCGGCCTGCTCGCGCGCCTGGATCGCCTGCGCCTGAGGGGCGAGGCTGGCGTCGGTCGCGCCGGGCGCGCGCTGGGCGGTCTGGAACTGCGTGACGAGCGGCTGGATCTCGGTCGTCAGCGCGGCACGGCGCGCGGTCGCCTGGTCGATCTGCGTCTTGTAGGTCGTCTGGATCTGCGCGCGAGCGGCAGTCCACGCCTTGGTACCCGCGACGGCCGCCTGCGGGTCGGCGACCGCGACACTGGTCGCCTGCGCGGTGGCGGCGGTGGCGGCGATCATGCCGGGCAGCGTCAGCGCCGCCGTCGTGGCGGCGAGCAACATCTTGAGCTTGGTCATCAGAACTGTGTTCCTACGTTGAAGGTGATGAGTTTCTTGTCGTCGCCGGGCTGCGTGACGACCGCCTTGGCGAGATCGATGCGCAGCGGCCCGAACGGAGAGTTCCAGTTGACGCCGATGCCGACGGACACGCGCGGCAACGCGGTGCTGCCGTAGAACTGCTCCTGGAACGGCTGGATCGTGTTGACGTATGGCACGTTGACCGATCCGCCGGTGCAGCCCGTGGTCGTGCCCGTCGTGCTCGATCCGGTCGGGCACAGCGTGACCGTGCCCGGGTTGGCGTACAGATACGCGCCGCTCGCGTCCGTCGTCGACGGCACGACATATTGCGGCTGGCCCGACGCCGTGTTGATCGGCTGTTGCAAGGGCTGGACGATACCGTTGACGACGGGGAAGCAGTTGCTGGTCTGGCCACCCGAGCAGATCGTCGCGGTCGGCAACGGCCGGGTCACGCCGAACAGACTGCCGAACTGCGCATAGATGCTCGGGCGCAGGCCCAGTTCGCGCGCGCCGGCGCCCAGCGGCAGTTCGAGCTCGACCTTGCCCAGGTAATAGGCGCGGCCGCCGAGCGCGTCGTCGGTGATCGAATCGCGGTCGGTGACCAGTGTCTGCGTCGTCGTCCCGTCGGCGTTCGTCGTCGTGGTGTAGGGCCGACGCACCACGCGCGGGCCGACGCCGCGGATATCGAAGCCGCGGAACTGCGGCTCGCCGAGATAGAAGCGGTCGGTGATCCGCACCTTGTCGATGCCCGGGCCGCGATCGCCCTCGAGCGAGAAGATGTAGCCACCCTCGCCCGCCGCGGACAGGATGAAGCCCGAGCCGATGTTCTTGAACTTCGACAGGTTCGCACGCGTGCGGATGTATTTGACGTCGCCGCCAAGCCCCGCGAAATCCTGGCTGAACGAGAACGACGTGCCCGCCGTCGGCCGCAACCGGCTGTTAAGGCTGTCGTAGATCAGCGAATAGCCGACCGACGACGTCAGCCGATTGCCCAGCGAGTCGCACAGGTAGCGCCCGGCCTTGAGCGGGTCGCAGACGCCGTCGGTGTAATAGGTCGCCTGGTCGAGACTGACCTCGTCGTACGACAGGCCATACCGGCCCGACAGCGACCAATATTCGGTCAGGGGCACGCCCGCGCGGACCTGGAAGCCGGTCGAGTTCTGCTGGTACGTCGTGTTGCGGGTATCGCCGACATAGTTGAACGAGTTGTAGTCGCGCCGAAACAGATCAACGCCGAGCGCGATGTTCTTGTCGAACAGATAGGGTTCGGTGAAGCCCAGCTCGACGGACTTGGAGTAATAGGAATAGTTGACGCCGGCGCGCAGCTCCTCGCCCTTGCCGCGGAAGTTACGCTGCGTGATATTGGCCTGGATGATGAACTGTTCCAGGCTCGAATAGCCGACCGACAGCTGTAGCTCGCCCGTCGACTTCTCCTCAATCGGCGCGCTCAGCACGACGCGATCGGGGGTCGAGCCCGGCGTCTGCTTGATCTCGAACTTGTCGGCGAAGAAGCCGAGCGAGTTGATCCGGTCCTGCGACCGCTTGACCTGGAAGCTGTTGAACGCGTCGCCTTCCGCCAGCCGGATCTCGCGGCGGATCACCTTGTCCTGCGTCTGCGTATTGCCGGTGATCTCCACCCGTTCCACGTACGTGCGCTGCGCCTGGGCGATGTGGAAGTTGATCCCCATCGTCAGCGTGTCCTTGTCACGCTGGAACTCGGGGTTCACGTCGGTGAAGGCATAGCCGAACAGGCCGGTCGCCTGGTTCAGGCTGTCGACCGAATCCTCGACCTGCTTGGCGTTGTACCAGTCGCCCTTCTTCATCGGCAGAGAGGCGGCGAGCTTGGTGTTGTCGAAGTCGCGGATGTCGCTGTCGACGCTGACGTCGCCGAAGTGATAGCGCTTACCCTCCTCCACCACGTAAGTGATGATGAAGTCCTTCTTGTCCGGCGTCAGCTCGGCGACCGCGCTCGTCACGCGGAAATCGGCATAGCCGTTGGTCAGGTAGAACTGGCGCAGCTTCTGCTGGTCGTAGGCGAGGCGATCCTGATCGTAGCTGGTATTGGACGACAGCAGGCGGAACAGGCGCGCCTGCTTGGTCGCCATCTGCTCGCGCAGCTTGTCGTCGGAGAACACCTCGTTGCCGATGATGTTGATCTGACGGACCTTGGATTTGGCGCCTTCGGTGATCTCGAACACCAAGTCGACGCGATTCTGGTCGAGGCTGACCTGCTTGGGTGCGACCGTTGCGGCGAACCGCCCCTGGCGACGATACAGCTCGATGATTCGCGCGACGTCCTGGCGGACGGCGGTACGGGTGAAGATCTGCCGCGGCTTGAGCTTCACCTCCTTGGTGATCTTGTCTTCCTTGAGCGTCTTGTTGCCCTCGAAGATCACGCGGTTGATGATCGGGTTCTCGCGCACGCGCAGCACGATGTCGCCCGATTGCGCGCCGCCAATCTGCGCGTCGGCGAACAGGTCGCTGCCCAGCAGGTCCTTGATCGCCTGATCGAGCGTCTCGTTGGTGTAGCTCTGGCCGACGCGCAGCTTGGTGTAGGACAGGACCGTCTCGGGCTCGATCCGCTGCGATCCTTCGACACGGATCGACTTGACCGTGCGGACGACCGCGGGTGTCACGGGAGCGGGCGCCGGTGGCGTCGCGGCGGGAACCGCGGAGCCGGTCGGCCGTTGAGCAGCACGAAGGCTGTTGGTGCCGGACGCGGATGGCGCGGCGACCTGAGCCTGCGCCGTGACGGGAAGTCCGGCGAGGATCGTGCCGGTCAGCAACGCTGCGGTGGCGCGGCCGCCCAATGTCGAGACGCTGGGTGTTGAAACCTTGACTGTCACTCAGATACCCCGACCCAAAACGCGATCACCACGCAACGCCCCGCGTTTTCCGCCCTGCCCCAGACTGCTCACCCGATCAACCCGGCTAGGCTCTTGCCCAGCCCCTGCCACACCTGCGTCTTGCCGATGTCGTTGGCCGTCACGACCAGCATCAGCGCGAGCAGCGCGGCCAGCCCGCCGCGGAACGCCCATTCCTGCACCGCCGGCGTGACCGGGCGGCGTCGCACCGCCTCGATCGCATAGAAGAAGAGGTGACCGCCATCGAGCATCGGGACTGGCAGCAGGTTGATGAACCCCAGGTTGATGGAGATGAGCACGATCAGCGACACGAACGCCGCCCATCCCAGCGTGATCTGCTCGCCCGCCGCGCGCGCCATGCCGACGGGGCCGCTCATGTCCTTGATCGAGCGTCGCCCGGTGACGAGTTGCCCCAGGGTGTCGGTCGTCAACCGGACGTAATCCCACGTCCGCCCGACCGCGACGAAGGGTGCCGCCAACACGCTCACCCGGACCCGCACCGCGGGCGGCGGCGCGACGCCCAGCAGGCCGCGCTCGTAATGGTTACCGAACCGGTCCGCCTCCGCCAGCGCGCCGATCGTCGCGGCGACGCTCTGCGGATGGCCGCCGCGGACGATGTCTATCCGGACGGTCTCGCGCGGATGGATCATCACGTAATGATACAGGTCGTCGAACGTCGTCATCGACCGGCCGTCGATCGCGACGATCCGGTCGCCCGTCCGCAACCCCGCGGCGGCGGCCGCCGTACCCGGGCTGATGCCCGCCACCACCGGCGGCGTCCGCTCGTCACCATAGGCGATTACGGCGGCGGCGATGATGAGGATTGCGACGAGGAAGTTCACCGCCGGCCCGGCCAGCACCACCAGCGCACGTTGCCACACGGGCTTGGCCTGGAACGTGCGCTGCCGCTCGGCGGCGGGCAGCGCCAGCCAGTCGGCGGACGGCTGCGACGCCGGGTTCATGTCGCCCGCGAACTTGACGTAGCCGCCCAGCGGCAGCGCGGAAAGCTTCCAGCGCGTCCCACGCTTGTCCGTCCAGCCGACGATCTCGCGTCCGAAGCCGATGGAGAAGACGTCGGCGCCGATCCCGAACCAGCGTCCGACCAGATAATGTCCCATCTCGTGGACGAACACGAGCGGGCCGATCACCAGCGCGAAGGCGACGATCGTCAGAAGGAAGCCGGGCGATTGCGTCAAATCATACCCTCATCTGCGCCCGCTGGCGCCCTGCCGCGACCCGCTCGCCCGCCAGGCTGCGCGCCTCGGCGTCGATCGCCAGCACCGCGTCGAGCGTGTCCGGAGCGGACGGATCATACCGCTCCAGCGTATCGGCGACGATTGCGGCGATTTCGAGGAAGCCGATGCGGCCGTCCAGAAACGCCGCCACCGCCACCTCGTTCGCGGCGTTCAGCACCGCCGGCGTACCGCCACCCGCGGCCAGCGCCTCGCGCGCCAGCCGCAGCGCGGGGAAGCGGTCCGGGTCCGGCGCCTCGAAGTCCAGCCGACCGACGCGCACAAGGTCCAGCCGTTCGCCCGGCGTCGCCATCCGCTCCGGCCAGGCGAGCGACACCGCGATCGGGGTCCGCATGTCGGGCGTGCCGAGTTGCGCCAGCACCGACCCGTCGACATATTCGACCATCGAATGGATCACCGACTGGCGATGGACCAGCACGTCGATCCGGTCCGCGTCGACGGGGAACAGGTGGAACGCCTCGATCAGCTCCAGCCCCTTGTTCATCATCGTCGCGCTGTCGACGCTGATCTTGGCGCCCATCGACCAGTTGGGATGCGCCACCGCCTGCGCGGGCGTGATGGCGCGCATCTCGGCGGTG
This sequence comes from Janthinobacterium lividum, assembly GCA_050955125.1. Classification (GTDB taxonomy): domain Bacteria; phylum Pseudomonadota; class Alphaproteobacteria; order Sphingomonadales; family Sphingomonadaceae; genus Sphingomonas. Next base: position 30,425 of record JBPBQW010000034.1, read on the forward strand.
CTTCGGTCGCGGAACGGGCCGCCGCTCGCGGTCAGCACGATGCGCGCGACACCCGCAGGAGCGGTCCGGTCGAGGCACTGGAAGATCGCGCTATGCTCGCTGTCGACGGGCAGCAGCGTGGCGCCCGCGTCCGCGATCGCGCGCTTCATCACCTCGCCCGCGGAGACCAGCGCCTCCTTGTTGGCGAGCGCGAGCGTGCCGCCGCCCTCCGCCGCGCGCATCGCGGGCTTCAGCCCGGCGCAGCCGACGATCGCCGCCACCGTCACGTCGGCGCCCATGCCGGCGGCCTCGCAGACCGCGTCCGCGCCGCCCGCCGCCTCGATCCCGGTGCCCGCCAGCGCCGCGCGCAGCGCGGGCAGACAAGCGGCGTCGGCGACCACCGCGCGTTGCGCGCCCGTGCGCCGCGCCGCCGCGGCCAGCTTGGCGACGTCGGCATTCGCGGTCAGCGCGACGACGCGGAACCGCTCGGGCGAGCGCTCGATCAGGTCGAGCGTCGACGTGCCGATCGACCCCGTCGCGCCCAAAATCGTGACTGTCTTCATCCCGCTACCTTCAACGATGCCAATTCGCGGTGAAATGATACAAGGTGGGCAGCACCGCGAGCAGCGCCGCCGCGGGGGCGACCGGCACCAGCCCGTCGAGCCGGTCCATGACGCCGCCGTGCCCCGGCAGCAACGAGCCGGAGTCCTTCACGCCCGCGCGCCGCTTCAACCAGCTCTCGTACAGGTCGCCGCCCTGCGCCAGCACGGCGAGCAGCGGCGTCGCGAGCGTCAGGCGCAGCGGGAGGCCATAGCCGATGTGCATCGCGGCGCCGAACACGCTCGCCAGCGCGACCCCGCCGATCAGCCCGGCCCAGGTCTTGTTGGGGCTGACCGCCGGCAACAGCTTGGGTCCGCCCACGGCGCGCCCGGCCGCATAGGCGCCGATATCCGTCATCCACACCAGCGCCATCGTCCAGATCGCCCAGACGAGGCCCCAATACTGGCTCGCCGTACCGGGCGCATGCTGCCGACGCAGGAACGTCAGCGCGAGCACCGGCAGGCCACAGTACAGCACGCCCAGCGCCAGCTCGCGGCCGAGCTTCTGGCCGCGCGTGACGATGACGGTGAAGAAGGCGGCACCCGCCAACAGGCCCAGAACGAAGAAATTGCGCGTCTCGAGGATCAGCGACGCGGGCGCCATGATCGCCAGCGGCACCGACAGCGCGAACTGCGCGGTGCGCTTCTGCCGCGCGGTGGCGCCGTGCAGGTCAGCCCATTCCGACATCATCAGCAGCGACGCCACGACGGCCAGCAGCCAGAACGCGATGCCGCCCGCCACCAGCGCGATCAAGGCGACCGCGGCCATCGCGACGCCGGTCAGGACGCGCAGCGCAAGCTCGGATCGGTAGCGCGTCGAACGCGCCGGGGTCATGCCGCTCACAGGCCGCCGTACCGGCGCTGGCGTTGACCAAAGGCGATCACCGCCCGTTCCAGATCGTCCGCGCCGAAGTCCGGCCACAGCGTGTCGACGAACAGCAGCTCAGCGTAGGCGGCCTGCCACAACAGGAAATTGGACAATCGCTGTTCCCCCGACGTGCGGATCATCAGGTCGAGCGGCGGCAGGTCGCGCGTTTGGAGCTCCGCCTCGATCGCGTCGGCGTCGATCGCCTCCGCCGTCATCACCCCGTCGCGCACCCGCTCCGCCAGCCGCCGCGCCGCCGCGACGAGCTCGTCCTGCGCCCCGTAGTTGAGCGCGATTGCCAGGATCGGGCCGCCGTTGCCCGCGGTCCGCGCGAGCGCGTCGTCGAGCAGCGCCACCAGATCGGGCGCGAACCGGCGGTAGTCGCCGATGATCCTGAGCTGCACGTCGTCGTGCACCATCTCGGCGAGGTCGCTGCGGATGAACAGGCGGAGCAGGTGCATCAGCGCGCCGATCTCTTCCTCCGGCCGGCGCCAGTTCTCGCTGGAGAACGCGTACAGCGTCAGCGCCTCGATCCCCAGCGCGCGCGCGGCCCGCGCCACACGGCGGACCGCCTCGACGCCCGCATGGTGTCCGGCGGCGCGCGGCAGGTGACGCCGCTTCGCCCAACGCCCGTTGCCGTCCATGATGATGGCGACATGACGCGGAAGGATCGCCGCCGTCCCCGACGTCATCGCGACGGCCCGAGCATCAGCCATGAACGTTCCGCCCCCCACCCGTTCCGGGCCCGTCCCCGTCTTGCCCTGTCTTCGTCCGGAAGGAAAGGCGGCGCCACGGGCTCGGGGTGAACGGACCGGCGGTCACTTACCGAGGATTTCCTTTTCCTTCGCCGCCGCGGCCGCGTCGAGGTCGGCGATCGTGGTGTCGGTCAGCTTCTGCACCTCGGTCTCGTGGCGCTTGCGCTCGTCCTCGCTCAGCACGCCCTTCTTCTCGTCGGTCTTGAGATTGTCCATCCCGTCGCGGCGGACGTTGCGCACCGCAATGCGCGCTTTTTCGGCGTACTGACCGGCAAGCTTCGCCAGTTCCTTGCGCCGCTCCTCGGTCAAGTCTGGGATCGGCAAGCGCAGCGTGGTACCGTCGTTGATCGGGTTCAGGCCGAGCCCGGCCGACCGGATCGCCTTTTCCACCGGGCCGACGTTGGTCTTGTCCCACACCTGCACCGACAGCATCCGCGGCTCGGGCACCGACACGGTCGCGACCTGGTTGAGCGGCATCGATGATCCGTACACCGTGACCATGACGGGATCGAGCAGCGCGGTCGACGCGCGGCCCGTCCGAAGCCCGACCAGATCGTGCTTCAGCGCCTCGACCGCGCCCGCCATCCGGCGCTCCAGGTCACTCTTGTCATACGCCGCCATCGATTGAGTCCTTCTCGGGGTTCTGCACGGTCGTCGACACACCCTCGCCCCGCAGGACCGCGGCGAGATTGCCGTGATCGCGGATGTTGAAGACGACGATCGGGATGTCGTTGTCGCGGCACAGCGCGATGGCGCTCGCGTCCATGACCTTGAGGTCGTCGGACAGCACCTTGGAATAGCTGACGGTGTCATAGCGGCGGGCGCCCACCACCTTCTTGGGATCCGCGTCGTAAACCCCGTCGACGCTGGTGCCCTTGAACAGCGCGTCGCACTTCATCTCGGCCGCGCGCAGCGCC
>JBPBQW010000035.1:0-25989 GCA_050955125.1 Janthinobacterium lividum
GAGACGACCATCAGGTTGCGGCTGCCGAAGCGCGAGCGGATGTCAGCGCTCATCACCGGCGCGGCATACAGATTGTCGGTCGGGATGTCGAAGAACCCCTGGATCTGGCCCGCATGCAGGTCGACCGACAGCACCCGGTCCGCGCCCGCGACGGTGATGAGGTTGGCGACCAGCTTGGCCGAGATCGGCGTGCGCGGGCCCGGTTTGCGGTCCTGGCGCGCATAGCCCATGTACGGGATCACCGCGGTGATCCGCTTGGCCGACGCGCGTTTGAGCGCATCGATGATGATGAGCAGCTCCATCAGATTGTCGTTGGCGGGAAAGCCCGTCGACTGGATCACGAACACGTCCTCGCCGCGGACGTTCTCCATGATCTCGACGAAGATCTCCTCGTCCGCGAACCGCCGCACGAGCGCCCGCGTCAGCGGCGTCTCGAGATAGGCGGCGATCGCGCGGGCCAGCGGCAGGTTGGAGTTGCCGGTCATCAGTTTCATGGGGGCGGGCTCCTGGCGCTGTTGGCGGCCCTTAGCGAGCGCGTCGGCGAAGCGCCAACCTCATCGCACGGCTCGGCAGCGCGGACTGCCGGTGGTAACGACCCTGGCCATGACCATCACCCGCTTCGCCCCGTCCCCCACCGGCACGCTGCACGTCGGCAACATCCGTACCGCGCTGCTGAGCTTTCTGTTCGCGCGCGCGACCGGCGGGCGCTTCGTGCTGCGGATCGACGACACGGACGCGGCGCGCAGCGAGGAGCGGTTCGTGGACGCGATCCGCGCCGACCTCGCCTGGCTCGGGCTGCACCCCGACGGCGAGGAGCGGCAGTCGGCGCGCGGCGAGCTGTACGAGGCGCGGTTCGCCGCGCTGGTGGCGAGCGGGCGCGTCTATCCGGCCTATGAGAGCGAGCAGGAACTCGACCTCAAGCGCAAGGTCCGGCTCGGCCGCGGCCTGCCGCCGATCTACGACCGCGCCGCGCTGGCGCTGACCGACGCCGATCGCGCGGCGTTCGAGGCGGACGGCACGCGCCCGCACTGGCGCTTCCGGCTCGACCACGCCGCGCCGATCGAGTGGACCGACCTGATCCGCGGGGCCCAGCGGTTCGATCCGGCGACGATGAGCGACCCGGTCGTGCGCCGCGCGGACGGATCGTGGCTGTACCTGCTGCCGTCCGCGATCGACGACGCGGCGATGGGCATCAGCCATGTCGTGCGCGGCGAGGATCACGTGTCGAACACCGCGCTGCAGCTCCAGATGTTCGCCGCGATGGGCGTCACGCCGCCTGCCTTTGCGCATGCCGCGCTGCTGACCGGCGCGGAGGGCAAATTGTCCAAGCGGCTCGGCTCGCTCGGCGTCGATCATTTCCGCGACGCCGGCATCGAGCCTGTCGCCGTCACCGCGCTGCTCGCGCGGATCGGCACCAGCGATCCCGTCGAGCCGCTCGACCTCGACGCGCTGGCGGCTTCGTTCGCCTTCGACCGGTTCGGGCGTGCGCCGGCGCGGTTCGACGAGGAGGAACTGGCGCTGCTCAACGCGCGCGTCCTCCACGCGCTGCCCTTCGCCACGGTCGCGGACCGGTTGCCGGCCGGGATGGACGAGGCGGGCTGGGCGGCGATCCGGCCCAACCTGCGCACGCTCGGCGAGGCCGCGGACTGGTGGCGCGTCGTGACCGGGCCAATCGAGTCGCAGGCGGATGCCGCGGACCGCGACTTCCTCGCCGCCGCCGCGCAGGCCGCCGGCGCGATCGACTGGGCCGGTGACCCGTGGCACGCACTCACCGGCCGGTTGAAGGAGACGACCGGGCGCAAGGGGCGCGCGCTGTTCCTGCCGCTGCGCCGCGCACTGACCGGCCTCGACCACGGCCCCGACATGGCCGCGCTGCTGCCGCTGATCGGGCGCGAGCGCGCCGCCGAGCGGCTCGCCCGCCCCTGAGGGTTCCGCGGGGCTGGTCCGGCCGGCCCCGTGCGCCTATCTTTGCAACCGATGGCCTTCCTGACCTTCCTGTCGCCGCGACGCGCGGTCCTCGACCTGAGCGATTTCCTGTCGCGGCGGCGCCCGCATCAGTTCGTCTTCGCGACCGCCGCGGTGGCGTTCACCGGTCTGGCGCTGTTCGAGATCGCGCACGACGCGCATTACGTCTCGGCCTATCACCGCAACATCATCTATGTGCAGCAATGGCGCGCCGACCGCAGCGAGGCGGCGATCCTTGCGCAGCAGAAGGTCGACCAGGCCGCCGACGACAAGCGCCAGGCGGAGATCGACCGCGCGCTCGCCAAACGTCAGGCGGAGTTCAAGCGCGTCGACGACAGCCTGAAGAAGTACGGGATCTGACACCCGCCGCCGCCGCGGACGCGCGCTGGATGGGCGCCGCGCTGGCATTGGCGGAGCGCGGCCGGGGGCGGACGGCGCCCAACCCAAACGTCGGCTGCGTCCTGGTCCGCGACGGCCGCGCGGTCGGCCGCGGCTGGACGCAGCCGGGCGGGCGTCCGCATGCCGAGGCGGCGGCGTTGGCGATGGCGGGCGAGGCCGCGCGCGGTGCGACCGCCTATACGACGCTGGAGCCGTGCGCGCATGCGAGCCCCCGCGGGCCGGCGTGCGCGGACCTGCTGGTCGCGGCCGGCGTCGGGCGGGTCGTCGCGGCGCTGCGCGATCCCGATCCGCGGACGGATGGCCGCGGGCTGGAGCGACTGCGCGCGGCGGGAGTCCCGGTGAGCCTCGGCATCGAGGAGGACGCGGCGCGGCGCTCCATGGCGGGATTCCTCACGCGCCGCGTGTTCGGTCGGCCGCACGTGACGCTGAAGCTCGCGACCTCGCTCGACGGCGCGATCGCGACCGCGACGGGGGAGAGCCGCTGGATCACCGGGCCCGACGCGCGGGCGCACGTGCATCTCGAGCGCAGCCGGTGCGAGGCGATCCTGGTCGGCCGCGGGACATGGGAAGCGGATGCGCCGGCGCTCGACGTCCGGCTGCCGGGGCTGGAGGCGCGGTCGCCGCGGCGGATCGTGCTGTCGTCCCGTGACCTGCGCGAGGGCGGGGACGACGTCTGGGTGCAGACCCCCGCCGCCGTCGCCGACCTGCCGGACGTCGACCATCTGCTGGTCGAGGGCGGCGCGGGCGCGGCGGCGGCGTTCCTGGCGGCGGACCTCGTCGATCGGCTGCTGCTGTACCGCGCGCCGATCCTGATCGGCGGCGGCAGGTCCGCGATCGGCGACATCGGTCTCGGCATCCTCGCCGACGCGCATGGCCGCTGGCGGCTGGCCGACGCGCGGCGGCTTGGCACCGACCGGCTCGAGGTTTACGAGCGGGACCGGAAGGGCTCCCCATGTTCACCGGCATAGTCTCCGATATCGGCACCGTCAGCTCCGTGAACCGCACCGGCGACACGCGCGTCGTGATCGCCTGCGGCTACGACACCGCCGGCATCGACCTGGGCGCGTCGATCGCCTGTTCGGGCGTGTGCCTGACCGTGGTCGACAAGGGCAGGGACGACGCAGGCGACTGGTTCGCGGTCGACGTGTCGGGCGAGACGCGGTCGCGCACCGCCGACGGCCAGTGGACGCAGGGCCGCCGCCTCAACCTCGAACGCGCGCTCCGGCTCGGCGACGAGCTGGGTGGGCACATCGTCACCGGCCATGTCGACGGGGTCGCCGAGGTGATCCGCGCCGAGCCCGACGGCGACTCGACCCGGCTGGAGATCGCGGTCCCCGCCGCACTGGCGCCGTTCGTCGCGGGCAAGGGATCGGTGACGGTCGATGGCGTGTCGCTGACCGTCAACCGCGTGCTCGACGACGACAGCGACGGCGCCGGTGACGGGGGGGGCGGACGGACGTGGATGACGCTCAACATCATCCCGCACACGCAGGGCGCGACGACGCTGGGCGACCTCTCGCCCGGCCGGTCGGTCAACATCGAGATCGACGTGCTCGCGCGCTATCTCCAGCGCATGGAAAGCTATCGCCGTGGCTAAGTCCGCCGAAATCGCGCGCCTGCGCCATGCGTTCCTCTCCAGCCCCGAGGAGATCATCGACGAGGCGCGCAACGGGCGCATGTTCGTGCTGGTCGACGACGAGGATCGCGAGAACGAGGGCGACCTCGTCATCCCAGCGCAGATGGCGACGCCCGACGCGATCAACTTCATGGCCCGCCACGGCCGCGGGCTGATCTGCCTGGCGATGACGAAGCGGCGCGTCGACCAGCTCGGGCTCAGCCTCATGAGCCGGCACAACGGCACGCGACACGAGACCGCCTTCACCACCTCGATCGAGGCGCGAGACGGCGTGACGACCGGCATCTCGGCCGCGGACCGCGCGCGCACGATCGCGGTGGCGATCGATGCGGGCAAGGGCGCGGACGAGATCGTGACGCCCGGCCACGTCTTTCCGCTGGTCGCGCGCGACGGCGGCGTGCTGGTGCGCGCAGGCCATACGGAGGCGGCGGTGGACGTCTCGCGGCTCGCCGGGCTCAACCCCTCGGGCGTGATCTGCGAGATCATGAATGAGGACGGCACGATGGCGCGGATGGACGACCTCGTCTCGTTCGCGCAGTTCCACTCGCTCAAGATCGGCACGATCCGCGACCTGATCGCCTATCGCCGCCGCCACGACCACCTCGTCGAGAAGCGCGCCGAGGTCATGTTCGAATCGCGCTGGGGCGGCCAATGGCGCGCGATCACCTATTACAACAAGGCGACGGGCGACGAGCAGATCGCGCTGGTCAAGGGCCGGATCGATCCCGAGGCGCCGACGCTGGTGCGGATGCACACGCTGTCGTTCTTCGCCGACGCGTTCGGGGAGGATTCGGCGCGCTCCGGGCTGCTCTCGCGCTCGATGGAGGCGATCGCGGCGGAAGGGGCGGGGGTGATCGTCGTCATCAACCGACCGATGAGGGATTCGGTCACCCGCTCGATCAGGGCGCGCGTCGAAGGCAAGGGCGCCGGCGCGCCCGAGGTCGAGGAACTGCGCGACTATGGCGTGGGCGCGCAGATCCTGGCGGAACTGGGCGTGCAGGACATGGTGCTGCTGACCAACACGCACCACACGCTGGTCGCGCTGGGCGGCTATGGCCTGTCGATCGTCGGCGAGCGCGCGATCTCCGCAAGCCAAGAGGACTGACATGGCCCGCATCCTGATCGTCGAGGCACGCTTCTACGACCATCTGAACGACCTGTTGCTCGACGGCGCGCGATCGGCGATCGCCGCGGCGGGGCACGAGCACGAGACGATCACCGTGCCGGGCGCGCTGGAGATCCCGGGCGCCGTCGCGCTGGCGGCCGAATCGGGCCGGTGGGACGCGTTCGTCGCCTTGGGCGTCGTCATCCGCGGCGAGACCTATCATTTCGAGATCGTCGCGGGCGAGAGTGCGCGCGGGCTGATGGCGCTCTCCATGGACGGCGTCGCGATCGGCAACGGCATCCTGACCGTCGAGGACGAGGCGCAGGCGCTCGCACGCGCGCGCCGGACCGAGAAGGACAAGGGCGGCGAGGCCGCCAAGGCGGCGCTGGCGATGCTGGCGCTGCGCGAGCGGCTGGGGTGAGCCGCCGCGCCTGACCTCCATGGTTGGAGGCGTGGGCGGAATCCAGGCGCCCGCGATCCTCACCTATGTTAGGGTCGCCCGGTGAGCGATCCCGATCCTGCCCGCTATCGCGTGACCGTCGCGATCGAGCCGCTGGACATCGACTTCATGGGGCACGTCAACAACGCGAGCTACCTCAAGTGGGTGCAGGCGGCGGTGATCGGCCACTGGCAGTCGGTCGCGCCGGCCGCGTCGGTGGCGGCGCATCGCTGGATCGCGATCCGGCACGAGATCACCTATCGCCGCCCCGCCTTCCTAGACGACACGGTAGTGGCGATGGTGCGGCTCGACCGGGTGAAGCGCGAAAGCGCCTTTTACGAGACCGCGTTCATGCGGGGCGGCGACCGGCTGGTGGACGTCACGTCGCGCTGGTGCTGCGTCGATGCCGTCACGCACCGGCCAGTGCGGGTGGACGACGCGGTGGTCGCGTTGTTCCTGCCGCCCGGCTGACGACGACGTCCCGTCATCCCTGCGACTGGCGGGGATGACGGGAGGGGATCAGGGCATCAGGACGGTGTCGACGACGTGGATCACGCCGTTCGACTGCATCACGTCCTTGATCGTGACCGTGGACATGCCGCCCTTGGCGTCGGTCAGGACGAGCTTGCCGCCCTTCATGGTGGCGGTCAGCGGCTCGCCCTGGACGGTCGTCAGCGTCGCGCTGCCGTGGCCGGCCTTGATCGCGGCGGCGATCTGCTTCGACGTCATCGTGCCCGCGACGACGTGATACGTCAGGATCTTGGTGAGCGTGTCCTTGTTCTCGGGCTTCACCAGCGTGTCGACCGTGCCCGCGGGCAGCTTGGCGAACGCCTCGTTGGTGGGCGCGAACACGGTGAACGGGCCGGGGCCCGACAGCGTGTCGACGAGCCCGGCGGCCTTCACCGCGGCGACCAGCGTCGTGTGGTCCTTGGACTGGGCGGCGTTCTCGACGATCGTCTTGGTCGGGTACATGGCGGCGCCGCCGACCTTGGGATTGGCGGGGGCGGCCATCGTCATGGCGGGCAGCGAGCCCAGCAGGGCAACGGCGGTCAGCGCGCCTCGAATGGTGCGTCCGGTCACGGGCAATCTCCTTGCGCGCCTCGTGTCGGGCGCACCTGGTCATACGAGGCGCGTCGCCGGACGGATGCAGCGACGAACGACGACCCTCAGGCGGCGGTGACCGTGCCCGACAGGATCACGGGGCCGGTCGGCTTGCCGCTGGGAGAGCCGCCGATCGGCTCGACCGATATCGCGAGCGTCGCCCCGGGTGCGATCAGCGCGGCGAGCCCGGACGGCGCGGTGCGGGTGCTCGCGGCCGCGGCGACGACGCCCAGCGACCGGGGCGTGCCGTCGGCGGGGATGACCCACAGTTCCGCCGCCCGCTCGCCCGTCCGCAACCGCGAGGGAACCAGCGTCAATCGCCCGGTGGCGGGATCGAAGCCCACCGCGATGGCGGCGGGCCGGTCCGGCGACGCCAGTTCCGCGATCATCGGGCGAAGCACGGGGGCCACGCCTGCTCTGGTGACAGGCGCCGCCGTGACCACGACGCGGGTCGCCGGCCGGAACAGCAACAACCCCGTCGAGCCGATCGCGAGCACCACCGCCGCCGCGCTCGCCAACTGCCAGCGGCGGACCCGGACGGCGAGGGCCCGTTCCGACGATCCCGCGTCGTTGGCGGGCAGGCGGGCGGCGATCCGATCCCACAGGCCGGGCGGCGGCGCGTCGCGGACGTCGCCGAACAGCCCGGCCACGCGATCCTGCCAGCGCGCGTGCGCGGCGGCGAACGCGGCGTCCCCCGCCAGACGATCCTCGGCAGCCCGGCGCTCGGACGCTTCGAGCAGGCCGAACGCCAGCTCGGCGGCGAGCAGCTCCTCGTCGTCCGGCGCGGCGGGTGGGACCGGCGTCATTCCAGGCACTCGCGAAGCTTCATCAGCGCGCGCCGGATCCGGCTCTTGACCGTCCCGAGCGGCAAGGCATGATGGCTCGCCAGCGTCGAATAGGTCTCGCCCTCGAAAAAGGCGGTGGCGATGAACGACCGGTCCTGCGCGGCGAGCAGGGACAGGCATGCGTGGAGCCGCGTCTCGTCCTCGCCCGAACTGGCGAGCTCGAACGCGCCCGGTCGATCGTCGATCACGTCCGATGCCTCGTCGACCGGCACGCCAGGAACGCGGCGGCGCGCGCGCAGGCGGTCGATCGCGCAGTTTCGCGCCACCACGACCAGCCACGTCGCGGGCGACCCGCGAGCGGCGTCATACCCCGCCGCGCGTCGCCAGATCGCCAGATACGTTTCCTGCAGCGCTTCCTCCGCGTCGTGCCCATCGATCAGGATACGACGGCAGACGGCAAACAGTTTCCCCGACGTCTCGCGATAGAGCGCGGACAGCGCCGACCGGTCTCCCGCCGCAACGCGGCCGAGCGTGACCGCGAGCCGATCGCGGTCGTCCGGGGCAAGCTGGACAGGCGGCGAGGGCATCGCCCGACCGTAGCCGGTCGCCATCGGTCGCGCTAGGCGCCGCGCCGTTCCGCCAGCGTCCGCTCCCATGCCAGCGCATCGCGCACGATCCCGTCGAGGTCATCGCGCTGCGGCCGCCACGGCAGCGCGCCCAGGATCGCGGCATTGTCGGCGATCAGCGCGGCGGGATCGCCCGCGCGCCGCGGTTCCAGCCGCCGCTCGATCGTCATGTTCGTCACCCGGTCGACCGCGTCGAGCACCTCGATCACCGAGAAGCCGCGCCCGTAGCCGCAGTTGAGCGTGTGGCTGTCCGCGGGCCGCTCGACGAGCAGGTCGAGCGCGGCGACGTGCGCGGCGGCGAGGTCGGTGACATGGATGTAGTCTCGTACGCCCGTCCCGTCGGGCGTCGCGAAATCGGTGCCGTACACACCGACGCCGTCGCGCGCGCCCGTCGCCGCCTCCACCGCGATCTTGATGAGGTGCGTGGCGCCCACCGTGCTCTGCCCCGACCGCCCGTGCGGATCGGCGCCTGCGACATTGAAATAACGCAGGCAGGCATAGTTGATCGGATGCGCGGCGGCGACGTCGCGCAGCATCGCCTCGCTCATCAGTTTGGACATGCCATAGGGGTTGATCGGCACCGTCGGATCGCCCTCGGCCACCGGCACCTTCGCCGGCGTGCCATAGGTCGCGGCGGTGGACGAGAAGATGAAGTGCGGCACGCCGGCGGCGACGGCGCTCTCGATCAGGCTGCGCGTGGCGGCGGTGTTGTTGCGATAGTATTTGAGCGGGTCGGCGACCGATTCGGGCACCACCACGGAGCCGGCGAAATGCATGATCGCGCGGATGCCGTGGTTTCGCAGGACGTCGACCAGGCGCGGGTCCTCCACCGCCATCTCGACCAGCGTCGCGCGGGGGTCGACCGCCCAGGCAAAACCGGTGACGAGGTTGTCGACGACCACCACCTCGTGCCCCGCGTCGAGCAGCGCCAGCACCGCGTGGCTGCCGATATAGCCGGCCCCGCCGGTCACCATCACCTTGCCGTCGATCATCGCGCGTCTTCCCCGTCCGCCCACGTTGGCGGCGCGGTAGCGGCTTCCTACATTCGGCGAAAGGAGACGACACGATGACCGAATACGCGACCCTGGCCGGCGGATGCTTCTGGTGCACCGAGGCGGTGTTTAAGGACGTGATCGGCGTCGAGAGCGTCGAGAGCGGCTATATCGGCGGCGAGATGCCCGATCCCGACTATCGCACGGTGTGCAGCGGCACGACCGGCCATGCCGAGGCGATCCGGATCGGCTTCGACCCCGAGCAGCTGAGCTATGCCGACCTGCTCGACATCTTCTTTGCGACCCACGATGGCACGCAGCTCAACCGGCAGGGCAACGACGTCGGCACGCAATACCGCTCGGCGATCTTCCCCGCCTCCCCCGAGCAGGCGGCCGAGGCGCGCGCCGGCATCGCGCGCGCGCAGGAGGCGGCGGGCAAGCCGATCGTCACCACCATCGAGACGCCGACCGATGCCGTCGCCTCCACCTGGTACCCGGCCGAGGGCTATCACCAGGATTATTGGGAGACGTCGGGCCGCTCGAACGGCTATTGCCTGGCGGTGATCCCGCCCAAGCTGCAGAAGCTGCGCAAGAGCTTCGCCGCAAGATCGAAGGCCGCGGTGGCCGCCTAACCGTGGGCGGCGCGGACGAGGCGGTCGGTGATCGCCTCCCCCAGCCCGCCTGCCGGAACGGGCGCGACGGCGATCCGCGCCCGATCGCCAACGTCGGCGCGATGCAGCGCGTCGAACAGGCGTGACGCAGCCTCGGCGAGATCGCCGGATGCGGACAGCGTGTCGTCGCCCCTGACGGTGCCGAACCCGATCAGCCATTCGTCGGCTTGGGCGGTGGTCGCGTTCAGCCGGAGCGGCTTGCGCGGGGCATAATGGCTGGCGAGCTGGCCGGGGGCGACGATAGCCGCTCCGTTCTTTCCCCCCAGCGGAGGCGGGAGTCCAGCTTCGTGGCGGTCCGCGACTGGACCCCGGCCTTCGCCGGGAAAGAGTGCCTCCCGCGCGATCGGCCCCGGTCTCAGCACCTCCCGTCCGCGCACGATCGTCGACTCGATTCCGTCGGGGCATGCGCCGTCGTCGATCACCAGCGGCACCGCCGCGCCGAGGCTGGCGACGACGTGCGCTGCCCGAGTCGGGCTGATCCCGTTGCTGCGGTTGGCGGACGGCGCCGCCAGCGGGCGGCCGGTGGCGGCCAGCAGCGCGCGGATCGCGCGGTGGGCGGGGACGCGGATCGCGATCGTGGCGAGCCCCGCCGTCACCGCCGCCACGATCGGCGCACCCGGCCGCAGCGGCAGGACGAGCGTCAGCGGCCCCGGCCAGAACCGCGCCGCGAGGTCCCGTGCCTCGTCGTCCAGCACGGCCAGCGCCGCCGCGGTCGCCACGTCGGGGACATGGACGATCAGCGGGTTGAACCCCGGCCGGCCCTTGGCGGCATAGATGCGCGCCACCCCGTCGGCGCTCCCCGCGTCGGCGGCGAGGCCGTACACCGTCTCGGTCGGCACCGCGACGATCCCGCCGTCCACGATCAGCGCGGCGGCGCGCGCGATCGCGTCGGGGCCGAAGGGCAGGACGATTGGAGCGGGCATCGCGGGCGGCTATAGCGAGGGCAACGATACGAAACGAGAGGATGCCGCCATGGCCTACACCGCCCCCGTCGCCGAGCAGCGCTTCGCGCTGCGCCACGCCGCCGGACTGTCCCCGCAGACGGTGGACGACGACCTGCTCGACGCGGTGCTGGACGGCGCGGGCGCGTTCGCGGCCGGCGAATGGGCGCCGCTCGCCAGGGTCGGCGACACGGTGGGCGCGCGCTGGACGCCGGATGGCGTGGTGATGCCCCAGGGTTATCCGGAGGCGTACCGCGCCTATGTCGACGGTGGCTGGGGCACGATCGGCGCGCCCGAGGCGTGGGGTGGCCAGGGGTTGCCTTTCGCGGTGCAGACGGCGGTGCTGGAGACGCTGGGCGGCGCCAACATGGCGTTCGCGCTCTGCCCGACGCTGACCGTTGGCGCGATCGAGGCGCTGGCGCATCACGGCAGCCCGGAGCAGCAGGCGGCGTACCTCCCGCGCCTCTCGACCGGGGAGTGGACCGGCACGATGAACCTGACTGAGCCGCAGGCGGGCAGCGACGTCGGTGCGCTGCGAACGCTGGCGACGCCGCACGGCGACGGCACTTGGAGCGTCAAGGGCACCAAGATCTACATCTCGTTCGGCGACCACGACATGGCGACCAACATCGTCCACCTCGTGCTCGCGCGCACGCCGGGCGCGCCCGCGGGCACGCGCGGGATCAGCCTGTTCCTGGTACCCAAATACCGGCTGGACGCGAACGGCGAGCCGGGCGAGGCGAACGACGTGCGCGTGGTTTCGATCGAGCACAAGATGGGCCTCCACGCCTCGCCCACCTGCGTGCTGAGCTTCGGCGACGGCGACGATTGCACGGGCGAGCTGATCGGTGCGGAGGGCGGGGGCCTGCGCGCCATGTTCACGATGATGAACAACGCGCGCCTCAACGTCGGCCTGCAGGGCGTCCAGGTGGCGGAGGGCGCGACCCAGGCGGCGGTCGCCTATGCGCTGGAACGGGTGCAGTCGGCGCGCGCGGGCGGTGCGAGCCGGGAGCCGGTGCGGATCGTCGAGCATCCCGACGTGCGCCGGATGCTGATGCGGATGCGCGCGCAGACGCAGGCGGCGCGGGCGCTGGTCTATCACGCGGCGGGCGAAGTGGATCGCGCGACCCGCGGCGAGCCGGGCGCGCGATCGCGGCTCGAGGTGCTGACCCCGCTGGCCAAGGCGCATGCGACCGATCTGGGCAACGAGGTCGCGAGCCTCGGCATCCAGGTGCATGGCGGCATGGGCTATGTCGAGGAGACGGGCGCCGCGCGCTTCTTCCGCGACGCACGGATCACGCCGATCTACGAAGGCACCAACGGCATCCAGGCGGCCGATCTGGTGGGCCGCAAGCTGGGGCTCGACAACGGCGCGGCGTTCGGATCGCTCGTCGCCGACATGACCGCCGCGGTGGCGCATCCCGAGCTGAAGGCGCTGGTGGAGACGTGCGCGACGATCGGCCGCCGGCTGGCGGGGGCGGACCATGACGATCGGCTGGCGGCGAGCTATCCGTTCCTGACGATGCTGTCCGTTGCGGTGTGCGGCTGGCTGCTGGAACGCGAGGCGCAGGTCGCGCCGACGGACGCGTTTGGCGATGCCAAGCGCGCGACGGTGCGGTTCTACCTCGACCAGATCGTGCCCGAGGCGCTGGGGCTCCGGGCGGCGGCGAGCGCGAGCGCGGAGGTGCTGTACGCGATGGAACCGGACGCGTTCGCGGCGTGACGGTTGCCGTTCAGGAACTTCAGGCCCGCTCGATCAACTCCGACAGGTCGAGTCCCAACAGCGCGGCATGGTCGCGGACTTGCGGCCAGTACCGGTCCACGAACCGCTCGCGCTCCGCGATGCGCAGCCGTTCGGCCGCGCCGGGCAGGATGAACATGCCCACGCCCCGCCGCACCTCGACATAGCCGTCGACCTGAAAGCTCTGGTACGCCCTGGCGACGGTCAGCGGATTGGCGCCGTGCTCGGCGGCGAACGCGCGGACGGACGGCAGCTGGTCGCCCTCGCGATGCTCGCCGCGCAGGATCGCGGCCACGACGAGGCTGCGGAGCCGGAGGTAGACCGGGCTGTCGCCATCCTTGAGAGCCGGGCCGTTCATCGCTGTCATGCTGACTTAATACACCAAACGGCTATCGGTTCCAGTCCGGTGGCGTCCAGGCGGTCGCGACGCGGGCGGGATCGGGGCGTGGCCGCTCGTCGAGCGCGCGACCGGGCGTGCCGATGAAGAAGAAGCCGGCGATCCGCTCCGGGTCGGTGCCGAACGCGTCGCGCACCCCGTCCGAATAGGCCGCCCAGGTCGTCAGCCAGCCGCCCGCGAACCCCATCGCGTGCGCCGCGTGGAGCAGGTTCATCCCCGCCGCGCCCGCGCTCAGTTCCTGTTCCCACAGCGGAATGTGGCTGTCGGGCCGCGGCGAGAACAGCTGTACGACCAGCGCCGGCGCCTGGTGCGCGAACTGCTCGTTCGCCTCGATCTCCAGCCGGCCGACATCCGGCTTCTGCGCGGCATAGGCGCGGGCGAGCACCGCGGCGAACGCATCGCGCTGGTCCGCGCCCACGCTCACGAACCGCCAGGGCGCGAGCTTGCCGTGATCGGGGGTCCGCGCCGCGATCGTCATCATCCGCGCGAGCTGCGCCGCATCGGGACCGGGCGCGATCAGGTCGCGCGGCTTGCCCGAGCGGCGGGTGGCGAGCGCGGCGAGCGGCGCGGACTGGTCGTTGAACGTCATGTCGGCGCATGTAGCGGCGGCGGCGGCCATTTACAGCCGCCGGCAAGCCGCTAGTCAGGAACGCGGCATCGCCGCGCCCGACGGCGGCCAGCATGAGGGAGCGTACACGTCCATGGTCGAGACCCCGACGGCGGACAGCCGCGCCGAGCCGGACATCAGCCACGTGCAGCCGCTCGCGGAGAAGACGTGGATCGGCCACCCGCCGCAGCTGCGCCGCCTGTTCGGGATCGAGATGTGGGAGCGGTTCGGCTTCTACGGCATGCGCGCGGTGCTGGTGATCTATCTCACCAAGCATTTTCTGCTGGCGGATCACGAGGCGACCGGGATCGTCGGCGGGTTCCTCAGCCTCGTGTACCTCACGCCGGTGGTCGGCGGATTGCTGGCCGACCGGTATCTGGGCGCGAAGCGATCGGTGAAGTTCGGCGCGCTGGTAATGGCGGCGGGGTATTTCCTGCTGTGCTTCGGCGGCAGCCAGGCGACGCCGTACGCGACGATCGCCGGCCAGCGCTATCAGGTGACGCAGGCCCCCGCCGCGACGGTGATGGGCACCAGCAGCGCGCCGCAGACGATCCAGGCGAACGGTCAGACGCTCAGCATCCATGGCCTGCCCGACGGATCGGTGCAGTTGCTCGACGGCAGCGGCGCGGTCGTGCGCTCGGTCGCCAAGGCGGACTTCAGCGCTGGCGCCGAACGCGCCCCCTTCTACACCACGCTGATGCTGCTCGCGCTCAGCCTCGTCGTCATCGGCAACGGCTTCTTCAAGCCCAATATCTCGACCATCGTCGGCAGCCTGTACGCCACCGGCGACCGGCGCCGCGATGCGGGGTTCACGATCTTCTACGCCGGAATCAACGTCGGCTCGATCCTGGGCCAGATCGCGCTGCCGTTCCTGGTCGATCACGTCGGCTGGTGGGCAGGCTTCCTGGTCGCCTCGATCGTGCTGCTGATCGGCTACATGATGACGCGGTTCGACGGCGGGCGGCTGGCGGGGCATGGCGAGGCGCCGGTACTGGGCCGCCGCGACCCCGCACTGCTGATCTATGCGCTCGCCATCGCCTCGGCGGCGATCGTGTGGCTGGTGTTCCGCAACGTGATGACCGCGCCGCAGGCGGCGGCGGGCAGCGGCCTGTGGGGCTATGTCGCCGCGACGCCTTTCCTGGGCAAGGTGCTGTTCGTCACCTTCCTGGCGGCCGTCATCGGCATCCCGATCTGGGCCGCGAAGGTCGGCGACAGGGTCGAGTTCCAGATGATGGTCGCCGCGATCATCCTGGTCGTGTTCAACGTCACCTTCTGGACACTGTTCGAACAGGCGGCCTCGTCCTTGACGCTGTTTGCCGACCGCAACACCGACCTGTCGATCTTCGGCTTCCCCATGTCGGCGGCGGCGACGCAGCAGTTCAATCCGATCGTCGTCGTGCTGTTCGCGCCCGTCATGAGCTGGCTGTGGCTGGCGATGGCGAAGCGGGGCGTGGAGCCGTCGATCCCGCTCAAGTTCGGCATCGCGCTGCTGCTCGTCGGGCTGGGCTTCATCACGCTGGCGGCGAGCGGGGGAACCGCCGACGCGACGTTCCGCGTGTCGCTGTGGTGGCTGGTGCTGACCTATTTCCTCCACTCGATCGCGGAACTGTGCATCTCGCCCGTCGGGCTTTCCATGATAACCAAACTGTCGATCGCGCGGATCGTCGGCATGATGATGGGCGTGTGGTTCCTGTCGATCTCGGTCGGCGAGTATCTGGCCGGCGCCGCCGCACAGGCCGCCGCGGTGCAGACGGTGGGCGGGCAGGTGACCAACCCGGAACTCGCGCTCCACACCTACCTGCACACCTTCCAGACCGGCGGTATCCTGACGATCGTGGCGGGCGTGATCCTGCTGGCGATCTCCCCGCTGCTCCGGCGCATCATGCACGGGGTGAGCTGAGCGGTACCAGCCGACCGTACCTGTGCAGCGGTGCGCCGACGGCCTAGCGCGATCGGCGTGACCGGGCAGGAACAAGGCATGGACGACGGGCGCGCGCGGGCGGCGCTCGCCCGGCTGACGGAGAACGAAAAGGCGTGCCTGCGCCGCCGCCTGCTGCCCCAGACCGCCAAGGAGATGGCGATCGACCTGGGCGTCAGCCCGCATGCGGTGGAGAAGCGGCTCAAGATGGCGCGCGCCAAGCTGGGCGTCACGTCGTCGCTTCACGCAGCGCGGCTGCTGGCGGCGACGGAGGGGTACGGTGTCGTGGTACCCCCGCCGGCGGACCTGCCCGAGAAGGGCGTCGCGGCGCATCACGAGGTCGCGGCGGGGACACCGACCGGCTGGCAGACGTCGGCCACCGCCGCCCTTCTGGGAGCCATGCTGATGTTCGTCGCCGCCCTGCTCGCCTTTTTCCCGCAAATCGTGGGTCCGAGTCCCGCTGCCTCTTCGCCTCCACCGTTACCGAACCGGATCATCACCTTGCCAGCCGATGCGCCCGGTCCTCGAGTCGGGTCGGAACCCGAGACGGAAAGGGCCGAGGACGTGACGATGCGTGCAGCAGGGCCTGCGGAGGTGGAAGCGTTCACCCGCTCGTCCTTCCGTACGATGGACAAGGATGGGTCGGGATACATCGAGCAGGCGGAGGCGCCTCCGGCCGGCGTGGGCATCGGCGAGCAGTTGCCGGCAGGAGAACCCATGCGACCGGATACGAAGGTGAGCTGGTTCGTCGGCCCCCGTGGTCAGGCCATGTGGATCGCCAACATGGATACCGATCGCGATGGCCGTGCGAGCGAGGCCGAATATGTCGCCTGGGACGTCAGGATCTGGCGCGACCATGTTCCGGCCAATTGGGCGTGGCGCCGCTGATCCCGCCCGCTTGACGCCGCGGCTGGCGGCGCGTCATCCGCCTCGCATGACCGATGCCCGCCCCGTCCTGTTCTTCGATTCGGGCGTCGGCGGGCTGTCGGTGGTCGCGCCCGCGCTGACGCTGATCCCGACGATGCCGGTGGTGTACGCCGCCGACTCGGCGGGTTTCCCCTACGGAACGCGGACGGAGGGGGAGATCGCGGCGCGGGTGCCGGCGCTGCTCGGGCGGTTGGTGGAGCGGTATCGGCCGCGGCTGGTGGTGATCGCGTGCAACACCGCCTCCACGATCGCGCTGGCGCCCGTCCGCGCCGCGCTCGACGTGCCGGTGGTCGGCACCGTGCCCGCGATCAAGCCCGCCGCCGAAGCCTCGCGCAGCCGCGTGATCGGCGTGCTGGGCACGGAGGCGACCGTGCGCCAGCCCTATGTGGACGACCTGGCGGCGCGATTCGCGGCCGATTGCCTCGTCCTGCGCCACGGCTCGGCGGCGCTGGTCGAGCTGGCGGAGGCGACGCTGGCCGGGGAGGCGCCCTCGCCCGAGCGGGTCGCGGCGGAGCTGCGCGGGCTGCTGGACCAGCCGGGCGGCGAGCGGATCGACGTGATCGTCAACGCCTGCACGCATTTCCCGCTGCTGGAGCGCGACCTGGTCGCGGCGGCGCCCGACGGCATGACGTTCGTCGACGGCGGCCCCGGCATCGCGCGCCGGATCGCACACCTGACCGCCGGGCAGGACTGGCCGGCCGCGCCGTCGCCGCATCGGCTCGTCTTCACGCGACTGGGCGAGCGCGAGCGGCGGATCGCGGCGCATCTGGCGACCCGCGGCTTCGCGGCCGCCGAGGCGTTGTGACGTGGTCGATCGGGTGACGAAGCCGATCACTGTCGTCGGGCGAAGTCGCTGGAAAAGCGCTCGTCGCGGGCGTAGTGCGTCAGCCATGCTTTCCGATGTTAGCGATGCGTCGCGACTCAACACCGCGCCCGCCGATCCCGCCCATCCCGATCCGACCCGCGTCGACTATTCGCGCGTCTTCACCCAGGCGATCGATCGGCTGCATGCCGAGGGCCGATACCGTGTCTTCATCGACATCCTGCGCAACAAGGGCGCGTTTCCCAACGCGCGCTGCTTCGCGGGGCACAACGGCCCCAAGCCGATCACCGTGTGGTGCTCCAACGACTATCTGGCGATGGGCCAGCACCCCAGCGTCATCGCCGCGATGGAAGAGGCGCTGCACGACGTCGGCGCAGGGTCCGGCGGCACGCGCAACATCGGCGGCAACACCCATTACCACGTCGACCTGGAGCATGAGCTGGCCGACCTGCACGGCAAGGAGGCGGCGCTGCTGTTCACCAGCGGCTATGTCTCCAACGAGGCGACGCTGGCGACGGTCGCCAAGATCCTGCCGGGCTGCGTCATCTTCTCCGACGAGCTGAACCATGCGTCGATGATCGCGGGCATCCGCAATTCGGGCTGCGAGAAGCGGGTGTTCCGCCACAACGATCTGGCCCATCTCGAAGAGCTTCTGGCGGCCGAGGACCCCGCGTGCCCCAAGCTGATCGCGTTCGAGAGCGTGTATTCGATGGAGGGCGACATCGCGTCCATCGCCGCGATCTGCGACCTGGCGGACCGGTACAATGCGCTCACCTATTGCGACGAGGTCCATGCGGTCGGCATGTACGGCGCGCGCGGCGGCGGCATCTCGGAACGCGACGCGGTGGCCGACCGGATCACGATCATCGAGGGGACGCTGGGCAAGGCGTTCGGCGTCATGGGCGGGTACATCGCCGCCAGCCGCACGATCGTCGACGTGATCCGCTCCTATGCGCCCGGGTTCATCTTCACCACCAGCCTGTCGCCGGTGCTGGTCGCCGGCGTGCTGGCCAGCGTGCGGCACCTGAAAGCCTCCACCGCCGAGCGCGACGCGCAACAGCGCCACGCCGCGATGCTGAAGGCGATGCTGGCCGACGCCGGCCTGCCGGTGATGCCGGGCGAGACGCACATCGTCCCGCTGATGGTCGGCGATCCGGTGAAGGCCAAGCGGATCAGCGACATCCTGCTCGCCGAATACGGCGTGTACGTCCAGCCGATCAACTATCCCACCGTCCCGCGCGGCACCGAGCGGCTGCGCTTCACGCCCGGTCCCGCACACGACGAGGGCATGATGCGCGACCTGGTGGACGCGCTGGCGGAGATCTGGAGCCGGCTGGAGCTGCGCCGGGCGGCGTAACGCATCCGATCCAACGTCACCCCCGCTTTCGCGGGAATGACGAGAGGGTGGATCACTCCGCCAATTCCACCCGCGCCTCCAGCCACCGTGCCGCCTCCTCGGGCGTTTTCTTGTCCGTGTCGCGATCGACCATGTAGTTCGCCTGGCGCATCGCGCCCACGGGGATGCGCCCCACCAGCGGCGCCAGCGCGGCGGTGAAGCGCGCGTCGTCCGCGTGCGCCGGTCCCACCAGCAGTATCGCGTCATAGCCCGGCACCGCGCCGCGCGGGTCCGCCAGCACGGTCAGCCGGTCCGCCGCGATCCGCCCGTCCGACGAGAACGCGCTGATGACGTCGGCGCGCCCGCTCGCCAGCGCGCGGTACATGAACGTCGGGCTGTACGGCGTCGCCGACGCGAACCGCAGGCGATAGGCGCGCCGCACCGCCGCCCATTCGGGCCGCTCGAGGAACTCGAGATCGGTGCCGAGCGCGAGGCGCGGCGCGGCGGTGGCGAGCTGATCGAGGGTGGCGATCCCGCGCCCGGGCCGCATGGCAAAGGCATAGGCGTTCTCGAATCCCAGCGTGCCCAGCATGCGCACGTGGTGCGTGGCCCGCGCCCAGCGCGCGATCGCGGCGTCCTGCGCCCCGTGCGGCGGCGTGTCCTGCCGGTGCATCTGGTTCGCCCAGATCGTGCCCGCATAGTCGACATAGACGTCGACGCTCCCGCCCGCGAGCGCGCCGAACACCACCGCCGACCCGAGCCCGTCGCGATATTCGACGGCGTATCCCGCGCGTTCCAGCCGGTGGCCGATCATCCGCGCCAGAACGAACTGTTCGGAGAAGTTCTTCGCGCCCACCACCACCGTCCGACGATGGCCGTGCAGGCGCGGCGCGGCGGCGGCGATCAGCGCGCCGGCGAGCAGCGCGACCGCCACCACGATCGGCCAGCGCCGCCGCGTCCTCGCCCCCCATTCCGCCAGCCCGAGCAACGCATCGACGCCGAGCGCCAGTCCGGCGGCGGCGACGCAGCCGGCGAGCACCAGCGGCCAGTTCTCGGTCTGCAGCCCGGCGAAGATCAGGTCGCCCAGGCTCGGCTGGCCGACGGTGGTGGACAGCGTCGCGGCGCCGATCGTCCACACCGCCGCGGTGCGGATCCCGGCCATGACGGTCGGCAGCGCCAGCGGGACCTCGACCCATTTGAGCTTCTGCCACCCGGTCATGCCGACGCCGTCCGCTGCCTGCCGCACCGCCGGGTCGATCCCGGCCAGCCCCGTCACCGTGTTGCGCAGGATCGGCAGCAGCGAATATAGCGTCAGCGCGATGAGCGTGGGCAGGAAGCCGAGCGCGGGGATACCGCCCCCCACCAGGGCGGAAAGCCACAGCAGCGCGGGATAGAACAACGCCAGCAGCGCGAGGCTCGGCACCGTCTGCACCAGGCTCGCGAACCCCAGCGCCACCCGGCCGACGCCCCGATTGCGCGCCGACCATAGCCCCAGCGGCAGGCTGATCGCGAGGCCGAGCGCCAGCGCGGCGGCGGCGAGCAACAGGTGCTGGCCCGCCAGCGCGGGCACCCGGCCCCAGGCGGCGGCAAACCCGCTCATGCGGTCGGCCCTCGCGTCAACATCGCCAGCCGCTCGGCCTGCTCGCGCGGCACCGCGACCAGCGCCTGCGCCTCGGGCCCGCCTTGCCCGCGCAACAGTTCGGCCGGCGTCGCGTCGCCGACGATCCGGCCCGCGGCCATCACCAGCACCCGGTCCGCGAGCAGCAGCGCTTCGGCCATGTCGTGCGTCACCAGCACCGTCGTCAGGCCCAGCGCCTCGTGCAGCCTGCGCATCTTGCGGCCGAGCGCGTCGCGGGTGACGGGATCGAGCGCGCCGAACGCCTCGTCCATCAGCATCAGCCCCGGGGAGGTGAACAGCGCCCGCGCGACGCTGACGCGCTGGCGCTGCCCGCCCGACAGCGCGTCGGGCATCCGGTCGCCCAGCGTGCGCGGCAGGTCGACGAGGTCGAGCATCTCGGCCACCCGCGCCGCCGTCGCTGGCCGATCGCGCGCGCCGGCGATCCGCCAGCCGATCGCGACGTTGTCCGCGACCGTCAGGTGCGGGAACAGGCCGGTGTCCTGGAAGACGTAGCCGATTCGCCGCCGCACCGCCTCCGCCGCGCCGTCGCGCACGTCCGCGCCGTCGATCGTGACCCGGCCGCCGCTCGGCTCGACCAGACGGTTGATGCAGCGAAGCAGCGTCGACTTGCCCGAACCGGACGCGCCGACCAGCGCGGTGAAGCTGCCCGCGGCCAGGGTCGCCGACACGTCGTCCAGCGCCGTCGTCCCGTCCGGATAGCGTTTGGCGAGGCGCTCGATCGCGACGGGAGGGCCGGAGGAGGCTGGCATCGCGGCGCAGGATGCGGGAAGGGTCGGGCAACGACAAGGGGAGAGGAACATGAAGGCGATCTTCGTCACCGGCGGCGGCTCGGGCATCGGCCGCGCGACCGCGGTGCTGTTCGCAGGGCATGGCTGGCGCGTGGGGCTGGCGGACGTCGACACCGCCGGCCTCGCCGCCACCGCCGCGCTGCTGCCCGCCGGCACCGCGACGACGTATCGCATGGACGTGCGCGACCGCGACGCGTGGACGGAGACGCTGGCGGCGTTCACCGCCCTGACCGGCGGGACGCTCGACGTGTTGTTCAACAACGCCGGGATCGCGGCGGGGGGCCCGCTCGCGACGATCACCGACGAGGAGTTCGACCGGTTGGTGGCGATCAACTTCACCGGCGTCGCCAACGGCGCGCGCGCAGGCCATCCGTATCTGAAGGCGACGAGGGGCTCGTGCCTGCTCAACACCGCGTCGGCGTCGGCGATCTGGGGCTCGCCGGGGCTCGCGACCTATTCGGCGACCAAGTTCGCGGTACGCGGGCTGACGGAGGCGCTGGACGGCGAATGGGCGGCGGACGGCATCCGCGTGCGCTCGCTGATGCCCGGCTTCGTCGACACGCCGCTGCTGGCCGTGAGCGTCGCCGGGACCAACCATAGCGCCCGCGACCGCGTCGTCGCCGGCGGGCTGGAGTTCACGCCGGTCGAGCGTGTGGCGGAGGCGGCATGGGCGGCGGTGCACGATGGCCCGCTTCACACGCCGGTGGGCAGGACCGCCCGCCGGCTGGCCTTCGCCGCGCGCTGGATGCCGGGCCGACTGCGCGCGGGCATGCGGCGGCGCGCGCTGCACCGGTGAGGGGGGCGAGGTCGGCCGTTCGCCGCGGCCGGGGATCCAGCGCCCCGGGTGCCGCCCTACCCTAGCCTGGGCTCCCGCCGCCGCGGGAGAACACGATGGCCGTGACGAGTGGACCGGTGCCGAGATCGTCGGAGCTCAGTCGCCCAGCATCGCGTCGATCGCCTCGGCCAGTTCGATGTCGCGCGGGCTCAAGCCGCCGGCGTCGTGCGTGGTCAGCAGGATGTCGACCCTGTTCCACACGTTGCGCCACTCGGGGTGGTGATCCGCCTTTTCCGCGACCAGCGCGACCCGCGCCATGAAACCGAACGCCTCCGCGAAATCCGCGAACACGGCGGTGCGCGTGATCGCGTCGCGGCCTTCGTCGTAATCCCAGTCGGGCAGGCCATCCAGCGCCTCGGCGCGCTCCGCCTCGCTCAGCGGCTCGATGTGGGTGGGCGAAAAGGGCGGGGCGGGGATCATCCGGCTTCCTTGCTCCGTGGCGGGAGCGCAGCGTAGGGCGATGGGCGATGGTGGAGCAAGACCCGATCCTGCGGCTGACCCCGATACTGCGGTTGGAGGACGTGACGCTGGCGCGCGGCGGCCGGGTGCTGTTCGCGGGCCTGACGCTGACGCTGCCGGCGGGCGGCGCGGCGCTGGTGACGGGGTCGAACGGCGTCGGCAAGTCGAGCCTGCTGCGCCTCGCCGCCGGGTTGCTGCGCCCCGACGCGGGGCAGGTGACGGCGACGGGGTCGCGCGCGTTGCTGGCCGAACAGGTGGCGCTCGACGGGGAGTCGACGCTGGCGGCGGCGCTGACGTTCTGGGCGCGGATGGACGGGACCGGCGACGCCGCCGCGCGGGTGGCGGGCGCGCTCGACGCGGTGGCGCTGGCGCCGCTGGCGGGGGTGCCCGTGCGGCTGCTGTCGGCGGGGCAGCGGCGGCGCGCGGCCCTGGCGCGGGTGGTGGCCGCGCGGGCGGCGCTGTGGCTGCTCGACGAGCCGGCCAACGGGCTGGACGCGGGCTCGGCGGCGCGGCTGGAGGAGCTGATCGCGGCCCATCGCGCCGGCGGCGGCGCTTTGATGGTGGCGACGCACCAGCCCGTCGCGATAGCAGGGGCGGTGGAGGTTCGGCTGGATGCACCTTCTGCGTCATCCTGCCGAGCGGACCGCCACGCCTCCGTCTACCCCGAGCTCGTCGAAGGGCTGCCTCCTTCCCCGAGCAGCAGGACAGTGCTTCGACGAGCTCGGCATGAACGGGATGAGGGTCGCGGGAGGGAGTACCCTACCTCATGATCCCGCTCATCGTCCGCGACACCCGCCGCGCCTATGCCGGCGGCGGCGTCACGCTGGTGGTCGCGTTCTTCCTCCTCGCCGCCGCGCTGTTCCCGTTCGCGGTCGGGCCGGACACCGCGTTGCTGGCGCGCGCCGGCGGCGGCGTGATCTGGACCGCGGCGCTGCTGGCCGCGTTGCTGCCCGTCGAGCGGCTGGTGGCGCCGGACCTGGAGACGGGCGTGCTCGATCAGCTCGCGGTACGCGGTCGGCCGATGGCGGCGGTCGCGGCGGCGAAGGTCGCCGCGCACTGGCTGGGCTTCGGGCCGCCGCTGATGGCCGCGAGCGTCGTCGCCGCCGGGCTGCTCGGCTTGACCGGCGCCACGCTGATTCGGGTGGAGGCGGGGCTGGCGCTCGGCACGCCCGGCCTTGCCGCGCTGGCGGTCGCGACCGCGGCGCTGGTCGCCGGGGTGCGCGGTGCCGGTGCGGTCGCCGGGCTGGTCATGCTGCCGCTCGCGATCCCGCTGCTGATCTTCGGCGCGGGCGGGCTCGATCCGGTTCAGGGGGCAGGGGCGTTCAAGCTGCTGGCGGCGACGAGCCTGCTGTTGCTGGCGGGCGCACCGTTCGTCGCCGGCGCGGCAATGCGGGCGGGGATGGAGTGAGATCAAGCATGCTCGTTACATTCCGTCTGTCGGCCTTACCGCCGCCACCGCGCCCAGATCGCGGTCGGCAGCACCAGCCCGCGTGCCTCCTCGCGCACCCCCAGCTCACCCGCCTCGACCGTCCCCGGCAGATCCGCGAACGCCTGGCGCACCAGCTCGCCGATCGCGATCGCGCTCATCCTGACCGCGTACACGGTCAGGAACAGGAAGCGCGAGTCGGCGTCGAGCAGCGCCCGGCAGCCGGCGATCAGCGAGGCGAGGTCTTCTTCCAGCCGCCACACCTCGCCTTCCGGGCCGCGGCCGTACTTGGGCGGATCGAGCAGGATGCCGTCGTACCGCCGCCCGCGCCGGCCCTCGCGCGCGACGAACTTCGCCGCGTCGTCCACCAGCCAGCGGATCGGCGAGTCGGCCATCGCGGACAGGCGGGCGTTGGCCTTCGCCGCCTCCACCGACTTCTTGGACGCGTCGACATGCGTCACCCGCGCGCCGGCGGCGGCGAGCGCCAAGCTGCCGACGCCGGTATAGCCGAACAGGTTGAGGCAGTCGGGCTGCCCCTTGCCTGCCACGCTCTCGCGCGCCCAGTCCCATACCGGCGCCATGTCGGGAAAGAATCCCAGGTGCCGGAAGGGCGTGGTCTGCGCGGTGAACCGCACCTCGCGCCATGCCAGCGGCCAGCCGTCGCGCGGGACGGGACGCGTGAACTTCCATTGCCCGCCACCCTCGTCGTCGGCGCCGGGCACGAACTCGCCGTCCGCCTGCCAGTCGGGCGTCGCGGGCGCCCACATCGCCTGCGCATCCGGCCGGACGAAGCGATGCCGGCCGTAGCGCTCGAGCTTGCGGCCGTGACCCGAGTCGACGAGGCCGTAGTCGGCCCATGGCTCGCCGATGAGCGTCTCGAGCCTCATCGCGGAAGCGGCGTCGCCCGCTCGGCGATGTAGCCGGTGACGGCGGCAAGCGTCGCGGGCAGCGTGTCGTACCGTTCGGGCCGGTCGAACAGGTCGGCGAGCCGCACAGGCAGCGCGGGACTGATGCCGGTCGCCGCCTCGACCGCGTCGGGGAACTTGGCCGGGTGCGCGGTCGCCAGCGTGACGATGGGAACGCCGTCGTCCAGGGTGGCGTCGGCCAGTCGGCGCGCGGCGGCAAGGCCGATCGCGGTGTGCGGATCGATCACCTGACCCGTGCGCTCCGCCGCCCAGCGCATCGTCGCTGCCATCTCCTCGCCGTCCACCCGGTCGCTCGCGAACAGCGCCGCCGCGCCGTCGCGCTGCGCGTTGGTCAGCCGCATCGCGCGGGCCGCATCGAAGCTCGCCATCTGCGCCGCCAGCGCGGCGCCGTCGCGGCCACCGGTATCGTACAGCAATCGCTCGAAGTTGGACGACACCTGGATGTCCATCGACGGGGTCGCGGTCGGAAGGACGGGACCGCTCGCATAGTCACCCGTCGAGAGCGCCCGGTGCAGGATGTCGTTGACGTTGGTCGCGACGATCAGCCTAGCGACCGGCAGCCCCATCCGCGCCGCGACATGGCCTGCGAACACGTCGCCGAAATTGCCCGTCGGTACGCTGAAAGAAACCGGCCGCTCGGGCGCGCCCAGCCGGACGGCGGCGTAGAAATAGTAGACCACCTGCGCCATCAGCCGCGCCCAGTTGATCGAGTTCACCGCCGACAACCGGAACCGCGTGGAGAAGCCCGGATCGGCGAACATCGCCTTTACCAGCGCCTGCGCGTCGTCGAAGCTCGCCCCCTCCAGCGCGATGTTGAAGACGTTGGGCGCCAGCACGCTCGTCATCTGTCGCCGCTGCACCTCCGACACGCGGCCGGCGGGGTGGAGCATGAAGATCTCGACCCCGATCCGCCCCGCCAGCGCGTCGATCGCCGCGGAGCCGGTATCGCCCGACGTCGCGCCGATGACGGTCAGATGCCGGTCGCCGCCGATCAGGAACCGCTCGAACAGGAGGCCCAGCAGCTGGAGCGCGACGTCCTTGAACGCCAGCGTCGGACCGTGGAACAGCTCCAGCAGCCAGTGGCGCCGGTCGAGCTGCACGAGCGGGACGACCGCGTCGTGGCCGAACGTCGCATAGGCGCGCGCGCACAGCTCGCGCAGTTCCTCGCGGGTCAGCGCGTCGCCGACGAACGGGTGCATCACCGCGACGGCGGTGTCGACGTAGGACAGGCCAGCCAGCGCGGCGATCGCGTCGCGGCTTAGCGTCGGCCATGCCTCGGGCAGATAGAGGCCGCCGTCCGGCGCCAGGCCGGCCAGCGTCGCGCCCTCGAAATCGAGCGCGGGAGCGGTGCCGCGGGTGCTGACGTAGCGCATCGGCAGCGGTTAGCGGGCAGGTGGCGGCGGAGCAACCGGCCCAAGGACGCGGGTCGCCCATCGCCGGCGCAGCGCCAGCGCGTAGATGATCGCGGCGATGGCAGCGAAGAAGAACCATTGTCCGGCATAGGCCA
>JBPBQW010000036.1:0-25109 GCA_050955125.1 Janthinobacterium lividum
GGAGTGGATTAAGGCCTATGAGGATCGCAACGTCCAGATCGGCCTGGCCTGCGGCTTTTCGGGGCGGGCGCAGATCGGCAAGGGCATGTGGGCCGCGCCCGACCGCATGGCCGACATGCTCGCGCAGAAGAGCGCGCACCCGCTGAGCGGGGCGACCACCGCCTGGGTGCCCTCGCCCACCGCCGCGACGCTGCACGCGACGCATTACCACGACGTCGACGTTGCCGCGCGACAGGTGGAGCGCGCCGCCGAGCCCGTCGCCTCGCTCGATGCGCTGCTGACGATCCCCGTCGCGACCGGGCGCAATTGGCAGCCGGACGAGGTGCGCGAGGAGCTCGACAACAACGCGCAAGGCATTCTCGGCTATGTCGCGCGCTGGGTCGATCAGGGCGTCGGCTGTTCCAAGGTGCCCGACATCCACGATGTCGGCCTAATGGAGGATGGCGCCACGCTGCGCATTTCGTCGCAGCACATGGCCAACTGGCTGCTGCATGGCGTGGCCACCCCGGACGAGGCCGATGCGGCGCTGTCCCGCATGGCCGCGAAAGTTGACGCGCAGAACGCGGGCGATCCGCTGTATCGGCCGATGGCAGGGCGTGAGGAGGCGAGCCTCGCCTTCCAGGCCGCCCGCGCGCTGGTGTTCGAGGGACTGGCGCAGCCGAACGGCTATACCGAGCCGCTGCTCCACCGCTTCCGCGCCGCCGCCAAATCGGAGGCGGCGGCATGAGCGTGCGCGTCCTCTCGCTGCTGCTGGCGAGCGTGGCCAGTGTCGCCGGGGCGCAGGCGACCGCAGTCCGCCGGGAGCCGCTGCAAACCGCCGACTTCCCCGGCAACGGCCTCCATACCGTGATCGTCCGCACCACCATCGATCCCGCCGGCACCGTCGCGGCGCACACCCACCCCGGGCTGGAACTCGCCTATGTCGCCGCCGGTGTGGTCGAGGTCACGATCGTGGGCGCCGCGCCGAGGCGGGTCGCGGCCGGGCAGTCGTTCCAGATCGCACCGCGCACCCGGCACGTCGTCCACAATGCGGGAACGCAGGCGGCGGTAGTCGTATCGACCTACGTGGTCGATCCCGCGGCGCCGATCGCCACGCCCGCGCCCTGAGTGTCGCTCTGCCACCGCAAGCAACAAAACGGCGCCGTCACCCGAAGGTAACGGCGCCGAGGCCGCGCGGGGGGAGGTGCGCGGAACGGTGAAATCTTAGCCCATGGTGGGCATCACGAACTCGGCGCCCGCGCGGATGCCGGTCGGCCAGCGCATCGTGCCGGTCTTGAGCCGCGTGTAGAACCGCACGCCTTCGGGCCCATGAATGTGGTGATCGCCGAACAGCGAGTTCTTCCAGCCGCCGAACGAATGGAACGCCATCGGCACCGGGATCGGCACGTTCACGCCGACCATGCCCGCCTGAACGCCGTCGAGGAACGCCCGCGCCGCATCGCCGTCGCGGGTGAAGATCGCGGCGCCGTTGCCGAACTCATGCTCGTTGACGAGCCGTGTCGCTTCGTCGAAGCTGATGTCGACGCCGCCGGCCGCGTTCGACGCGATCACGCGCTGGCCGTCGATCAGCACCAGGTTGCGCTGCGTGCCGAGGCTGCGCAGGTTGAGGATGCTCTGGCCCGCCGTGCCGTTGGGCGAGCCCCCGGTGGTACGATTGGCGTTGGCCGACCCCGCAAAAGCCGGGAGATTGCTGACCGCCTCGGCGATGTTGTTGGGCGCGGTGGCCGACAACTGATCCGCACTGACCGCCGTGACCGGCGTCGGCGCCGCGAAGCCGCGCGGCAGGCGTGATCCCGTCACTACGATGTCGCCAGCGGATGCCGGAGCGGCGCTCGTCGCGGCCTGCGCATTGGTGTCCTGCAACGTGCCGCTGGCGTCCTGCGACGGCGCGTTCTGCGGGATGGTGTCGGCGGCGTTGGGCGTGGTCGCGGTCTGCGCCTCGACGGGAGCCGGGGTGGCGGCGGGCTGGCCCGATTGCTGGGCGTAAGCGGGGGCGCTCCCCACCGCGATCGCGATGAGGCTAACGCCGATCAGGCATCCCTTCATGTCTTCTCTCCTGTCTGTTTTCTTGTGGGGTCCGGCTGCGGCCGGTCAGGTCTCGAAAGCGGCAACTTCATATTCCGCGAGGCCGGGAACGGTGAAGCTGAGCGTACGGCCCGATTGTTGGAACGGCAGCGCCGTGCCCGCGCGCAGCAAAGACGCGCGGCGGATCGGCGCGTCGCCGGACAGCATCATCCGCACCGTCTGCGGACCCAACCGGTAATGCTTGCGCAGGGTGTTCGCGTACGCATTGGGGTTGGTGTAGTTGAGCAGGTGGACGGTGTAGCCCGGCTCGGTCGCCCAGGCGAGCGTCTCGATCAGCCCGTCGCCTTCCACCGCCGGGCCGACATCGTCATGCGCCACCCAGCGCACCGTGTTCGCGACCAGGGTGGCGAGATCGTCGTCGCCCGTCCTCCAATAGCTGCCTTCCACGTCGCCGGCGAAATGCGCCAGCCGCGAACGGCCCCGCTCGCGTAACACCACCGCCGGCTTGGCCGTATGGTGGGCGCGGCTGTAGGTCTGCTCGGTTGGGTAGATCGGCCAGGGATCGATCAACGTCGCGACCGACTTGCCCTCCGCCTCGATCGGGATCGTCCAGTTCGGGCCGGCGATCCAGTTGGTGTCGTGGAAGCCGGCGAAGATCGGGTGCGGTGCCTCGATCCGGTGATAACTGGCGAAGGTCGGCGGGTACGGGTCGGTGTTGCCCGGCAGCGGCTGGTGCGACGACGCGCGATCGCCCGCGCGCCGCATCCCGAACATCCGCCCGAAGGCGAAATCGGCGCGGAGCTTGCCGTTCACATCGTACAACCCGGTCTCGAAGCTTGACATCAGCGAGCCCCCGTTGCCGACAAACTCGCTGATCAGCCCCAGTTGCGCATCGGTCAGGATCGCGACGTTGGGGAGCAGCACCGTCGAATACCGGGCCAGCTTCGCGCGCGTCAGGTTCTCGGCCGTCAGCAGATCGAACGGAACGCGCGCCTCGAGCAGGATGGCGTACAGCCCTTGCACCGAGTCCGCCGCGTCACTGCCGTCGGGCTTGGGATAGAGACGGTTGGTCAGCGGCGAGACGATCATCGCCACCTTGTGCAGCGAGCGCACCGTGTGGAAGTGCGCGTCGTTCTTCGCCTGCCAGGCCAGGTAATCGCGCCCGATCGCCTGCCAGCGGCGATCCTCCTTGAAGCCCTGGTGATCGCCCAGCCAATGGTAATGGATCGCCGCCCCTGCCGCCGCGGTCTGCGCCATGCGCGTCTGCAGCTCGGCGGCGTTCTGCGTCGCGTTGCGCCACCAGATGTTGTTGCCGCGCGCCCAGCCGCCCGTCAGGTTGAGCACGGTGCGGTCACCCATCACGTCGCGCGCCAGCCTCGCCTGCTGCGCCGAGTCCCATGCCGGCAGGCCGGGCCCGCGATTCTGGTTGTCGCACAGCAGCACGTCCGCGCTTTTGGTCAGCGCGGTGAGGTCGAGTTGCCCGCCACGCAGCCCCCCGGTGATGTTGCCGGTGTAGAAGCGATCGGCGCGCCCGGTCTTGGCGATCGAGGTGTAAAGCTTCCACAGCTCGATCGCGCGCGCCTGGTACGCCTCGACATAGGCCGGGCTGTCGGGATCGGCGATCTTGTGACACGCCGCGCACCAGCATTTGCGCACCTCGGTGTTGGGCCAGCCATTGGTGTAAAGCCCGTCGACGTCGTAGCGCGTCACGAGTCCGCGCATGATCGCCGGAATTTGCGTGTCGTAATAGGCGGTGAACTGGCAGGTCTCGCCGTAATTGGGCGGCAGCGAACCGCCGCCCGCGCCGCGGCGGGCGATGCTGCCGTCCTTTTCGCGGCGGAACCAGTCGGGATGCTTCTTGCCCGCCTCGAGCCGGACGATATCTGGGCTGAACCGGCCGACGACGCGGATGCCGCGCTTGCGCAGCGCCGACACGCACTCGCCGAACAGGTCACGACCCTTGAGGCCCGCGGCCTGCGGGAAATCGGGCACAGCGGAAGGATAGAAGGACACCGAACCCGTCACGCTCAGAAACGTCACCTGCGCCTGCGCTGCCGCCAGCAGATCGGCATAGGACTCGACATCCATGTCGAGCGGATCGAGTTTGTTGAAGTTGATGTGCAGAACGCGCTTGATGCGCTGGTGCCATGGCTTGCCACCCGTCGCCGCGCCCGCCCCGCCTGGTAACTTGAACATCGCCGCTGCCGACGACAGTGCGGCGAATTCGCGACGGTTCATCTCCATGGCGCCTCCTCCTGCTTCTTTCTTGTTCACCCACGTTACTCCTCTAACCTGCGCACGGAACGGCATAGTTTCGCACGGCAACTGTGCGCAAATGCCGAAGGACGGGTGTGCAGCGATTCAACTGGGACGATCTGCGCTACCTGCTCGCCGTGGCGCGCGACGGCAGCGTGTCGCGCGCGGCGCGGGCGCTGTCGGTCGATCACGCGACGGTGATCCGCCGGCTGGAGGCGCTGGAGCGCGCGTTGGCGGTGAAGCTGTCCAGCGCAACGCGCGCGGCTACAGCCTGACACAGACGGGCGAGCGGCTGCTGCTGCTGTCGGCTCAGTCGATGGAGGGCGAGGCGACCCGCGCGGCGGCGGCGCTGCATGAAGGGCAATCGTCGCCGCTGGGCACGCTTCGGATCCGCGCGCTGGAAGGGATAGGAAGTATCTTCCTCGCCCGGCGGGTCGCCGCCTTTTCGGCGGTGCATCCCGAGCTGTCGATAGAGTTCATCACGCTGCAACAGCTCGTCGCGCTGTCGCGCCGCGAGGCGGACATCGCGATCACCCTGCAACCGCCGAGGCAGGGGCAGTTCCACATCGGCCGCCTGACCGACTACAACCTGCACGTCTACGGCGCGCGCAGCTATCTCGACCGGGCGCCGCCGATCACCAGCCGCGACGATCTCGCCCACCATCCGTTCACCGGCTATATCGACGACCTGATCTTCGAGCGCGAACTCAACTATCTGGACGATATCGGCCTCAGGATCCGCCCCCGCATGCAAAGCTCGAGCATCCAGATCCAGCTCGAGATCGCGCGGCAGGGTTACGGCCTGCGTCTTGCCGCGCTTCATAGCGGCGGGCTTCCCCGAACTGGTCGCGGTTGAGGCCGGGCAGGCGACGTTGCGCCGGTCCTACTGGCTCGTCGCGCATGCCGATATCGCGCAAACGGCGCGCGGTCGCTCGATGATCGCATTCCTGTCCGAGGAGGCGGCGCGAGCGCAGGATCTCTCTCTGGGGCCGCCGAACGCCTAGGCGTGCCCGCCCGGACCCGGATGCAGCACCGCATCCCAATGCGTTTCCGGCGCGGCGGGATCGAAGCGGATGCTGCCGGACCGCCACTCCCGTGCGATCTCGATGTCACGCGCGGCCGCTTCCGTCAGCGCCGTGATGTCGACATAGCCGATGCGGTTGTAGAAGGCCGGGACGTATTGGCCATCGCGGACCCGGGCGTAGCGTCGCCAGGCGTCGATCGCCTGCGTCAGGTACATCACCGCCGCCGCCTTCTCGCTCGGCCGGCGGCTCTGGTCGTAGAGCGCCAGATCACAAGCCCCGCGAATCTTGGCCGCGTAATAGTGTCCGAGATGGGCCATCGCTTCGTGGTCGGCGAGCGTACTGGTCAGCTCGCCATCCACGTCGGACGGCAGGTTCGCGCGCAGCCGGGCGAGCTCGTCCAGCGTGGTTTCGGCGAAGCCGGCCAACGCGGTCGCGGCGTCGAGCGGCGAGATCGCATCGAGCGGCTGGCTGTCAAGCAAGCGCTGGCGCCAGCGCCGCACCGACATGACGCCCGCCCCCGGCATCGGCGCGCCGTTGATGAAATCCGCGACCGTGTAGAAATGCGTGCCGCGCGGCCGCTTCTGCGAGCTGTAGGCGCAAGCCTCCGGAAACCATTCGAGGTCGATGTCCTGCCAGAACAGCCGGGTGACCTGCGGGATGATCTTGGAGGCGGCGCTCGACGCCGCGAACAGCCGCGCCGCATCCGCGTGAGGAAAACGTGCGGCGAGCGTCGCCTGGAATAGGCCGTTCGCAAGCGACGGTTCGTAGGCGAGCCGCCCCCATATCGCGAAGCCATACCATTGCTTCTGCATCACGAGCCGTCTGGCCGCGCCTAATTCCTTGTTCGCGTCCGCCTTACTCAAGAAGTCGCGTCCCCAACAATACCCGTCCGGTCCCATGTAGAAGCCAACCAGCTTGTCCGATCGCGGCATGTTTAGGACGTACTCGCGCGCGAAATCGGGATCACCCCAACGGAACGAATAGATATCGTCGTTTCGCACCGTCAGCCAGGTCTTGGTATTCTCATTCAGGAACGGGATGACCTCCGCGATGAAGGGCGGCTTGGGATGCGAATACATGTGCGCGACAGAATACTTGTAGCTGTAGGCGAAGCTGCGCGGGAAGCCGGGATAGCGGTTCCAGTTGCGCTCGATCTCGCCTGGCTTGGTCTCGTGGAAACGGTGGATCAATTCGAACCGCCGCGCCGGATCGTGGCGCAAGGCATCGGCGATGCCCTCGCCGTACGTCGACCAAAGCCATTGTTCCTGGCTGACCTGCGGATTGTCGCCAGGCAGGTTCTCGCCCGCCGTGATGCCGATGCCGGCCAGCAGCGGATAGGTCCGCACCATCTCGCGCACGCTGGCGCGGGTATAGGCCACCGTCGCCGGATTGGTGATGCTGTCGTCGATCCCGTGCTTGCCGCCGGTGCCGTAAGTGAAGATGTTCCAGGTGAAGATATATACGGCGATGCCGCGATCGGCCGCCATCTGCATCACCTCGCGCCAGAAGCCAATTTTTTCGTCGATGGTGATGCGGCGCAACACCTCGTGATTGGTGAGAAATCTGTGCTGCACGTAATCGCGCCCGCGGAAGTCGAGCGGCTCCGGATCGAGCGGTTCGCGGCTGCGCCAGACATCGTCCAGCGCGATGTCCGCGAACTCCGGCACCTTCACCATGGAGGGGAACGGGTGCAGGTTCCACAGCGTCAGGACGTTGTAGCGATCCCGCGCCATCTCGTCGACATACGCTTGCCAGAACTCGCGCGTCCAGACTTCGGGAATGTTGAGCCGTGCGCTGGTGCTGCCGTCGGAATAGCTGGGCGTGCGCAGATCGAGCGGCACGTTGAACTTGATCCCGCGCCGGGCGACGTAGGGCCGGTGCACACGGCCGTCGCCGAGCATAGCCAGCGTCTCGCCGCCCAGCCGCACACCCTCGGCGATGTCGAGCCCGCCATACATCGCACCGGTGGCATCCCCGGCGGTCACGGTCAGCGACGTCGCCCCCGCGCCGTCGATGCGGTAACTCTGCGCGCCCAGCGCGGGGTCGATGGCATAGTGCACCGCCGGCGCCGGCCGCCCGGTAGCGTGGGCAGCGGCGGCGATCTCGGCATCGGCAAAGGCGGTTGCGGGCGCACGCCCCCAGCCTGCCCGCCGCTCCGCCGCGCCTGCAGGGCCGGCGAGCAGCGAGGCCGCCGCCCCGGCCCCGGCCAGGACGTCACGACGATGCGGGTGTGGGATCTCGGTCATGATCGGTCCTTTGGCGGCAGGCGCGGGCGGGTCAGGCGTCGGGCGCGACCTTGTGAGCGGCGAGCGTCTCGAGCGCGGTGACCATCGCCGAATGGTCGCGCCCCGCCCCGCCCGCCGCGACGCAGGCGCTGAACAGTTGCTGCGCGTTGGCGGTGTTGGGCAGCGACAGGCCCAGGCTGCGCGCGCCCGCCAGCGCGAGCGCCAGATCCTTCTGGTGCAGCTCGATGCGGAAGCCCGGATCGAACGTGCGCTTGATCATGCGCTCGCCGTGCACCTCCAGCACGCGCGACGCGGCGAACCCGCCCATCAGCGCCTCGCGCACCCTGGCCGGATCGGCGCCCGCTTTGGACGCGAATAACAGTGCCTCCGCCACCGCCTCAATGTTGAGCGCGACGATGATCTGGTTGGCGACCTTGGCGACCTGACCATCGCCGACATGGCCGACGCGGGTGATGTTCTTGCCCATCAGCTCGAACAGCGGGCGCACGCGCTCGAACATGTCGGCCTCGCCGCCGGCCATGATCGTCAGCGCGGCGTTGCGCGCGCCGACCTCGCCGCCCGACACCGGCGCGTCGACATAGCCGCAGCCTTTCTCGGCAATGCGAGCTGCGAAGCCGCGGGTCGCGATCGGGTCGATTGAGCTCATGTCCACCACGCAGGCGCCGGCGGTCAGCCCGTCGGCGACGCCGTCCGCGCCGAACAGCACCCGCTCGACATCCGGCGTGTCGGGCAACATCAGAATGACGACCTCCGATCCCGCCGCGACCTCTCGCGCCGAACCGCGCACGGCCGCGCCGCCGTCGAGCAGTTCCTGCGGCAAGGGCGAGCGATGCTGGACGAGCAGCAGCTCGTGCCCGGCGCGTTGCAGGTGCCCTGCCATTGGCCGGCCCATGATGCCGACCCCGATGAAACCGATCTTCATGTCAGTGGTGTCCCGATTGCCTGAATTCAGCGAAGGTACGGCGTTGCCCAGCCGAGCCCGGCTTGCGTGGTGCCGAGCGGCTTGTACTCGCAGCCGACCCAGCCATCGTAGCCCAGCTGATCGAGGCGCGAGAGCAGCCAGGGATAGTTAATCTCGCCCGTTCCCGGCTCGCCCCGGCCGGGATTGTCGGCGATCTGGACATGGCCGATCCGCGGCATCAATCGCTCGATCGTGCGGGCGAGATCGCCTTCCATGATCTGCATGTGGTAGATATCGTAAAGCAGCTTGACGTTTGGCCGGGCGACCCGGTCGATCACCGCTAATGCGGCGTCGGTGCGGTCGTAGAAATAGCCCGGAATGTCGACGCGGGTGTTGATCGGCTCCAGCACGATCGTGATCGCCTCGCCCGCCGCGTCGGCGGCATAGCGGACGTTGTCGACCAGCGTGTCGGTCCAGGCGGCCCGATCGGCGTTCGCGGGGATCTTACCGGCCATTAGATGCAGCTTCATGCAACCGGTCGAGCGGGCGTAGTCGAGCGCGAGGTCGACACTGTCGCGGAACTCCGCCCCGCGTGCCGGGTCGGCGGCGAAGCCGCGCTCGCCCACGCCCCAATCACCCGCCGGCATGTTGAACAGCGCGAAGATGAGCCTGTTGCGTCGCAGCCGCTCGGCGACAACCTCCGCCGGCTCTGCATAGGGCGCGATGCATTCTACCGCCTTGAACCCCGCCGCCGCCGCCGCGTCGAAGCGCTCGAGAAACGGGAGATCGGTGAACATCATGGTCAGGTTCGCGGCGAGGCGTGTCATAGCGTTGATCCTTCGGGCAAGACGAGAATGGCGCGGAAATCGTTGACGTTGGTGCGGGTCGGCCCGGTGATAAGCAGGTCGTCGAGCGCGGCGAACAGGCTGCCGCTGTCGTGCCCGCGCAGGAACGCGACCGGGTCGAGCCCTTTCGTGCGGGCACGCGCGATCGTGTCGGGAGCGACGATCGCGCCCGCGGCCCGGCTGGCCCCGTCCTCGCCATCGGTGTCGGCGGCCAGGCTCCAGACGCCGGCATGACCATCCAGCGCGACCGCTAGCGACAGCATCAGCTCGGTGTTGCGCCCCCCCATGCCCGCCGGGCCGCCGGAAAGCGTCACGGTGGTCTCGCCGCCGGACAGGAACACGGTGGGTCTCGTCACCAGGCGCCGCGCGAGCGCCCCCATTTCCGCGCCGAGCAGATGGCTCTCGCCTTCCAGATCATCGCCCAATATCACCGGCTCGATGCCTTCGGCGCGGGCCAGCGCCGCCGCCGCCGCCAGCGCCGCGGCGGGCGTGCCGACAAGGTGAAACTCGCTGTGCTTCGGCATCGGGCGGGGCGGCTCGGGCGCGAGCAGTCGCGCCGCGACCACGTCGGGCAGTGCACTGCCGAGCATCTCCACCACCTCGGACAGATCGGCGTCCGGCGTCGGATCGGGCACCGACGGGCCGGAGGCGATGGCGGCGATGTCGTCGCCGGGGATGTCGCTGATGCCGAGCGTCACGACGCGGGCTGGCGCCGCCGCCGCCGCGAGCTTGCCGCCCTTGATCGCCGACAGCCGGCGCCGCACCGCGTTCATCGTGCGGATGTCGAGGCCCGACGCCAGCAGCAGCCGGTTGACCGCCTGCTTGTCCGCCAGGGTGATCCCCTCGACGGGGAGCGACATTACCGACGAGCCGCCGCCGGAGATCAGCACCAGCACCAGATCGTCCTCGCCTAGCCCGTGCACCGCAGCGAGTATCTCGCGCGCCGCCGCCGTGCTGTTCGCGTCGGGCACCGGATGCGCGGCGGAGCGCACCCGGATGCGCCGTGTCTCCAGTTCATAACGATAGGGCGTGACGACCACCCCCGACAGGCGCACGTCGGGCCAGGCCGCCTCCACCGCCGCCGCCATTGACGCGGCGGCCTTGCCTGCCCCCACCACGACACAGCGCCCGGCCGGCGGTGCGGGCAGAAAGGGCGCGACCACGCGCGCCGGGTCGGCACTGGCGACCGCGGCGTCGAACAGCGCCCGCAGGAGCCGGCGCGCGCGCGCATCACGCGTGATTTGCTGGTCGAGCGTCGCCATCGTCATCGCCTCACCTTGCGGCCTGTCGGCGGCGGCCCGCCATTGTCGCCCCGCCATTGTCGCTACGCCAGATCAACCGCGATCACCTCATGCACGACGATCCGCGGCACCGTCACCGTCAGCATGGCGCCCTCCCGCCGTGCCTCCACCGTCGATCCCGCCTCCAGCAGCCGCACGCGGGTGACGGCGGGTGCATCGGCCGGCAGCCTGAGCGTGACCTCGTACGGCCCGGCCGGCAGCGCCTCGCGCACGTACCCCCGCATCGCCATCGGATTGGTGAGGTTCACCAGATGCGCCGCCAACGAACCGCGCTGCCGCCAGTAGCTGACATCCACCAAGCCCGGCCCGGCCACGATCATCGGCTGCGCCTCGCCCGCCGCCCATGACACCGCGTTGCGGAGCAGAGCGAGGTGATCGCGGCTGGAGCATTCCCAGAAGGTGCGATCGATATCGGCGGGAAGATAGACGACCCGGCCCTTCCCCACGGTACGGGCGTAGACCATCGGCGTGGTCGTCTGCCTCACGCCGGGGTACACCTTCTCCATCGGCAGGTCGGGGTAGGACGGCACCAGCGTCAGCGCCGGCTTGTCGAGCCCGGCACGCGGGGTGACGTGCACCAGCCGCGTGCCGCCCATGATGCGCGGCGTGTCGTCGAATCCAAGCGTCAGCGGACCGGGACCGTGCACGGTCATGTACGAATTCTGCATCCGATAATCGACGGTGCCGGCGAAATCGCAGCCGAACAGATCGGCAAGCCCGAAGTTGCCGCGGCGCTTGCCCCATTCGTCGTAAAGCGACGTTTCCTGCGTCGCGACGATCGATCCGCCGGCCGCGACGAACGCCCGGAT
This sequence comes from Janthinobacterium lividum, assembly GCA_050955125.1. Lineage (GTDB taxonomy): Bacteria > Pseudomonadota > Alphaproteobacteria > Sphingomonadales > Sphingomonadaceae > Sphingomonas. The sequence goes on from JBPBQW010000036.1 coordinate 11,409, forward strand.
GCGCGCGCATTGCGCGTCGGACAGACAGGCGAGGTTCGCGAGCACCAGCACCTTATAGCGCCCGATATATACGGGCTCGAGCTGACGCTCGTCGGCGAAGTTGAAGGGCACACGCGATTCGACCAGCGCCTGGTAGAAGCCGTTCACGGCATCGCCCGCCCCGCCGCCGTGGAGCGATCCTGGGTCCATGGGCATCGACGCGATCGCGCTGGACGCCTGCGGCTGGTAATAGGTCGACGTCTGCGTCGACTGCACCATCGCCACGCGCGCGAAATTCTCGATATTGCGGAAATACTCCTCGTGCTCGGCGTGCCAGGCATAGGCCTTTTCCACCGCCGGCACCCAGCGCTTGTCGAACACCTCGGCCTTGAACTTGGTCATCCACGGCCGGAAACCGTGCGCGAGGCCGTCGTGCAGGTAGGCGGTGATCTCCGGATTGGCCTGTGCCGAGTCCATGAAGCGATAGGGCGTGGACGTCTCGCCGACCGCGAAGATGCCGCTGACCGGGCGGTCATGCATCAGGCAGTACGCTTCCTTGGCGCTTCGGCCGTTGAGCCAGCCGGGTTCGTTGCCGCTCCGGCCTTGCCGGTCGGCATAGATCGATCGGATCGTCTGGCGCAGCCGCTTGGGATCGAGCCGGCCCCAGGTGCCCGGCGTGAAGAACGCCTGCGGGTTGATCGCCGACACGGTGTCGCTCCACAGCTTGAGCTGCGCGTACCGCTTGCCGTCGTCCCACGTGAGATAGGCGCGCACCGCCGGATCCTGCGGATTGGCGAGCGAGCCGGGCACGGCGAACCCGCTCGCCGCCTTGAACTCGCGCGTGCAGACCGGGCAGTGGCAGATGCCGGCGCTCCCCGCCCAGCGGTTGCCGAACACGCCGTCAACCGGATAGCCGGCGACGATTTCCTTGAGCACCTGCGGCATCCACTCGAACGTCACCGGGCCGTTCGGGCAGGTGAGGTAGAGGGTCGGGTCGGTCGGATGGCGCTTGGGCGTGCCGTCGGCGTTGTGCGCGATCCAGTCCGGATGGGCGGCGAGCATGTCGGCGTGGCCGGCGTGCGGATCGACGCGGGCGAGCACGCGGATGTTCATCGCCTTGCAGGCGTGAGTCAGCTCCCCGAACATGTCGCCGCCGCGGAGGTACGGCGAGCGGTCATGGAACGGCACCTTGGTGGGATAGAAGGCGGTGACACCGCCTGCGCTGAGGCAAACACCCTGCGTTCGCGTGCGCTGGAGGAAGTCGATCCAGAACTGCTTGTCGTAGCGGCCCGGATCATCCTCGGTGGCGCAGATCTGCACCCAGCGCATCGGCTCCCATTCCCAGCCGGTGCCGGGCGCCGGCGTCGCCGCCTGCCCCGCCACCGCCAGGGGCAGGGCGGAGATCATGCCCGCCGTCGCCGCGCCCTTGAACAGCATCCGGCGGTCAAGATCGGTTCCGCTCTCCACCATCGTCGCTCCCGATCAGAATTTCACACGGACGCCGACGCCGTAATTGCGCCCGATCACATCATAGAAGCTGGACGCATTGGCCGCTCCGGCGCGGATCACGCTGCTTTCGGCGGTGAGCGGCGGCGCGATGTTGGTCGCATTTTCGACCTTGCCGTAGATCTGGAACCGCTCGGTCACGTCGTACTGCGCCGACAGGTCAAGATAGAATCGACCCTTGAAGTGCAGCCTGTCGAGATCGAGCGGGCCGTAGGTGTTGTCGTACTTGCCGCCGCCGACGAAGTTGCCGAGCGCCCGCAGCAGCAGCGGCCCGTTCTCATAGGTCAGTGTCGTCGAGGTGCGCCATTTCGGCGTCGCGTTGGTGCCGGTCAGCTGTCCGGCGGTATCGACCGAGATGCCATTGGAAATGGTGATCAGCCGGTCGACATAGGTAGCGAGCTGCGCCAGCGTGACGTTACCCGTTCCGAGTGGGCGCGTGAGCGACGCCTCAAAATCCAGCCCGCGCGTCTTCAGCTCCTGCGCGTTGAAGGTGGTGGTGCGCACCAGCGTGATCTGCCCCGCCGCGTTGCGCGTGATGCTGGAACAGAAGTCGGCGCCGCCCGCGAAGCAGCGATCGACCACTTCCTGGGCGCCGAGCACACTGATCGCGCCGTCCAGCTTGATATCGAAGGCGTCGACCGAAAACTGGAAGCCCGGCAGGAAATTGGGCCGCAGCACAACGCCGAAGGTGACCGTATGCGCGGACTCCGGCTGCAGGTTCGTATTGCCGCCGGTCGCGGTCGCCGCGACGACCGATTGGTTGTTCGGGCTGAACCGATCGAGCACCACCGCGCCTTGTCGGATCGTCGTCGCCGCGAACAGTTCGTTGATCGTCGGCGCGCGGAAGTCACGCGAATAGGTGCCGCGGAAGCGGAGCGCATCGCTGACGCTCCAGTTGCCGCCGACCTTCCACACGAACGTGTTGCCGCTGGTGCTGTAACCGACATAGCGGCCGGCGAGATCGAGTTCGAGGTTCTTGAAGAACGGCGTGTCGCGCGCGAGCGGGATGCCGATCTCGCCCGACACTTCCTTCACGTCCACCGCGCCGTGATACGGCGCCGAGCTGGCCTGCCGCCAGCCGTTGATCGCCGAAATTGGGTCGGAGGTGAAGTTGACCGTCTCACGGCGATACTCCGCTCCGACCGCGACCTGCACCGGCGCCGCCCAGGTCGAGAAAGGCGACCCCTTGGCGTTCACGTTGGCGTCGAATTGCGTGGAGTATGCCTTGATGAACGACGTACCCGTCGCATAGGCGACCGCGCCCGGCGACACCGTGTTCACGCCGAAGACGTTGGCCGGAACGCAGCCGTTGTTCGGATTGGTCAACGTCGAGCGGCAGATCGGCTGACCGTTGGGACCGGTCACCGCATCGAGCGCGAGCAGCCAGTTGGCGTTGTTGCGGTTGTTTCTGCTCTGGTTGTCGTAGATTGCGTGCGTGTAGTTGACGGTGCCGTCCCAGGTGAAATCGCCGAACAGCTTGCCCGACAGCCCGCCCGAGCTGCGGATATAGGTGTTAGTGGTGGTATTGTCGTCAAGGCCGAGTTCGGTGTTCAAGCGCCCCAGGCTGATCGTCTGGAGATTGTTGGCGACCATCGAGGCCAGGATATTGGCAGGCAGGAACGGGTTGTCGCGGCGGATGGTGATGTCGCCGTTGTTGTAGTTGTAGACGTTGGTCTGTTCCTGCCGCGTGCGCGCGGCCAGCACGCTGATATGCGCTTCCAGCGCGGGCGTGATCTGATAGCTCAGCCGACCATAGCCGTTGATGCGTTCGCCAGACGGGATCAGCACCCCGAGTTGCGGCTCCAGCGACACGCCCTGCCCGCCCTGCATGTAAACGGAGGTGATGTTGGTGCCCTGGACGAACGGGCTCTGCGCGCCGCCCGCGCCGAACTGGATGTTCTTGAGCGCGCCCGCGCTGGTGATCACGCCGCCGACCGTCATGTTCGACAGCTCGACGTTCGGGGCGATGAACTGGCGATACTGGCCGTTGGTGGCCGTGTAGGTCGCGTTCGGGATCAGCGTGTAGCTCTTCGATCCCCAGTCGCGCGTGCCCTGGTACAGGATGTCGGGCCGGTCGAAATAGGAGGCGGCGAGCACGATGTGCCCGCGATCGTCGGCGAACTTGGCGCCGTAGGCGAGGCTCGCCGACACGGTCTGGTTGTCGCCACGGCTGGTGATGTTGCTCTGGATGTCGAGCTTGCCGCCCGTCATCTTGCCATCGAGGAACACGTTGACCACGCCCGTCACCGCGTCGGACCCATAGACCGACGACGCGCCGCCGGTGACGATCTCCAGCCGTGTGATCAGCGGCGCGGGCAGCAGGTTGAGATCGAACCCGCCGGTCGGGCTCGAATTGAGCACGCGCTGCCCGTCGATCAGGATCAGCGTGCGCGTCGGGCCGAGCGAGCGGATGTTGAAGGTGGTCGCGCCGACATCGGTCGCGGAGCCGTTGTTGCGGTTGGGGCGCAGCGCCGGCAGGTCGCGCAGCAGATCGGGCACGCTCGTCGCGGCCTTGGCCTCCAGTTGCTTTTCGCCGATCGCGGTGACCGGGGTCGGCGTCTCGAAGGTGGAACGCGCAAGGCGGCTGCCGGTGACGACGATATCCTGCTCGCCCGGTCTGCTGGCGGATGGCCCGGCCTGCTGCTCCAGCGCGGGTGCGGCAGTGTCGGCCGGCGCCACCTGACCGATCGTCGCGCCGGTCGGCCCCTCGGGATTGGCGGGCTGAGCGGGCGATGCCGCCGCCGGCCCGGTCTGGCCGCCGGACGGCGTCGTCGCGGGACCGTTGGTCTGCGCCATCGCCGGCGTGATGATCCCCATGCCGACGCCGGCCAGCAGCAACGCGCGCGCCGATGAATTGCGCATATACCTCTCCTCCATCCGCCATGTACGCCGGGCCAAACCCGATCCGTCATGGTCTCATGGTTTGGCTATAGTTTCTTACCATCGCGCGCAATGGCTAATTTCGTGGGCAACATTGACCTCCCCGGCCCGGCATGGGATTTCAGCGACTTGCCGCGCAGGACCGTTTTCATGACCTTGCCCCCGATCAAGCCGGCCAAGCTGGCGGACGCTATCGCTGAACACATCCAGCAGCTGATTCTCGAAGGGGCGATCCAGCCAGGCGAGCGGCTGCTTTCCGAGCGCGACTTGTCGGCCAAGCTGGAAGTGTCACGCCCGTCGCTGCGCGAAGCACTCGACAAGCTGGTCGGGCGCGGCCTGCTGGTCACCGATGCGCAGGGCACCTCCTATGTCAGCGAAGCGATCGGCCGCAGCCTGCGCGATCCCCTCCTGCTATTGATGGACAATCCCGATGCGCGCGGCGACTGCATGGAATTCCGGTCGATCGTGGAAGCGGCTGCGGCCGGATTTGCGGCTGAACGCGCTTCGCCTGTTGATCGTGAAGCCATCCAGGTCAGGTTCGCCGCGATGATTGCCGCGCATCAGCAGAACGACGTGGAGGAGATCGCCCGCACCGACGCCGAGTTTCACTTCGCGATCTATGACGCCAGCCACAACGTCATGATGATCCACCTGATGCGCAGCCTGGAGACGATCATCCGCTCCAACGTCTACCTCAATCGCAAGAACCTGTACGAACACCGAGTCGAGCGTGACTCACAACTTGCCGAGCACCGCGCGATCTTCGACGCGATCATGGCGCGCGATCCGGAGGGCGCCAAGCGCGCCGCGCGCGATCACATGACATCGGCCATGCGGACGCAGCAACATATCCAGGAAAGCGAGAAGCGCCTGGAAGCGTCGATCCGTCGGCTGGTGCGCAACGATCTGGTCGCACCTCCCAAGCGCCGCGCGCGCTCAGCTCAGGGTTGAGACGGTCTGGTCATTAATCTTTACCAGTTGCACGATCGCTGACACCTGCGTACTTCGAACTCGCAGCACGACGGCATGAGACCGTCCCTGACAGGAAGAGGTTCGGATGTTCAATCAGCTCGTCACTCCGATCGACGGCAGCCTGGCGCTGTCGTTCCTCGTCGCCGCCTTGCCGATCGCAACGGTGCTGGTGCTACTCGGCATCCTGCGGCGGCCGGCGTGGCAGGCGTCCGCCGTCGGCCTCCTCGTCGCGCTGGGATTGGCAACCGGCCTGTGGCGGCTACCGCTCGGTCTCGCGCTCGACAGCGTCGCCGCCGGCTCGGTGTTCGCATTGTGGCCGGTGATGTGGATCGTGGTGAACGGCTTGCTGCTGTTCAACCTGTCGGTCGCAACCGGTCGGTTCGAGGCGTTCCGCGCGTGGCTCGTCCAGCATTTGCCCAATGATCGGCGCGTCGTGCTGGTGGTGATCGGCTTCTCGTTCGGCTGTCTGCTGGAAGGCGTATCGGGCTTCGGCACGCCCATCGCGATCACCAGCGCCCTGCTGATTGCGCTCGGCTTCCGGGCGGTGGACGCGCTGGTGTTCACCCTGATGTTCAATACCGCCCCCGTCGCGTTCGGGGCGCTCGGCGCGCCGGTCACCACGCTTGCCGCGGTGACGCAATTGCCCGATCACGTGCTGGGCGCGATGATCGGGCGCCAGTTGCCGATCATCGCGATGCTGCTGCCCTTCTATGTCATCGCCGTTTATGGCGGCGTGCGCGCTTGGCGCGGGGTATGGCCGGTGCTGCTCGTCGCGGGCGGCAGCTTCGCGGTCGGGCAGTTCCTGTCGGCCAATTATCTGGGGTTCGCGCTCACCGACGTGATCTCGTCCTCCGTGTCGCTGGTGGTGACGATCGGCTTCCTCAAGGTCTGGCGGATGACGCCTGATCCGGAATATGCGCTCGCACCTGTCGCCGTCCCGCCGATGGAGAGCCAGCCGCCCGCGATGGCGTCGTGGCTCGGCTGGGTGCCGTGGCTGGTGCTGACGGCGGTGGTGATCGCGTGGATCCACCTGAAAGTGCCCGCGATCGGCCAGCAGGCGATCGAATGGCCCGGGCTCCACAAGGCGGTGTTCATCACCCTGTACGGCCAGCCCTATCCGGCGGTCTGGACGTTTCAGCCGCTTGCCACCGGCACCGCGATCCTGGCGGCGACGGTCGTCACTGCGGTGCTGGTCGGCGCCACGCCGGCGCAGTTCGGCGCGGCGGCGCGGCTGTCGTTCCGACAGGTGCGGTTGCCCGCGCTGACCACGTCGCTGATCATCGGCCTCGCCTATCTGATGAACTATTCGGGGATGGCCTACACGATGGGCCTTGCCGTCGCCTCGGTCGGCGGGCTGTTCCCGCTACTATCCGCGTTCCTCGGCTGGCTGGCGGTGTTCCTGTCGGGCAGCGACACCTCGGGCAATGCGCTGTTCGGCAACCTTCAGGTCGTCGCCGCGCGCCAGCTCGGGCTCAGCCCGGTGCTGATGGCGGCGACCAATTCGTCGGGCGGCGTGATGGGCAAGATGATCTCGCCGCAGAACATCTCGACCGGCACCTCGGTCACCCAGCTGAAGGGTATGGAAGGCGCGGTGCTGGCGCGGACCTTCAAGCACAGCATCATGCTGACGCTGATCCTCGGGCTGCTCGTGCTGGTTCAGCAATATCTGGTGCCGGGCGTCATCCCGGCCTGAGGCTCAGGACTGCGCCGCCAGGCCCGCCGCGGCAAGGCCGGCCAGCGCGCAGGCCTCGTCCTGATCGGACAGATCACCGGTGATGCCGACCGCGCCGATCGGTTGGCCCTCGTTATCAACGATGATCACCCCGCCCGCGGCCGGCACCAAGCCGTGCGGCGCCAGCCCGGCGAGCGAGGCGACGAAGGTCGGCCGCTCCGCCGCCATATCGGCGATCTTCCGGCTCGACACGCCGAGCGCGAGCGCACCCGCCGCCTTGCCAATGGCGATCGCGGGCCGCATCGTCGAGGCGCCGTCCTGTCGCTGGAGCGCGACGACGTGTCCGCCGGGATCGAGCACCGCCACCGTCAACGGCTTGAGCCCGAGCGCGCGGCCATGATCGAGCGCGGCGGCTATGATCCGATTGGCGAGGTCGAGCGTGAGGCGGGTCATGCGGAAGCTCCTTGGGTCATGCCGTGAGGCGCCGGACCGCCTGTCGCCCAGTCGAGCAGCTCGACGGTGTGGACGACGGGGACCTGCGCGCGATGCCCGATCTGGATCGCGCATCCAATATTGCCGGTCGCGATCACATCCGCGCCGAGCCGCGCGAGGTTGGCGACCTTGCGATCCCCGAGTTGCCCGGCGATCTCCGGTTGCAAGATGTTGTAGGTGCCGGCCGAGCCGCAGCAGAGGTGCTGCTCGACCGGCGTCCGCACGGCATAGCCCGCGGCAGCGAGCAGCCGCCGGGGGGCGTCCGTCACCTTCTGGCCGTGCTGGAGCGAGCAGGCGGCGTGGTACGCCACCGTCAACCCGCGGCCATCGCCCGGCGGCAAATCGGCCGCGACCAGCAGTTCGGACACGTCCATCGCCAGCGCCGATACGTGCGCGGCGCGATCGGCATAGGCCGGCTCGTTCCGCAGCATGAAGCCGTAATCCTTGATCGTCGTGCCGCAGCCGGAGGTGGTGATGACAATCGCATCGAGCCCGCCATCGTCGATCAACCGTGTCCAGGCATCGACATTGGCGCGTGCGGCCGTCAGCGCGGCCGCCTCCTTGCCCATGTGGTGCACCAGCGCGCCGCAGCAGCCCTCGCCGCTCGCGAACACGACGTTATAGCCGGCACGGTTCAACAGCCGCACCGTCGCGGCCCGGATCTCCGGCCTCAGCACCGGTTCGGCGCACCCTTGCAGCAGCGCCACGCGCCCACGCGAGACGGGCGCCGGCGATGGAGTATCCGACGGTCGCGCGGGCACGAGACGCGGCGCCAACGCCAGCATCGCCGCGAGTGGGCGGAGCGCGGCGACCTTGTCCGCCAGCGGCGTCGCCGGCCGTGCCAGCCGCGCCAGCGCCAGAGCGATGCGGAACCGACCCTGATGCGGCAGCACCGCCGCCAGCAGCTCGCGCATTACCCGCTCGCGCCACGGCCGGCGGTAGCGTCGCTCGATATAGGCGCGGGCGTGGTCGACGAGATGCATGTAGTTCACGCCCGACGGGCAGGTCGTCATGCACGACAGGCACGACAGGCAGCGATCGATATGCTTGACGACCTCCGCCGTCGGCGTCGCCTCGGTCTCGAGCATGTCCTTGATGAGGTAGATGCGCCCACGCGGGCTATCGAGTTCGTCGCCGAGCACCACATAGGTCGGGCAGGTCGCGGTGCAGAAGCCGCAATGGACGCATTTGCGGATCACGGCAGCCGACGCGGCGGTGGCGGGATCGGCGAGCGCCTCGGGCGTGAAGCTGGTCTGCATGGGCTAGAAGCGCCCCGTCTCGAACACTTCGGCGGGATCGAATGCACGCCGGACGCGCGCTTCCAACGCCGCCAGGCCGGCCGGTTGCGGGTGAAAGGCGGGCACCGCCGCCCGGACGGTCGCCGGCGCGCGCACCAGCGCCGCATGGCCGCCAGCCGCTGTCGCCGCATCGCGCACGACCGTTGCCGCATCGTCGGCCGCCAGCCAGATCAGCCCGCCCGCCCAGTCGAGCAGCCAGTCGGCGCCGAGCGGTGCCAGCGTCGCGATCACGCCCGGCGCCGCGCTAGGCGGCACGTTCATGCGCCAGAGGGCGCGCTCCGACCCGAGCGGCGAGAGATTGCGCAACTCGGCCCAGATCGCCTCCACCTCGTCCGGCGATGGCTCCTCCACCGCGCCGAACTCGCGCAAGCGGCTCTCCAGCACGGCGCAGCGCGCGGTGACGGACGGGCCGAAGCCCTGGATGCGGAACGCCGTCACGCCCCGGCCCGGCAGATGCCCCGCCGCCGCCACCTCCGCCTGCGATCCCATCGCCGCCGCCATCGCGCGAACCGCTTGCGCGGCACCCAGCCCGGCGATCACGCGCGTCGCCACCACGCGCGGGCGCGGCATCACCTTGAGTGTCAATTCCGTCATCGCGAACAGCCGGCCCCAGCTTCCCGCGGCCAGCTTGGGCAGGTCGTAGCCGGTGACGTTCTTGACCACCTTCGCACCGGCCACGAACCGCTCGCCCCGACCGGATACCGCGCGGAAACCGAGCAGGTGGTCGCGCGCGCCGCCCGCCGACACGCGCTGCGATCCCGCCACGCCGGCCGCAACCACGCCGCCGATCGTCGCCGCGCCCGTCGCCGCGCCGAAGATCGGACCATGGTCGAACGGCTCGAACGCGAGCATCTGGTCCGCGCCGGCCACAAGCGCCTGCACCTCGGCCAGCGGCGTGCCGGGGCGCACCGTCAGCACCAGCTCCGCCGGATCGTAATCGACCACGCCAGCCACTCCGCGCAGCGACAGCTCCTGCGCCCCGGTCGGCGCGCCGACGCCCACCTTGCTGCCGCCGCCCACGATCGCCAGTCGCACGTCGTCGCGCACCGCATCGGCGACCGCGTCGGCGACATCGTCCTCGGTTGCGGGCAGGATTACGGCCGTCGTCATCAGAAGCGCGGCAGGTCGGGAAACGGCAGCGCGCCGCCATGAACATGCACACGACCCATCTCGGCGCAGCGATGGAGTTGCGGGAAAACTTTGCCCGGATTGAGCAGCAGGTCGGGATCGAACGCGCATTTGACCCGCTGCTGCTGGCGCAAGTCGGTGGTCGAGAACATCACCGGCATCAGATCGCGTTTCTCGACGCCGACGCCATGCTCGCCCGTCAGCACCCCGCCCACCTCGACGCACAGCCGCAGGATATCGTTGCCGAACGCTTCCGCCCGGTCGAGCTCGCCCGGCTTGTTGGCGTCGTACAGGATCAACGGGTGGAGATTGCCGTCGCCGGCGTGGAAGACGTTGGCGACCTCCAACCCGTAGCGCTCCGACAGCTCGGCCATCCGCTCCAGCACCTGCGGCAGCCGGCGGCGCGGAATGGTACCGTCCATGCAATAGTAATCGGGGGCGAGCCGGCCCACCGCGGGGAACGCCGCCTTGCGCCCGGCCCAGAACGCGACGCGTTCGTCATCGTCCTGCGACACGCGCAAGGTCACCGATCCGTTGGCGCGCGCGATTCCGGCGACTTCCTCGATCAGGTGATCGCATTCCGCCGCCGGCCCATCCAGCTCGACGATCAGCAGCGCCGCGACGTCGAGCGGGTAGCCGACCTGCACGAACGCCTCCGCCGCCTTGATCGCGAGCGCGTCCATCATCTCCATGCCTGCAGGAATGATCCCCGCCGCGATCGTGTCGGCGACGCACTGTCCCGCGCTCTCCACGGTGGTGAAGCCGATCAGCAGCGCGCGCGCCGTCTCCGGCCGGGGCAGGATGCGCACCGTCACCTCGGTCACGACGCCGAGCAGGCCTTCCGATCCGACCACGACGCCCAGCAGATCGAGTCCGGCGGATTCGAGCTGGCGCCCACCAATCCGAAGCACCTCTCCGTCCATCATCACGATCTCGCACCCGAGCACGTTGTTGGTGGTCAGCCCGTATTTCAGGCAATGCACCCCGCCCGAATTCTCCGCCACGTTGCCACCGATCGAACAGGCGATCTGGCTCGACGGATCGGGCGCATAATAGAAGCCCGCATCCTCGACCGCGCGCGTGATCGCGAGATTGGTGACGCCCGGCTGGACGACCACCAGCCGATCATCATAGTCGATGTCCAGCACCCGGTTGAACTTGCCCAGGCCCAGCAGCACGCCGTCGGCGAGCGGCAGCGCGCCGCCCGACAGCGAGGTCCCCGACCCTCGCGGGACCACCTTAACCCGGTTGGCGTGACACCAGCCGAGCACCGCCGACACCTGCGCCGTCGTCTCGGGAAGGACCACGACCATGGGTGGCTGCCGATAGGCCGTTAGCCCGTCGGACTCGTATGGACGCAGCGCGGCAGCGTCGTCGATCACTCCCTCCCCGGGCACGATCCCGCGCAACGCGGCAACGATCTCGGCGCGGCGGCCGAGCGTCACCGCGTCCGGCTCGGGCATGGTCAGCGACATCACGCATCCTCTCGCCATCGAGAATAGCTGGACCGGCATTAATGCGGAAGTGAGAAGAAACGAGAAGGACTTGTTCGGTTGGGGAGAAGATCACCTGCCGACCGGCGTCTCCGGCACGGGGGTCAACGGCTGACCTTCGGTGAACCAGGCGACGAGATTGTCGGCCACCAACCGCCCCATTGCGGCTCGGGTCTGTTCGGATGCCGACCCGATATGCGGCATCAGCACGGCGTTGGGCAGATCGAGCAACGCGGGTGGCACGTGAGGCTCGTCGGCATAGACGTCCAGCCCGGCCGCCAGGATGGTCTTCGCCTGTAGCGCGGCGACCAGCGCGTCCTCGTCGACGACGCTGCCGCGCGCGACGTTCACGAAAATGCCGTTCGGGCCGAGGGCCGCCAGCACCTCCGCATCCACCACGTGTCGCGTCGCCGCCCCGCCGGGCACGATAGCGATCAAGGCGTCGCACGCCTGCGCCAGTCGAAGCGGACTCGGGTACCACGGATAGCTGACCGCATCCTGCCGGGTGCGACCATGATAGGCGATCGCCACGTCGAACCCCTCCAGTCGCCGGGCAACGGCCTTGCCGATGTTGCCCAGCCCGAGGATCCCGACCGTCCGCCCCCGCAGCGTCGGCGAAAGCGGAAAGGCACCGGCCGACCATCGTCCCTCGCGCACGAATCGATCGGCCTGCGGCAGTCGCCGGGTCGTGGCGAGCAGCAGGCCGACGGCGAAGTCGGCAACCTCGGCATCGAGCACACCCGGCGTATTCGTGACGACGATCCCGCGCGCGGCCGCCGCCCCCACATCGACATTGTCGTATCCCACCCCAAAACTCGCCACGATTTCGAGGGCAGGCAGGTGATCGAACAACGTGTCGTCGACGCGACCGTACAGCGTGCTGGTCGCGACACCACGGATTTGGGCGCCGTCTCGTTTCAGAAACTCCATGGGGTCGTCGTGCTCCCACAGCCGGTGAACGGTGAAACCTTCCTCCAGTCTGGCGGTGGTAGCGGGATGTATCGGGCTTGGGATCAGTATGTCTGGACGAGGCATCCCTTCGAATTAGCACGCTGAACCCCGTCGATCACCGTACCATTTGGATGCCTAACAAAGCCGCCACCACCCGCGCGTGGCCTGGCCCGCACGACGGCGGAATGCTCCGATGAGCGCCAGTTCAGGTTCAGATCGAGCGCGTGGCCGCGCCGCGCAGCTTTCGGCTTTCGGCTTTCGGCTTTCGGCTTTCGGCTTTCGGCTTTCGGCTTTCGGCTTTCAGGCAAAATGGCACCGACGCCATCTGGCACATAGGCGGGGAGGCTGGATTTCCTCGGCGCCCTTGTGGACGATACAAGCCTTCCGCGTTGCTTTCGCTGGGGTGCGAGGCTCTCTCGCTTGAGCATCAGCCCCGCCTGCAAAGTCTGCGGCTCGAAGCGGCAGGCCGGTCCCGACCAACAGCGCTGGCGCCCTGCCAGGCACGATGAACGAATGGCCGCAATTGATCACTCCGTTGCCAAAAGCGGCTGTTCCGCTATCCACCAGAATGTTGACGTTCTTCTATTGGCGGTCGAAAGTTTAACTCAGCTTGCAGACCGCAGTAGGTCCAACTCGCCCATGAGGTCGGCATCGGTTGCCAAGGTGAGGTCAGCGACCCGCTCGACGATGATCGGCATGTAAGTGCAGCTGTCGATCACCAGCGCGGCACCACCGGTCATCGTCGGCAGATCGGCGCCGGCCGGATCGGCAATGACGATCCGGCCGAGCGGCCCGACGTACCGCTCGTCCAGCCGTCCCTTCTGTCCCAGGTCTGCCAGCGCGTTGCCTTCGAAGATCGCGATCGTGCCCGCCTGTACGCGCCGCCGGATCAGATAATCGGCGGGAAGTGCCTCTCGCGCTCCTGCCAGGGCAAACGGTGCCAATTGGTCCCACCGCTCGGTGACGTAGCGAACGGCGAGTACCGGGATCAGGAACGCCGCCATCAGCCGGAACGCGGTGGCGAGCGCCGCCAGTTCGGCGATGCCGTAGTCGATTCTGCTCATCTTCTGATCCGAGGTGCGGGCAGGCAGTCCCAGGCGTTGCAGGTGACGCACCCGCGCTTCGAACGCTTTACGGCCGGCTGGCGGAATGCCGCAAGCGTCCATCAGCACCGTCACCGCGTCGGTGAAGGTGAGCGTGATTCGGCGGTCGCGTACTGTCGGCATCAGCAGGGCATCGCGGCAAGTGCGGGCGAGCACAAGCTGATGCTTGACGCGTTATTGTGTACGCGCGTATAGCTTCTGCATGATCGATGCTCACCTCCTCCAGC
>JBPBQW010000037.1:0-23987 GCA_050955125.1 Janthinobacterium lividum
CTGGTGCTGGCGGGCGACATCGACGTGCCGACGGCGCGCACGCTGGTGACCCGGTATTTCGGCGCGATCCCGCGCGGCCCCGCCAGCGTCGCGCCGCCCGCACCGATCCCGACGCTGCCCGCGCCGGTCAACGAGGTGATGAAGGACCGCGTCGCCGCGACGCTCATCACCCGCAACTGGGCGGTGCCGGGGCTGAACGATCCCGAGTCCACCGCGCTCGACGTGGCGGCAGGCGTGCTGGGCGGGCTGTCGTCGTCCCGGCTGGAGACCGCACTGGTCCGCAACGAGAAGCTGCTGGTCAGCGTGTCGGCGTCCAACCGCACCTTCGCGCAGCTCGGCTTCTTCGGCATCCGCGCGGTCGTGCGGCCGGGTGCCGATCCCGCCCTGGCGGCGAAGCGGATCGACGAGGTCGTCGCCGAGTTCCTGCGCACCGGCCCGACGGCGGACGAGGTCGCCCGCGTCGCGACCCGCGACGCGGCGGGCACGATCGAGGGGCTGGAGTCGGTCGGCGGCTTCGGCGGCAAGGCGGTCGCGCTGGCGGAAGGCGCGCTGTATTCGAACGACCCCGGCTTCTACAAAAAGGAGCTGCAGCGTCTGGCGGCGGAGACGCCGGCGAAGGTGAAGGCGGCGACCGACAAGTGGCTGTCGCGCCCCGTCTATGCCCTGACGGTTGTGCCGGGGCCGCGCGATGCCTATGCCGATGCGCAGGTGCCCGCGAAGGCCGCCGTCGTCCCCGCCGCCGAGCCGATGGTCAAGGGCACGCGCGGGCCGCTGCCGGCGGTGGGCGCGGTCGCCGACCTGTCGTTCCCCGCCGTGCAGCGCACGACGCTGCGCAACGGGATCCCGCTGATCTATGCGCAGCGGACGGCGGTGCCGGTCACCAACGCCGTGCTGAGCTTCGATGCGGGTTATGCCGCCGACGTGCCCGGCAAGCTCGGCACCCAGCAGCTCGTGCTGGGGCTGATCGACGAGGGGACGCCGACGCGCACGGGGCTGCAGATCGCGGAGGAGCGCGAGCGGCTGGGCATGGGGCTGGGCGGGCGCGCGAGCGCGGATCGCACGACGTTGTCGATGACGGTGCCGAGCGCCAATCTGACGCCGGCGGTGGACCTGTTCGCCGACGTCGCGCGCAACCCCGCCTTCGCGCCGGCCGAGGTCGCGCGGCTGAAGAACCAGCAGCTTGCCGGCATCGCGCAGGAACTGACCAATCCCGGCGCGCTGGCCGGGCGTGTGACGCCGCGGCTCGTCTACGGAACCGCCTATCCCTATGCCAAGCAGCAGGGCGGCGGCGATCCGGCGGCCGTGCGGACGCTGACCCGCGACGAGCTGGTGACGTTCCAGCATGCCTGGCTCAGGCCCGACAAGGCGAAGATCTTCGTCACCAGCGATCGCCCGCTGGCCGAGGTGAAGGCCGCGCTCGACGCGCGGTTCGGCGACTGGCAGCCGGCGGGCGCGGCGGGGACGAAGGACTTCTCCCGGCCGCCGCAGCCGTCCGCACCCAAGATCGTCCTGGTGGACCGGCCCGACAGCCCTCAGTCGGTGATCGTCGCCGCCGCACCGACGACGGTGGTGGGGACCGACGATCTGCTCGGCCTCGACGTCGCCAACGACGCGCTGGGCGGCAGCTTCCTCAGCCGGGTCAACATGGACCTGCGCGAGTCGAAACACTGGTCGTACGGCGTGTCCGGCCGGTTCCAGCGCGATGCCTTCGCCACGCCCTATGTCGCGACGGCGCCGGTGCAGGCGGACCAGACCGGCCCGTCGCTGGCCGCGTTGCGCAGCGACATCGCGGCGTTCGTCTCGACGCAGCCGATGACGCAGGAGGAGTTCGACCGCGCGATTACCGGCGCGGTCCGGTCCTTGTCGGGCGAGTTCGAGACGTCCGACGTCGTGTTGCGGGCGATGCAGTTCAACGACCTCTACAAGCGGCCCGACGACTATTATGCGACGATCACGCAGCGGTACCGAGCCCTGACGCTGCCGCAGGTCAACGCCGCGATCCGCGGGACGGTCGACCCGTCGCGCTTCGTCTATGTGATCGTCGGCGACGCGAAGATCGTGCGGCCGCAGCTTGACGGCGCGGGGCTTCGCGTCGAGGTGGTGCCGGCCGCAGCGGTGGCGGGGCCGGTCGCAGCGGCCGCGCCCGGTGCGCCGGCGGCCACGAACTAGGAAGGATGGATCATGGCGGACATCGACGGCACCTGGAACTGCACGGTCAAGTCGCCGCTGGGCGATCAGAACCTGACGCTGACGCTGACCAGTGAGGGGACGAGCTTTTCCGGCCAGGCGGGCGGCGCGATGGGGTCGCTGCCCGTGTCGGGCACCGTCGCCGGCGACAAGCTGACGTGGAAGATGTCGATCACCGTGCCGATGCCGATGACGCTCGACTGCGAGGCGACGGTGACCGGCGACACGCTGGCCGGCGACGTCGGCGCGGGCGGCTTCGGCAGCTTCGCGCTGACCGGGACGCGCGCCTAGCGGGGCAGCGCCGCCGCGGCTCGGGCAAGCGCCTCGATCCGGGCCGGGTCGGGCTCTCCAGCCGGCACCAGCCAGCTGCCGCCGACGCACGCGACCGACGGCAGCGCGAGCCAGTCGGCGGCGGTATCCGGCCCGATGCCGCCCGTCGGGCAGAACCGGCACTGAAAGAATGGCGCCGACAGCGCCTTGAGCGCGGGCCGCCCGCCCGATGCCTCGGCGGGGAAGAACTTGAACCGGCTCAGTCCCAGGTCGAGGCCCCGCATGATGTCGGCGGCGTCCGACACGCCCGGCAGCAGCGGTAGCCGGGCATCGGCGGCGGCCCTGGCCAGCGGCTCGGTCAATCCCGGGCTGACGATGAACCGTGCTCCGGCCTCGCGCGCGGCCTCGACCTGGCCTGCGTTGACGACCGTGCCTGCGCCCACCACCGCGCCCGGCACCTGCGCCATCTGCGCGATCACTTCCAGCGCCGCCGGCGTGCGCAGCGTCACCTCCAGCGCCCGGATGCCGCCCGCCACCAGCGCCTGGGCGATCGGCCGCGCGTGGGCCGGATCGGCGACGACCAGCACCGGGATGACCGGCGCCAGCGCCATCAGTTCGTCCACCGTCATCATCATCTCGTCCGATCGTGTTGGCCGAGCGTCGTAGCTGAACCGGCCGGCGCGATGAAGCGGCACCTGCGTGGTCAGCCACCGTTCCGCGACCATCCCATCCTGCGCCGCTACGTCCTGACGGCTCGCGCCCCTGCGTCCCGGCGTCGCGCGGCTCAGCTCGGGGGCAGGGTGGTGATCGCATGCGCGACCTGCCCGGCGACGCCGGCGTCGAACGCGAACAGGTCGCCGGCCTGCGGCTGATCCGCGCGCTGCGCGCCCGATAGGCCTTTGGCGGCCGTGGTGACATAGGCGGTGCGGCCGTCGGGGCCGCCGATCGCGATCTTGGTAACGGCGCCGACGGGCAGCCGGACCTCCGCGACCTGCCGCCCGTCGGGGGCGTAGCGCCGCACGCACCAGCCGCCATAGAACGCCACCCACACGTGGCCTTCCGCATCGACGATCGGCCCGTCGGGATGGCCGTGTTCCTCGACGTCCACCTGGACGAACACCCGGCTGCCGACGATCGCGCCCGCCTCGTCCAGGGCGCAGACGTGCACGGTGCCGGCCAGCGTGTCGCAATGGTATAGTGTGCGGCCGTCGGGGGACACCGCCGGCCCGTTGGTGATCGCGATCCCGTCGATCACCGGGATCACGCCCCGCGCATCGGCTCGATAGATCCGGCCCGACGGCGCGCTCTCGCCATCGTCCATTGATCCGAACCACAACCGCCCGGCCGGATCGACGCACGAGTCGTTCAACCGGTTGCCCGGCCGGTCGGGCTCGACGGCCAGCACCGGTTCGAACGCTCCTGTCCGGGGGTCGAAGCGATGAAGGCCGGTCTGCAGCCCCGCCAGCATCGTACCGCCCGCCACCGGCTGCACCCAGCCGACCTGCGCGGGCGCCTGCCACGTCTCGAGCGCGCCGCCTGGCACGAGCCGATGGACGTGCGCGCGCTTGATGTCGACGAACCACAGCGCGCCGTCGTGCCAGAGAGGTCCCTCGCCCAACAGCGCCCCGACGGCCTGCACGTGCCGTACCGCGAAGGCCGTGTTCACGCCGATGGCCCTATCCATCGCCCCGTCCGTCGCCGTGTCCGTCGCCTTGTCCGCCGTCATCGCCGCTCGCCATCCTGCTGGTGTCGGCCGGCATCGTGCCCGATGCGGGCGGACGCGTCACCCCCGGGCGGCGAAGCGTCGGCACGGGCGCACGACTTGCCTTCGCCTCCGCCCGGGGCGATACCTTCGTCCGCCGCGACGAACGATCGGTCCGCGCGGGCCGGGAGGAGCCGCTTATGCCGTCCGCACCCTTTCTGTTGGCGCTGCTCGCCGTCGCGTCTCCCATCGCCGCTGCGCAGGACCAGGATCCGTCGCCATCGCGCGACGTCGTCGTCCAGGGTGTCCGATCGCGTCCGAGCGGATGGCGCGAAGCGGAGACGACGCATGTCGTGGTGCTGAGCGACGGCAGCGAGGCGGACCTCGTGCGCATGACGCGCAACCTCGAACGGCTCCACTTCCTGCTGTCGGGGCTGCTGGGCCGACCCGACGTGCCCGATGATTTCGTGAAACTCCGCGTCACGCTGATCGGCGACGTGCCCGAGTTCCAGGCAATGGACCTGCGCAACCGGCGCTGGCAGCAGGGGCCGTTCAGCGATCTGTTCACGCTGTCGCGCTTCTACGATCCCCGCGCCGATGGCGCCGTGATGGCGACGACCCGGGTGGATCAGGAGATGGCGATCGAGCGCAGCGCCGCCACGCCCGAACGCGTGCTGGGCGTTCTGGAGGCGCAGAGCCTCGGTGCCGGCGGCGGGGCTCCGCCACCGGGCGGTGGGGGCGGAACGCCGGCCGACGCGGCGGCCCTGCAAGGCGCGCTGATCGGCGACTTCGCGACGTCGGGCATGCGCGGCGCACACGATCTGACGGTGACAGTCGGCGACGGCACGCCCGACATCCCGGTGACGGCCGACAGCCTGCTCTATGCGGGCTATGCACAGCATTACCTGCAGACATATTTCCCGGCCGCCTATCCGCGCTGGTACCTCGACGGGTTCGGGCAGATGTTCGCCAGCCTGATGGTGAAGGGGGACACCGTCCTCGAATACGGTCGCTCGCCGCGCGGCACCTCGGCGGTGCTGAGTCAGTTCGGCCCGTTTCCGATCGCGGACGTGCTCGACGACAAATATCTCACGGAGAAACCCGGCAAGACGCGCTGGACACCGGTCCACGCCTGGCTACTGACGCATTTCCTGTTCTTTTCGGAGACGCGCCGGCCACAGCTACGCCGGTATCTGACGGCGCGCGCCGCGGGGCAGGACGCGGCGACCGCGGCGGCCGTGTTCGGCGACCAGAAGGTGCTGGCCCGGGAGTTGCGCGCCTATTTCGGTGCCCGCAAGCCGTTCGAGCAGGTCCGCTATCCCGCCGACCGGATCGAACAGCCGAGCGTACGCCGGCTGACGCAAGGCGAGGCCGCGTTCGTCAGGGGGCGGCTGGAGCTTGGCGCCCGCATCCTGTTGCCGCCCGAACCGGCGCCCGGCGCCGACCCTGCGACCGCCGCCGCGATGACCAGGGAGCGCGACGCCGCCGTCCGGGCGCGCGACAAATGGCTTGCCGGGCTGCGCCACGACGCGGAGCGGTGGCCGAGGGAAGTGCAGGCGCAATTGCTGCTGGCGGAGGCGGAATGCGGCAGCGGGAACGCCGACGCGTGCCTCGCGGCGTCTACGCGGGCGGCGGCACTGGCACCCAACGACGCGCGTCCGGTCGCCTGGCAGGGCACGGCGATGGTGGAGCAGGCGGCGGCCCTGCCGCCCACCGAGCGCCCGGCCCGCATTGCGGCCGCGCGCGTGGTGATCGCGCGCGCCAACCGACTGGACCAGGACGCGATCGTGCCGCTGATCGCCTATCATCGAAGTTTTGTTGTCGCTGGCGTGGCACCATCCGTCACCGCGATCGACGCGCTGCAAAAGGCGGTGAGCGAAGTGCCCAATGCGCCGGCGACGCGGCTCAGCCTCGCGAGTGCGCTGGCGGACCGGGGCCAACTCGACGTCGCGCGTCAGGTCGCCATGCCGATCGCGGCGGGAGCGTATGACAGTCCGGAGCGCCCGGCGGCCCGCGCGCTGGTCGCCCGCGCCGGGCCGGCTGCGCCATGAGGGCTGACAGCCGCCTGGCGGTCCCGATCGTGCTGATCGCCGCCGTCATGGTCGGGCGGGGCAGCGAGGCGGCTGTCGCGGAGGCGCCGATCGTCGGCGCGATCTCGTCCGTCCCGACGCCGGTCCGGTCTGTCCCGCTGCCGATGCGCGTGGTGGGCCGGGGCGTCCTAGGCGGCACCCGGCGAGCACCCGTCTTTCGCCGACAGTGGCCGGGCACCTATTTCGAGACGGCGTTTCGCGGGCGGGCGGCAATGTTCGTGGTCGGGCCAGGCGACGTCGACCTTCGCGTCGTCGTCGACGATCGGCCGCTCGGCGACCTGGTGCGGCCCACCCCCGGCTTCTATCGCGTCGGCCGTCTCGCGCCGGGCCGCCATCGTCTTCGGGTCGAGATCGTCTCGGAAAGCCAGTCCGGCGCGACCGACTTCGGCGGCTTCTTCGCCGCCGGGGTCACCAGGCCGGAGGTCCTGCCCGCCCGGTCGCGTCAGATCGAGTTCGTCGGCGATTCGCACACGGTCGGCTATGGCAATACGTCGCCGACGCAGACGTGCGACGACGCGCAGGTCTGGCGCACCACCGACACCGCGCTCGGCATCGCGGGCATCGCCGGGCGACGCTATGGCGCGGACTATCGGGTCGATGCGATTTCGGGCCGGGGGGTCGTCAGGAACTATGCCGGCGGGCCCGGCGCGACGATCCCCGAGGCTTACCCGTTCACGCTGTTCGACCAGGCGCAGCGCGACCGCTCGCCCGAGTGGCAACCGCAGGCGATCGTGGTGGCGCTCGGCACCAACGATTTCTCGACCCCGCTCCACGCGGGCGAGAAATGGTCGACCCGCACCACGCTGCATGCCGATTACGAGGCCACCTATCTGCGCTTCCTGCAAACCCTGCGCGAGCGGAACCCGGCGGCCCGGATCGTGCTGTGGGCGACCGACCTGGCGGAAGGAGAGATCGCGGACGAGGAGGAACGCGTCGTCCGGCAGATGCGTGACGCGGGGGATAGCCGGGTCGACTTCGTCCGCGTGCCGGGCCTGTCCTTCTCCGCGTGCCACCATCATCCGTCGGTGGCGGACGACCGGCGGATCGTCGATGCGGTCGGCGACGTCCTCGACGCGGATGCCGGGCTTTGGCAGCGCCCGCGGCCGTAAGCGTGAGGTGGCGTAGCGGAATACGCCGCAGCCCGCTTTCGCGTCCGGCGCCAATCTGACAGACTGCGTGGAAGAACGATTAGCGAGTGGGAGAGAGTGATGGATCGGCGCGCATTCGTGACGGGATCGGCTGCGGCAGCCGCGGCGGCAGGCGCTTCGCTGGGCGGGATCGGCGCCATGTCGCCGGCCACCGCGGCGGGAACGCCTAGCCAGCGCGGCTTTCCCAAGGGGTTCGTCTGGGGCTGTGCCACCGCCTCCTACCAGATCGAGGGGTCGGTGCAGGCCGATGGCCGTGGACCCACCAACTGGGACGTCTTCTCGCACACGCCGGGACGGGTGGCGAACGGCGACACGGGCGACATCGCCTGCGACAGCTACCGGCGCCATGCCGAGGACACCGCGCTGCTCAGGAACCTGGGCGTCGGCGCGTACCGGATGTCGCTCGCCTGGTCGCGCATCTTCCCCGAAGGCCGCGGCGCTCCCAACCAGAAGGGGGTCGATCATTACGACCGGGTGATCGACGGCCTGCTCGCGGCCGGCATCACGCCATATGTCACGATGTTCCACTGGGACTTGCCGGCGGCGCTGCCGGGCGGATGGCAGAACCGCGACACGGCGCTCGCCTTTGCCGATTACGCCGGCTTCATGGCGGGCAAGCTGTCCGACCGCGTGAAGCATTTCATGACGGTCAACGAACTGCGCTGCTTCACCGACCTGGGGCATGTGACGGGCATCCATGCGCCGGGGCTGAAGCTCGACGCCGCCGCGGGCAATCAGGTGCGGCATCACGGCGTGCTCGCGCACGGCCTGGGCGTCCAGGCGATCCGCGCGCATGCGAAGTCCGGGACGCAGGTCGGCATCGCCGACAACGCGAACTTCTACGTCCCCGTGATCGAGACGCCCGATCATATCGCCGCCGCCAAGAAGGCGATGCGTGAGGACAACGCGATGTTCCTGACCGCGGTCATGGAGGGGAGATACATCGACAGCTACCTCGCCGCCGCCGGCCGCGATGCACCGCGGGTAGGGGCCGGCGACATGGCCGCGATCGGCAGCCCGCTCGATTTCGTGGCGCTCAACGTCTACTCGCCCAACTACGTCCGCGCCGACGGCTCGGCCAAGGGGTGGGCGACCGTGCCGCACCTGCCGTCCTCGCCCCGCATGGCCTCGCCGTGGCTCTATGTCGGGCCGGAGGTCGCCTATTGGGCGGTCCGCACCGTCAGCGAGACGTGGGGCGACCGGGCCAAGGCGATCTACATCTCGGAGAACGGCTGCTCCGCCGACGACCCGATGGTGGACGGACGCGTCGACGATGCCGACCGCGTCATGTACCTGCGCAACTATCTGGGCCAGTTCCAGCGCGCCGCCGCCGAGGGCTACCCGCTCGAGGGATATTTCCTCTGGAGCCTCATGGATAATTTCGAGTGGGCCGACGGCTATGGCAAGCGGTTCGGCATCCACTACGTCGACTTCGCGACGCAGCGGCGCATCCCGAAATTGTCGGCCGTTTGGTACCGGGAACTGATCCGTCGCAACGCCCTGGTCTGACCGGTATGACAAGGACACGATCGATGGTCCGAGCCGCCTTCCTGATGACGCTATCGCTGGCGGTGCCGGCGTCCGCGCGCGAAAGTGGACCTGCGCAGCTGGACGCCATGCTGCGGGGCCGCGTGGCCGGGCCGCCGGTCCAGTGCATCGACCCGCACTGGATGCAGTCCACGCGCATCATCGAGGGCGTCGGCATCGTCTACGACGCGGGCCGGCTGTTGTACGTGAACCGTGTGCAGGGACATCCCGAACATCTGCGGTGGGATGACGTGCTGGTGTCGAGGGTAGAGGGCGGACAGCTCTGCCGGATCGACCCGATCAGGATCCTGGACCCGGTCACGCGGATGGAGCGCGGCTTCGTGGTCCTGGGCGACTTCGTTCCGTATCGACGGATCCGGTAGAGGGTCGGTGCGCTCGGTGAACCGGTTCCGAGGATCGTGCGGCTTGTCGTGGACGACGATCGCGATCGGATTGTCAGGCGTTTCCTGCGGCGCCTCATCTTCGCTGGCGCGCTCGTGACGGCGACGCTATCCCCGCGGCGATGATCTTCGATCCGCCCGCCGCCACGCACGTCCGGGTCGCCGAGCGCACCGCGGTCAACGCCGAGACGTTCGCGCGCGAGGTGGTGACCCAATATCGTCCGGTGGTCCTGCGCGGACAGGTGGCCGACTGGCCTGCCGTGGCGGCAGGTCGGGGTGGCGATCGTGCCATGGCCGAGTATCTTTCCGGCTTCGGCGGTGCCCGGCCGCTCGAGGTGCTAATCGGTGCACCCGAGATCGAGGGACGGTTCTTTTACGCCGACGACAGCGTCACAGGTTTCAATTTCTATCGCCAGCACGTGCAACTCGGCGTGCTGGTCGCCGAACTGCTGCGCCTCGCAGACGGGAAGGTCGAGCGGCCTCATGCGCTCTATGCCAATGCTGCGACCGCGCCCGAACATCTGCCGGGATGGGAGCGGGCGAATCCGCTCGGCCTGCCGGTGGACGCGCCGGCGCGGCTGTGGATCGGCAATGCCAGCCGGGTCGCGACGCATTACGACACCTCGATCAACGTCGCCTGCGTGGTCGCGGGCCGCCGCCGCTTCACGCTGTTCCCGCCCGAACAGCTGTCGAACCTGTACGTCGGCCCGCTCGACAACACGATGGCGGGGCCGCCGAACAGCATGGTCGACCCCGACGCGCCCGACCTTGTCCGCTACCCTCGTTTCCCGGACGCGCTGGCCCATGCGCAGGTCGCCGAGCTGGAACCGGGCGACGCGATCTTCATCCCGCCGATCTGGTGGCATCACGTGCGCGCATTCGGGCGGTTGAACGTCCTGGTGAACTATTGGTGGGAGCATCGCTCGGGTGCAGCGTTCCTGGCGCTGGTCCATGCGATCGGTGCGGTGCGCGACCTGCCATCGGCGGAACGGGCCGCGTGGCACAGCTGGTTCGATCAGCTCGTCTTCGCCGACGATGCCGGCCGCGCCGCGGATCATCTGCCCGAGCCGGCGCGCGGCATCCTGGGTCCACCCGGCCCGGCGCGGAGCGCCAAGATCAGGCAGTTCTTGCTGGGCATGCTTCAGCGGCAATAGCCGGTCAGCGCGCGCTCGCATCGAGGTAGGTCGTCACCCACAGCAGCGGCGCGTTCCAGTTGATCGCCACTTCATTGTCGGCATAGGCGCGAGAGTCGTCGATCCAGCATCGTTGGGGCGCGCACTTGCCCTTCAGCGTCGCCGACATGGGGTCGGCGAAGGCGGTGTTGTTCGCGCCGCCGCCGATCACGCCAGGCGGCGGGCCTGGCAGGCGGGGATCGAACTGGTGCGCCCAGAAGCGGTGATGCGGATGCAGCATCGGCCGCCATCCGAACCCCGAGACATAGCTCTGGTCGAGCGGGTTGCGCCCGAGCACATAGTCGGCGGTATCGACCGCTCCGTCGTGGTAGCGTTCCTGTCCCGTGAACCGCGCGGCGAGCCCCAGGATCATTCCCCGGTTCAGCATCGTGCTGTTCGATCCCCAGGAATAGCGCAGGCCTGCATAAGGGAGATGATAGCCCGACCGGGACTCCTCCGCGAGGAAGCGATCCGCGGCCGCGACCAGCTTAGCGCGCGCGGCCTCGCGCTCGGCGGCCGGCACGTTTGCGGCGGTGGCCAGCGTGATCGTGCCGAGTGCCGCGGTGCTGCCCCAGCCGGGCTCAGTGACCGGCGCCGCATACAGCGCCATGCCGTGCAGCGCGTCGCGCAGCTCGGCCGATCCGGTGGCGGCGTAGAGCTCCGCGGTCGCCCAGTAGAACTCGTCCGCGACGTCGTCGTCGCCATAGCCGCCGCTGCCGGTGAACGCCTGCGCGGCATAGACCGCCGGGTTGCGCAGCGCGGCGCGGTACGCTCGCTGGGCGGCGGTCAGGCACTGGCGCGCGAACGCCGGGTCCGCCTGGCGGAACACGCGCGAGCATTGCGCGGCGGTGGCAGCGAGGTTCAGCGTCGCTGCGGTGCTCGGCGGGTACAGCAGCCGCTCCTCGCGATCCTCGGCCGGTACTGTGGGCAATGGCGTCCAGTTGCGGTCGGCGACTTTCTGGTGCGCCATGCCGCCCGCGTCCACGGGGCTCAGCCGCAATCGTCCGCTGCCCGGCTGATGGTCCACCGGCAGCATCAGCCGGGCGCCATCGGGCACCTGCATGGCCAGCAGGAAGCGCATCTCCCACCGCGCCTCGTCCAGCAGGTCGTTCACGCCGTTGCCGGCTTCCGGCAGCGCGGCACTGCCGTCGGGGAAGGGCGGGGCGGCTTGCATCGTCTCGTACAGGTTCTGCAGCGTCCAGAGCGATATGCCGCCGTTGACGACGTACTTTCCTTGATCGCCGGCATCGTACCAGCCGCCCGTCACGTCGAGCGTATAGGGGCAGCCCGGCCAGATCGTGCCACGCTGGTCCGGCCCCTTGAAGCAGGCGGCGATCTCGTGCGGATGGCCGGCGGCACGGGCCCATTGCGGCCCGCCCGCGTAGCGTGCCTCGATGGGGATGCCCGCGCGCGTCTGGTAGAAATAGTTGAGCGCCGCATGGGCGAGCGGGCGGTAGACGTCCGCCGCGATGGCGAACGGGTGGCTGGTCGCGCCGTCGACGCTCAATCGATAGCGGCCCGGCGCACGCACGCCGCTCAGGTCCAGCTGGTGGACGTGATCGCCGGACGCGGCGTCGTCTCCCACGACGCTCGTCTCGCCCTGCGCCGCGAGGACGCCGGCCTCGCTGGTGAGCCGCCAGTGCAGTGGCCGGGGCGATGCGTCGGTGACGATCGCGCGCTTGGCCGTGCCGGGCAGGAAGCCGAGCTGGTTGAGGTGGATCGCCACCGGGGCAGACGGCTCGGCGGCACCCAGGCACGGCAGGGCCAGCAGGCCGGCGAAGATGGTCAGAAGGCGCATGGAATGCCTCACGAGCTAGGGAGAAGGTGGCCGGGACAGGCCCTGGATCAGCGTCGCACGCATCCGTTCGTAACCGGTCGCGTCCGCTTCCCCCAGCACGCCCTGTACGGCCGGCGGCAGATGCGCGACCGGGTCGCCGTTCTGCTGGAAGACGAACTGGTCGAACATCGTCCGCCAAGCCGCGCGCTGGTCCGGCGGCAGCGTGCGGAGCGAGAACAGCGAGAGCAGCAGCGCGTCGTAGGGACTCGCCATCCCGGCGGGCGCCGGGTTCCACCAATAGTTGAGGAACACGTTGACCGGATCGAGCGAGTCCACCGCATGCCACCAGTGGAACGGGATGTAGATCGCATCCCCGGGCGCCAGCGTCGCCGTCTGCGCGACCGCCAGCGCATCCGCGAAGCGCGGGTATCGGTCGAGGTCCGGTCGGGTGAGATCGACCATGCTGACCGGTGTTCCCGCCGGGGTCAGTTCCAGCGGCCCCATGTAGAGGTTCGCCACCTGGTCGGGCGGGAACAGCGTGAAGCGGCGCCGGCCCGCGACCACCACGCCGACATTCTCCATCTGGTCGTAATGCGTCGCGACCCGGATCGCGTTGCCGAGCCACAGCCGGGGCACCACGGCGGGATCGACGATCGCCGTCCGGTTCTCCTCCGCGAAGCCGGGCAGCAGTTCGGGCGCGGGGATCGACTGCACCGCCATCGCGAGCGGGCGTTGCGCCGCCCGGTCGCGCAGCAGCCGGTCCAGGAACGGATCGAGCGGCGACTTGCCGCGCGTGAAATTGAGCCCGGTCAGGTCGGGCGTGTAGAAGAACCGCCCCTCTGCCTCCGGTCCGGCGACAATCGCGTTCACCGCGCCGGCGTGGCTGAACCGTTTGAGATAGCCGACAAGCGCCTCGTCGCCCGCATGCGCTGCCGCCACCACCGGCCAGTCGCCGCCCACCCCGCGCAGCACCACCGGCTGGGCGGCGGGACGAATCTCACCGTCGAACCGTGCGCGATCGGCCCCGGTCACCTCGCGCATCGGCGTCGGCGTCGGCGTCGGCAGCACGGTCACGACGCGCGCCGCAGCGGCTCGAGGTCGCAGCCGACGCGGCGCAGATAGTCGTCCTGCAGCGGCATCGATGCCGCCGTCCGGGCGACCACCTCGCGGACGTCGCGCAATCGCGCGAGCGTCTGCGCGTCCGCCAGCGTGTCGGCGGCGGGGTGATAGTCGGCGGGGGTCACGCCCTTGCCGGCCATCACCGCCAGCCAGCTCGTCGGCGTGAAGACCTCACCGTGTTCGCGCAGGATGCGTCCGTTGCGCGCGAACATCGCCAGCTTGTAGGCGAGGCCGTCGGGCGGCGTCAGCGCGCGGCAGTCGCGCCAGAAGGCTGAATCGTCGCGCGTCGTCGCATGGTAATGAAGGATCAGGAAGTCGCGGATGTCGCGATATTCCTGCGCCATCTCGGCGTTGAACCGGTCCTGTTCCATCGCGTCGAACCGGCGGGTGGGGAACAGCGCGCACAGCCGCGCGATCGCGGTCTGGACGAGGTGGATGCTCGTCGACTCCAGCGGTTCGAGGAACCCGCCCGCCAGACCCAGCGCCACGACGTTGCCGATCCAGGCGCGCTTGCGGTGGCCGGCGCGGAAGCGCAGCGGCTTGGGCTCGGCGAGCGGCACGCCGTCCAGATTGGCCAGCAACGTCGCCGCGGCCTCGTCGTCGGACAGGTGTGCGCTCGAATAGACGTAGCCGTTGCCGGTGCGGTGCTGGAGCGGGATGCGCCACTGCCACCCCGCCGAGCGCGCCGTCGCGCGCGTCATCGGCAGGCGCCCGCCGCCCACTTCGCCCCCCACCTCGCACGGCACCGCCCAGGCGCGGTCGCACGGCAGCCAGTGCGACCAATCCTCGAACCCGGCGCCGAGCGTCTCCTCGATCAGCAACCCGCGAAAGCCCGTGCAATCGATGAAGAGGTCGCCTTCCACCCGCTCGCCCGACCCGAGCACCAGCGCCTCGACCAGCCCGCTCTGGCCATCGCGCGTCACCTCTACGACCCGGCCCTCGGTGCGGCGGACGCCCCAACCCTCCGCCAGCCGGCGCAGCATCCCGGCATACAGCGCGGCATCGAACTGGAACGCATAGGCCGTCTTCGACAGCGGCGAATTGGGCTGGTCGGGCCGCGGATGCGCGAACCGGCCCTGGCGCGCCGCCGCGACGTTGAGCGAATAGGCGTCGAGCGGCGCCGTCTCGCCGAGCGTTATCCCCTTGAGCCAGTGGTGGTGGAACTCCACTCCCTGCATGTCGTGGCCGTAGAAGCCGAACGGATGGACGAAACGGTCGCCCAGCCGCGTCCAGTCGACGAACTCGATGCCCAGTTTGTAGGTGGCGTGCGTCTCGCGCAGGAACGCGCCCTCGTCGATGCCCAGCATCGCGTTGAACAGCACGATCTGCGGGATCGTCGACTCGCCGACGCCCACCGTCCCGATCTCTTCCGACTCCACCAGTTCGATCGACAGGCCGGGCATGGCGCCCATCACGTGCGCCAGCCCGGCCGCCGCCATCCAGCCGGCGGTGCCGCCGCCGACGACGACGATCCGGCGGATCGCATCGGGGTTCATACCGGGGAGCCGCCGACCGGGAACGGCGATTCGGACGTGAACGAGAAGAAGGGCACGTCGTCGTCGGCCGGCGCGATGGGCCGGGGCGGGGGCGCCGCGGCCAGCGGCGAGTGCGCGGTGCGCCGCAGGAACTCGCCATGGCTCGGCAACCGCCGTGCCGTCTCGCGATAGCCCTGCCGCATCTGCTCGAGCGCGATCGCCACTTTCTCTTCGTCCAGGGCGTCCGCGGCGGGTTCCCACCGCTCGGGAACGATATGCTGGCCCAGGCACACCGCGACCCAGCTGGCGTTGCCGAACAGGTCGTAGCCTTCGCGGAACAGCCGGCCCTTGCCGCGGAACAGGTCGATCTTGCGGCGGAGGCTGTCGGGCACGTCCATCGTGCGCATCCGGTTCCAGAACGGCGTGTCGCTGCGCCGCGTCGCCTTGTAGTGCAGGATGATGAAATCGCGGATGTCGGCGTAGATGTCGTCCATCTGCCGGTTGAACTCGTCGCGCTCGGCGGGGTCGAACCGCTTGTCGGGGAACATCGCGATCAGCCGCTGGATGCCCGTCTGCACCAGATGGATGCTGGTCGATTCCAGCGGCTCGACGAAGCCGCTCGACAGCCCAAGCGCCACGACGTTGCGGTTCCAGCACCGACGTCGACGGCCGGCCTTGAAGCCGATCCGGCGGGGATCGGCGAGCGGCTCGCCCTCCAGATTGGCGAGCAGGATCCGCTCGGCCTCGTCGTCGTTCATGTACCGGCTGCTATAGACATGGCCATTGCCCATCCGGTGCTGGAGGGGGATGCGCCATTGCCAGCCGGCGGCCCGCGCGGTGGAGCGGGTATAGGGGTCGGGCTCGTCCGGCCGGGGCAGCGCGCTGGGCACCGCGACCGCGCGGTCGCAGGGCAGCCACTCGCTCCAGTCCTCGTAGCCGGTCTCGAGCGTCTCCTCGATCAACAGCCCGCGAAAGCCCGAACAGTCGATGAAGAGGTCGCCCGCGATCCGGCGCCCGTCGGCGAGCGTCACCGCTTCCACGAAGCCGTCCGCCGGTCTCAGCGCGACGTCGACGATCCGGCCCTCGATGCGGGTGACGCCGCGCTGCTCCGCATAGCCGCGCAGGTAGCGCGCATAGAGGCCGGCATCGAAATGAAAGGCATAGAACAGCTCGCGGATCGGCGACTTCGCGTCGTCCGCCGCCCGCGCGAACTTGCCCCCGGCGGCGGCCACGGCACTCATCGCCCAGGCGGAGATGTCGGGGATCGTCTGCCGCCGCGCCGCCTCGCGCAGATAGAGCTGGTGGAAATGTACGCCCTGCAGATCCTGGCCATAGCCGCCGAACGGGTGGAAATACCGCTCGTCCAACCCGCCCCAGTCGACGAACTCGATGCCCAGCTTGAACGTGCCCGCGGTGGCGGCGAGGAACTCGTTCTCGTTGAGCCCCAGCATCTGGTTGAACCTGATGATCGAGGGGATCGTCGCCTCGCCGACGCCGACGGTGCCGATCTCCTCCGATTCCACCAGCGTGATGCGAGTGTAGCCGTTGTCGAGGAGGCGCGCGAAGGCGGCGGCGGCCATCCAGCCGGCGGTACCGCCGCCGACGATCACCACGTCGCGGATCCGGTGGGGGTCGGCTTGATCGGTCATCGGGCGGCACGCCTCGTCTGTTCCGCCAGAACGGCGGCGTGGGTGGGGAAAGTCGGCAGCGCCCGCTCGACGGCACCGCGGAATGCGGCCATCGTCTCGCGCGAGAGCCGCTCGGGCACGGCCTCGACGAGTGGATCGATGCGCCGGGGCAACACGCCCTGCCCGAGCAGAACGGCCGCCCAGCTGTCGCGGCTGAACGTCTCCTCCTCGTAGAAGGGCAGGCGCCCGCGCTCGCGGAACAGTGCCAGCGTGTGGGCGAGCGAGGCGGGGGGCCGGGTCGCCGCGATCGCGCGCCAGAACGGCTCGGGTCGCTTGGCGACGGCATAGTGGAGCGCCAGAAAGTCGCGCACCCGCTCCGCCTCGGCGAGCGCCTGGCGATTGTAGTTCGCCAGCTCCACGGGCGCGCAGTCGCGATCGGGCAGCATCGCGATCAGCCGGTCGATCCCGCTGAGCGCCAGGTGGAAGTTGCACCATTCCAGCGGCTCGACCTCAGTCGCGGCATCGCCGATCGCGATGCAATTGCCGGCCCAGGGGTCGCGGCGCGTGCCGGCGGCGACGCGGATCGGGTCGCCCTCGGCTTCGGCGCCGGTCGCCACCCGAAGCTGGCGCGCCGCGGTGGCGTCAGCGGCAAAGGCCGACGCATAGGCGATGCCGTGGCTCGCGCGCGTCGGCGACGCCGTGCTCCACCGCCAGCCGGCGCCGACGGCCGTCACCCGGTCCAGCACCGGTGGGCTCTCGGGCGCGGGGCCGTCGGCGATCAGCACCCGATCGCACGGCAGCCACCGGCTCCAGTCGTCCCGCGCACCGGGCAGGGCGGACCGCAGCACCGCCGCCGGGCCGGTCGTGTCCACGAACAGGTCGGCCGCGATCCGCCGCCCGTCGGCCAGCACCGCCGATCCGATCAGGCCGCGCTCGTCCGGCAGGCTATCCACGACGTCGCCATCGACCTCCTCTGCCCCGGCATGGAGCGCAAAGGCACGCATCATCGCCCGGTATCGGGCGAGATCGAGCGTCAGCCCATGGTCGTGCGTCCCGAACGGTGGGCCCAGCTTCGTGCCGGGTGGCACGAACCGGTCCGCGCGGGCGAGCGTCGCCGCCAGGGAAAAGGCATCGAATGGCAGCGCTCGGCCCTCGCGCGCCGCGCGGATCCAATGAAGATGGAAGGACGTCGGCCCGAAGCTCGTGCCATGCCGGCCATAGGCATGGACGAAGTCGGCACGATCGCCGTTCCAGCCGGCGAACGCCGTTCCCAGCCGATAGCCGCTGCCGGTGCGGGCCACCGCGTCGTCGAGGCCGATGCCGAGATCGCCCTGGAACGCCAGCAGCGAGGGCAGGGCGCTCACGATCCGGTCGGCGAGCGCCCCGGCGGGGGCCGGGCCGCCGGCGATCATCACGCGCAGGAACGGGGCATGGCGGCGCAATGCCGCGGCGGCGCACCAGCCGGTCAGGCCGTTGCCGGCCACCAGCACCGTGCGAATCGCTCCGCCGCTCGCCGCATCCCCCATGGCGGCGTCCATCACGCGGCCTGGCGCATCGCGCAATAGCGATCGATGAACGCCACATGCTCGGGTGACGAGCCGACGCCCGCGACGATCTCGGCCCGCAGCGCGTCGAGGCCGCGGACGAGGTCGCCGGCCGCCGCCATGTCGGCGCGTGGATCATGCCCGTCGGGAACGATGCCCTGACCCAGGTACACCGCCACCCAGCTGGCATCGAGGAACACGCCCTCGCGATATTTCACCACCCGCCCGCGGCGGCGCCACAGATCCATCTTCTCCCCCAGGCTGTCCGGCACCGACATCGTGCGGACGTAATCCCAGAACGGCGAATCGTCGCGGGTCGTCGCGTGATAATGCAGGATCAGGAAATCGCGGATCCGATCATACTCCAGGTCGATCAGCCGGTTGAACTCGTCGCGGTCGATGGGGGAGACGCCATCGTCCGGAAAGAGCTCCACCAGCTGGGTGATCGCCTGTTGCACCAGGTAGATGCTGGTGGACTCGAGCGGTTCGAGAAAACCGCTGGCCAGCCCGATCGCGACGCAATTGCCGACCCAGCTGCGCCGCCGACGTCCGGCGCGGAAGCGCAGGGGGCGGGGCGGCGCGATCGGCTCGCCCTCCACCGCGGCCTCCAGTGCCGCTGCCGCCGCGTCGTCGGTCACGAACGCGCTGGAATAGACATAGCCGTTGCCGGTGCGGTGCTGGAGGGGGATGCGCCAGCGCCAGCCCGCCGGCATGGCGATCGCGCTGGTATAGGGCGTCAGCGCCGTCTTGGTGCGGCACGGCATCGCCACCGCGCGGTCCGCCGGCAACCAGCGCGACCAGTCCTCGAACGGCTCCTCCAGCGCCCCGCCGAGCAGCAGCGACCGGAACCCGGAACAGTCGACGAACAGGTCGCCCGGCACGCGTTCGCCGCTGGCGAGCTTGATCGCGCGGATGTCGCCACCTTCGCCGTCACGCTCCACCGCGGTCACGAACCCCTCGGTCCGGCGCGCGCCCATCGCCTCGGCCAGCCGGCGCAGATAGGGGGCGAACATCAGCGCATCGAACTGATAGGCATAGCCGAACGTGCCCGCCAGTTGCTCGCGGTCCGCCGGCGGCATGGCGAACCGGTTCTGCCGCGCCATCGTGCAGCCATAGGAGAACGCCTCGATCGGCGGCAGAGCCAGCCCCTCCGCGCGCAGGCGGGTCCAGTAATGGTGGAAATCGACCGCGCCGTGCCCGCGGCCGAACGTGCCGAACGGGTGCATGTAGCTGTCGCCGATCCGGCCCCAGTCGGCGAACTCGATTCCCAGCTTGAAGGTGGCGCGCGTCGCGGACATGAACGACGCCTCGTCGATGCCCAGCCGCTCGTTGAACGCGCGGATATGGGGCAGCGTCGCCTCGCCGACCCCGACGATGCCGACGTCCTCGGATTCGATCAGCCGCACCGAGCAGCGCGTCGGCAACAGCGTCACCAGTGCCGCCGCCGTCATCCAACCCGCCGTGCCGCCGCCCACCACGACGACGTCGAGGCGGCGGCTATTCGTCATCGTCTCCCGGTCGGACATAAAATTCCCGATCCTGATTATGCGGGCCTTGGCCGATCGCCTCGTCCCGGCCGGTCGTCGCCAGCGTGTCACCTATGCCACAGTCATGTCCCGGAATCACTCTTCCCTCAAAATTACCTGCCCGCGGCATTGAGCATTGCCGACCGACATGCTGTATCAGTCCGACAAGATGTAACGGCACGGTGACAGTGCCGACACGCGAGGGGATGACGATGGTACTGCATAACGGTTTGCGCGCGCGTTCGACAGGCTTCGGCTCGGCGATGCGATGCGGCGTGTCGGTGACGGCGCTGTGTGCGATGGGCCTGGCCATGCCAGCTCTGGCGCAGAGCACGGGGCAGAGCGCGTCCGGCAGTTCGGTCGATCCGACCGCGCCCGTGACGGGAGCGAACCAGAGCTCGCCGACCGGCGCGGTGGCGGGTCCGGGCACGGCGGGTGTAGCGACTCCGACGTCGCAGGCCGAGTCCGGCACCACGGACAGCACCGGTCCCGCGGCGCAGAACGCGGGCGCGAACGGGCCCAACGACGTGGTCGTCACGGGCATTCGGCAGAGCCTGGCCAATGCGCAGAACATCAAGCGCAACTCCGACACGATCGTCGACGCGATCACGTCCACCGACATCGGTGCGCTTCCCGATCGCTCGGTGACCGAGGCGCTGCAGCGCGTTCCCGGCGTCGAGATCAGCCGTTTCGCCGGCGCGAACGATCCCGACCACTTTTCGGTCGAAGGGTCGGGCGTCACCGTTCGTGGCCTGAACTTCGTCCGTTCGGAGTTCAATGGGCGTGACGCCTTCGCCGCCGGCATCGGTGGCCAGGCGCTGAACTTCGCCGACGTTCCCACCGAGCTGCTCGGCTCGGTCGAGGTGTACAAGAACGTCACCGCCGCCTCGATCGAGGGTGGCCTCGCCGGCACGGTCAACCTGAACACGCGCAAGCCGTTCGACAACAAGGGTCTCCACATCGGCGCCGACGCCGAGGGCAGCTACGGCGATTTTGAGAAAAAGTGGTCCCCCACCGGCTCGCTCCTGGTTAGCGACACGTGGAACACGAACGTCGGCACGTTCGGCCTGCTCGGCGACGTCTCCTACTCGCGCGTCCGCAGCCGCGCCGACGGCATCCAGGTCACCAATTTCCAGCCGCGCGACAACGCCTTGGTGCCGTATCAGAACGGTAACGGCGTGCTGGTTTGCCGCAACGCGCTGCCGGGTAATGCGGACACGACAACGTTGCCCGCCTCCACGGCACCTTGCGGCACGGCGCCGACCGCGGGAGCCGACGGCTTCGCCGATCCGCTGTCGTCGGCCTATGCCCCGCAAGGCGGCCAGTATCGCACGCAGGATTTCGATCGCAAGCGCGACGGCATCGCGCTGGCCGCGCAGTACGAGACCAACGATCGCAGCTTCTTGCTGACTGGACAGTTTATCCGGTCGCATACGACCAATGCCTGGGGCGAGCACACGTTCGAGGACGCGTCGGACCTGTCGCAGTACAACACCTATCCCAACGGCTGCGTCCAGAACAGCGACGGCCCGCTCTATAACGGTAACGGAACGACCCGCGCGGAGTGTCCGGTCGGCAAGTTCACCAATTACCAGTACGACGCGAACGGCGTTTTCCAGAGCGGCTATATCACCCAGCCTGGCTCGGGTTATCGAACCAATCGCAGCGGCGACCCGTCCGGCATCAACATGACGGCGGGTGTTCTGGACCTGCCCACGTCAATCCCCTCGGGCGGCAGCCAGACGTCGAACTCGGAACGTCAGGTGTTCGAGGAGAGCACGAACAACGACTATGGCGTGAATGCGAAGATCAATCCGTCGTCGCGCCTGTCGATCGACCTCGACGTCGACTATACCACTTCGGTCCATACCGAGTCCGACGTCGCGATCGCCGGGTCGACCTTCGTGGATCAGGAAGTCAACCTGACCGGCAAGCTTCCGTCGGTCATCAGTCACAAGCCGTCCACGCTGGCAGCAGGCTGGGCGACGCCGAGCCCGATCGCCAACGAGACCGACGCCCAGTATTTCGCTGATCCGAACACGAGCTTCTATCGCAACGCGCAGGAGCATTACGAAGACAGTCGCGGTCGCGAGTATCAGGTCGCTGGTAATTTCGAGTACAAGTTCGGCGACGACGGCGCATTTCTCAACAAGGTCAAGTTCGGCGCCCGCTATGCCGATCGCGATCAGACAGTGAAGTATTCCGCCTACAACTGGGGAATGTTGAGTGAAGTCTGGGCCGGGTATCCGGTGACGGTGGCTCAGGAGGGTGCCGCCAACAGCCAGTTCTACACCTTCCCCAACTTCTTCCGTGGCCAGACCGCTGCGCCGCCGGGGGCATATTACTATAATGGTAATCTGCTCGGTAATCCTGCGGGCTATCAGTCGTTCGTCAACAGCGTGGAAGCATTGGCACGCCAGAACGGCAACACGTCACAGCAGTTCGTCACGTCAAGCGCGCGCCCTGGCGCGATCGCGGGGACCCCGTATCTGCCGAGCGAGGTGTCGCGGCTGAAGGAGGAGGATTCGGAAGCCTACCTCATGCTTCCCTATCAGTCCGACAACTTCTTTGGTGCCAGGATCTCGGGCAACGTCGGCGTTCGGTACGTCAGCACGAACACCACCTCGTTGAGCTCATCGGCGGTGCCCACACTCCAGACGCTCGGCATCGCGTCGCAGAACAACAACGCGATCGCGCAGCCTTATGACAACGTCTATGCCGCGGATGGCACGACCGTCGTGACGGCCGGGCGATGCGCGCTCCAGAGCCCGCCGGCTGGCGCCCCGGCCGGCGCGCCGACCAGGCCCGGCGGTGTCTGCAATCTCGGGCCGGCCGGCTATGCGCAGCTGGTCGCGTTCGCGGC
This sequence comes from Janthinobacterium lividum, assembly GCA_050955125.1. Lineage (GTDB taxonomy): Bacteria > Pseudomonadota > Alphaproteobacteria > Sphingomonadales > Sphingomonadaceae > Sphingomonas. Next base: position 22,430 of record JBPBQW010000037.1, read on the forward strand.
GACGTCGGCGACGTTCGTGCCGACCACCGCGCGCAATGACTACAGCTACTTCCTGCCGAGCTTCAACTTCAAGATCTCGGCCACCGACAAGCTGCAGTTCCGCCTCGCCGCGTCGAAGGTCCTGACGCGACCGGACACGTCGCTGACGCGTCCCTTCGTGTCGATCTCGATCGACGGGAACGGAAACTTCTCGACCTCGGCGGGTAACCCGTACCTGAAGCCGGCGACCGCCTGGCAGTTCGATGCGACTGCGGAATGGTATTTCTCCCGCGTCGGATCGCTGACGGTCGACGTGTTCTACAAGGACGTGAAGAACTTCTTTTACAGCTCGCTCATTAACTCGCCGGTGACGAACAACGGCATCACGTTCGATCAGCTGATCCGCGGCCCGGCCAACTACAACGGCGACGGTAAGATCAAGGGCGCGGAAGTCGCGTACCAGCAGACGTTCACCTTCCTGCCCTGGCTCTTCAGCGGGCTCGGTGCGAGCGCTAACTATTCGTATATCGATAGCTCGGGCTTGCCGAACTCGTTCCTGAACGGGGGTGTCGCGGTCACGAACGTCAATCCGGCGACACAGACCGGCAGGTTGCCGCTTGAGGGGCTATCGAAGCACAATGCCAATGGTACGATCTTCTACGAAAAGGGTCCGGTGTCGATCCGCGCGGCGTATAACTGGCGGTCGAAATATCTGTTGACGGCAGCCGATGTGATCTATCCCTATTCGTCAATCTATCAGGCAGCGGGCGGTCAGCTGGACGCCTCGGCATTCATCAACGTTAACAAGTATATCAAACTTGGTGTTCAGGGCGTGAACCTCACCAATGCGGTGACCGAGACGCTGCAAGCTTACTCGAATGATCCGAACCAGCTGGCGCCACGGTCGTATTTCGTGAACGATCGCCGCTACTCGTTCATTCTGCGCGGCAACTTCTGATCGGGTGCGCCGTCGGGGCCCATTTCCCCGGCGGCGCATCAGCCGCCGCTCTCTATCGAGGGCCGTCGGCGCCGACCCTGCACGGGTCGGTTTACCGGGCCGGTGCGCCGGCCAGCGCGGCGGCGACGGCGTCGCGCATGGGCTTGGGGCGGAAATCGGCGTCGTAGAGCGTCGGCCGGCGACGGGCGCCGTCCTTGCGAGGCTCGAACCCCTCGATCCAGCTGTAGCGATCGCACAGTCCCCAGGCGAGCACGTCGCGCACCTGCGGATAACTCAGCGTCACGTCGAGGTAGCCGCGGGTGAAGTCGGCGACACCACGATCCCTGACCGCAATGTCCGCCGGCAGGCCGTTGTCGCGCACGTCGAGCTCGGTGATGACGAGGCCATAGCCCATCTGCGTCACCGCATCGAGGAAGCGGCGCCATTCACCCTGCAGACGGGAGACACTGGAGCCGACGTCGGGGCCTTGCGTCACGAGGTGCGATTGCAGGCCGAGGGCATCGACCGGAACGCCGCGGCGGCGGAACCCTTCAAGCAGGCGTAGCACACCGGCACGATGCGGTGCATTGCCCGGCTCCCAGCTCATATAGTCGTTGTAGACCAGCTGCGCATGCGGCGCCT
>JBPBQW010000038.1:0-22372 GCA_050955125.1 Janthinobacterium lividum
GGCCGCACCTGGTTCGCCACCACCGCGGAAAGCTATGGCTGCGACCTGTTCTGGCCGTGCCTCGACCATCCGACCGGCGAGCCCGGGGTCGCGACGCTCCACATCACCGTGCCCGCCGGACTGAAGGCGCCGTCGAACGGCGTGCTGACCGGCGTCGACACCCTGCCCGACGGGCGCACGACGTGGAACTGGCGGGTGAAGCACCCCGACACCTATGGCGTGGCGCTCAACGTCGGGCCGTACGAAGTGATCGAGGGCCAGTATCGCTCGCGCTTCGGCAACACGATCCCGATGGCCTATTGGTACCTTCCCGGCGAAAAGGCCAAGGCCGAGGCGCTGTTCGCCGAGTTCGCCCCCACGCTCGACTTCTACGAAAGCGTCGTCGGCCCCTATCCGTTCGGCGACGAGAAGGTGGGCGTGGTCGAGACGCCGTACCTCGGCATGGAGCACCAGACGATCAACGGCTACGGCAACGATTACGCCAAGAAGCCCGAGGGGTTCGACTGGCTGTTCCAGCACGAGTTCGGCCACGAATGGTTCGGCAACCAGCTGACCGCCGCCGACTGGGACGATTACTGGCTCCACGAGGGGTTCGAGGAATATATGCAGCCGCTCTACGGCCGGTGGCGCGAGGGCGAGGCGCGCTACGCCACGATGATGGACGAGCAGCGCAACCGCATCGAGAACAGGCACCCGATCGTCAGCGGCCGCGTGCTGACCGAGGAGGACGTGTATGAGGAATCCCGCGGCGGCCCGTCGCAGGACATCTATTACAAGGGCGCGTGGATGCTCCACACGCTGCGCTGGCTGATCGGCGACGCAGCCTGGATGCGCGCGACCCGGCTGGAGGTGTACGGGCGCGAGGACCCCAGGCCCGGCAACTTCACCCCCCGCTACGGCTCGACGCGCGAGTTCGAGGGCTTCGTGCGGCAGGTCACCGGCCAGGACTATGGCTGGTTCTTCGACGTGTACCTGCGCCAGGCCGCGCTGCCCGAGCTGACGCAGGCGCCCGCGCCCGGTGGCCTGGCGCTGCGCTGGCAGGCGCCGGGCGGCGTTCCGTTCCCGATGCCGGTGGAGGCGAGCGTCGACGGGCGGATCGTCCGCGTCGCGATGATCGGCGGCGCGGGCTTCCTGCCGGTGCCGGACGGCGCGCATGTCGTGATCGATCCGGCCGCTCGCGTGTTGAAGCGGTCGGTGGCGGTCGAGGAGTATCAGGCATGGCAGGCGGAACAGGCGAAGAAGCGCGCGACGGTCAGATGACCGATCCGACCGCGGGCGCGAACGCGGGCGAAAGCGACCTGTCGGTCGGGCTGAAGCGCGCAGCCGAGATGGCGGCGGTGTTCATGATCGGCGACGGCGCGCTGGGGCTGCTCCAGGCCGCGCGCCACGTCGACCTGTGGCGATCGCAGGTGCCGATGGTGGACGCGCTGGTGAAGCCGTTCGGCGGCCGGCCGGACCGGCGGCGGGTATACGGCATGGTCCAGCTGGCGGCGGGCCTAGCGCTCGCCGCGACGCTGCGGCCGCGGAAATGAGGGCACGGCGGTGATGGGCGCGCAGCCGGTCGGGCTGCCCGGCCTCGCCGCGCTGTGGCTGGGGCTGTTCGCCTTTGCGGTCGCGCTCGTCGCGGCGCGGCGCGGCGCCGGACGGGAGGCGCGCGGCAACGTCACCCGCTCACGCCGGTCGATGGCGGGCATCGCGGTGCAGGGATGCGCGATCTTTCTCGTCGTGGTCGGCGTCGAGCGGGTCGTGCTCGACCCGCTGGGCGGCGCGGCGCTGGCGGAGGCGGCGGCGGTCGCGGTGCTGATGGCGGCGGCGGTCGCGCTGTTCGTCTGGTCGACCCGCACGATGGGCCGCAACTGGAGCATCGTCGCGCGCACCCGCGGCGATCACACGCTCGTCACCACCGGCCCGTTCGCGCACCTGCGCCACCCGATCTACACCGCGCTGTTCCTGCTGCTGGTGGCGATGGCGGTGGCGACCGGACACTGGCCTCGGCTCGCGGCGGCGATCCCGCTCTATGCGCTGGGCACGTGGCTGAGGATCGCGGAGGAGGAGCGGATGCTCGCGGACCTGTTCGGCGGCACCTACGCGGCCGGGACGGCGCGTGTGCCGCGGTTCGTGCCCGGCGTGTTCTGATCCAGTCCGATCCTCCCCGAGCGCGGCTCGGGGAGACAATGCCTATCATGGTGGAGGAGCCGGCGACACACGCGATGCTGGTGCCGGTAGCCCTGCGCCTGCCCTTCCACCATCCGGCTGCGCCGGACGGGCCCCCTCCCCGAGGCAAGCCCGGGGAGGATCAAGGAGTTATTTCAACGCCAGCGGCGGCAGTTGGCTGTGCTGCACGACCAGCCAGTCCTCGTGGGCGCGGCGGCGGATGGTGGTCGTGCAGAACGCCTCGTACGCCTCGCCGCCGTCGCGGCTGGCCTGCGCGTGATAGGCGATGACGATCAACCCTTCTTCCGGCCGCATCACCTGACGATCCGACAGTTCGACCCGGGCCCAGCGCGGCGTCGCCGCCACCGTCTCGATCGCCTGACGACCCGTGACGACGTGCGGCTCGCTCGGCAGCACCATCAGGCACTGGTCGTCGATCAGCGCGCGATAGTGGTCCGCGTCGCCCGTCCACAGGCTTTCCTCGAAGGTCCAGATGCGTGCGTCGTCCATGATCGGCTCCCGTATGATACGCCTCCAACGCACCCGGCCGCGATCGGGCACATGAAAAAGGGCGCCGGTCGCCCGACGCCCCTTCGCGGTAACCCAGGCGAACGCGCCGTCAGGCGGCGCCGCTCTTTTCCTTCTTGGCATAGACGCGGATCGGTTCCTTGCGGCCCTCGATCACGTCCTTGTCGATCATCACCTCGTCGACCGAGTCCATGCCCGGCAGGTCGAACATCGTGTCGAGCAGGATCGCCTCCAGGATCGACCGCAACCCGCGCGCGCCCGTCTTGCGGTCGATCGCCTTGCGCGCGACCGTCACCAGCGCGTCGTCGGTGAATCCGAGCTTCACGTCCTCGATGTCGAACAGCGTCTGATACTGTTTGACGAGCGCGTTCTTGGGCTCGGACAGGATCTTCACCAGCGCCGGGATGTCGAGGTCCTCCAGCGTCGCGATGACGGGCAGGCGGCCGACGAACTCGGGGATCAGCCCGAACTTGAGCAGATCCTCGGGCTCGACCTGGCGCAGCACCTCGCCGGTGCGGCGCTCCTCCGGCGACGCGACGTACGCCCCGAAGCCGATCGACTTGCCCTGCAATCGGTCGCCGATGATCTTCTCGAGGCCCGAGAACGCACCGCCGCAGATGAACAGGATGTTGGTCGTGTCGACCTGCAGGAACTCCTGCTGCGGATGCTTGCGCCCGCCCTGCGGCGGCACCGACGCGGTGGTGCCCTCCATCAGTTTCAGCAGCGCCTGCTGCACGCCCTCGCCCGACACGTCGCGGGTGATCGACGGGTTCTCGGCCTTGCGGCTGATCTTGTCGATCTCGTCGATGTACACGATCCCGCGCTGCGCCCGCTCGACGTTGTAGTCGGACGCCTGCAGCAGTTTCAGGATGATGTTCTCGACGTCCTCGCCGACATAGCCCGCCTCGGTCAGCGTCGTCGCGTCCGCCATCGTGAACGGCACGTCGAGGATGCGGGCCAGCGTCTGCGCGAGCAGCGTCTTGCCGCAACCCGTCGGTCCGACGAGCAGGATGTTGGACTTGGACAGTTCCACCGACGCACCCTTGGCGCCGTGGTTCAGCCGCTTGTAGTGATTGTGCACCGCGACCGACAGCACGCGCTTGGCCTGCTTCTGGCCGATCACGTAATCGTCGAGGACGTTGCAGATCTCCAGCGGCGTCGGCACGCCGCCGTCCTTCTTGCTCACCAGCGCGGACTTGGTCTCCTCGCGGATGATGTCGTTGCACAGCTCGACGCACTCGTCGCAGATGAACACGGTCGGCCCGGCGATCAGCTTGCGGACCTCGTGCTGCGACTTGCCGCAAAAGGAACAATACAGCGTGCTCTTGGAGTCGCCACCATCTAGCTTGGGCATTCAGTCACCTCTTTGCGCGCCGAAGCGACGCGGCTTTCCACCGGCCGGGCATCGTAACCCGGCCGGGTATCTCCCGGCAATGCCGGAACGTGGGTAATGAGGACGATCGGCGTCAGGCCGCGGCGGCCATGTCGCCGACGGGCGCGGGGCGCTTGTCGAACACCTGGTCGATCAGGCCGAAATCCTTCGCCTCGCTGGCCGACAGGAAGGTGTCGCGATCCATCCGCCGCTCGATCTCCTCGATCGGCTGGCCGGTATATTGCGCGTACAGCTCGTTCATCCGGGCCCGGATGCGCAGGATCTCGCGCGCCTGGATCTCGATGTCCGACGCCATGCCCTGCGCGCCGCCCGACGGCTGGTGGATCATGATCCGGGCGTTGGTCAGCGCGACGCGCATGTCCTTCTCGCCCGACGCCAGCAGGAAACTGCCCATCGACGCGGCCTGGCCGATGCACACCGTGCCGACGCGCGGCCGGATGTACTGCATGGTGTCGTGGATCGCCATGCCCGCCGTGACGACGCCGCCCGGCGAGTTGATGTACATGAAGATGTCCTTCTTCGGGTTCTCGGACTCGAGGAAAAGCAGCTGCGCGGTGATGAGCGAGGCCATGCCGTCCTCGACGCCGCCGGTCACGAAGATGATGCGCTCGCGCAGCAGGCGCGAGAAGATGTCGAACGAGCGCTCGCCGCGGTTCGACTGCTCGATGACGATCGGCACCAGCGAGTCGGTGAAATGGCGCTGGAAATCGCCGGTCTCGAAAGGATTATGCATGGGTTTGACGATCCGTCCTTGATGCTCTTGCGGCAACATCGGCGCTCCCCCGGCAGGGCGCAAGGGGGCGGCGGCGGGGACGAGGCACGCGCGGCCCCGCCCGCCGCCGGGCCGAGATTGCCACGGCCCCGCACCCAAGTTACGCATCGGCCGAGTTGAGGGGGGATACCGGTTTGTCCTATCGCGCGGCCATGCAGTATCCGGTCATGCCGGTCCAATCACGCACGACATGGGCCTCGCTTCGGCGAAGAACCGACGTACTACTCCGCAAGAGTTTCGTCCTGCCGTCCCTGCTCCTGATCGTCGGGGCGATGTGGCGGGTCTGGTGGGTGCGGCGGCATTTCACGATTCGGATTGGTGGAGAGGCCGGGCACGTCGCGCTATCCTTTGCGCGCGACGGCACGATCGCCGACACCTTCTATCGCGGCGAGCGCCCGACGACGCATCTGAGCCCGATCGCGCCGATCATCGACGGATCGGTCCTGCGCCTGCTGGGCATCGAGACGCGGACCTCGACCTGGGCGCTCAGCTTCCTCGCCATCGGCTGCTGCCTGGGCGCGGCCATCGTCCTGTACCGCGCGTTCGCGGTGATGGGCGTACCGCGCGCGAGCCGGCTGGCCGCGCTGGCGCTGGCCTGCCTGCTACCCCTCAACCAGTTCACCGAGACGGACGAGTTCCGCTTCTGGGAAGGCGGCATGGCGGTGCTGCTGTCCGCCGCGATCCTGTGGCTGACCGTGGCGTGGGATCGCGGCGGCGCGGTCGACCTGCCCCGGATCGCCGCGCTGGCGCTGCTCGTGGCGCTGCTGGCGTTCGTCAGTCCGGCGCTGGGGCTGGCGGGCTATGCCAATCTCGCGCTGCTGCTGTGGCGCCGGGTGCCCGCGCGACGCTGGGCGCCGGCGATCGCGGTGGCGGCGCTGGCGCTCGCGGCGGTGCTGACGCCGTGGACGATCCGCAACTACGCGGCGTTCGGCCGCTTCGTCCCGCTGCGCGGCAACGCCGGGCTGGAACTCGCGCTCGCGAACCATCCCGCGGCGGTGAGCGGCACCGATGCCGCCGCCGTGTTCCGCGCGCGCGAGCGGCAGATCCACCCAGACGGCGAACCCGCCGTCATCGCGCGGATGCGCGCGGAGGGCGGCGAGATCCCCTATGCCGACCGTCTGGGCCGCGAGGCGCGCGCGTGGATCGGGCAGCATCCGGGCGACTTCGTGCGGCTGTCGCTGCGCCATCTGCGGCAGTTCTTCTTCCCCCCGCGCTGGTTCTGGACGCTGTACGGCGAGCGCGAGCGGGGCGTCGACGCCAAGTGGCTGCTGACCGGGCTGACGGGCCTCGCCGGGCTGGCGGGCGCCGCCGCCTGCCTGCTGTGGTGGCGGGAGCGGATGCTGTACGCGGCGACGATCGTCCTGATGCCCGCGCTGCCCTACATGGTCGTGCAGCCGATCCTGCGGTACCGCTACCTCGTGCTGTTCCCGCTGATGTTCCTGGGCGTGGAGGTCACGCGCCGGCTGTGGGTGCTCGCGACGGAGCGGCGATCGACAGATAGGCGAGCCGCTTGATCTCGCGGCGCCCCTTGGTGACGGTGTCGAGGATCAGCCCGGCGAAGACGCACAGCACCGCGACGATCATCAGGCCGGTGATGAGGATCGCGGTCGGGAAGCGCGGGACGAGGCCGGTGCGCAGGTAATCCACCAGCAGCGGCACCGCCAGGATCACCGCCACCAGCGCGACGACCGCGGCGATCGCACCATAGAACAACGGTGGCCGTTCGGAGCGGTACAGGTTCACCATCGTCCGCGCGATCCGCCACCCGTCGCGATAGGTGGACAATTTGGAGATCGACCCCTCCGGCCGCTCGAAATACGGCGTCTCCATCTCGCCCACCGGCATCCTGAGTTCGAGCGCGTGGACGCAGATGTCGGTCTCGATCTCGAACCCGGTCGACAGCGCGGGATAGCTTTTGACGAACCGGCGCGAGAACACGCGGTATCCCGACAGGATGTCGGTGAAGCTGCGCCCGAACAGCCGCGCGAGCATGCCCGTCAGCACCGCGTTGCCGAACCGGTGCCCGCGCCGATACGCCGCCTGGGCCTTCTCGATGCGCGAGCCGACCACCATGTCGAGCTGCTCGTCCAGCAATCGCGCGACCATCGCGGGCGCGGACGCGGCGTCGTAGGTCGCGTCGCCGTCGGCCATCACATAGACGTCGGCGTCGACGTCGGCGAACATCCGCCGCACGACCGCACCCTTGCCCTGCACCCGCTCGGTCCGGACGACCGCGCCCGCCGCCTCGGCCGCCGCGCGCGTCCCGTCCCGGCTGTTGTTGTCATAGACGTAGATCGTCGCGCCCGGCAGCGCGACACGGAACCCCGCCACCGTCGCCGCGATCGCCGCCTCCTCGTTGTAGCATGGCAGAAGCACGGCAATGATGGGCAGGGCGAAGATTCCTCGATCGGGGTCGGGCCGTCATGGGTGACGGCCCGACAGGGTACTCAGCCTTCGACCTTCTTGCGCGCGCGCGGCTTCTTCGCCGCCGGCTCGCCCGCCGGCGCGGCGTCGTCGCCGTCCGCACCCAGTTCTGGGACTGTCTCCACGGGCGCCGCCTTCTTCGCGCGCGGCTTCTTCACCGGCGGCTCGACCTCGGCACCGATCGCGCCGGTGCTGTTGGCGACGGGCTTGGTCGCGGCGGGCGCCTCGTCGGCGGATGTCGCCTCCGGCTCCGCATGGTCGAGGGCCGCGTGATCGTGGTCGCCATGGTCGCGCGCGGCGTCATCGTGGCCCGCATGGTCGTGATCGCCATGATCGTGGCCGTCGTGGTCGTGATCGGCGTGATCGTGATCGCCGTGACCGTGATCGTCGTGGTTGTGGATGTGCGTGCCGGTCGCGAAACCGTCCTCGCTCTCGATCGCGGCCTCCAGCTCGGCTCGGGTCACCTCGCGGTCGGTGATCTCCGCCTTGCCGAACAGGTAATCGACGACCTTGTCCTCGTACAGCGGCGCGCGCAGCTGGGCGGCGGCCATCATGTCCTGCGCGATGTACTGCGCGAACTTCTGCCGGTCCTCGGGGCGGTATTGCTGGCTGGCCTGCGCGATCAGGCGGTTCATCTCCGCTTGCGTCACCTCGATGCCGTTCGCCTGGCCGATCTCGGACAGCAGCAGCCCCAGGCGCACACGGCGCTCGGCGATGCGGTGATAGTCGTCGCGGTCGCCCTCCATCTCGGCCTTGGCGGTCTCGGGGTCGGCTTCGTGAGTCGCCTCATGCTCGAGCTGTTGCCAGATCTGCGCGAACTCCGCCTCGACCATCGACGGCGGGACCGGGAAGTCGTGGCCCTCGGCCAGCTGGTCGAGCAGCTTGCGCTTCATGTAGGTGCGGGTCAGGCCGTTGAGCTCCTGCTCCACCTGCCCCTTCACCAGCCCGCGCAGCTGCTCCAGGCTTTCCAGCCCCAGGTTCTTGGCGAGGCCGTCGTCGATCGCGCTCTCGGCGGCGGTCTTCACCGCCTTGATCGTGAGGTCGAACGTCGCGTCCTTGCCGGCCAGCGATTTCTCCTGGTAATCCTCGGGGAAGGTCACGGCGATCTGCCGCTCCTCGCCCACCGTCGCACCGACGACCTGGTCCTCGAAACCCGGGATCAGCCGGCCGGCGCCCAGCTCGACGGACATGTCCTCGCCCGTGCCGCCCGGAAAGGCGACGCCGTCCGCGGTCCGGCCGGCGAAATCCATGACGACGGTGTCGCCCATCGCCGCCGCATGGCCCTCGGGCGCGTCGTCGAACCGCTTCTGCCCGTCGGCGAAGCGCCGCAGCTGCTCGTCGACCACCGAATCCTCGGCGGGCACGGTCAGACGCTCGAGCACCAGCCCCTCGATCGCGGGGGCGGGCACGTCGGGCAGCACCTCGAGCTCGACCGTCACCGCGGCGTCCTGGCCGGGCGCATAGTCGCCGTCGAGCGCGACCGACGGCTGCGTCGCGGGGCGCAGCGCGTGCTGCGCGATCAGCGCCTGGACGCCGTCCTGGATCGAGCCGTTCAGCGCGTCCTGCAGCATGGCGGGGCCGTGCATCTTGCGCACGAGGTTGGCGGGCACCTTGCCGGGGCGGAAGCCGGGCATCTTGACCTGCGGCGCCACGCGCTTCAGCTCGGCATCGACGCGGGCGTCCACGTCGCGCGCGGTGATGGTCAACCGGTAGGCGCGTCGCAGCCCTTCGTTCAACGTCTCGACAGTCTGCATCTGGGGGCCTCTGCTACGGGAATGGCTGGAATCGGTCGTGGCCCCGCCGCCGCGTCTGCGAGCCGGAACTGGTGCGGGCGAAGGGACTCGAACCCCCACATCTTGCGATGGCAGGACCTAAACCTGCTGCGTCTACCAATTCCGCCACGCCCGCTTGCTCGGACAAAGCCGGTCGGCGGCGCTTATCGCAGCGGGCGTCCCGGGGCAACCCGGCGCGCACCCGGCGCGTTGAGCATGGCGAAGGAGACGACGCATGGCTTCCATTCCCCCCACCGAACTGCCGCCCCCCTCGGGCGAGCCCGTCAGCCCCGGCTCGCCGCCGCCCGAGTTCACGACGCCCGGTCCCGACATCGACATGCCCGATCCCGGCGCGCCCGCGTTCGACCCCGGCACCTCGCAACCCGCCGAAATCTGAGGACCCGCCCATGAGCGACACCGACACCGGCCCGGACATCGATACCGACATCGACTCCATCCCCGAGAAGGGCCCGGGCATCATCGGCCACGAAGACCCGCGCCCCGACATCGTCCAGGCGGTGCAGGCCCGCTCCGACGCGGTCTCCCGCGGCGAGGGCGGCGACGAGCCCGATCCGTTCACCTCCTCCGGCGTCGAGGACGGCGTAGGCGGCACGGGCGGCGAGGTGAAGCGGGACACGAACGACCAGCAATAGGGTTCGCCGAACCCCGGCACCTCCCCGGCGAAGGCCGAGGCCCATCACGGGAACGTCGGCAAGCGGGGTCACCCCGATTTCGCAAGCCGTCGCTACCGGGTCCCGGCCTTCGCCGAGAGGTAGTGCGAGGTTGCCGAAGATGGATCGTCGGCGCACCGATCGCGTCGCGTAACCGATCCTTAGCACGCGGTAAGGCATGCGGGCCGTCCCCGACGAAGGCCCGCCGATGATCCGCTATCCCCTGATCGCCCCCAATCCGCCGCGACTCGCCGATCATGTCGACGTGTTGCGCCGGATCGAGGCGTCGGGGACGTACAGCAACAACGGCCCGGAACTGCGCGGGTTCGAGGCGGCGGTGACGCGCGACCTGTTCGGCGGGCGCGGCGCCAGCCTGGGGGTCGCCAACGCGACACTCGGCCTGGTCATCGCGATCCGTCAGGCGGCGGGGGACGCCGAGCGTTCCGGTCGGCTAGCACTCGTCCCGGCGATGACCTTCGCCGCGACGGCGCAGGCGGCGGAATGGGCCGGGCTGACGCCGCTGATCGCCGACGTCGATCCTGCGACCTGGGTATTGGACGAGGGCGAGGAGGAGCGGCTGCTGCGGCATCATGGCGGGCGCATCGCGGTGGTGGTCCCCTATGCCGCGTTCGGGGCGGCGATAGATCTGGAACGCTACGCCTGGCTGGCGCGCCGGTTCGGCGTCGGTGTGGTGGTGGACGCCGCCTCGTCGCTCGGCACGCTCGACGCGGACGGGAACGGCTTCGGCGCCGACGCGCCGTTCGCGGTCGTCTATTCGATGCACGCGACCAAGACGTTCGCGGTCGGCGAGGGCGGGCTGGTCCACAGCGGCGATCCCGGCCTGATCGCGCAGCTTCGCGCGATGGCGGGCTTCGGCTTCGAGCAGGGACGCAGCGCCACCCTCCCCGGCCTAAACGCCAAGCTCGCCGAGGTGCCGGCGGCGACCGCGATGCTGAAGCTCGCCGGGATCGAGGCGGCGTGCGAGCATCGCGCGGCGGTGGAGGGCGCGTATCGCGAGGCACTCGCCGGGTTCCACCTCCAGGCGCCGCTCGGCCGCCGGCGCGCGATGCAGTTCATGCCGGTGCTGCTGCCCGCGGCGCTCGCCGGCCGGCGCGACGAGGTGGCGGCCGCGCTCGAGTCGCGCGGTATCGCCAGCGGCTGTTATTTCAGCCCGCATCTGGGCGAGCAGCCCTGGTTCCGCGACCATGCGCTCGTCGAGCCGACGCCGGTCGCCGACGACCTGTCGCGGCGCATCGTGTCGCTGCCGATCACCGATGCGATGACGCCGGCGGACGCGCGCCACGTCGGCGCGACGCTGGTCGAGGTCGCCGCCAGACTCACCCGGCGGCGGCCCGCGCGCGTGATGCCGCAGGTCGCGCACACGCTGCTGGTGGGCGGCGGGCCGGCGGGCACCGCGATGCTGACCGCGGCGGCGAAGGACGGGCGGCTGGCCGCGCTGGCGGGCGGGCTGGTCGTCGTCGAGCGCGATGCGGGGCTGGGCGGCGGGCGGCTCGGCGGCTATGCGATCACATCCGATTCGACCGCGCAGACCTTCCTGTCGGCGGTGGTCGACAATCCCGAGCCGAGCCTCGCCGCGCTCGCGACCCACCCGGCGGCGCGCGCGGTGGAGCGGTATCGCGACGCGCTGGGCGTCCCGCTGGCCGAGATCGGCCCGCTGCTGCGCGCGACCGGCGACCGGCTGGCGGACCTGGTGCGCGCGGGCGGCGGCACCGTGCTGACCGGGCACGAGGCGCTGGGCACGCGCGCGACGCCCGACGGGCTGTGGCGCACCTGCCTGCGCCGCGCCGACGGCCGCGAGGTCGAATATCTGTCGCAATCCGTGGTGATCGCGACCGGCGGGCATCAGCCGCTCGGCCGATTGTCGACGCAGACCGTCGCGGGCGAGCCGCTGATGGCGCTGGCGGGCGACCGGCTCGTCCAGTCGGACCAGGTGCTGGCGACCGGCGGGTTCGAGCGGGTGGCGGACCTGCTCGCCGGGCGGCGCGACCCGCGGATCGCGGTGATCGGCGGCTCCACGAGCGCGCTGACCACGATCGCGCTGCTGCTGCGCGGCACGCCCGCGCTGCCGCTGGGGGCGGGCGGGATCACCCTCCTCCACCGCCGGCCGCTGCGGCCGTTCTATCCGTCGGGCGAGGCGGCGCTGGCGGACGGCTTCACCGATTGGGGGCCCGACGACGTGTGCCCGGTCTCGGGCTTCGTCTATCGGCTGGCGGGGTTCCGGCTGGAGGCGCGCGAGCTGGTGCTGCGGATGCTGGCGATCGGCGGCCGGCGGCCCGACCCGCGCATCCGGCCGCACGCGATCGCGGCGCGGGTCGACGCGGACGCCGCCGCGATCATCCGCGACGCCGACCTGGTGATCGCGGCGCTCGGCTATCGCCCGCACGCGCTGCCGGTCGCCGATGCCGCCGGCCGGCCGATCGTGCTGGCCGCGGATACCGGCGCCGCGATGGTCGACCGGCACTGCCGCGTGCTCGGCGCGGACGGCACGGCGCTGCCCGGGCTGTACGGCATCGGGCTGGCCGCCGGCTTCGTGCCGTGGGGGCGGCTGGGCGGCGAGGCGAGCTTCGCGGGCCAGGCCAACGGGCTGTGGCTGTGGCAGAACGACGTCGGCCGCATGATCGTCGACCAGCTGCTCGACGTCGGCACCCACGGCCGGGCCCGCGCCGTCGCGTGACCCCCGTCATTGCCACCGTCGCCCCGGCCCTCCGCGATCCCGCGGCCCCTCCCGTCGTCAGCGTCGTCATGGCCGCGTACAACGGCGCGGCGCTGGTCGGCGAGACGCTCGCCAGCCTCGGCGCGCAGACGATGCCCGACTGGGAGGCGGTGATCGTCGACGATTGCTCGACCGACGACACGCTGGCGGTGCTGCGCGGCTGGCCCGACCCGCGGGTGCGCGTGATCGCGGCGGAGCGCAACGGCGGGCCCGTCGTGGCGCGCAACATCGCCTTCGCGCAGGCGCGCGGGCGCTACGTCGCCGGGCTCGACCACGACGACCTGTGCCGGCCCGAGCGCTTCGCGCGGCAGGTCGCCTATCTCGACCGCCACCGCGACGTCGTGCTGGTGGGCAGCGCCGCCGCCGCGCTGGCGGACGGCCAGCTGCGTCCCCTGCCGCTCGCGCCAGTGACGAGCCCCGCGCTGATCGAGTGGCTGCTGCGGATCGAGAACCCGCTGGTGTGGTCGTCGGTGATGATGCGCGGCGACGCGGCGCGCACGCTCGATCCGTTCACCCGGCCCGAGATGGTCTGCGCGGAGGATTTCGACCTCTATCACCGCCTGGCCCGGATCGGCCGGATCGGCCGGCTGGACGACGAGCTGGTGGTCTATCGCCAGCACGGCGGCGGCATGTCGAAACGGCTGCGGGACAAGATGCACGCCAATGCGACGCGGGTGCTCGCCCACGCCTATGCGCCGGTGCTGGGCGCGGGGGCGGACGCGGCGGCGGCGCTGGTCGTGCGCCACGTCATGGGCCAGCTGCCGGTGCCCGACCGCGCGACGCTGCACCGGCTGGGCGCCACGCTCGTCGCGCTGCAGGAGGATTTCCTCGACCGGCCGGGCCTCGACGACGGGGACGTGCGCCTGATCCGCTGGGAAACCGCGCGACGCTGGGCACGGATAGGGCGGGCGGGCCTGCGCACCGGCGGACTGGACCTGGGCGACGCGGTGGCGGTGCGGCCCGAGCACGTCGGGCTGGGCTATGCCGGGCCCGAGGAGCTGATCTGGTCGCGGCTGATCGGCCGCGCGCGACGGTTGCTGAAACGGTAATCCGTTGATCCTCCCCCTGGCGGGAGAGGATCGGAACTCTCCCCCACCACCCTAGCCCGCCCTGCGCATCGCTGGCATGATCCCCGCCCATGTCACTCCTCGCCGATCTTCGCGCCCTCACCCGTCCGCAGCGTTCCGCGATCTGGGCGAGCTATCTCGGCTGGACGCTCGACGCGTTCGACTTCTTCCTGCTGGTGTTCCTCAAACCCGCGATCGGCCGGGCGTTCGGCGTCGACGACACCCAGGTATCGGAACTGCTGTTCGCCACGCTCGCCGCGCGGCCGTTCGGCGCGTTCGCGTTCGGCTGGGCGGCGGACCGGTTCGGGCGGCGGCCGGTGCTGATGATCGTCATCGCGCTGTTCTCCGCCTTTTCCGTCGTGTCGGGCGTGGCGCGCACCTTTTCCGAGCTGCTGGTCATCCGCGCGCTGTTCGGCTTCGCGATGGGCGGCGAATGGGGCGTGGGCGCCAGCCTGGTGATGGAGACGATCCCGCCGCGGCTGCGCGGGCTGGTGTCGGGGCTGCTGCAGAGCGGCTATCCGTCGGGCTATTTCCTCGCCAGCATCGCCTATGGGCTGTTCTTCGACCATGTCGGCTGGCGCGGCATGTTCTTTATCGGCGTCGTGCCTGCGCTGCTGGTGTTCCTCATCCGGCGGCGGGTGGAGGAAAGCCCGGTCCACGACGCGCTCGCCGGCCGGCCGCGGACCAACCCGCTGCGCGAGCTGGCGGCGAACTGGCGGATCGCGCTGTACCTCGTCGCGATGATGACCGCGTTCAACTTCTTCAGCCACGGCACGCAGGACCAGTATCCGACGTTCCTCAAGGCGCAGCACGGCTTCGACACGCGCACGATCAGCATCCTGACGGGCGTGATGAACGTCGGCGCGATCGTCGGCGGCCTCGGCTTCGGCATCCTGTCCGAGCGGATCGGGCGCCGACGCACGATCGTGCTGGCCAGCCTGCTGGCGCTGCCCGTCATCCCGCTGTGGGCGTTCGCCGCGACGCCGGTGATGCTGGGGCTCGGCGCGTTCGGGATCCAGGTCGCGGTGCAGGGCGCGTGGGGCGTGGTGCCCGTGCACCTCAACGAGCTGTCGCCGCCGCGCCTGCGCGGGCTGTTCCCCGGCGTCGCCTATCAGCTCGGCAACCTGATCGCCTCGCGCAACGCGCCGTTCCAGGCGAGCCTCGCGCAGGCGCACGGCGGCGATTACGGCTATGCGCTCGCGCTGGTCGCCGGAGTGACGGCGATCGTGCTGGCGGGCTGGACGTGGTTCGGGCCCGAGCGGCGGGACGTGGACTTCGTGGCGGAGGCGCAGGGATGAGGGGCAGGATCGCGGGGCTGGCCGGGCTCATCGTGGGCGCGGGCGCGGCGGCACTGGCGGCGCCCGCGCCGTCGACGCCGGTCGCGGCGCTTGCGGGACGGTACAGCCACCACTTCACCGACCGCCTCGTCGACGGCACCGCCTATCCCGCCGACGACGTGGCGGAGATCGTGCCGATCAACGCAACCCACGCCTACGTCCGTTTCGCGCTCGACTTCGCCAACGGGCACAGCTGCTCGCTTGCCGGGATCGCGGCAGCCAGCGGCGACGCGCTCGTTTATGTCGAGCCGGCGGACAAGGCGGTCGAGGGCGTGGGGCGCTGCACCTTGGCTATACGGCGCGACGGCGACAGGCTCGCCTGGACGGACGGCGGCAGTTGCGCGGCCTATTGTGGCGCGCGCGGGACGTTTCGTACCGGCGACCTGCCGTGGGCGAGCCACCGGCCGATCAGCTACCTCGCCCGCCTGCGCACCTCGCGCGAGTACCGCGACGCGCTGACCGAGTGGCGCACGGGGCACGCCGCGCCCTAGGCACCGCCGGGCGCGGCGGCTAAGCGCCACCGATGAGCCAGATCACGCCCCAGATCGTCGCCGACCACGGCCTCTCCCCCGAGGAATGGGAGCGCGTGCTCCACGCGATGGGGCGCGAGCCCAACCTGCTGGAGCTCGGCATCTTCTCGGTGATGTGGTCCGAGCATTGCAGCTACAAGTCGAGCCGGCTGCACCTCGCCAAGCTGCCCACCAAAGGGCCCCAGGTGATCTGCGGCCCCGGCGAGAACGCCGGCGTGGTCGACATCGGGCCAGGTCCGGACGGGAGGGGCCAGGCCGCGATCTTCAAGATGGAGTCGCACAACCACCCCAGCTACATCGAGCCGCATCAGGGCGCGGCCACCGGCGTCGGCGGCATCCTGCGCGACGTGTTCACCATGGGCGCGCGCCCGGTCGCCAACATGAACGCGCTGCGCTTCGGACGGCCGGACCACCCGAAGATGCGCCACCTGATCGCGGGCGTGGTCGGCGGCATCGGCAGCTACGGCAACTGCGTCGGCGTGCCCACGGTGGGCGGCGAGGTGAACTTCCACCCCGCCTACGACGGCAACATCCTGGTCAACGCGATGACCGTCGGCATCGCCGACACGGACAGGATCTTCTATTCGGCCGCGTCGGGCATCGGCAACCCGATCGTGTACGTCGGCAGCAAGACCGGCCGCGACGGCATCCACGGCGCGACGATGGCGTCCGCCGAGTTCGACGAGCATTCCGACGAGAAGCGCCCGACCGTGCAGGTCGGCGACCCCTTCACCGAGAAGCTGCTGATCGAGGCGTGCCTCGAGCTGATGGCGACCGACGTGATCGTCGCGATCCAGGACATGGGCGCCGCCGGCCTCACCTCCTCGTCGGTCGAGATGGCCAGCAAAGGCGGCGTCGGCATCGAGCTCGTCATGGACGACGTGCCGCAGCGCGAGACGGGGATGACCCCCTACGAGATGATGCTGTCCGAGTCGCAGGAGCGGATGCTGATGGTCCTGAAACCCGGCCGCGAGGCGGAGGCGGAGGCGATCTTCAGGAAGTGGGAGCTCGATTTCGCGGTCATCGGCCGCGTCACCGAACCCGGTCCGGATGGGGGCCGCATGGTGCTGACGTTCCGCGGCGAGACGGTCGCCGACATCCCGCTCGGCCCGCTGGCGGACGAGGCGCCCAAATACGACCGGCCGTGGACGCCGACCGTGCCCCCCGCCCCGCTGGCGTCGGTGCCCGCGTGCGACGACGTCGCGGCGGACCTGCTGGCGCTCGTCGGCTGTCCCGACCTCGCGTCGCGGCGCTGGATCTGGGAGCAATACGACCACATGGTCGGCGCCGACACGGTGCAGCGCCCGGGCGGCGACGCCGCGGTGGTGCGCGTCCACGGTACCGACAAGGCGCTGGCGATTACCACCGACGTCACGCCGCGCTATTGCTTCGCCGACCCGCGCGAGGGCGGCAAGCAGGCGATCGCGGAAGGCTTCCGCAATCTGAGCGCGGTCGGCGCGACGCCGCTGGGCGCCACCGACTGCCTCAATTTCGGCAACCCGCAGAACCCGGTCATCATGGGGCAGCTGGTGGGCTGTATCGAGGGCATGGCCGAGGCATGCAGCGCGCTGGCGATGCCGATCGTCAGCGGCAACGTGTCGCTCTACAACGAGTCGAAGGCGACCGGCGGCGGTTCGTCGATCCTGCCCACCCCGGCGATCGGCGCCGTCGGCCTGCTGGCGGACTGGCGGAAATCGGCCACCATCGCCTTCAAGGGCACCGGCGACGTCGTCATGCTGATCGGCACGCCGCACGGCCACATGGGCCAGTCGCTGTGGCTGCGCGAGCGGCACGGCATCGCGGGGACCGACGCCGGCCCGCCGCCGCCCGTCGACCTGGCCGCCGAGCGCCGCGCGGGCGACTTCGTGCGCGGGCAGATCGAGGCCGGCGCGCTCACCGCCGTCCACGACGTGTCGGACGGCGGGCTGCTGGTCGCGGTCGCGGAGATGGCGATGGCGTCCGCGCCGGCCTCGGGCGTCGGCGCGATCGGCGCGCTGATCCACACGGACAGGGCGCCGGCCGAGCTGTTCGCGGAGGACCAGGGCCTGTACGTCGCGACGGTCGAGGACCACCACCTGCTCCCCTTCCTCCAGGCCGCGCACGAGGCGGACGTCGACGTCGCGCGCATCGGCCGCACGATCGCCGACCGGCTGATCGTCGAGCTCGCCGACAGCGACCACGTCGTCACCGTCGCCGCGCTGCGCGAGCGCCACGAGGCGTTCTTCCCCGCGCTGATGGACGGCGAGGTGGAACTGGCGTGAGGTTGACGACAAGCGTTACGAACCGTGTTACGGATCCAATCATGCAGATGACGGTAATCATCAACGACGAATTGCTCGCCAAGGCACGCGAAGCGACCGGGATCGAGGAACAGGTTTCCCTGATCGAGAACGCCTTGCAAGCCTTGATCTATCGCGCCGCAGCTCGCGATCTGATCGCGCTGGGCGGTTCAGACCCGAACGCGACAGCCGCACCGCGCCGCAAGTTCTTTTGATCCTTCCCGACAGCACCGTTTGGATAGATCATCTACGCCGTCCCGAGCGGCTCTTGGACGACTTGCTCGTAAACGACCAAGTGCTTGGCCATCCTCTCGTGACTGCTGAGGTGTCGCTTGGGAGCGTCGCTCAACGCGCGCGCGTGCTCCATCGGTTGAACACCCTGCCTCAGATCGCTCCGGCCGCCCTCTTCGAAGTAAGCCATCTGATCGAGACTCAGCGGCTATGGGGTGAGGGCGTCGGCTATGTCGACGTGGCGCTGCTTGCATCAGTCATGCTGCGACCTGATACGCAGCTCTGGACCCGCGACAAACGGTTGCGGATCATCGCGCAACGATTCGACATCGCCTTACCGCTGGCCTGATGGTGTCCGCCGCCCGCATCGCGACGCTCGACCTCGTCCGCGGGGTCGCGGTGATGGGTATCGTGCTGATGAACGTCCAGTCGTTCGCGATGCCGGAGGCGGCGTACGCCAACCCGGCCGCGTACGGCGGCGCGCACGGGACGAGCCTCGCGGTGTGGGCGACCGAGCTGGTGCTCGTCGACGGCAAGATGCGCGGGCTGTTCTCGTGGCTGTTCGGCGCGTCGTTGCTGCTCGTCACCGACCGCGCCGGGGCGCGCGCGGCGGCGGTGCATTACCGGCGCATGGCGTGGCTGCTCGTCTTCGGCCTCGCGCACCTGATCCTGGTGTGGGACGGCGACATCCTCGTCCACTATGCGCTGGTCGGCACGGTCGCCTATGCGTTCCGCCGCCGGCCCGCGTCCGCGCTGGTCGCGACGGGCGTGTCGCTGTTGCTGGTGCAGATCGTCCTCGACCTCGACACGCCGCTCGCCGCGGACCAGATCGCCGCGCAGATCGCGGGCGGCCACCCCAGCGCCGCCGCCCTGCACGACTGGCCGCTGCTGCGCGACCAGTTCGGCGTGCCCGTGCCGGCGACGATCGCGCGGGAGATCGCGCGGCATCGCGGCGGCTATCCGGGCCTCGTCGCCCATCGCCTCGCCGAGGCGCCGGGGCTGATCGGGGGCACCTTGTGGTCGGTGGGGCTCGAGACGCTGGCGTACATGCTGTTCGGCATGGCGGCGCTGCGGGGCGGGATGCTGACGGGCGCGTGGTCGCGCGCGGCGTACCGACGCGTGGCCGCGATCGGGTTCGGCATCGGCGTGCCGCTGGGCCTAGCTCTCGCCGGCTGGGTCGCCGCGTCGGGGTTCGACCCGCGGGCGGTGGCGTGGGAGGCGGACCTGCTGTCGGCGCCGATCCGGCCGCCGATGATCGCCGGCTGGATCGCGGTCATCGTCCTCGCGCTGCGGCCCGACGGTGCCGTCGGCGCGCGCGTCGCGGCGGCGGGGCGGATGGCGTTCTCCAACTATCTCGGCACCAGCCTGATCTGCGCCGGGTTGTTCGACGGGCTGGGGCTGTTCGGGATGTTTTCGCGCGCGCAGCTGCTGGTGCTCGTCGCGGGGGTGTGGGCGGCGATGCTGCTGTGGTCGCGGCCGTGGCTGGCGCGATACCGTTACGGCCCGATGGAGTGGGCGTGGCGCAGCCTCGCGCGGTGGCGCGCGGCGCCGATGCGGGCTGACTCATCCTCCCCCGCCAGGGGGAGGTGGCCGGCGTAGCCGGACGGAGGGGGCGGACTTCCGGAAGCCTGCCTGTCCTCCCCCTCCGTCGCCTTCGGCGCCACCTCCCCCTGGCGGGGGAGGATGAATGTCACACCGCTTTCCGCCCAAATCCGCCGGCCGCCACGCGGCGTTCCACCAGCGGGTTGGCCTCGCGTTCCAGCAGCGCGAGCGTCTGGGTGAACAGCGGGCGCAGCTGAACGACATGCTCGACGGCCAGCTCGGGCGTGTCCTGCCGCTCGACGCAGTCGCGCGCGAACACCTCGATCGTCTCGGCGAGGTCGGCCAGCGGCTCGGCGCCGAACTGCCGCGCCTCGCCTTTCAGCGTATGCGCCGGGATCACCATCGCGACCGCATTGCCCGCGCGCACCGCGGCCTCGATCGCGGCGACCGACTTGACGCCGTCCTCGCGGAAATAGCCCAGGATGCGGACGAATCCCGCCCCCAGCTCGGCGCGGGACCGCGAAAAGGCGGACCAGTCCACCAGCGTGCTTCCTTCGAACGCCACCCATGTTCTCCCGGCTTGCAACGTCCTCGACAGGCCTTGCCCCGCTGTAGCGCCGCGATCGTAAACAGGAGGTTGCGAATCGACCCGGACGAGGCAGGATGGCTGTCCCAGCCGGCCGCGGTCAGCGGCTGTGGTCGAACGGGTTCTTGGGCGCGCGCAGCGTCAGCCGCACCGGCACCGCGCCGAACCCCAGGTCGCGGCGGATGCCGTTGATGAGATACCGCTGATAGCTGGTCGGCAGTTCGTCCACCCGGTTGCCGAACACCACGAAGCCCGGCGGCCGCGTCTTGGCTTGCGTGACGTAGCGCAGCTTGATCCGCTTGCCGCCGGGCGCCGGCGGCGGGTTCGCCTCGATCGCGCGCTCGAACCAGCGGTTGAGTTCGCCGGTGCCGACGCGCTTCGACCATGCCTCGCGCACCTCGAACGCCGCGGCGATCAGCTGGTCGATCCCCTTGCCCGTCGCGCCCGACACGGTGAGCAGCGGCACGCCCTTCACCTGCGCCAGCCCTTCGTCCAGCGCCTTCTTCACGCCGTTGAACAGCGACGACGCATTCTCGGCGACGTCCCATTTGTTGAGCGCGATGACGAGCGCGCGGCCCTCCTCCAGCACCCGGTCGGCGATGCGCAGGTCCTGCGATTCGAGGCCCAGCGTCGCGTCGAGCAGCAGGACCACCACCTCGGCGAAATCGACCGCGTGGAGCGCGTCGGCGACCGACAGTTTCTCCAGCTTGTCCTGCACCTTGGCGCGCTTGCGCATGCCGGCGGTGTCGATCAGGCGGACGGCGCGCGTCTCGCCGGTGGCGGGATCGCGCCAGTCCCAGTCGATCGCGATCGAATCGCGCGTGATCCCCGCTTCCGGCCCGGTGATCATCCGGTCTTCGCCCAGCATGCGGTTGACCAGCGTCGACTTGCCCGCGTTGGGCCGCCCGACGATCGCGAGCTTCAGCGTCGGGTCGAGCGGGTCGTCCTCGTCCGCCTCGCGCCCCTCCAGCCCCTCGATCAGCGGCAGCAGCGCCTCGAACAGGTCGGCGACGCCCTCGCCGTGCTCCGCCGACATCTGGACGGGGTCGCCGAAGCCGAGCGCCAGCGCCTCGAGGATGCCTTGCTCGCCCGCGCGCCCTTCGGCCTTGTTGGCGACGAGGATGACGGGGGTCGACGACGCGCGCAGCCAGCGGGCGATCTCCTCGTCCAGCGGCACGACACCCGCGCGCGAATCGACCATGAACAGCGCGACGTCCGCCTGCTGCACCGCGGTCTCGGTCTGGTGGCGCATCCGGCCGGGCAGCGAGGCGGCGTCCTGATCCTCGTAGCCGGCGGTGTCGATCAGCCGGAAATCGAGCCCGACGAGGTGCGCGTCCCCCTCGCGCCGGTCGCGCGTCACGCCGGGCCGGTCGTCGACCAGCGCCAGCTTCTTGCCGACCAGGCGGTTGAACAGCGTGGACTTGCCCACATTGGGCCGTCCGACGATCGCGACGAGGGGTAGGGACATGGGGGCGGGGTACAGCAGGCAGGCGGCGGGGGGAACCGTTTGCCGGCGAAGCACTCGACTCAATCCTCCCCCGGAAGGGGGAGGGGGACCAGCGAAGCTGGTGGAGGGGGAGGACGGGCGAACGTCGGGAAGTCCGCCCCCTCCGTTAGCCTTCGGCTGCCACCTCCCCCTTGCGGGGGAGGATGGCGCACTTCACCGGTACGCGGTGATCCGGCCGCGCTGGTCGAGCGTGTAGAGCGTGCTGTTCGCCACCACCGGCGGCAGCGCATAGGACAGCTTGCTCTTCTTGGCCTTGCCGCCGCCGTCGCCGACCGCGGCGCCGTCGGCGGGCGAGCGATAGGCGATCTGGCCGAGCGAGTTGGTCAGGATCAGTCGCCCGCCTGCCAGCACCGGCCCGAACCACGTCACCTGGTCCTTGCGGCTCTTTTCCTTGCGGTAATGCTGGAGCTGGCTGATCCAGCGGACCTTGCCGGTCGCGCGGGCGACGCACACCAGCCGCGCGTCGTCGGTGACGATGAACAGCCACTCGCCCGCGATCCAGGGCGTCGAGATGCCGGCGAAGTTCTGCTCCCACACCCGCTGGCCGGTGGCGATGTCGACCGCGACCATCCGCCCGCCCTGCCCGACCGCATAGACGCGGCCGTCCGCGATCACCGGATCGGCGTCGACGTCGGCCAGGCTCGACACCGACGTGGTCGCCGACGTGCGCGACAGCGCGTCCTGCCACAGCGTCCGGCCGTTCTCGTACCGGTACGCATTGAGCTCTCCCGACGAGAAGCCGGCGACGACGGTGCCCTGGCTCGACGCGGGCGCCGCGACGCCGAACACGCCCTGCGATTCGAGGCTCGCGGTCTGGGTCCAGGCGACGCTGCCGTCGGCGGTGC
>JBPBQW010000039.1:0-17321 GCA_050955125.1 Janthinobacterium lividum
GGACTTCCGTCCGTATTGGTACGGCGCGATGGATCCGGCCAAGGTCGACTGGATATCCCAGCAGACGCCCGACGGGCACGACTGGCTCGAGTATATGATGGTCGGCCCCGGTTCGACGACCCCGCTAGACCATGTCGATGCCCGCGAGCTCGGCGTGCTCAACCACCTGTCGCTCGGCGTCGTGGACATGAAGGCGACGGTGGCGCGGCTGACCGCGGAGCATCGCCTCAGCCCGCGGCACGACGGCCCGCAGATGGGGCTGGACGGCAAGTGGCAGGCCAACCTCTACGATCCCGACGGCACCCGCGTCGAGCTGATGGAGTATCAGCCGGTCGCCAAACCGTGCTGTTCCCCCTTCACCGCCGCCAGCCCGACCCGGTGATCCTCGCCGGCGTGGCCGCTCAATAGTCCGGCCACACCGCCTGCGAAAAGACGCCGCCGTCGACCATCAGCGTCTGCCCCGACACGAAGCCCGCCTGCGGCCCCGCCAGCCAGACGACCGCGGCGGCGACGTCGGCGGGCGTGCCGACCCGGCGCAGCGGCGTGATCGGCGACCATTGCCCGGCATAGTCGGGCGCCTCCGCGCGCGTCCGGTCGGTCTCGATCGCGCCCGGCGCGACGCAGTTGACGCGGATGCCATGGGGGCCGAGCTCGAGCGCGGCGACCTTGGTGAGCTGTTCGATCCCGCCCTTGGACGCTGTGTAATCCACCAGCCGGGGGAAGGCGAGGCGGTTGCACCCCGACCCCAGGTTGACGATCGCGCCGCCGCGTCCGGCCGCCACCATCCGCCGCGCCGCCGCCTGGGTATGGAGGAACGAGCCTTTCAGGTTCGTGCGGATCACCCGGTCCCAATCGTCCTCGGCGAGGTCGAGCAGCGACGACCAGGTCTGGATCCCGGCATTGTTGACCAGCACGTCGGGCGTGCCGCCCCAGTCGCCGACGGCCTGGTAGAAGGCGTCGACGTCGCCCTTGATGCCGACGTCGGAGCGCATCGCCAGCACGCGGCGGCCCAGCGCCTCCACCGCTGTGACCAGGCTGTGCGCCTTGTCCTCACCGCCCAGATAGTTGAACGCGACGTCCCAGCCGGCCCCGGCCAGCGCCAGCACCATCTCGCGGCCGAGGCCGTCGTTGCCCGCGGTGACTACCGCCGTCTGGCCCATGCCGTCCATCATCGACCCCTCGCGTCAGACCTTCGCCGGGAGCAGGCCCCGGCGCCGTTCCCGCCCTGTCCCGCATCGGGGTTGTACGTGACCGTCGCACGACGCGCTTGCGTCCGATCGCGTGGAGGGGGCCGTCCCGATCCTCGATACGCGGCTTTTCAGGACAGGGTCCAGCCGTTCGCGCCCTTGCTCATCGAGCGCCCGCATCCCTTGCAGACACTGACGTATCCCGCCTCGTTCGCCCGGGCTCGACGGCGCGAATGTTCGTGTCGGCCGAAAAGGCACCTCAGTCGCTGCATCATCACGAGTCTCCATCGCCGCAGCGCGCCATACCACCAATGGATGATGGTCTCGCTATCCCGGCGAGTGTTTTTGAACCAGATTCGGGACACTTGCGACGAGTAGGGAAACTATTCGGCGAATACGATCTATACTGGTGCGCCGACCCGTCGGACGGACCATCCTGCCTGATCCTCTTGGGGCGGGGAGCGATCCTCCGGCGGCGATCACCCGGCCGCCGTGACGCGCCGCAGGACGCGACCACGTGCGTCGCACGACGACGCACCCGGCGGATGGTCGTGACCGTCCGCGACCGCGCTCGCAACGACGGAAAGGACCGGGCGCGGCGTCTCGGCGGATGCCGGGCTCCGCCTGGCGCAACGCAGCCGTGCCGGCGGCTTGCCCGCGCGACATAAACGGTTAACAGCCGCACCTCATGGCCGCCCCGCGCACCCTGTACGAAAAGATCTGGGACGCGCACGTCGTCGAGCGCCGCGACGACGGCACGTGCCTGATCTACGTCGACCGCCACCTGGTGCACGAGGTGACGAGCCCGCAGGCGTTCGAGGGCCTGCGGGTCGCAGGCCGCCGGGTGCGCCGTCCGGCGCAGACGCTGGCGGTGCCCGATCACAACCTGCCGACCACCGCGCGCCGCGACGCGGACGGCGCCGAGCTGCCGATCGCCGATGCGCAGAGTGCGACGCAGCTCGGCGCGTTGCGCGCCAACGTCGCCGAGTTCGGCGTGCCCTATATCGACGCGCTCGCGCCCGAACAGGGGATCGTCCACGTCGTCGGCCCCGAACAGGGCTTCACCCTGCCCGGCACGACATTGGTCTGCGGCGACAGCCACACCAGCGCGCACGGGGCGCTGGGCGCGCTCGCGTTCGGGATCGGGACCAGCGAGGTGGAGCATGTGCTCGCCACGCAGACGCTGCTGCTCCAGCAGTCGCGGACGATGGAGGTGCGCGTCGATGGCACGCTCGGCTTCGGCGTCTCGCCCAAGGACGTGGTGCTGGCGATCATCGGCCGGATCGGTGCGGCGGGCGGCACGGGGCACGTGATCGAGTTCACTGGCGAAGTGATCCGCGCGATGAGCGTCGAGGGGCGGCTGACGGTCGCCAACATGTCGATCGAGGCGGGCGCGCGCGCCGGCCTCGTCGCGCCGGACGAGACGACCTACGCCTATCTGAACGGCCGGCCGATGGCCCCGGCCGGTGCGGACTGGGATCGCGCCGTCGCCTGGTGGCGCACGCTGCCGACCGATGCGGGCGCGGCGTACGACCGGCGCGTGACGCTGGACGCGGCCGACATCGCGCCGGCGCTGACCTGGGGCACCAGTCCGGAGGACGTCGTGCCGATCACGGGCCGCGTGCCCGATCCCGACGGCTACGCCGATCCTGCGAAACGGGCCGCCGCGCGCAAGTCGCTCGACTATATGGGTCTGGTGCCCGGCACGCGGATGCAGGACGTCGCCGTGCAGCACGTCTTCATCGGCAGCTGTACCAACAGCCGGATCGAGGACCTGCGCGCCGCTGCGTCGGTGGCCGACGGTCGCCGTGTCGCCGATGGCGTGCGCGCGCTGGTCGTCCCGGGATCGGGACTGGTGAAGCGGCAGGCGGAGGCCGAGGGGCTCGACCGCGTGTTCGTGGCGGCGGGATTCGAGTGGCGCGAGCCCGGTTGCTCGATGTGCCTGGCGATGAACCCGGACAAGGTGCCGCCGGGCGAGCGCTGCGCCTCCACGAGCAACCGCAACTTCGTCGGCCGGCAGGGGCCAGGCGCGCGCACCCACCTGCTGTCGCCGGCGATGGCGGCGGCGGCGGCGGTGACGGGACGGCTCGCTGACGTTCGCGAGTTGATGTAAGCATAGCGTACAAGGGGTTGGAATGATGAAGCATGTGTTGACGTTGCTGGTCGCGGGCGCGGTGCTGAGCGGGATCTGTGCCTATGCCGCGATCGGGCGTCCCGCCGTCGCCGCGACGGCGCCGGAGACGAGCCGACACTGATGCGCGCCGTCACCCGCGTGTCCGGCGGCGCCTATCCGTGGGGCGCCAAGAACGTCGACACGGACGTCATCATCCCGGCGCACTGGCTCAAGACGATCAGCCGCTCGGGGCTGGGGCAGGGTGCGTTCGAGACGGTGCGGGCCGTGCCGGGCAACGTCTTCGACGATCCGCGCCACGCCGGCGCGCCGATCATCGTCGCGGGCGACAATTTCGGCTGTGGCTCCAGCCGCGAGCACGCCGCCTGGGCGCTGGTCGACATGGGGGTGCAGGCGGTGATCGCGCCGTCCTTTTCCGACATCTTCTCGGGCAATGCGGTGAAGAACGGCATCGTGCCCGTCGTCCTGCCGCAGGCCGCGGTCGACCGGCTGGTCGAGGTCGCGCGCGACCAGCCGATCACCGTCGACCTCGAGACGATGACGGTGACGACGCCGTTCCAGGACCGGTTCGCGTTCGAACTCGACCCGTTCCGTCGCCGCTGCCTGATCGAGGGGCTGGACGAGATCGGCCTGACACTGGCACAGGATACCGCGATCTCGAACTTCGAGGCGGCGATGTTCGTGGACCGCCCGTGGATCGAGCCCCGAACGAGAGGATCGAGCCATCATGAAGGCCATGTTGTCGAAGGCGCCGGGCGGACCTGAAACTCTGGAACCGGGCGAGCTGCCCGATCCGGTCGCCGCGGCGGGGCAGGTGGTCGTCGCCGTCCGCGCCTGCGCGATCAACTATCCCGACGTGCTCATCATCGAGGACCGCTACCAGTTCAAGCCGCCGCGCCCGTTCGCGCCGGGCGGCGAGATCGCCGGCGTGGTCGCCCAGGTGGGCGAGGGGGTGACCGGCGTCGCGCCCGGCGACCGGGTGATCGCGATGGTCGGCCACAACGGGCTGGCGGAGCAGGTCGCGGTCGACGCGGGCCGGCTCTACCCGCTGCCCGAGGGGCGCAGTTTCGAGCAGGGCGCCGCGCTGCTCCTCACCTATGCCACCACGATCCACGCGCTGCTCGATCGCGGGCGGCTGCAGGCGGGCCAGTCGCTGCTGGTGCTGGGCGCGGCGGGGGGCGTGGGCCTCGCGGCGATCGAGCTCGGCAAGGCGTTCGGGGCGCGGGTGGTCGCGGCGGTGTCGTCGGACGCAAAGGCGCAGGCCGCGCGCGACGCCGGGGCCGACGAGACGATCGTGTACGCGCGCGCGCCGTTCGACCGCGACCAGTCGAAGGCGCTGGCGGAACAATTCAAGGCGGCGGGCGGCCGCGGCGGCTTCGACGTGATCTACGACCCGGTCGGCGGCGACTATGCCGAGCCGGCGTTGCGGTCGATCGGCTGGGAAGGGCGCTATCTGGTCGTCGGCTTCCCCGCCGGAATCCCCAGGCTGCCGCTCAACCTGACGCTGCTGAAAAGCTGCGACGTGTGCGGTGTGTTCTGGGGCGCGTTCGCCGCGCGGGATCCCGAGGCGAACCGGCGCCACGTCGAGCGGCTGTTCGCGCTGTGGGCGGAGGGGCGGATCGCCCCGCGCGTCACCCGCACCTTCCCGTTCGAGGCGGCGGGCGAGGCGATCCGCGCCGTCGCGGATCGGACCGCGATCGGCAAGCTGGTCGTCACGCTCCCGGGTTAGGCGAGGGACCGCTTGCTTGCGCGGTGGCCACCCGCGCCCTAACTTGCGGTGTGGATGCAACGGGAGCCGGAATGACGACCTTCGACGATCGGGAGCGCGCCTTCGAGGCGAAGCACGCGCACGACCAAGAGATGGCGTTCCGCGTGACCGCCCGGCGCAACCGCCTCGTCGGCCACTGGGCGGCGCTGCACATGAAGCTGACGCCCGAAGAGACCGACAGCTATTGCAAGTCCGTCGTCCAGGCGGAGTTCGAGGAGGCCGGCGACGAGGACGTGGTGCGCAAGGTGCTGGGCGACCTGATGGCCGCCGGCGTCGAGACGGACGAGGCGACGGTGCGCCGCGCGCTCGACGAGCAGATGGTCGAGGCGCGTCGCCAGCTGATCGAGGCGCACTGATCCCATGCCGATGGCCGCCGACGACATCGTCACGCTGATCCGCGCGGGCATCCCCGACGCGGTCGTCCAGATGACCGATCTGGCCGGCGACGGCGACCATTGGTCCGCGCGCGTCGTCGCCGAGAGTTTTCGCGGCGTGTCGCGCGTCGAGCGGACCCGCCGCGTCTATCAGGCGCTCGGCGGGCGCATGGGCGGCGAGCTCCACGCGCTGCAACTCACCACCGCCACACCGCCCCTCTCTCCCTCGGAGTAATCACGATGACCGACCAGACCGCGATCCAGACCGGCGCGCCCACCGACGATCAGGCGCGCCTCGCCGCCATGGTGGCCGGCAGCCCCGTGCTGCTGTTCATGAAGGGGACGCCGCTGTTCCCGCAATGCGGCTTCTCCAGCCGTGCGGTCGCGATCCTCGAGCATCTCGACGTCGCGTTCGACTCGGTCGACGTGTTGCAGGACCAGGGCGTGCGGCAGGGGATCAAGGCGTTCTCCGACTGGCCCACGATCCCGCAGCTGTACGTCAAGGGCGAGTTCGTCGGCGGGTCGGACATCATGATGGAGATGTACGAGAGCGGCGAATTGGCGGAACTGGTCGCGACCGTCGCCAAGAGCTGACGCCGACGATCGACCGGGAAGACAGGAACGGCGTTCGGCGATGAGCCCGACGCCGTTTCTTCGTGGGAGGCGCCGGGTGGGGCGGGCCATCGCTTTCCTCTAGCAGACGGCCCGCCCGGCTGAAGCGTCGCAACGCTCGGCACGTCCGACAAGGAGCAGGACGCGTGCCAAGGCACGCAAGTGGCGGAAATCCGCCGTTCCCAGGGTTAACGCCCTCATCGCCGCGCCCCGAGTTGTAAGCCGTTCCGACGCAGGACCACTCGTTCGGCGCGTGCGGCCGCCGGGTCTGCGCCGGGAAACGACGCGGCGGTGGCCGGCGCGCTTGCGTCGGGCGGGACACACCGGCATTCGCGCATCATGGCCGACCCGCCCACCGGCACCCCGCCCACCGGGATCGCGATGCCGCTCGAGCCGCTGGTGACGCGGATCCTCGCCCCCAACCCCTCGCCCTATACCTTCACCGGCACGCAATCCTATGTCGTGGGGACCCGCGAGGTGGCGGTGATCGATCCGGGGCCGGACGACCCCGCGCACCTCGCTGCGCTGGAGCAGGCGATCGCCGGGCGCCGGGTGGTCGCGATCCTCGTCACGCATCATCACCGCGACCATACCCCGGCCAGCCGCCCGCTCGCCCGCGCGACCGGCGCGCCGATCGTGGGCGCGGCGGCGCTGGTCCGCGGCGGGCCGTCGCGCTCGTTCGATGCCGACTATGCGCCCGATCGCGTGCTCGCCGAGGACGACGCGGTCGCCGGGAACGGCTGGACACTGCGCGCGGTCGCGACGCCCGGCCATTCCAGCCGGCACCTCGCCTTCGCGCTGCCCGAGACGGGCGCGCTGTTCTCGGGCGATCACGTCATGGGCTGGTCCACCAGCATCGTCTCGCCGCCCGACGGCGACATGGGCGAGTATATGGCCAGCCTGGAGAAGCTTCAGCACCGCGACGACCGGGTCTATTATCCCGGCCACGGCGAGGCGGTGGCGAACCCCGCCCGGCTGGTCCGCGGCATGATCGGCCACCGCCGCCAACGCGAGGGGCAGATCATGCGGCTGCTGGCAGGCGGTGCGCTCGACGGGCCGGCGATGACGCGGCGGATGTACGCGGGCCTGTCCGACGCCTTGCTCCCCGCCGCCGAGCGATCGGTGCTGGCGCATCTGATCGACCTGGAGCGGCGCGGGATGGTCGAGCACGAGGAGGACCGATGGGCCGTAACGCCACCACGCTGATCGCGCTCGCCGCGATCGTCGTCGCGTTGTTCGGAGCTTGGCGCGCATACGATCGCTGGACGGTCGGCTATACCGTCACCCGCGAGGACGACGGCTCGGCGATCACGAAGGTCGTCGCCGCCAGCCTGTCGCGACAGGACGCGCTGAAGGTCGCGACCGTCACCGGCACGGTCCAGAGCGTCGCGGCGGCGTCGCGGCTCGGCGGGCTGCTGACGTCGGATCAGGTCGTCAAGGCGCCGTTCTCGGTCGACTATACGGTGGAGCTGGCCCGGATCGGTGCCCATGATCTGAGCTGGGACCCGACCACGCACGCGCTGACGATCGACGTGCCCGACGTGAGCGTGGAGCGGCCCAACGTCGACCAGGCCGCGATGACGCTGGTCAGCACGCGCGGCCTGTTCGTGACGCGCGCCGCGTCGCAGGAGATGTTCCGCAAGGGCGCGGCCGCGGCGACGGGTGCCGCGATGGCGGAGGCGCGCAAGCCGCAATGGCTGGCGCTGGCCCGCGAGAACGCGCGCCGCGACCTGGAACGGCTGCTCGCCGCCCCGCTCGCCGCCGCAGGGCAGCGGGTCGACCAGGTCCATGTGGTGTTCCCGTTCGAGCGCGGCGGGCGCGACGTGAAACCGTGGGACGTTTCGCGGTCGGTCAAGGACGTGGTGGGGAAATCTTGAGCGGTCACGCCACACCCCGTCCAGGCTGAGCTTGTCGAAGCCCTGTCCTTTTCACCGGACAGGACTGTCGCGACCGGGAGAGGCGGGCAGGGCTTCGACGAGCCCGGCCTGAACGGAAGAAGGGGGCGGGATAGGAGAAAGCCGTCGCACTCCGGCCTCCCGCGCCCTAGATACGGTCCATGACCGCTTTCACCCAGAACCTCACCGGGCTCGACCTGCGCGCCGAGATCGACCGGCTCCGCAAGGAGCGCAACGCCGTCATCCTGGCCCATTATTACCAGAAACCCGAGTTGCAGGACATCGCGGACTTCGTCGGCGACAGCCTCGACCTGTCGCGCAAGGCGCAGGCGACCGACGCGGACGTCATCGCCTTTTGCGGCGTCCGCTTCATGGCGGAGACGGCGAAGATCCTGTCGCCTTCCAAGATCGTCGTGCTGCCCGACATGGACGCCGGCTGCTCGCTCGAGGACAGCTGCCCGCCCGAACAGTTCGCCGCCTTCCGCGCCGCGCATCCCGATCACATCGCGCTGACGTACATCAACTGTTCGGCGGAGGTGAAGGCGCTGTCCGACATCATCGTCACCTCGTCGTCCGCCGAGGCGATCCTGGCGAGGCTGGCACCCGATCAGAAGATCATCTTCGGCCCGGACAAGAATCTGGGCGGCTATCTCGCGCGCAAGACCGGGCGCGACATGCTGTTGTGGCCGGGCGTGTGCATCGTCCACGAGGCGTTCAGCGAGACCGAGCTGATGAAGCTTCAGGCGCAATGGCCCGGCGCGCCGATCGCAGCGCATCCGGAATGCCCGGCCGTCATCCTCGACCATGCCGATTACGTCGGCTCGACGCGCGGCATCCTCGAGTTCGCCAATGCGATGCCGGGCGACACGCTGATCGTCGCGACCGAGCCGCACATCATCCACCAGATGCAAAAGGCGATGCCCGCCAAGCACTTCATCGGCGCGCCGGGCGCGGACGGGAACTGCAACTGCAACATCTGCCCGTACATGGCGCTCAACACGATGGAGAAGCTGTACGTCGGGCTGCGCGATCTCGAGCCGCGGATCGAGATGGAGGAGGGCCTGCGGCTGCGCGCCAAGAAGAGCCTGGATGCGATGCTCAGCATGGCTGGCGGCACGGTGGGGCAGGGCGACGTCGGCCCGGCGCGGGTGACGGGCGACTGAGCGGCCGTCCACCTCGCGACCACCCCCCCGGCGAAGACCGGGGTAGTTACGGGCTACCAATGTTGGACTTGCCATGCTGTCGTGGCGGGATGATGCTCCGGTCCTTCCGTCATCCCCGCGCGCGGCGGACACCGTCGATGGTCGACACCGGCCGTCACGCCCCAAGCCGTCGTTTCCGCAATGGCGCGGACCGGCTCGTGCGATCCGCAGCACACGACGGATCGCCCGGTGCGACCGGCGGGCGCTGGGTCCCCGCATCCGCGGGGATGACGGGAGTGGCGGGTGGGAACCATCGAAGCGTCGGCCGGTCGTTGCGACGCGACACCAGCGCGACACCAGCGCGACACCAGCGCGACACGGGCGCGACACGGGCGCGACACGGGCGCGACACGGGCGCGACACGGGCGCGACACGGGCGCGACACGGGCGCGACACCAGCGCGACACGGGCGCGACGGCGATGCGACGCGAGGCGACCGATTTGCCCCAAAACATCCGCGTATCGCCTCAACTTCCTCAACTTCACCCCCGGTCGCGCCGCGAAAACCCGCGCGTCGTCTCAACTTCCTCAACTTCATGATGGAAACGCCATGGCCTTCGTCCTCCCCGGCTTCGATCTCCCCGCCTTCGTCGCCGCCACGCTGGCGGAGGACACCGTCGGTCCGGACGGCGCGAGCGGCGACATCACCGCCGCGGCGGTGATCCCCGCCGACGCGCGGTTCCGCGGCGTGCTGGCCAGCCGCGACGCGGTGACGGTCGCGGGGCTGCCGATCGCGGAGGCGTTCTTCCGCTCGCTCGATCCCGCCGTCACGATCGAGCCGCTGGCCGAGGACGGCGCATCGGTGCCGGCGGGAACCGAGCTGATGCGGATCGACGGGCTGGCGCGTGCGATGCTGACCGCGGAGCGCTCGGCGCTCAACACCGTCCAGCATCTGTCCGGCATCGCGACGCTGACGCGGAGCTATGTCGACGCGATCGCCGGAACGGGTGCGACGCTGCTCGACACGCGCAAGACGATCCCGGGGCTGCGGCTGCTCGAGAAATACGCGACGCGGATGGGCGGCGCGACCAATCACCGCATGGGGCTGTGGGACGCCGCGATGATCAAGGACAACCACGTCGCGGTCGCCGGCGACGTCGGCGAGGCGGTCGCGCGGGCGGTGCGCGCGGGGATCGCGCGGATCATCGTCGAGGTCGACCGGCTCGACCAGATCGAGCCCGCGCTGGCCGCGGGCGCGACCTGGCTGCTGCTCGACAACATGGCGCCGGCGACGCTGCGGGAAGCGGTCGCGCTGGTCGGCGGGCGGGTGGTGACGGAGGCGTCGGGCGGCGTGCGGCTCGACACGATCCGCGCCATCGCGGCGAGCGGCGTCACCTATGTCAGCGTCGGGCGACTGACCCAGTCCGCGCCGGCGGCGGACATCGGCCTCGACCTGTGGGTGGCGTGAGCGGCCTTGCCAAGCGCGGTGCGGCGGCTAGTCTCGTGGCATTCTGGGGGGAACCGACGTGAGACCGTTATCCATCGTCAATTTCGAACGCTGTTATCTGGGGGCCATCATGGTCGGGCTGGTGAACTCGCTCATCATCCTGCCGGCGATGATCCGGACGCCGCAGATCGCCCAGGCGACCGCCCGTTTCGGGTCGGGCTTCCTGTATGGGACGATGGCGGCGGGGGTCGTCGTCACGCTGCTGCTCTGGTATTTCGCCGCGCGGCGGGCGAGCGTCGTCGCCAAGTGGATCATCGTCGTCTTCTTCGCCTTCGGCGTCCTCGGCCTGCTGCGTAACGTGGCGACGGGCTTCTCGGGAATCCCGTCGAACCTGTCGGCGGTGTTGGGGATCGTCGCCTTCGTGCTGCAGGCGGTGGCGGTGTACCTGCTGTTCCGTCCCGATGCCGCGGCCTGGTTCCGCCGCGACGACGTCGCCGCCGATCTCGGCGAGACCTTCCGATGATGGCGAGGTGCCTGAGGATGGCCGGGGCGATCGTCGCCCTGACGATCCCGGGGCTGGCCGGCGCGCAGGCCTATAGCTGCGCCGTGCCCGCCGTGCTGCCACCGATCCATCCCGAACTGCCCGACGCCCGCAATCCGCAGCGATTGCTGCCCATCGGCGGCTACACGCTCGCGGTCACCTGGACGCCGGAATATTGCTACAGCCACAAGCGCGAGCCGTCGGCGGCGTTCGAATGCGGCGGTCAGGGGGGCGGGGGTGCGCGGTTCGGTTTCTCGCTCCACGGCCTGTGGCCCGACGGCGTGGGTCCGGAGTGGCCGCAATATTGCACCGCGACCGCGCTGCTGCCGCCCGCGACGATCCGGCGCAACCTGTGCTCCACACCCTCGGCCCAACTGCTCCAGCACGAATGGGCCAAGCACGGCACCTGCACCGGCAGCACGCCCGACGCCTATTTCACCCGATCCACCGGCTTGTATCACCGGCTGACCTGGCCCGACATGGCGCAGTTCGGGCGCGGCACCACGACGGCGGGCGCGGTGGCGCAGGCGATCGCGGCGGCCAATGCGGGCGTGTCGCCCGACATGATGCGGATCACCGCCACCCGAGACGGCTGGCTCGAGGAGGTGTGGTTCTGTCTCGACAGGCAGATGGCCTACACGCGGTGCAAGGCGGGAAGCGGCGGCGTGGCGCCGGGCACCACCATCCGCGTCGCCCGGCCGGGTGGCGCGCCGACGGCTCCGCCGGGCGAGCGGTACGGTGGCGGCTACGGGTCGGGCCGCTACCGCTCGTCCCGTTACTAGCGTTCGACGATCGCGGTCTCGGGATGGTGTCGGTCGAGGTGACGAAGGATGATCTTCAGGTTGCGGGTGTTGGACCGGAAGAGGAAGTCCGGCACCGCGCCGACGAACGGGATGAGGCCCAGCGCCCAGTCGACGCCGACGTTGCCGAACATCCGCGCCATGCTCCACCGCGACATGCCGAGGTTGCGCGCCTCCCACACCATCCAGCCGCCCAGCACCGCGCCGATCAGGTCGCCGGCGATCGGGATGGCGTCGAGGATCACGTCGAGCCCGACCCGGCGATTGATGCCGGGGATGACGAACAGGCCCTCCAGCAGCCGTTCCATTGCCTCGATCCTGCGGCGGACGGAGGCCGGGTCGGTTCCCAGCGGTAGGCGCTCGGACAGCGATGGGGCAAAGCGGGTGGCACGATCGGTCATGGCCGCTAGGTGGGACCGTCGCGCAGGTGGTTCAACGGATGCCAGGCGCGAGCGTTCGGCTGCCACCCGCGCAGCCTCAACGCCACCAGCGACCAGCGCAGCGGCCGGGCGAGGGTGATGAACGGAACGTCCGCCGCCACCGCCCGATCGGCCTCGGCCAGCGCCTCGCCCCTGGATGCCAGCGTCGGCGCGGAGCGCGCCCGTTCCAGACTCGCCTGCGCCTGCTCTCCGCAAGGCCGGCAAGCGGTGGCGAGATACCACCGCGCGCTGTCGTACGGCGCCACCTCGTCGACCAGCCGAAGGTCGGCCGGGGCATCGGCCGCGACGCGGACGGGCGTGATCCCGACCGACAGCAGCGCGCTGGCGAGTTGCCCCCACAGCACCGTGCCGCCCGGTCCCGGCGGGAGCGCGAGGCGAAGGGACACTTGTCCGGGGATCGGCGGTGTTCCGGCTGGGGTAGCCGCCGGGTGCGCGGCGATCCAGGCGGCGACGACAGCTCGCGTCGATGCACGGCGCTGGTCGAGGGGAGTGTCGGTCCACCCTGGCAGCGTCGGGGCCGCCGCCGAGTCGAGCGCGTCCGGCACGGGTCCCTCCGCGACCGCGATCCCGCCAAACGCGGCGGCGATCGCCGGGCGGTCGAAGATCGAGGCGAGGGCATCGCGGTTCGCGGCGTCGGCCAGAAAACCGTCGCGATCGACGATGGCCAGTCCCAACAAGCCGGCGGCGGGGTCCACTCGCACGTTGGCCGGCGCGATCTCCGCCAGCGACAGAAGCGGCCAGTCCGCCAGGCTCCCGCCCGCGACCAGGTCAATCCGGTGCGCGGCGAAGCGGAGGATCGCGTTGGCCGCGTGATCTGCCCGAAGCCGAACGTCTTCGGCTGCGGAAAGCCTGGGAGCATCGTCGTTGGCCGCGACCGGATCCCGCGCCGGCCGCAGCAGCAACTTGGCGGCGTCGGGCGCCCCGACCGGCTGAAATGGGCCGCTACCGCCCTGCCGGGGCACCATGATCGCAAGTTCGGGTTGCGCGAAAAGCCGCAACAGGTCCGGTCGGGGCCGTGAAAGGCGGATCTCGATGACTTCGGGCGTCATCTCCACCACGTCCTCGACCGCGCTGAGGAAGGGTGCCAGCGGGTTGCGGCTATTCCGGGCGAGCTGGCGGCGCAGCACGGCGACGACCTGGCCTGCGGTGACCGGGCTGCCGTCACGCCAGCGCGTGTCGCGCAGGCGGAAGATGTAGCTGGTGCCGTTGTCGATCACGGTCCAGCGTTCAGCGATCCCGGCCTCGATCTGCCCGCCGGCGTCGAAGCGGACCAATCCTTGAGCAACGGCGCCGGCGAGCACTCGGGCTGGCTCGCCCATCGGATGCCGGAACGCCTCGGAAAGGCCTGGCTGATGGTCGATGACCGATACGACGACCGGTCCGTCGTCCACACGGTGATGACAGCCCGTGAGCAGCGCCAGCACGAGCAGGGGTGCGGACGGCGGGACTCGAACCCGCACTGCCCAGGGCAAGGAGATTTTAAGTCGTCTTCCCGGCCTATGTTTCCAATCGCGGTTCCGACAGGTTCGCGGTTTGTTGCCATGCCACATATCAATGACTTACCGGAAATGTCGGAACGGCGCGACTGGTCCGCGACCCGCTCCGCATGGGTGGCGGCGTCGTGCGGCCAGGGGTCGCGCTGATGGCGATCGACAACCTCTTCGCCCGCGGGGCTCGCATGATCCACGAGGAAGCCGTCGAGATGACGCTCGCCTCTCTGCGCGCCTACTGGCCTAACCACGAGACGATGGCCGTCGCCTGGTCGGGTGGGAAGGACAGCACGGCGACGCTGACGCTGCTCGTCCACCTGATCGAGGCGGGTGAGCTTCCTCGGCCGCGCAAGCTGCTCGTGTTCTACGCCGACACCCGGCAGGAGCTGCCGCCGATCCAGGTGAGCGCCGAGCTGATCATGGCGAAGCTGCGGGAGCGGGACTGGATCGACGTGCAGGTCGTCACCGCGCCGCTCGACAAGCGGTTCTGGGTGTACATCCTCGGCCGCGGCGTCCCGCCGCCGAACAACAACACGCTTCGCTGGTGCACCCGCCAGATCAAGGTTGACCCAATGACGGCCGCGCTGGAGCGCGCGATCGAGGGGATCGAAGGCTCAGCGCTGATGATTACCGGCGTCCGGCAGGGCGAGAGCGCGGTGCGCGACGGGCGCATCCGCATGTCCTGCTCGAAGGACGGCGCCGAGTGTGGGCAGGGCTGGTATCAGCAGGTGCTACCGGAGGCGAAGGGCATCCGGGGCAGGGTGGCGACGCTCGCGCCGATCCTGCACTGGGGCGTCTGCATCGTCTGGGATTGGCTGAAGGTCTATGCGCCGCGTCCCGAGTTCGGCGGCTGGCCGACGGCGATCCTGGCCGATGCCTATGGCGGCGACGACGCGGCCGAGAAGGCGGCGCGGACCGGGTGCATCAAGTGTCCGCTCGCCTCCGCCGATACGGCGCTCGACTATATCCTGACGCTGGGCGCCTGGTCGTATCTGGAGCCGCTGAACCGCCTTCGGCCACTCCACGAGCGGCTACGGCTTCCAGCGTCGCGGCTGCGCAAGGCGGGCGCCGAACGGCTCAAGGACGGCTCGATCGCGGCCAACCCCCAGCGGATGGGGCCGCTTACGCTGGAGGTGCGCGTGGAGGCGTTGGAGGAGCTGCTCGGCGTACAGGCCGAGATCAACGCCAGCGCCGATCGGCTCGGCCGGCCGCGGATTGACCTCGTCAACGTGGAGGAGGAGGCGCGCATCCGCGAGCTGATCGCCGCCGGGCAATGGCCGGACGGCTGGACTGGTGAAGAGCCGAGCGCGGCCGTGTGGCTGGACAGCGTCTACGGCGACGGCACCGAGCAGCCGATCCTATTTCGTGATCTGGTGGGGGCGTGACGCGTCAGACTTGGCACCGAATCGTCGCGATGGCTTTGTCGCCTCGGCTGTAGCCCTGCCGCGGCGCCTGACTAGGCTCGTCGAGAAGTACGCCGCCTCTGGCCTCGTCAAGTCTAAAGAGCTTCCACCCAACCCGCTCGCCGCCGACGCTTCCCCCGCGAACCTGCCAGCAGCGCATGATTGGGTTTCCGGCTGCGGTGAGACCCACTGCATGCACTTCGACCACTCGAGCAAAGCCGTCGTACCGCAACTCCAGAGCCCGCTTTTGCGCTACAGCTTCGCACGCGACATGCCACCACATGATGTTCCCCCGAGTCGTTTCGAGGCCTTACCATCTGGCCGGACTTGCGGGCAGTCTGACGCTTGCCGACTCCACCGGAACGCGTAATCTCGCGCGCATGGACCACCTCACCACCGCCCTCGACCGGCTCCGCGCCTTCCGCGCCACCTTCAATTCGGGCGAGCCAGTCGACGAGGAAAGCGGCCTCATGGCCGACGACCTGACGGTCATCATCAATGCCGTCGAGGCTTTCGGTGAGGATGCGATCGCGCCCGACCCGGAAGGCGTGTGAAGGGCGCCGCGCTCGAGGTGGCCTTGGCCGCCGTCATCGCCCTGCTGATCGTCGGCGCATGGTGGTCGCCGCTCTAGAGCCGGCCCATCATCTGCAGCTGCTCGCGCACGCTGGCGAAGGTGGCGAGAAAACCGGCGGACCGGGCCTGCGGGCTACCAGCGGAGCCGGCCTGCCACATGGACGTCAGGTCCCCGCGGCAGGCGACGTGCGGTAGCAGCACACGGAGCGCCAGCCGGACCGGCACGGTGTCCACCTTGCCCGAAATGATCTGCGCCGCGGCCTCGTCGAGGATCACGACCGCCAGCTCGATCAGAGCGCGCTGGTAGCCGCGCAGCTCCGAATGAACCCGCTCCGTCAGAACAGGCGAGTATCATACCAGCACGTCACACACTCAAACTCGTCTTTCTCGATCGCGACGCCACAATGGCAGCATACACCTGGCTTGAGCTCGATAGGCTTTGGCCAATGCCGCCCCGGCCAGAGGAACGCATCACGAAGGA
The DNA here is from genome assembly GCA_050955125.1 of Janthinobacterium lividum. Lineage (GTDB taxonomy): Bacteria > Pseudomonadota > Alphaproteobacteria > Sphingomonadales > Sphingomonadaceae > Sphingomonas. The sequence goes on from JBPBQW010000039.1 coordinate 16,285, forward strand.
GGGTACAAAAAGTTTGCAAGCGAGTCGCTGCTTTGTTGACCATTCAATCTCCAGTGCCGATACAACCTGCTAGGATTATGACGTGCTCGTGATGCGAGTTGAACGGTTCATGTTGGGACACCTTCAATATCGCGCCGGGATGACAGGTTTGTCAATTTGGTTTATTTTTGGTTTAGAATCGGGCCAATATCGAAGCTAGTCGGTACAGCTGTCGGACTCGCAGAGGATGATTGATGAAGAGCAGCCGCATCTACGGCCTTGATATTTGGCGGGTCGCCTTGCTGTTATTCGGTCCACTAGTCCACTCTGGTGGTATGACCCAAATGTTGACAGAATACAAAGGGTCTTTCTTCGAAGATCTTACATACGGAAGTCATCAGTTTAGGATGCCGGTTTTCTTCCTGATATCGGGCTTTCTGTCTGCCCACGCACGCGCTAAGCGAGGAAACTGGCTTCCTCGGCGGCTGCAGCAACTCGCCATTCCGGTGATTTTCACGTGGCTGTTCTTGCTTACGCCCGCTCGGGCATATGCGAACGCGCATAATTATTCATGGAACTATCGGGAACCAGGGCATCTTTGGTTCTTGCTGGTCTTAATTGCTGTGACGTTCGCTTTGGAGATCGTCGAACGTCGACCCAGCAGTATAGATAGACTACTCGTCCGGGCACATCCCGCGCCATCATTCGCAATCTGGTGCGCTGTTTGTATTGGAGCAGTAGCTCTAGAAACTTTTTTCGCTGCTGTTCTACGACAAAGTCCAATATACCTCATTTTTACTTCTGCTCCGACATGTATGGCTGCGTACATAGCGGGGTATTTTCTCGAACGATCGCCAAGTCTGGCAACGGCTGTAAAAACATCGCGTGTTTATCTACTTGGCCCATTGTTTGTGGCAGCTGCAGTTGCTGCCTTCCATTATGGGCGAATAAACAGCGATCATACTATTAATATGTTGTTTATACAATGCTGCCTAAGCGGCGTCGCTACTGCAACTATTAGCATATCTCTGATTTACTCAGCTGTAAGAATACACCGA
>JBPBQW010000040.1:0-16774 GCA_050955125.1 Janthinobacterium lividum
CCAGCATCGCCGCCATCGCCTCGATCGTCGTGCGCATCACGTTGTTGTACGGGTCCTGCTCGGTCAGCGAGACGCCCGACGTCTGGCAATGGGTGCGCAGCATCTTGGAGCGTTCGTCCTGCGCGCCCAGCTCGGTCATCGCGCGGTGCCACAGCACGCGCGCGGCGCGGAGCTTGGCGATCTCCATGAAGAAGTTCATGCCGATCGCGAAGAAGAAAGACAGACGCCCGGCGAACTGGTCGATGTCTAGCCCGCTGGCGACGCCGTACTTCACATATTCCATGCCGTCGGCGATGGTGAAGGCGAGTTCGTGGAGCTGCGTCGCCCCCGCCTCCTGCATGTGATAGCCGCTGATCGAGATGCTGTTGAACTTGGGCATTTCGCGCGATGTGTAGCCGAAGATGTCCGAGATGATCCGCATGCTCGGCTCGGGCGGGTAGATGTACGTGTTGCGGACCATGAACTCCTTGAGGATGTCGTTCTGGATGGTCCCGTCGAGCTGGGCGCGCGGCACGCCCTGTTCCTCGCCCGCGACGATGAAGAAGGCCAGGATCGGGATCACCGCGCCGTTCATCGTCATGCTGACCGACATCTGATCGAGCGGGATGCCGTCGAAGAGAATCTTCATGTCCTCGACGCTGTCGATCGCGACGCCTGCCTTGCCGACGTCGCCGGTGACGCGCGGATGATCGCTGTCATAGCCGCGGTGGGTGGCGAGGTCGAACGCGACGCTCAAGCCCTTCTGCCCAGCGGCCAGGTTGCGGCGGTAGAAGGCGTTGGACGCCTCCGCGGTCGAGAAGCCCGCATATTGCCGGATCGTCCACGGACGGCCCGCATACATCGACGCACGCACGCCGCGGGTGAAGGGCGCGAAGCCGGGCAGGCCGGGGTCGTTGGGCGCATCGGCGGCGGTGTAGAGCGGCTTGACGTCGATGCCCTCGGGCGTGCGCCACGTCAGGTCCGCCCCCTTCACCTCGCGCGCGGCGGCGGCTTCCCATTTGGCGAGCGTCGGGTGGTGCGACGGCTCGGGCTGCGGCGGCGCTGACGGTGCGGCACCCGAGTCCTCACCGGTGTTGGTCTCAATGGTCGCCAACGGGAGCCTCCATCAGTTCCACCAGCAACCCGCCCATGTCGCGCGGGTGGACGAACACGATCGGCGTGCCGTGCGCACCGATCCGCGGCTCGCCGAGCACGGTCGCGCCCTTGGCCTTCAGGTCCGCGACCGCGGCATGGATGTCGGGCACCTCGAAACACACGTGATGCTGGCCGCCGGCCGGGTTCCGGCGCAGGAAACCGGCGATCGGCGACGCGTCGTCATACGGCTCGATCAGCTCGATCTGCGTGTTGGGCAAATCGACGAAACACACGCGCACGCCTTGCGCGGGCAGGTCGAACGGCTCGCCGATCACGGTCGCGCCGAGCAGCGTGCGGTACGTCTCGACCGAGCGCGCGATCGACGGCGTCGCGACGCCGACATGATTGAGGCGACCCAGGGTCATTGGCCTTCGATCCGCGGCAAGGGCTTCGCCCCCGTTCGCATCTCCTCGATCGTCTCCAGCCGGACGAGACGGCGATCGACCTGAATGATCGTGCCGATCACACGTTTAACCTCCTGGTTCGTGGCGGCCAGTTCCTGATCCAGCCGCTCCACCTTGCTGCGAAGCAGAACGACCGACTCGATCGTCTTTAAGGAGTCGCCGAGCAAACTCACGCCCGCAGGCCCGCTTCGCGCAACATCATGTCGATGTCGGCGCGTAGACGCTGCTGCCCCTCGATCGCGCGATCGAGCGCGGCGTGCATGTCGGGCAACGCCTCTTCGAGCTCATGGATCAGCAGCTTGAACCGATCGTCCTCGTCCAGTTCGCCCTCTGCGACATAGCGGCTCGTCGCCTCGCGCACGACATGGCCGACCGACATGCCGGTGTTGCGCGCAAATGCATCGAGCGCCGCCTTGTGATCTGGCGTCGTCAGAAACGTCACGCGCTCGGTCTGCATGTCGGCACTCCTTCACATGACCTTATAATGCCAAGCCACGCCGCTCACAACGGGATGTTGTCATGCTTCTTCCACGGGTTCTCGAGCTGCTTCCCGCGCAGCTTCCTCAATCCCAGCGCGATGCGCCGCCGCGTGGAGTGCGGCTGGATCACTTCGTCGATGAACCCCTTGCTCGCCGCCACGAACGGGTTGGCGAAGCGCGCCTCGTATTCCGCGGTCCGCTCAGCGATCTCGGCGGGCGTCTTCCCGCGGAAGATGATCTCCACCGCGCCCTTCGCGCCCATCACTGCGATCTCCGCCGTCGGCCACGCATAGTTCAAATCACCGCGCAGGTGCTTGGACGCCATCACGTCGTACGCGCCACCGTACGCCTTGCGGGTGATGACCGTGATCTTGGGCACCGTCGCCTCGCCGTAGGCGAACAGCAGCTTGGCGCCGTGCTTGATGATGCCGCCCAGCTCCTGCGCGGTACCGGGCAGGAAGCCGGGGACGTCGACGAACGTCACGATCGGCACGTCGAACGCGTCGCAGAAGCGCACGAACCGCGCCGCCTTCTTCGATGAGTTGATGTCGAGCACGCCAGCCAGCACCGTCGGCTGGTTGGCGACGAAGCCGACCGTGCGCCCCTCGATCCGCCCAAAGCCGGTGATAATGTTCGCCGCATGCGCCGGCTGCGTCTCGAAAAAGTCGCCCTCGTCGACCACTTTGCGGATCAGCTCGTGCATGTCGTACGGCTGGCTGGCGCTGGCGGGGATCAGCGTGTCGAGGCTGTCCTCCAGCCGGTCCCACGGATCGTGCGTCGGTCGTTCGGGCGCGTGGACGCGGTTGGAGGCGGGCAGGAAGTCGATGAAGTCGCGCGCCGCCATCAGCGCCTCGACGTCGTCCTCGAATGCGTTGTCGGCGACCGACGTCTTCGTCGTGTGGGTGACGGCGCCGCCCAGCGCCTCCTGCGTCACCACCTCGTTCGTCACCGTCTTGACCACGTCGGGGCCGGTCACGAACATGTAGCTCGAATCCTTCACCATGAAGATGAAGTCGGTCATCGCCGGCGAATACACCGCCCCGCCCGCGCACGGCCCCATGATGAGGCTGAGCTGCGGCACCACGCCCGAGGCGAGCACGTTGCGCTGGAACACCTCGGCATAGCCGCCCAACGACGCGACCCCCTCCTGGATGCGTGCGCCGCCCGAGTCGTTCAGGCCGATGACGGGCGCGCCGACCTTCATCGCCATGTCCATGATCTTGCAGATCTTGGCCGCGTGGCGTTCGGACAGCGATCCGCCGAAGACGGTGAAATCCTGGGAGAACACGAACACCAGCCGGCCGTTGATCGTCCCCGATCCCGTGACCACGCCGTCGCCGGGAAAGCGCTGCTCCGCCATGCCGAAATCGACCGCATTGTGCTCGACGAACATGTCGAGCTCCTCGAAGCTGCCCTCGTCGAGCAGGACGTCGAGCCGCTCGCGTGCGGTCAGCTTGCCCTTGGCGTGCTGCGCTGCGACACGTTTTTCGCCGCCGCCGGCGCGGGCGGCCTCGCGGCGGCGGTCCAGCTCGGCGACGGTGGACGACACGCAGGCTTCCTCTCGTTATGGAGTGTCGGTCGTTGCGATCAGCCCGCCGCTCCTGCAAGCATTATCTTGCCGGAGGAGGCGGTCGGCGGCGGGCGGGAGGATCGGTGTTCGAGATCGTCGAGGAGCCAGGCCGGTTGCTGCGCGTCGCCAGGACGGGCGTGTGGACACAGGCGGTGGCGGCGCGATACCGGCTTGCGATGCAGCGCGCGCTGGCCGGTGCCGATCGCGCGTCGCCGCCGCTGTTGCTGCTCATCGACATAACGGTCGCCGGCACGCTCCCCAAGGAGGCGATGGACGAGATGGCGGGCACGGCGCAAGCGATCGGCCGCAGCGCCGTGCGCCGGTGCGCGGTGGTCGGCGACTCGGCCGTCGCCCGGTTGCAGGCGAAGCGGCTGCTGGGCCCCATGGTCGAGTACGACTCGTTCGACACCATGGCCGAAGCTCGGGAATGGCTGACCGGCCCGCTCGCGGAGCCGCCCGCGCGATGACGGCGCGGCGTTGCGCGTCGCCGATCGAGCGCGCAGAGGCGCCGGTGGTTGCCCCTGCCCGCAAAGGTCGTCCCATGCGCCTGCCCACCGCGATCCTCGCCGCCGTCGTCCTGCTGTCCTCCCCCGCCATCGCGCAGCGCGGGCAGCGGGGCGGCGGGGCGCCATCCGGCGACACGCCCGCCGCCCGGCCACAGCCGCCGGCGGGGTCGGAGCGGGCGACGATCATGGCCGAGCCGGTCGGCATGCTGATCGCCGGCTTCGACACCGACGGCGACGGCCGCACGTCGCGTGCCGAGCTCGCCGCCGGCGTGACGCGGACGTTCCGCTCGATCGACACCGCCGACACCGGACGGCTGGGCTATATCGAGTTCGCCGACTGGGCCGAGCGCTGGCTGGGCGACCGCAACGCGCTGCCCAGCCCGTTCACCGTCGATACCAACGCCGACAACGTCATCACACCCGACGAACTCCAGGCGGCGATCGCGCACATCTACGACCGGTTCGACCAGAAGAAGGACGGGATGGTCACGCGCGCCGAGCTGCTGACGATCCACGACGCGCCCGGCATCGGCGGCGGCGGTGGCGGCCGGAGCGGCGGCGCCTCGGGCGGCGGCCGGCGCGGCGGACGCCACGGTGGCGGTGGTGGCATGGGCGGTGGGGGCATGGGCGGCGGCGGGATGGGCGGCTGAGCTTTCGCGGCGTGGCGTCGGCCCGCAAGGCGCGCTAAACCGGCCGCGCGATGGCGAACCCTCACCCCTTCTTCTCCCTCCACGCGCACGGCCTGGTGCGGGTCGCCGCGGCGACGCCGGTCGGCAGCGTCGGCGATCCCGCCGCCAACGCCGCCGCCTGTCTCGCACTCGCGCAGCAGGCGGACGCGGCAGGCGTCGACCTGGTCGTCTTCCCCGAACTGTCGATCAGTTCCTACGCGATCGACGACCTGCACCTGCAATCCGCGCTCCAGCGCGCGACCGACGACGCGCTGGCGAGCGTCGTGGCCGCGTCCGCCGCGCTGCGCCCGGTAATGCTGGTCGGCGCGGCGCTGGTTCGAGAGGGACGGCTGTACAATTGCGCGGTCGCGATCGCGCGCGGGCGGGTGCTGGGCGTCGTACCCAAGACGTTCCTGCCCAACTATCGCGAATATTACGAGAAGCGCTGGTTCGCGAGCGGAGCGGGGCTGACCGGCCTCGCCATCGACGTCGCCGGCCAGCGGGCTCCGTTCGGCACCGACCTGATCTTCGCCGCCGACGACCTGCCCGGCTTCGTCGTCCATGCCGAGATCTGCGAGGATTACTGGTCCCCCACCCCGCCCTCGACGCTCGGCGCGCTGGCGGGCGCGCTTGTCTGCTGCAACCTGTCGGCGTCCAACATCGTCGTCGGCAAGGCGCGGGTGCGCGACACGCTGTCGGCGGCGCAGTCGATGCGCGCGATGTGCGCGTACGTCTATGCCGCCGCCGGGCCGGGCGAGAGCACGACCGAGGTCGCCTGGGACGGACAGGGGACGATCCACGAACTGGGCGAACTGCTCGCCACGTCGACTCGGTTCCAGCCCGGGCTGGTGATCGCCGACGTCGACACCGAGCGGCTGGCGCAGGAGCGGTTGCGCACCGGCACGTTCAACGACGCCGCCGCGCTCGCCGGCCATCCCGAGACTCGGTTCCGCCGGATCGGCTTCACTCACGCCGCGCCCCTCGACGACATCGGCCTTTCCCGCGCGATCCGCCGCTTTCCCTTCGTGCCCAACACGCCCGAAAAGCTGGACGACGACTGTTACGAGGCGTTCAACATCCAGGTCGAGGCGCTGGTGACGCGCGTCGCCGCCGCACACGCGACGACGATGGTGATCGGCGTCTCGGGCGGGCTCGATTCCACTCATGCGCTGATCGTCGCGGCCAAGGCGGCGGATCGGCTGGGCATGCCGCGATCGGCGATCCTGGGCTTCACCCTGCCCGGCTTCGCGACCGGCGACGCGACGAAGGCTAACGCCTGGGCGCTGATGCGCGCGCTGGGCATCACGGCGGACGAGATCGACATCCGCCCGGCGGCGCGCCAGATGCTCGCCGACATGGGCCACCCGTTCGCGGCCGGCGAGCCCACTTATGACGTGACGTTCGAGAACGTGCAGGCGGGCCTGCGCACCGACTATCTGTTCCGTCTCGCCAACCAGCGCGGCGGGATCGTGGTGGGGACGGGCGACCTCAGCGAGCTGGGGCTGGGCTGGTGCACCTATGGCGTCGGCGACCAGATGAGCCATTATGCGGTCAACGCCGGTGTGCCCAAGACGCTGATCCAGTTCCTGATCCGCTGGGCGATCGCGACCGATCAGTTCGACGCCGAGACCGACGCGGTGCTGGGCCGGATCGTCGACACGGAGATCTCGCCCGAGCTGGTGCCGGCGGACGCGGGCGGGGCGATGCAGAGTACCGAGGGCCTGATCGGGCCGTATGCGCTCAACGATTTCTTCCTGCACTATGTCGTCCGCCACGGGCTGGCGCCGTCCAAGATCGCGTTCCTCGCCTGGCACGCGTGGCGCGACGTCGATGCGGGCGCGTGGCCCAAGGGCTATCCCGCCGAGCGGCGCACGGCGTACGACCTGCCGACCATCCGCCACTGGCTGGAGCGGTTCCTGGTGCGGTTCTTCCAGCTAAGCCAATTCAAGCGGTCGGCGCTGCCCAACGGCCCCAAGGTGTCGGCGGGCGGATCGCTGTCGCCGCGCGGGGACTGGCGCGCGCCGTCGGACGGGACCGCCGCGCCGTGGCTGGCGGAACTACGCGCCAACGTCCCCGACGCCTGATCCGCTGCCTGATCCCTTGGTCGGCCGCCGCGACGCTAAGTAGATCGGCGCACCCGCGACGAGCAGCGCCAGCCCCCACGCGTCCGCCCGCGCGCCCAGGCCCCAGAACATCCAGCCCGCGAACCCCGCCGCGACCAGCGCCACGACGCTCGTCCCCCGCTCGGTGGGCAGCAGCCGGACCGCCGCCAGCGCGCTCGCCATGTACGCGACCAGCCCGGCCGCGACCGACACCGACGCGACGAACGCGAACAGCCCCGCCGCGCTCCTGGCCGTGTTGGCGAGCACGACCAGCGTGACCAGCACCGCCGAGACGACCAGCGCGCGCGCCGGCGTACCCCGCGCGCTCTCGGCGGCGAACCATCGAGGGAACACGCCGCCGCGCGCCATCGCCCAGGGCAGCTCGCCCGCCATCAGCAGAAAGCCGTTCATCGCGCCGATCGCGCTGACGCAGGCGAACAGCGCGACCGCGCCGCCGACCCCGCCGCCCAGCCAGCGGCCGAGGAACGCCGCCACCGGCGCGGGCGACGCCGCCGTTGCCGCGGCCGGCGCGAACGCCATGATCGTCGCGGAAACGAGCAGATACGCCGCGCCCGCGATCCCGACGCCCGCCATCGTCGCGCGCGGCACGGTACGGCGCGGATCGCGCACCTTGTCCGCCGGCACCGTCGCCGACTCGACGCCCAGGAAGCTCCAGAAGGTGATCGCCGCCGCCGCCACGATCGGGCCCGATGCCAACGGCGTCGCCGGACCGGGTACGATCGGCACCCCGCGCACCAGCAGCCACGCGCCCACCAGCACCACGCCGACGAGCGGCACGAGCTTCAGCGCCATCGTCACGAGCTGCACCCGCCCCGCGAGCGCGACGCCGCGCACGTTCACCGCCGTCACGATCCAGACGAGCACCAGTCCCGCCGCCCCGGGATGGTCGCGCAAGCCCGGCACGACGAGGCTCGCGTTGCTGACCGCCGCGACCGCCACCGCGCCGGTGCCGACCCAGATCATCACCCAGTAACTCCAGGCGACCGCGAACCCCGCCGCCGGGCCGAACGCCGCGCGCGCAAAGGCATAGGGGCCGCCCGCCAGCGGCAGCGTCGCGCCCAGCCGCGCGAACACCCAGGCGAGGCAGGTGCCGCCCGCGATCGACACGCACCAGCCCGCCAGTGCGTTGGCGCCGAACGGCGCGAGCGCGGCGGGCAGCAGGAAGATGCCCGATCCGATCAGGTTGCCGACCACCAGCGCCAGCGCGGCGGCGAACCCGAGCGGGCGGGCGAGCGAGGCGGAGGGAGCGGGAAGACGGCTGGCCATGGATGCACACGAGGTTGCCGGGCTTTGGCGGCTCGGGCAAGGACGCCGCGATGCGCCGCCCCCTCCTCGTGCTGCTCGCCGCCGTGCTGGCCTCGCCGGTCGCGGCGGCCCCGACGCCACCACGCCCGGCCCCGCCCCGCCCGGCGACCGTGCGCGTCCGCATGGACACCAACCTCGGCCCGATCGTGATCGACCTCGACGTCCGCCACGCGCCGATCACCGCGACCAACTTCCTCACCTATGTCGACGAGCATCGCTTCGACGGCACCAGTTTCTATCGCGCCGCGCCGGGAAAGACCGATCCCCACCGCGGCTTCGTCCAGGGCGGCATCGACGTGGACGTCACCCGCGCCCGCTTCCCGATCGCGCACGAGCCGACGACGCTCACGGGCATCCACCACACCGACGGCACGATCTCGATGGCGCGCGAGCAGCCGGGTACCGCGGCGGGCAATTTCACGATCATGGTCGGGGACCAGCTGTTCATGGACGCGCGCCCGGGCTTTCCCGGCTATGCCGCGTTCGGCCAAGTGGTGAGCGGCATGACGACGGTGCGCGCGATGCTGGCGCTGCCGACCTATCCCGGCGGACGGAGCGCGGCGATGCTGAACCAGACGCTGCGCCGGCCGGTGCGGATCGTCCACGTCTATCGCGTGACCCCCACACCGCCCCGCTGAACCCGCCCGATGCCGGCGCGTTGGGACCGCTCATCAAGGAGACCCTCCCATGAGCATCGCATCCGCGCTCGGCTTCTCGCCCGGCAAGAAGATCCGCTACGCCATCGTCGGCGCGGGCGACATCGCGCAGGAGGCGATGATGCCCGGCGTCGCGCACACCGGGAATTCGCAGATGACCGCGATCGTCACCGGCGACGCGGTGAAGGCGCACGCGCTGGGCGAGCGGTACGGCGTCGAGCATCGCTATGCCTACGACCAGTTCGCCGAGATGCTGGCGGCGGGTGTCGTCGACGCGATCTATCTCGCCACCCCCAACTGGCGCCACGCGGAGTTCGCGATCCCGGCGCTCGAGGCGGGCGTGCACGTCCTGAGCGAGAAGCCGCTCGAGGTGTCGACGGCCAAGGCGCAGGCGATCGTCGACGCGGCCGCGCGGTCGGGCGCCAAACTGATGGTCGCGTACCGGCTGCATTTCGAGCCGGCGACGCTCGACGCGATCCGCCGCATCCGCGCGGGCGAACTGGGCGAGGTCATGTTCTTCACCTCCGCCTTCGCGCAGATGGTCGATCCCGCCAACCACCGCGCCGACAACGGCCTGTTCGCGGGGCCGCTGTTCGACATGGGCCCCTATCCGATCAACGCGACTCGCTACCTGTTCGAGGCCGAGCCGGTGGAGGTCGTGTCCGCGGTCGCCACCCGCCATCCGCAGGCGGGGCTGGGCGCGGACGTCGACGACACGGTCGCGGTGACGTTGCGCTTTCCGGGCGACCGGCTGGCGCAGTTCACCTGCTCCTACCATGCCAATGCGATCGATAGTTTCATCGTCGCGGGCACCAAGGGCTCGATCGCGATGAACCCGGCCTATACCTTCGGCAAGTCGCTCGAACAGAACCGCACGATCGGCGAGCACAAGACGCACGAGAGCTTCAAGGCCACGGACCAGTTCGGCGGCGAGATGCGCTATTTCTCCGACTGTATCCTGAACGGCACCGATCCCGAGCCCGACGGCGAGGAGGCGCTGGCGGACCTGCGTGTGATCGAGGGGATCGTGCGCGCGCTGGAAAGCGGCCGGGCGGAGCCGCTGCCGCCGTTCCGGCGACACCGCCGGATCGATCCCGACGCGCAGGAGCAAAGCTTGCGCGGCGTTACCGCACCGGCGCCGGTCCATGCGGCGGATCCCGCGGGCAAGACGGGGTAAGCCCGTCGGCGACATCGGTCGGCTTTCGCGGCATTCGCGGCCGCCGCATCGATCAAAAGCGGTGACGCCCGACGGCGAAGCGCGTAGCGGACGTCCATGGTCCTACCGAGCGAGGCGGCGGCGATGCGCGAAACCCGACCCATCGAACGGCGCACCCCCCTGGCGCGATCGTCGCGAGCCGGTTTCGTCCTCGTCGCCTCCGGTCTGACGGGCTGTTCGAAAGGGGTGCTCGATCCCGCCGGGCCGATCGCGGCGGACGAGAAGCTGATCCTGTTCAACGCGCTGGCGATCATGCTGGCGATCGTCGTGCCCACCATCATCGGCACGCTGGCCTTCGCCTGGTGGTTCCGCGAGGGCAACACGCGCGCGCGATACCGGCCGGAGTTCGCCTATTCGGGGCGGATTGAGATGCTGGTGTGGTCGATCCCGATCCTGACGATCATCTTTCTGGGCGGCGTGACCTGGATCGGCAGCCACCGGCTCGATCCGTTCAAGCCGCTGCCCGCGACCGCGCTCGGCAAGCCGATGGAGGTGCAGGTCGTCTCGCTCGACTGGAAATGGCTGTTCATCTATCCCGAACAGGGCATCGCCAGCGTCAACCGGCTGGTCGTCCCCGCCGGGCGGCCGGTGCATTTCTCGCTGACCTCGGCCAGCGTCATGAACAGCTTCTTCGTGCCGCAGCTGGGTAGCCAGATCTACACGATGAACGGCATGGTGACACAGCTGAGCCTGCAGGCGGACAGGCCCGGCAGCTATTTCGGCCAGTCGGTGCATTTCAGCGGCGACGGCTTCGCCGACATGAACTTCATGACCGACGCGGTGTCGCCGGCGCAGTTCGCGGCCTGGGTCGCGGGCGCCAGGGGGATGGGCCGGGTGCTCGACGCGCGCAACTACGCGCAGCTCGCGCGGCAGAGCACCAAGGTGAGGCCCTATACCTATCGCGCGGTCCTGCCCGTCCTGTTCGACGCGGTCGCGACGCAGCGGCTGAAGCCCGCCGCCGGCCCCATCAAGGGCCGCGGCGGTCCCGCCGTATCTCCCGGAGACGAAAGCTGATGCTCGGCAAGCTCACCCTGGCGGCGCTGCCGCTGTCGCAGCCGATCCCGCTGGTCGCCTCGCTCGTCGTGGCGCTCGGCATCACCGGCGTCCTCGTCTGGGTCTTCCTCAAGGGCTACTTCCCGTATCTGTGGCATGAGTGGATCACCAGCGTCGATCACAAGCGGATCGGGGTGATGTACTGCCTGCTCGCGCTCGTCATGCTGGTCCGGGGGTTTTCGGACGCGATCCTGATGCGCTCGCAACAGGCGCTGGCGTTCCACGGGCCGGGATACCTGCCGCCCGAGCATTACGACCAGGTGTTCTCCGCGCATGGCACGATCATGATCTTCTTCGGTGCGATGCCGTTCATGATCGGGCTGATGAACTTCGTCGTGCCGTTGCAGCTGGGCGTGCGCGACGTCGCCTTTCCGACGCTCAACTCGACCAGCTTCTGGCTCACCGCGTCGGGCGCGCTGCTCGTCAACGTCAGCCTGTTCATCGGCGAGTTCGCGCGCACCGGATGGTTGCCCTATCCGCCCTTGTCGGAGCTCGCCTATTCGCCGGGCGTCGGCGTCGACTATTACCTCTGGGCGATCCAGATCGCAGGCGTGGGCACGTTGATGAGCGGGGTGAACCTCGTCACCACCATCCTGAAAGTGCGCGCGCCGGGCATGAGCTATTTCCGCATGCCGATGTTCTGCTGGACGTCGCTGGGCGCCAACCTGCTGATCGTCGCCGCCTTCCCGATCCTGACGGCCACGCTGGCGATGCTGACGCTTGACCGGTATCTGGGCTTCCACTTCTTCACCAACGATGCCGGCGGCAACGTGATGATGTTCATGAACCTCATCTGGGCGTGGGGCCATCCGGAAGTCTACATCCTGATCCTGCCCGCGTTCGGCATCTTTTCCGAAGTGATCTCCACCTTCTCGCAAAAGCCGCTGTTCGGGTATCGATCGATGGTCTTCGCGACGCTGTTCATCGTGATCGTGGCGTTCACCGTCTGGCTGCATCACTTCTTCACGATGGGCGCGGGCGCGGACGTCAACGCGGCGTTCGGCATCGCGACCAGCGTCATCGCGGTCGGCACCGGGGTGAAGGTCTTCAACTGGATGTTCACCATGTACGGCGGGCGGATCCGCTACGACACGCCGATGCTGTGGTCCGTCGGCTTCATCGTCACCTTCGTGGTGGGCGGGATGACGGGCGTGCTGCTGGCGGTGCCGCCGGCCGATTTCGTGCTCCACAACTCGATGTTCCTCGTCGCGCATTTCCACAACGTCATCATCGGCGGCGTGCTGTTCGGCGCGTTCGCGGGCATGACCTACTGGTTCCCCAAGGCCTTCGGCTTCCGCTTGCACGAGGGGTGGGGCAAGGCGTCGTTCTGGTTCGCGTTCGTCGGCTTCTGGATGACGTTCGTGCCCTTCTACGTCGCGGGCCTGCTCGGCATGACGCGCCGGATGCAGCATTACGACAATCCCGAATGGTATCCCTGGATGCTGATGGCCGGGGTGGGCACCGCGGTCATCGGCGTCGGCGTCGTCTGCCAGATCACGCAGCTGGTCGTCTCGATCCGTCGGCGCGAGAGCCTGCGCGACACGACGGGCGATCCGTGGAACGGCCGCAGCCTGGAGTGGATCACGCTGTCGCCGCCGCCGTCGTTCAACTTCGCCGTCTATCCCGACGTGCACGGCGAGGAGGCGTACTGGTCGGTGAAGCAGAGCGCGATCGAGGCGCAGTCGCTGCCGCAGGAACCCGAGTACAAGGCGATCGAGATGCCGCTCAACTCGCCCACCGGCGTCATCACGGCGTTCTTCTCGTCGTTTACCGGCTTCGCGCTGATCTGGCATATCTGGTGGATGGTGATCGTCAGCCTGATCGGCGCCTATGCCACCTTCGTCTGGTTCGCGTGGCGCGACGAGCATGAGCACGAGATCCCCGTCGAGGAGGTCGCGCGCGCCGATCGCGAGCGGCGCGCGTCGCGGCGGGCGATGTTCGAGACGGGGGCAAAGGCATGAGCGCCGCCGCCGCCGCCAAACCGCACGATCCCAACAAGCTTGGCCGTCCCCGCGGCGGTGGCCATGGGGAGGGGACGGGCCGCGGCGAGGACGGCCCCGCCTCCAAGCGGGTGACCGTCGCCTATGGCTTCTGGATCTTCCTGCTGTCCGACATCATCATGTTCTCAGGGTTCTTTGCCGCCTATGCCGTGCTGGCCACGGCGACGGCGGGCGGGCCAACGGGGGCGCAGCTGTTCGAGCCCGGGCGGGTGGCGATCGAGACGGCGCTGCTGCTGTTCTCGAGCTTCACCTGCGGCATGGCGAGCATCGCGACGCAGGCGAAGAGCCGGCTGTGGACGCAGGTCGCGCTGCTCGCGACCGGGCTGCTCGGCTTCGCGTTCATGGTGCTCGAGATCCGCGAGTTCGCCGATCTGGTCGCGCGCGGTGCCGGGCCGGACCGCAGCGCCTTCCTGTCCGCTTTCTTCGCGGTGGTCGGCTGCCACGGGTTGCACGTCACGGTCGGGCTGCTGTGGCTCGGCACGATGGTGGCGCAGTTGCAGCGCAAGGGATTTCGTGACGACATCTGCCGGCGATTGCTGTGCTTCAGCCTGTTCTGGCACGCGCTCGACATCATCTGGGTCGGGCTGTTCACGGTCGTCTATCTGATGGGAATGGGCGCATGAGCGACACCGAGGACACGGCCGACTTCGGCGATCTGGCACCCGGCGAGGAGGCAGCGGACGGCAGCGGCGTCGCCAAGGGCATTCGCGGCTATCTGATCGGGCTGGTGCTGGCGACGGCGCTGACCGCGGCGTCGTTCTGGACGATCACCACCCACCTCATCTGGGCGCCGTCGGTCCCGGTCGCGCTGGCCGCGTTCGCGATCGCGCAGATGGGCGTGCACCTGGTCTTCTTCCTCCACATCACGACCGGGCCGGACAACACCAACAACGTGCTGGCGCTGGCGTTCGGGGTGCTGATCGTGTTCCTGGTCGTCGCGGGGTCGTTGTGGATCATGTCCCACCTCAACGCGACGATGATGCCGATGAACGAGATGATGGCGAGACAACGGTAGGCGCAGGCGCGCCTCGCGTCGTCTCGCCCGGCCGGCGGGGCTACTGCGGACCAGCCGGAGCCCGTCCGACGTCACGCGGCGGCGTCGCCGTCGCACTGGTCCCGCCATTGCGCAGATATACGATCAGCCTCGTCCCATATTCGGGCACGTTCAGCGCGGGCCGATATTCGCGCCGCAGCACGCCCGTCACCGCCGCCAGGCTCTGCTGGTTCCACGGCGTCAGCGGCTCGGCCAGCATCACCACCGCCGGCGGCCGCCCGCTCATGATCCGCCGCACCTCCGCCGCCTCGTCGATGCCGGTCGCGCCCTGTTCGGCGGCATAGGCCAGCGTCGAGGGAAAGGCGTAGCGGGTGGGCGTGCACGCCTGCGCCAGCAGATAGGTGATTGAGTCGCCCGCGAAGACGTACGGGCACTCGCCCGCCGGGGTGTGCGCGGCGACGAACGCGGCGGCGGTGCGCGCGCCGGTCGCATCGTCGGGGCGCAGGGCGAGCTTGACGACGAACACCGCCAGCCCGGCGGCGAGCGACAGCCACAGTACGCGGGCGTGGCGCGCGAAGGTAGGCGCGGCCAGCATCGCCAGCGGCGCAACCAGCGGCAGCGCATAGTGATCGAAGAAGCTGCCGATTATGGCGAAACCAATCAGCGCGGCGACGAGCCAGCCGAGCGCGAGCCGCATCGTCGGCGACCGTTCGCGTCGCAAACTGGCGATCGTGCACAGCCACAACGGCGACAGCTGCGCCGTCGTACCGAGCAGCCGCATCGCGATCTTGCTGGCGGGGAAGCCGCGCTTCAACAGCACCGACCCGAAGTCGGTGAACCAGAAGGTCGCGAAATCCGCCGCCGGGCGGGTCGCATAGAGGCCGATGACGGCGAGCGTCGGCGCCGCGCCCAGCAGGATCCACAACCCCGCCGCGCCCGCGACCACCCGGCGCGGCGGACGCGTGCGGGCGAGGTGCCACAGATGCGCCAGCCCGAAGAACGCGCCCTCGACGATCGGCGTGTACTTGGTCTGGATCGCGAGCCCGGCGAGCAGGCAGGCGGCGGCCCCGCCCGCCACGATCCCGCGCCGGTCCTCCGCCGCCGCGAGCCCGGGCAGCCGCAACGTCAGCAGCGCGGCGCCCGTCACGAACAGATTGTAGAACACCGGCGACTCGCCGCCGCGCCCGCTGAGCAGCGGCAGCCAGATGAGGTACGCCGCCCCTGCCGCCAGCGCCGCGCCGCGCGACGCGCCCACCCGCATCGCCAGCCGGTCGACCAGCGCGGCGGTGGCGGCGGCGAACAGCGTCGCGACGATCTGATATGCCCAAATGCCGTCGCCGGGCAGCAATCGGATCGCGGCATAGATCGCGAACAGCCCGGGCGGCTTCCTGTCCCACAGGTCGATGCCGGGCCAGGCGCCGTGCCACATCCGGTCGCCGACCAGCAGATACCATTGCTCGTCGACATGGACGACGGGGTTGCCGAAATCCCACCCCCGGATCGCGACGGCGAGCGCCAGCAGCACCCATAGCCGACCCGCGCCGGATCGCGGCGGACGGGAGCGGCTGAACCGGGGCGAGCGGGCGGCGACGGTAGCGGCGGCGGTGGCGATCGGAGAGGCTCTCGTGCGAGCCGGCCGCCCGAAGCGGCTCGTCAGGCCCGGCGCCGGCCGATGGTGCGGGTGGCCGGGGTCGAACCGGCACTCCTTGCGGAACCGGATTTTGAGTCCGGCGCGTCTACCAATTCCACCACACCCGCGTGGTCGCATCCCGATGGCATATCGGGGGGCGACCCGTCCACCCCTTCGCGTGTCAGCGGAACACGTCGCCCAGGTCGGCCGGGTCCTTGGGATCCTCGCCGAAGCGGTTGGGCCCGCGCGTGCCGTCCATGCAGAACCACACGAGCAGCAGGATCGCGCAGATCAGGCCGACGACGAAGAAGAGGCCGCCGAGCCCCATCATCCCGATCGCGCCCTGCCCGACCGCCCCCTGCCCGACCGGCTGCCCCGGCCGCAGCGAGGATGCCGCCCCGGACAACAGCAGCACGAAGCCGATCGCATAGGGCACGACCGGCAGCAGCAGCCACCAGCCGCGCCGGTTGACGTCGTGCAGGCGACGGACCTGGACGGCGAGGTTGGGCAGGAAGATGGCGAGCGAGAAGATGCCGGTCAGCACGCCGGCCCCACGGAACCGGCCCGCGCCGCCCGCCCCGACCTGCCCGGCCCCGAACTGTCCCGCCCCGAACTGTCCGGGCGCGCCGGTCGTCGGCGCGCTGCTCAACCCCAGCATCCGGTCGACGATCGACAGCACCACCGACGCGACGATGATGAACAGCACCCACATCCAGAACTCCTTGCGCCGAGCGCGGCCGGAAAACTGCACATAGCGTTTGAGCGGCAGGACCATCCATTCCATCGTCTTCACTCCCTTGTTGTGAACGTCAGTTGCGCGGCGCGTGTCGCCGATAGCTCAGCGCTTCCGCCACATGGATGCGCCCCACCGTCGCCGCGCCCGCCAGGTCCGCGATCGTGCGCGCGACGCGCAGCACGCGGGTGTAGCCGCGCGCGGTCAGCCGCATCTGCTCCGCCGCCTGCGCCAGCAAGCGCCGGCCCGGCTCGTCGGGCGTCGCGTGCGCGTCGAGCACCGGCCCGTCGGCCTCCGCATTGG
>JBPBQW010000041.1:0-15339 GCA_050955125.1 Janthinobacterium lividum
TTACGTGGTGCTCGATGCCCCGCCGGTGATGGGCCTCGCCGACGCACCGCTGATCGCGACCCGTGCCGAAGGAACAGTGTTCGTGCTGGAGGCGGGATCGACGCAGCGCCGGATGGCCCAGGTAGCGCTGAACAGGTTGCGGGCGACGAATGCTGCCGTCATTGGTATTGTCTTGACCAAGTTCGATGCTCGTCGGGCGAGCGTCGGCTATGGCTACGGCTACGGCTACGGCTATGGCTACGGCGAAGAGAACGCCTGATCTGGTTAGGCCGGACCGTTGATGCAGCGCCATTTCGTCATTCGGCTGGTCGCAGTGATGTTAGTCGCCATTCCGCTGGCGTGGATGACATTCGCGTTCAGCCTGTCACTATTGCTTGCTCGATCCAACCCGAGCGTGGCGTTGCGTTTCTGGTCAGGCAATTCGATCGCGCGTGCTGGATTGGCCGATCAGCTCGTCGCCGAAGCGCCAGCCGCGCCACCGGCCGAAGCACGCCTGCAAGCCCTCGAGGCATTGCGGGAAGACCCCGGCAATGCTGTCGCGGCGCGGGTCCTGGGCACGACCGCGGGCACGGCGGGCAGCATCACCGGCCTGGAGCGCTGGTTGGCGTATAGCGAGCGATACAGTCGGCGCGACGTGAGCACGCAATTCGGGCTGATCGAGCTGGCAGTGAGCCAGGGACAGATCGCGGGAGCGTTGGCCCATTACGACCGGGCGCTGCGCGTGTTCGCGCCCTTGCCCCAGATACTCGATGTGCTCGTGGGCGCCACCAAGGATGCGCCGGTGCGTCAGCAGCTTGCTGCGCTGCTTCGACGCCAGCCCCCATGGCGGCAGGGATATCTCATCCAGCTAGTCGAGAGCGGCCATGCACCCCCCGATGCGGTATTTGCCATGCTGCGTCTGCTGCGGCTCGATCCGGCGGATGCGTTCGACCGGCGCATCCTCGGCGAGGCCGTCTCGCTGCTGGCAGCGCGCAATCTGGTGCCAGAGGCGCGCGCACTGGTCGGCATCTCGGGATCAGGCGTCCGCAACGGTGGCTTCGAGGCGGGCAACGATTATCCTCCGCTCGACTGGAGGCTCGCCGATCAGCCAGACCTTACCGGCGTAATTGAGCAGGGCTCCCGCGCGGGGGGCGGCAATGCGCTGTTTCTCGATGTTCACAATGACGCATCGGGCATCGTCGCCGAGCAGCTGCTGTCGCTCGCGGCTGGGCGCTATGCGCTATCTCTAGTGGCGGGCGGCATAGGCACAGGCGGCGCTATGCCTGCGATCAGCGTCATGTGTCTGGAGGGCGCAATGCCGCTAGCGAGTGTCGCTCTACCGACAAAAGCGGATGCGGTTGCCGTCTCGATACCGGCATTCACGGTGACGAAAGATTGCCCCGCACAACAACTGACGATCACCGCTACGGCGGCCACTGACACTAGTGCTCCCCGGTCGTGGATTGATGATGTCAAGGTAGTGCCAGTGCCCTGATCGACAACAGCTCGCATCTAGCTGCTGGCGAGCAATGCGTAGCAGTGCTGCGGATCGTATCCGCGGCGTTGCAGGAATGTCTCCCAATCTGCGATGTCGTCGTCGAACGGATTGTCCCGCAGCAGCTGAACCTTCACAAAAGGAAAGCCGCGTTCAACCAGTGCCTTCCAGCCCTTGAGCGTGGCAGCCGGTCCGCCTGAGGTGGGAAACAGCACCTCGCCGGAGAGCCCTGCATGCGTAAAGACTTTCAATAGGCGCGTCTCGTAACGAACGATGACCATCCATCGGTCGCCGGTTCGGATACGCCGCCAGAAGCGCCAGAAAGCCACATGCCGCAGCGCGTGGGGTTTGTAGAACAGCAGATAGCTCTGAAAATGCCGGCGATGGTAATTACTATCGGTGAGCCCGATAAGGTCAGCATCCGAAGCGTAGACGCGGTCGAGCAGCGCTCGAAAGCCATCGAGCGGACCAAACATGCTATCGTTTGTCGTTACCAGCAGTGCCGCGTCGTGAAGCGCCGGCAATGCTTGTATAGCCGCGCTCCAGGCGCCAAAATCATAGCCTTGGTTAGCGCGCAAGAGGATGCCATCAGCAAGGGCAGCCGGTTCACCGTCGAGTGGCGAGTCAATCTCGTCGGTGACCGCGATCAAGATAAGCCGAAACCCCTCGGCGACCCAAGTGCGTGCTTGATGTAGCGCATGCGGCACGACCCGGCCGTTGCGCAGCACGGTCACCAGCAGGCACCATCGTTCATCGCGGCCCAGGGTTGGCATCTTTTGCCAACGCTTCCGGACGTCGATCGCCGCTGGAGTCAGTCGCTCCTTGATAGCTTGTCGCAGATCGTCGGATAGGTCCTTCATCCGATGCACCAGTTGAGCGTAAGGCATAAGATGGCTCCAAGGTGAAATAGCGCGTCAGTCGCGAGCCGACGCTGGTGCCAGGTGACGACCGCCGGGCTACAGATTGGAACACGCATTGGCGGGTGGTCGGTCGCTGCCGATTGGATTGCTGACGGCGTCGAAATGGCCTGTTGCCTTGCCTTCCTCTGCCTTGGGCACGCGCGGCGGCGGCGGTATGTAGATGCTTTTGCCGTTGCGGTCCGTGCCGGTGGTGCCGAAGCGCGGATTGCACTGCTCTACCCAGTGGCGGCCCCTCGTATCCGATCCCTCGAGCCGCTCGCCATCTAGCATGCGGGTGAGGTATTCGGTCCAACTCGTGCCGTCAGGCAGCGTTCCCTGCCGCACGATCTGATCAACCAGGCGGCGCTCGACATAAGTCGATCCGTCCTCGCTGCGGCAATTGCGCTCGTCCACGGTGCCCGAGCAGATCAGAGGCTGAGCTTGGCTGGCGAGGAGGAGAGCCAATAAGACCATTCACAGAGCCTTTACATCGCCAGGCGTCGATGCCTCAAGCCTGGATAGCCTACCGCAAGGCTACGATCAAACGCCGCTCACCGCCTCACCTACAATACGATGTTCTTTCTATCGGGTGTGACGCGATGGGCACTGCTCATATATAGCGATAACCTCAATTCCCCCTATAGAGACGCTGGGCGTCGTAGACGGGGGCAGCTAACCGTTTTTGACGAACAAACCGAGGTCGGGGCATCGTTGATCCCACCCTGCCAGGATTGAGGAGGCGGAATGGGAGAGCGGGCCGGCACCGGCGACGAGGGCGTCGCGTGCTTCTTGCCTGCAGCCGAAGATGCGTCTGGCCAGACGAAGGCGATCGACACATAGTTGCCCGAACTAATGCCCGACGATCGCGAGCGGGTCGATCGAACGCCTATATCGACGCCTGCGGGCTTGCCGGGAATCGCCAGGGGCCGCTGTTCCGCACAATCGCGCGTGGCACGGGGCGGCTGTCGGCGCCTCCCCTGCTGTAGCCAACGCCTATCAGATGGTACGCCGGCGCGCGACCGCGGCAGGCATCGTCAACCAGATCGGCAATCATTCGTTCCGCGCGACCGGCATCACCGCTTATCTTAGGAACGGCGGCACGACCGAGCGCGCCGCGGCAATGGCCAATCACGCCTCGACGCGCACCACGCAGCTCTACGACCGCCGCAGCGACGAGGTGACGCTCGACGAGGTGAAGCGCGTGCTGATCTGACGTGTCGACAGGTCGACGCCTCGACAAGATAATGCGAGACTTGCTCATCGGAGGAGGATCCGGGCGGCCGTCCCCATCCGGGACGGGGCCCCGTCAACTCCTCGCCGCCCGATCCGCTAGGCACATCGCCGGCGCGGTTCCCTTGGGCGCCTCGGTCGAGCCGCTGATCTCGACGATCGTGGTGTAGCGGTGCAGCTTATCGTCGAACGGCCGCACATGGTACACCGCGGCCAGCGCACCCGGGAGCGTGATCGCAAAGCCCGAGCCTTCGGGCTGCGCCGTGCTGCCGAGCGTCGAGGCGATGCATTGCGCGACCTGATCGGCGGGCCGCGCCGTCAGCATCAGGCCGCTGGTGTCGGACGCCGGCTTCACGCCGACGATGTCGCCGCCCGAGGCGCAGCCGGCGATCGTCAGCAGGCAGACAAAGTATGGCGGCGGCTTCATGGAACGTCCCCTCGGAGTGGCGTACATTCTGGTGCCGGCGGACGCCGAAGGCAACCCGAGGCCGACGGCGAGGCGGTCGACAGACGAGATGCCGGCAAGACGGGGGTGCGTTGAGGGAGCGAAGCCAGTCTGGCCAAGCGCCACCGCATCGGCGGGCCGATACTCCCGACGAGCAGCGGCAACCCGTCGAATGGCGCTTGTCCCCCCACCTCGCCCGCCTGCTTTCCGGATCGGTTTTGATGCAGGGGTGGCGACCGCTTTCCCCAGCCTGCGCCTTGAAAGCGATGGAGCGTCCTAGGCAGCCGACCGTGTTGCAATCTGATGCACCTGGATGCTTCTTCGCACGGGTCGCGCCATTTCCTACTCGGAAGCACGATCCGGGAACGCTTCCAGTGCTGGAGCTTAGCTGCGAAAACGCCGCCTCGGCCCGAGAGGGTAGATGAGCAAGCGGATGGAGCGGCTTTGACCACATAAAGGAAAGCCCGGCGCGAGGCCGGGCATTCCAAGTATTGGTGCAGCGACGTGACCAGACGTCGGTTCCCGTCTGCGTAACAAACCTCTCCTTCCGAGTCCCGAGCGAACGTCAGTTGAAGGGTGCGCGTTTCGTGCCACGGGCTTTTTGTCTCGTGTCCCAATCCCAACGAGGAAATGGAGGATACGGCGTTTACATTGGGGCAGGCGACGGCGCTGGCGCTCGGCTACATGCGGCCTGCCCGGACCGGCTGGCGCGGCCCACGCCCGTCGGGCGCCCCGCATCGCACCGGCACCCTGGTGCGGCGCGGCAGCATCGAGGCGGGCACGTTCGAGGAGGCGTTTACGCCGTCCCAGGGCAAGAGCGAGACCGACCGGCTGCTCAAGATGGCGCGACAATATCAGACGTCCTTGCAGCGGAGCCGCAGCTAACCTTTGGGGTCAGCTTGCCAGCCGTAATGGCATCGTAACGATTGCTCGCGGCTGGTCGGTCCAGATTCCGCGGGTGTCCAGGACGTGCTTCCCCACGCGCTCCTCGGGCGGTACCGAACGGAACACGTCGTGGTCGACGAGCACGATCATCACCGAGCAGGTCTCGAGCGCCGTATCGATGTCGATCAGGGTAGCGCCGGCCCCCGCCAGAGTGGCGGGCAGGGCGGTGGCATAGGGCTCGACGATCCGCACGCGGCCGCCGTGTCGCGCCGCCAGCGCCTCGGCGACCCGGAGCGCCGGACTTTCGCGAAAATCGTCAATGTTTGCCTTGAACGCGAGCCCGAGGCACGCGACTGGCGCGCCGGGGGCGGCGGCCTCGATCATGGCAGTTGCCTGAGCGATGACGTGATCCGTCTTGCCGTCGTTGACCTGTCGCGCGGTGCGGATCAGCGGCGAGTGATCGGGATCTGCGTGGACGAGGAACCAAGGATCGACCGCGATGCAGTGGCCGCCGACGCCGGGGCCGGGCTGCAGGATATTGACGCGCGGGTGTCGGTTGGCGAGGCGGATCACTTCCCATACGTCGACGCCCAGGGTGTCGGCGAGGAGCGACAATTCGTTGGCAAACGCGATGTTGACATCGCGGAATGCGTTCTCGGTGAGCTTAGTCATTTCCGCCGCGCGCGACGTGGTTGTCACGCACGCGCCGCGCACGAACCGACGATAGAAGCTCAGCGCCTTGCGCGCGCAGCGTGGCGTAATGCCGCCAATCACGCGGTCATTGTCGATCAGCTCAACGAGGATACGACCCGGCAACACGCGCTCGGGGCAATAGGCGATGGCGAAATCCGCCTGCTCGCCCGGTGCCGTCCGGCCGGGTACCTTGAGGTCTGGTCGCAAGCGCGCGAGCAGGTCGCGTACCTGCTCGGTCGTTCCGACGGGCGAGGTCGACTCCAGGATCACGATGTCGCCGGCCTTTAGCACGGTCGAGATTGTCGTGGCGGCGCGCAGGACGTAGCCGATATTGGGCGCGTGATCGTCGACAAAGGGTGTCGGCACAGCGATCAGGAAGACGTCCGCGGGTTCGATTTGGAGCGAGGCGCGCAAGAAACCGCGCGCGACGACGCCCGAGACGAGGCCGTCGAGATCCACCTCCTCGATATGCACCTTGCCCGAGTTGACGGTGTCGACCACCGACGGCGTCACGTCGATCCCGAGAACCCGCGCGCCGGTGCGCGCGATCACCGCGGCGGTGGGCAGGCCGATGTAGCCCAGGCCCAGAACGACGACCTGCATTTCCCCGGCCTTCTGATTAGACTCCGACGGCATCCGCGATCACTCCGGCTATTCGTGCCGCAGCGTGACCGTCGCCATAGGGATTATGGGCGCGGGCCATGGCGGCGTAGGCGTCCTTGTCGTCGAGAAGGGTGAAAACTTCGGAAACGATCCGGTCCTCGTCCGCGCCGATCAGCCGGGCGGTACCGGCGGCGACGCCCTCGGGACGCTCGGTCGTCTCGCGCATGACGAGCACGGGCTTCGCGAGCGCGGGCGCCTCCTCTTGCACGCCGCCCGAGTCGGTCAGCGCGAGGTGGCACATGCCCAGTGCACGGACGAAATGGGGATAGTCGAGCGGGGCGACGCGCGCGACGTTTGGCCGATCGTGTATGGTTGCGTCCATCACCGGGCCGACGTTGGGGTTGGGATGGACGGGGAACAGCACGGCGGTGTCGGGGCGATCCGCGATCCGGGCAATCGCGCGGGCGATCGCCTCCATCCCGCTGCCGAAATTCTCGCGCCGATGCGTGGTCACGAGAACGATGCGCCGGCCCTCGAACCGCTCCGCGATCTCGTTCAGCTCGGCTGCGAGTTCAGGATGCTCAGCGATCCGGCGCTGCGTCCAGTGCAGCGCGTCAATGACGGTGTTGCCCGTCACATGGACGCCGTCGCGCACGTTCTCCCGCGCCAGCGCGGCGGCGGCGGTCTCCGTCGGGGCAAAATGCAGGTCGGCGATCGGGGCGATGATGCGCCGGTTCACCTCCTCGGGCCAGGGATGGTAGATGTCGCCCGACCGCAGCCCCGCCTCGACATGGGCGACGGGCACGCGCCGGTAATAGGCGGCGAGCGCGCCGGCCATGGCGGTCGCGGTATCACCCTGCACGATGACCCGGGCGGGTGCCTCGGCATCCATGACTTCGCCGAGGCCAGTCAGCAGCCGCGCGGTGAGCCGGTCGAGCGACTGGCCAGGCTCCATGAGGTCAAGATCGATGTCGGGGGTGAGCCCGGCGATGCCAAGCACCTGGTCGAGTAGGCCGCGATGCTGCGCGGTGATGCAGGTGCGGACGCGGACCTCCGGCCGTTCGACGAGGGCCCGGACGACCGGGAACAACTTGATCGCTTCGGGGCGGGTGCCGAAGACGACGAGGACGGTGGGGCGCGCGTCAGACATGGGCCGACCGTAACTCGATTGCTTTAATAGGTCTTCATCACCAACCATGATGCTTGCGAGATGCCACCGACCGGCTAATCACGGGCACGCAGCTGTAAGGTATCTCCGTTCGATGTCGATCCGCCCCGTCCGCAAGGCCGTCTTCCCTGTCGCGGGGCTCGGAACACGTTTCCTGCCGGCGACCAAGGCGATGCCCAAGGAGATGCTGACCGTCGTCGACAAGCCGCTGATCCAATATGCGGTCGAAGAGGCGCTGGCGGCGGGGATCGAGCAGATCATCTTCGTGACCGGGCGCGGCAAGGGCGCTCTCGAAGATCACTTTGACATCTCGTACGAGCTCGAAGCGACGATGCGCGCGCGCGGCAAGAGCATGGCGCTGATCGACGGCATCCGCCAGAAGCCGGGCTCGCCGGTCTATGTCCGCCAGCAGGAGCCCTTAGGCCTCGGCCATGCGGTATGGTGCGCGCGCGAGATCGTGGGCGACGAGCCGTTCGCGGTCTTGCTGCCCGACGAGCTGATGGTCGGTAGCCCTAACTTCCTGGCGCAGATGGTGTCGGCGTACGGCCGGGTCGGCGGCAACGTGATCGGCGCGCTAGAGGTGCCCGAGGCGGAGACGGACAAATACGGCATCATCTCGCCCGGCGCGCGCGATGGCACGCTTGTGGAGGTGATGGCACTGGTCGAGAAGCCGGCGCTGGGAATGGCGCCGTCGAACCTGATGATCCCGGGACGCTACATCCTGCAGCCCGAGGTGATGCAGGTGCTCGAAGGCCAGGCCGCGGGCGCGGGCGGCGAGATCCAGCTTACCGATGCGATGGCGCAGCTGATCGGGCGCCAACCGTTCCACGGCTGTACCTTCGATGGGCAGCGGTTTGATTGCGGCGACAAGGCGGGCTGGGTCCAGGCGAACCTCGCCCTCGCGCTCGCGCGGCCAGACATCGGCCCGGCGGTGCGCAACTATGCGAAGCGGCTGCTAGGCTGAGCCCGACGGGCCAATCGACGGCCGGTTCCGGTCAGAAGGCGTTGCGGTGCCACAGGACCCGGACGGTTAGGAAGATGATCTTGAGGTCGCGCCAGATCGACCAGTTGACCAAATATTCGAGATCGGCCTGCAACCGATTGCGTAGATCATCCTCTACGAGCGTAGCGCCTCGAAAGCCACGAACCTGGGCGAGACCGGTGAGACCGGGTTTGATGGCGTGACGATCCCAGTACCGGTGGTCCACCTCCCAGAACAGCTTGTCGGCGGCGCGTGAGCCGAGCGCATGCGGCCGCGGGCCGACGATGCTCATGTCACCTCTCAACACGTTCAACAGCTGCGGCAATTCATCGAGGCTGGTCTTTCGGATAAGACGTCCGCATCGAGTGATGCGGTGGTCATCGCGCGACGCCGACTGGTGGCCCGCGCCATCGGTCCCGGCGTCATACATGCTGCGGAACTTGAGAACCTGGAACATCTGGTTGCCCCGCCCGATCCGCGTCTGACGGAACAGGATCGGGCCCGAACTGTCCAGACGTACCCATAGAGCAATCAACGCCAGCAAGGGAGCCATGCACAGCAATGTTCCCCCCGCGACGGCAACGTCGAAGATGCGCTTGAGTCCGCGATCCGTAAGACTGAGCGGCCCGGCGGCGACGATCACGGATGGAGCACCATCACACGCGCTCAGCCCCAAAGGCGACAGCTCGGCCAGTTCAGGGATGATGATCTCGCCCTGAATATTTGCCCCCCGCAGAGCACGCGCCCAGGCTGCACGACGAGACATGGGGCAGGCGATGACCACGCGATCGGCCATTTCCAGCGACTTTGACAAACGATCATACATGATCGGGTCGTGCTCATCCGGATCGAAGTAGGAATCGGCCATGATGGTAATCGAGAACACGCCATCCGGGCGCGACTCGTTGCCGTCCATGATCAGGATGCTGCTGAAAGGGTTGCCCCCAACGATGGCCGAAAGATGACGTACGAACACATAGCGGCCGATCGCCAGCAGCAGCACTGCTGCACTCGATGCAGCGGCGAACTCGAACCGGGAGAGTCGAGTGCTCGACTTGAGATAGAAAGCGACGACCAGCAGAGCGCAGAGCGCCACGATTAGCGCCTTCACTCCCCGGCGGATTGCCGCAAATGGGTCCTGAAGAACCGATGGTGCGTAGGCGTCGATGTTCAACGCGATCAACGCATACATTGGCAACAGCATGAAGGCGGCAGTCAACCAGCCGTCGTGGAACATGGCGACGCGGCGCAGACTTGCGGCGATCAGGAAGCTGCTGGTGATCGCCAAGCAATCCAGACCGAGAAGGTAAAGAACCGACCGGACGCGCAAAACCGAACTGCGCGGTCGCCAACGGGACATGGGATTCGGCTCTGCTTGAGCAGGGGATACAGGAACGGGAAGAGACTTCATCGTTTTTACGGACTTCGTCCTTCCTGTCTTTTCGAGAACTTCGCCCAATGTCTACCTCGCGATGCTCGATATCAGCCAACGGTCGCGATAGTGGTTCTATATTGCAGCGCGGTATGGCTCAATGCACCTGTGTGTCACTCCGGCTGTCGGCCCGCTGAACAGCCAAGGCAAGCGGAGTCCTTTCCAAGCCCGATCGTCCTGAAACGGAACGCCGCCATGTCGACGAGCAGCAAGCTCCCCGCCGGATCCACCCCGAACGGCGCCACCGCGCGAATCGCTTCCGTCGCGGCCAGGCTGCCCATCACGCCTGCAACGGCGCCGAGCACGCCTGCCTCCGCACAGCTGCGGCCCGGTTCGTCGAGTGGCGTTCCGACGAGGCAGCGATAGCAGGGCCGATCTGTCTCCCACCCGCGATATACGGCGAGTTGCCCCTCCAACTGCGCCACCGACGCCGACACCAGCGGCACCCGCAACGCCATCGAAGCGTCCGACACCGCGAGCCGGGTCGCGAAACTGTCGCTGCCGTCCAGAATGACGTCGGCATCCGCCAGCAGCGTCGCGGCGTTGCCCGCATCGAGCCGAACGCAGTGGCGTTCGACCATCACATGCGGGTTGAGCCGCGCGATCGCCGCCGAAGCCGCGTCCACCTTGGCCATGCCCTCCTGCGCGGTCGCGAAGATCGTCTGCCGCTGAAGGTTGGACACTTCCACCCGATCGTCGTCGATCAGGATCAGCGTGCCGATACCCGCAGCGGCGAGATACTGGATCGCCGGCGAGCCGATCCCGCCCGAGCCGACGATCGCGACCCGCGCCCGCGCGAGTCGTGCCTGACCGGCGCCGCCCAGATCGGGCAACACGATCTGACGCGCGTAGCGGGCGAGTTCCGGATCGGACAGGCTCATCCCTGCCACGGCAGGTCGAGCATGGTGCGATACCAGCCGTCGGGGCTTGCGGGCGCGAGATGGTCGCGCGCGATCCGCGACACGAGGCCGGCGGCGAACTGCTCCACCGTCGCGCAGCCGATCGCCCGGGGGACAACGCGAACGGCGGCGCCGCCGTCGACCAGCACCGCCAGATCGACGCGCAGCGACGTCACGCCATGCGGCGGGTTGCATCGCTTGGTGGCGACCTCGCCGCGCACGAAGTCGTCGAGCCCCGCCGGCAGGTCGGGACGTCGATCGTAGCGTAGGACCGGCAGCGTCGCCCAGTCCGTGGGCAAGGGTGGGGATGCGCCGGCCTGCGCGGCGGCGATCATCAGCAGGAAAGCGATCATCATCGCCCAGTCGATCCAAAGCCGTTGAGACCACGCTCGGTGTCCTCCAACGCATCCACCTCGTCCAGCGTCGCGCGTTGGACCGGGGCCGGAACGAGTTGGGCGATGCGCTCCCCACGGATCACGACGAACGGTTCGGCGCCCAGGTTGACGAGGATCACCTTCACCTCGCCGCGATAGTCGCTGTCGATCGTTCCCGGCGTGTTGAGGCAGGTGACGCCGTGGCGGAGCGCAAGGCCGGAGCGCGGCCGCACCTGAACCTCCCAGCCGTCCGGAATCGCGAGCGCGAGCCCGGTCGCTACCGCATGGCGCGCGCCGGGCTGGATCGTCACCGGCTCGGCCGCGACCACGTCCATGCCCGCGGCGCCGGCGGTGGCATAGGCCGGCAGCGGCAGGCCCGCCCCGTGCGGCAGGCGACGGACGGCGATGCGGATCGGGGGCAGGACGCTCATGCGGAAGGCTCCACCAATGCGCGGGCGATCCGCTCTGCCAGGCGCGTCGCGACCGCTTCCTTGGGCATGTCGTCCCATCGCTCGACGCCGTCCGCGGTCACGAGATGGATCGCATTGCGATCGCCGCCCATCACGCCAGCGCCCGGCGCGCCGGAGACGTCGTTGGCGACGATCCAGTCCGCGCCCTTGCGGATGCGCTTGGCGGTCGCGTGCTCGACGACGCGCTCGGTCTCGGCCGCGAAGCCGATCAGCAACGCGGGCCGGCGCGAATCGGTGGCGAGCGTCGCCAGTATGTCGGGGTTCTCGACGAGCCGCAGGTCGGGCGCGGTGCCGGCCTTCTTGATCTTGTGCTCCGCCTGTTCGACCCGCCAGTCTGCGACCGCGGCGACCAGCACGGCGATGTCGGCGGGCAGCGCGGCGCCGACGGCATCCGCCATCTGCCGTGCCGTCTCTACGTCGATCCGCTGCACCCCGGCCGGCGTCGGCAGGCCGACGGGCCCGGCGATTAGCGTCACGCGCGCGCCGCGGGTCGCGAGCGCGGCGGCGATCGCGAAGCCCTGTTTGCCCGACGACCGGTTGGCCAGATAGCGTACGGGATCGATCGGCTCGTGAGTCGGTCCTGCGGTGACGATCGCATGGCGTCCGGCGAGGTCGCGAGGGACCGGCGTCAGCATCCGCTCGATCGCGGCGGCGATCGTCGCCGGCTCGGGCAGGCGTCCGGGGCCATATTCGCCGCACGCCATCGCGCCCTCGTCGGGATCGAGCACGGTGATGCCGTCGCCGCGCAGCCGAGCGACGGTGCGCACCGTCGCGGCATGCTGCCACATCCGGACGTTCATCGCGGGCGCGGCGAGGACCGGCTTGTCGGTCGCGAGCAGCAGCGTGGTCGCCAGATCGTCCGCGATCCCCGCGGCCATCCGGGCCATCAGATCGGCGGTGGCGGGCGCGACGACCACGAGGTCCGCCTCGCGGCTGAGGCGGATGTGGCCCATCTCGGCCTCGTCTTTCAGGTCCCACAGGCTGGTGAAGACCTGATCCTCGGACAAGGCGGCCAGCGTCATGGGCGTCACGAAGTGCGCGCCGCCGTCGGTCAGGACGCAGCGGACGCCGTGGCCCGCGCGGCGCAACAGGCGGATCAGCTCGCACGCCTTGTACGCCGCGATGCCGCCGCCGACGATCAGCAGGATGCGTTTCATCGTGGCAATCCCTCCCCGCCCAGCCGAGTGACCGTGAACCGCCGCGTGTCGAACGCGGCGGCGGCGAGGTCTTGCATCGCGTCGGGCACCATCAACAGACCCAGTGGCAGCAGCGGCGCGACGATCAACGCCGCGTCGGGCATCAGCACGATCAGCGCGGTCTCCGCAAGGATCAGCCACAGGGTCCGCAGCGCGACTGGCTCCCGCCGGCTCGCCCAGCCAAGCGTCGCCGCGACGACCAGCGGCACGACGAACGCCATCGGCAGCAGTCGGAGCCCGGTCGCCTCGCCCATCGTCGCCAGCACGGCACCGGGACCGGGCAGGTCGGCCGATGGCACCGCGCCGGCGGTCGCGATGGTCTGCAGCGCGTGGGCGTGGAGCGTCACGGCGGCTATCCCGGCGACGAGCGCCGCGGCCCAGCCGATCGCCTCGCGCGCGCGCCGTTCTCGCGCCGCTGCGAGCATCATCACCGCGGCATAGGGCAGCGCCGCGGGAGTCAGCATCGCGGCGGCGACACCCCAGGCCACCGGCTCGATCCATCTGCCCGGCGCCCGGCGTGCGAGCGACAGCGCGACCAACAGCCCGGCCCAGCCTTCGGGCACCGCGACGATCGTCGGCCGCAACGCCACGGCCAGACCCGTCAGCATCAGCGCCAGCGCCACGATCCGCGCGCGTGATCTCACCAGCAGGTCGCCGAACCGCGCGAACCATGCCACCACCACGAAGACCGCCAGCAGCATGATCGCCGCCGTGGCGACCAGCGGCGATGCCCGCCCCTCGACGGTGGCCAGGGTCGGCAACGGCACGGTCCACGCGGACGCGGGCGACCCGGCGCCACCAACGGTATCGGCGGCCACAGAGTAGATGTCGCCGCCGTGACGCACCCCGTCGACGAGCGCGGCGTCGAGCGACGCGTCTGGACCCTCCATCGCGGCGCCACCCGAGGCGATGATCGCGGCCAGAATCAGCAGTATCGCCGCCGCCAGCACCACCCGCGCCGGTCCGCGGCTCAACCCCGCCCAGCGGCCGGGGCCGGCGAGCAGCGCCGGCCGGCGTCGTCGACGACCACCGATCGCCGCGGGAGTCGCGGCGGTCACGTGTGCAGCGCCGCCAGCGTCGCGGCGACGCCGGC
This sequence comes from Janthinobacterium lividum, assembly GCA_050955125.1. Classification (GTDB taxonomy): domain Bacteria; phylum Pseudomonadota; class Alphaproteobacteria; order Sphingomonadales; family Sphingomonadaceae; genus Sphingomonas. The sequence goes on from JBPBQW010000041.1 coordinate 13,844, forward strand.
CACCGCGCTCACGGCCGCGATCAGCGCGGTGCGCAGGCCGCTCGCCGGGCGCAGGATCGCGATGTCGCGCAGCGGCGGGGCAGGGGGGGCGCCGCCGGGAGCGGGAAAGCGATCCTCGATCCGGCGAACGAGCTCGGGCAGCCGCGCGAGCGTGCGCAGGTTCTCGCGGATGCCGTCCGCCAGCGCGGCCTCCGGCCCGAGTTCGGTCCTGATCCATTCGCCCACGAACGGCTGCGCCACGTCCCACAGGTTGATGTCGGGATCGAGCGCGGTGGCGACGCCCTCCACCATCACCATCGTCTTCTGGAGCAGCAACAGGTGCGGCTGCGTCTCCATCTCGAAATCGCGGGTGATCGAGAACAGCGAGTCGAGCATCGTCCCGATCGACATCTCTTTGACCGGCAGGCCGCGCATCGGCTCGCCGACCGCACGCAGCGCGGTCGCGAACTCCTCGACGCTGTGGTGCGCGGGAACGTATTGCGCCTCGAAGTGGATCTCCGCCACCCGGCGGTAGTTGCCGGTGATGAGCCCGTAGAGGATCTCCGCCAGCCACAGCCGCGCGCGCCGATCGATCCGGCCCATGATGCCGAAATCGATCGCCGCGATCCGGCCACCACCGTTGGCGCCCGCAATCGCGAACAGGTTACCCTGATGCATGTCGGCGTGGAAGAAGCCGTCGGCGATCGCCTGGCGCAGGAATGCGTGGACGAGCGTGGTCGCGAGCAGCGGCAGGTCGTAACCCGCGGCGACGAGTGCGGCGCGGTTCGACAGCTTGATGCCGTCGATCCATTCCAGCGTCAGCACCTTGCCGGTCGTCCGCGCCCAGTCGATCGCGGGAACGTGGAAACCGGGCTCGGCCACCATCGTCTCGGCCAGTTCGGACGCGGATGCCGCCTCGCGCCGGAAGTCGAGCTCGCGCGCGGTCCAGCGGCGGAAGTTCGCCATCACCAGCCGGGGACGAAGCCGGGCGAGATCGCCGCCCAGCGCCTCGACCTGCGCCGCGGCCCATTCATAGGTGTCGATATCGCGCGCGAACTCCTCCTCGACGCCCGGACGCAGCACCTTCACCGCGACGTGGCGCCCGTCGGGCGTGATCGCGCGATGGACCTGCGCGATCGAGGCGGCGCCGACGGGCACCTCGTCGATCCGGGCGTAGAGATCGCTCACCGGCCGGCCGAAGCTCGCCTCGATCGCGGCGCGGATCGTGTCGTAGGGAATGGGGGGCAGCGCGTCCTGCAACCGCAGCAGGTCGTGCGCCGCCGCCTCGCCGACGATGTCGGGCCGGGTCGCGAGCGTCTGGCCGAGCTTGATCGCCGCCGGTCCGATCGCCTGGAGCGCATCGGCATAGCGCGGCACGGCCGGCACGCGGATACCGATCCGGGCGATCCGCACGAGCCGGCGCAAGCCCGGCGGCGTATCGGGATCGCGCTCGATCCCGCGCAGCGCGCCGTGGCGGGCAAGGATGCGGCCCCAGCGGATCAGCCGCCACGCGTGGA
>JBPBQW010000042.1:0-15228 GCA_050955125.1 Janthinobacterium lividum
ATGGTCGAGCTGGCCCGCGAACTGCGTCTTGCGCGGGCCCGGCGGCGGCGTCACTTCGCGCTCGCGGCCATCCTTGCCGAGCCACATGTGGTTGCCGTCGTAGCGGGTGGCAGGCTCGAGTTCGATCCGGCCCTGGTCGCCCATCAGGATGACGTGATTCTGGTTGGCACTGTACATCGACTTGCACGCGCCGATCGCCCCCGAGGGAAAGGTGAGCGTCCAGTCGATCTGGTCCTCCACCGAGTGGAAGCGCGGGTCGTTGCGATCCGTCGACTCGGTCGCCTGCACCGCGATCGGCTCCTCGCCGGTCATGTAGCGCGCGGCCTGGAGCGAGTAGATGCCCATGTCCATCAACGACCCGCCACCCGACCGCTTGCGATCGAGACGCCACGCGGCGGGATCGTGCTGGACGAATCCGTGTTCGGAGCGGACGTAGCGGATCTTGCCCGCCGCGCCGGTGCGCGCGAGGCGCATCGCCTCGAGGTTGTACGGCTCGAAATGACAGCGATAGCCGATCATCAGCTTGCGGTTCGCGCGCTTGCACGCCGCGATCATCGCCTCGCACTCGGCGACCGAGGTGGCCATCGGCTTCTCGCACATGACGTGCTTGCCCGCGCGTGCGGCTCGGATGACGTACTCGGCATGCATCGAGTTGGGCAGGCAGACGTACACGATGTCGACGTCAGGATTGTCGCGAATGCTGTCGAAACTGGCGTAGGAATAGACCGAGCGCTCGGGCAGGCCGTGCTCCGCCGCGACCTTGCGCGCCTTGGCGGGGTCGCCGGAGACGACGGCGGCGAGCCGGCTGTGCGTACAGTTCGCGAACTGCGGGATGATGACGCCCAGACCATAGATGCCCAGGCCGACGATCGCATAGCCGAGCGGGCGATCGCCCCTGCCTTGCGCGGCGGCCTCGCCGCTCAGAAGACCGGGTGCGACCGCGGCGGCGGCGGCGGACAACAGGAAGTCGCGGCGTCCAAAATCCATGGTCCTGATCCTCTCGCGCGTGACACCCCGCCGGGATTGCCCGTCGTGGGGCGTTCGCCGTCGATCGACGGGACGGCGTCGTCGCGTGTTAAGCCGCGTGTCGCGTCTGCGTCCAGCCCGAAGCCTGACCCGGCTGGCCGTGCAGGCCCTGCGTGGCCATCGCCACCTGCGTGCGGTTGCGGACGTTGAGCTTGCGCATCAGCGCGGTCATGTGCGCCTTCACGGTCGCCTCGGCGATGCCGAGATCGAACGCGATCTGCTTGTTGAGCAGGCCGTGGTGGACCCCGTGCAGCACCTTCATCTGCGTCGGCGTCAGCGCCGCGAAGGGGGCCGAGGCACCGGCCGCGTCGCCGAAGCCGTTCCGTCCGTCATCATGCGCGTTCAGCATCGCCGTTCCTCTCCCATCGCTTCGGCGAGCGCCTGATGGCGCCGTCGATCGTGCCACCTCGTCGACGGGTGGCTTCCCCCCTCCCGTAGCGAAAGCGGTCGGACAGGTACAAGCGCAAATTGACCAACATTGCCCACACGAACGCTCAATCGAGAGACTTTCACTGGCAAGCGCCACAAAGCTGTCCTACAGCTTGGTCAACGTCCCGGCGGATCGGTCAACTGATCGCGCGAGTGGATCGGGGAGGATCGGCGATGCAAGGTTGGACCAGGCTGTCGGAGACACGCGCGTGAGCGAGGCCGACGTCCGTCTGGTCGCGGCGGCGGTGATCGGCATCGCCCTGTCGATCCTGCTGATCGTGCGGGCACGACTGCACCCGTTCGTGGGGCTGTTGTGCGGCGCGTTCGCCGTCGGCCTGCTCGCAGGCTTGCCCGCCGCCGATACCGCCAAGGCGGTTCAGAAAGGCGCGGGCGACATCCTGGGCGGCACCGGCATGGTCGTGGCACTGGGCCTGTCGCTCGGCGCGATGCTGCAATTGTCGGACGGCGCGGCCTCGCTCGCGAACATCGCGCTGCGTCGCACCGGGCCGCGAGGCGCGCCCTGGGCCAGCCTGGCGACCGGGCTGCTGATCGGCCTGCCGCTGTTCTTCGAGACCGGGCTCGTGCTGGTGATGCCGATCATCGCCGCCGCGGCGGCACGGCTGCCCGCCGGTCCCGATCGCGATGCGGGGCGATTGCGGATCATGCTGCCCGCGCTCGCCGGCCTGTCCGTGCTCCACGCGCTCGTGCCGCCGCATCCGGGCCCGTTGCTCGCGGTGGAGGCGCTCCACGCCGATCTCGCGCGCACCATGGGCCTCGGCATCCTCATCGGCATCCCGACCGCGATCATCGCGGGGCCGTTGCTCGCGCGGTTCACCTCGCGCGGCGTCACGCTGGGCGCGCCGGTGATCGAGCTCGCCGAGGCTCTGGTGCCGGCGCCGGCGCCGTGGCGATCGCTCGCCGTCGTGCTCGGCCCCGTCGTCCTGATCGCCGGGGGCCAGGTGACGCAGTTGATGCCCGCCGGGCTGGCGGCGCATCTGGGCTGGCTCGCCGCGGCCAGCAACCCGGTCGCGGCGCTGCTGATCGCGAACCTCGCCGCGCTGCCGCTGCTGTTCGGGCGGCGGCTGCTCGAGCCGGTGCTGCAATCCTCGATCTGGGGCGAGACGATGAAACCGGCGGGTGCGATCCTGCTGGCGATCGGGGCGGGCGGCGCGCTCAAGCAGGTGCTGGTGACCGCGGGCCTGTCGGACCTGCTGGCGAGAGCGGCGACGCACGGCGCGCTGTCGCCGATCCTGCTCGCCTGGCTGGTCGCGGTCGGCGTCAGGCTGGCGACGGGTTCGGCGACGGTGGCGACGATCACCACCGCCGGCATCATGCCCGGCCTCGCCGCCGCATCGGGAACGCCCCCTGAGTGGATCGTGCTGGCGATCGGCGCAGGATCGCTGTTCTTCTCCCATGTCAACGATCCCGGCTTCTGGCTGGTGAAGGGGTATCTCGGCACGGATACGCCGGCGACGTTCCGCACCTGGTCGGTCATGGAGACGGTGGTGTCGGTGGTCGGCCTGGCGCTGGTGTTCCTCGTCAGCCATCTGGTGGCCCTGGGTTAGGCGGAGCGGAATGATGGGAGAGGATCGGCTGGCCGACCGGGCATATGCCGGGATCGTCGGCATCATCGATGCGGACACCCTGGCGGTGGGCGACCGGCTGCCGTCCGAGTCCCGCCTCGCCACGATGTTCGGCATGTCGCGCGCCGTGGTGCGCGAGGCGCTGGTGCGGCTGGCGTCGGACGGGATCACCGAGGCGCGGCGCGGGGCGGGATCGTTCGTCAAGACCCGGCCGTCGGACCGGCTGGTCGCCTATATGCCCATCGCGGGGATGTCCGCGACGCTCGGCACCTACGAAGTGCGGTTCGTGCTGGAGGCGGAGGCGGCGCGGCTGGCGGCGGCACGGCGATCGACGGACGAGATGGACGCGATCGAGGAAGGGCTCGACAGCCTGCGTGCCGCGCTGTTGTCGAGTGCGCCGGCGCATGCCGAGGACATGGAACTGCACCGCCGGATCGCGCTCGCGACCGCCAACCCCGCCTTCGTCATCGCGTTCGACGGGCTCGCCGCGGAGATGGAGAGGGTGATGCGCGCGGGCGTCGACATATCCCGCTCGCGGCCGCCCGAGGTGATCGGGGCGATGATGCGCGAGCACGAGACGATCGTGGCGGCGCTGTGGGCCCGCGACAGCGACGGCGCCGCGCTGGCGATGCGCTGGCACCTGTCGGAAGGGCGCAAGCGGCTGATGCCCTAGCGCCGCGCCTCGGGCGGGCCCGCGACGTGCAGCGCGAAGCCGGCCTCCTCGGGACTGGCGGGGAAGCGGGTGCGTGCGCCCGAGAAGGTCGCGCGCGCCTCGGCGGCGCCGGGCTCGTCCTGGCTGGTGCCGGCCCAACGCCAGTGCCACGGCTCGTACGTCACGCCCTGCGCATTGCCGTCCGGGAACGACAGCTCGAAGCCATAGGCGGGCGCATTGGCGAGCAGCCAGCGGCCGGCGGCAGTGTCGGCGATGCAGTCGGCGACGTCGGCGCAGCCGCGCGACGGGCGCACCGCGAAATCGATCGCATAGCCGGTCGCATGCTCGCTGTGTCCGGGCGGGCCGACCGACTCGGCACGTCGGGCGGCATCCGCGCATGCCGCGGCGGTTCGGCAGAACACCGCCTGCTGGCGCGCGACCGATCGGAAACACGACAGGCCGTGCAGCGTCTCTCCCAATCCCGCGGCCGCTGCGGCGTCGAGCAGGCGGGAGAGGTCTGGCAGCACGGCCGGGCGCAACCGGCACGGCTGGCCGACCGCGAAGCCGGGCGGCGCGGCCGCGAGATCGGCGGGGGCAGCCTCGGTATAGGGCAGGTGACCGAGCAACCGGCCGTCGTCAGCGGTGACTTGCGCGGCGGACGGCGACGTCGCGAGGGCCACCGGCGCGGCGAACAGGGCCAGGCTTCGCATCAACGCCATGCGCGCGGCTCTGGCATGCGTTCGTCCGCGGTGGCAAGGGCGGTGCATGACCCCAGACCGCGTCCTGTTCCTCGATGGCGAGGCCCTGGTGATCGACAAGCCCGCCGGCCTGCCCGTCGATCCGCCCCGCGACGGCGGGCTAAGTCTCGACAACCACCTCGACTCGCTCACCTTCGGCTTCCACCGCTGGCCGCAACCGGTGCACCGGCTCGATCGCGACACCAGCGGCTGCCTGCTCCTGTCGCGCAATCCCAAGGCGCATGCCCGGTTGCAGCAGGCGTTCGAGCGCGGCGAGGTGGAGAAGCTGTACCTGGCGGTGCTCGACGGCGAGCCGGCCGAGGACGAGGGCGTGGTCGACATGGCGCTCGCCAAGCACAGCACGCGCGAGGATGGCTGGCGCATGGTGCCCGATCCGGCGGGCAAGGCGGCGCAGACACGCTGGCAGGTGCTGGCGCGCGCCGACGGCCGCACGCTGATCGCGATGCGCCCGGCGACCGGGCGCACGCATCAGTTGCGCGTCCATGCGGCGAGCGGGATCGGCGTGCCGATCGCGGGTGATCCCATCTATGGCCGCCCCGGCGCGCGGGGCGGCGCTCCAATGCTGCTGCACGCGGCGGAGCTGACCGTGCCCAGGCCGGGCAAGGAGCCCGTGCGTGCGCAAGCACCGCTGCCCGAGCGGTTCGGCGCGTTCGCCGATTACCGGCCGGCGCCCGCCGGCGACGGCGCGGACGCCGCATCCGTCCTGTAGCCACGCCGCATGGTCGCGATCCCGATCACGCGATCGATCGCGATCGACGACGGCGAGATCGTCGAGACGGCGACGCGGGCGGGCGGCCCCGGCGGCCAGCACGTCAACACGACCGACAGTGCGGTGATCCTGCGGTTCGACGTCGCCAACTCTCCCAGCCTGCCCGAAGCCGTGCGGCACCGGCTCGCCGTCCTCGCGGGATCGCGCCTCACCCGCGACGGCGTGCTGGTGCTGCGCAGCGAAGGATCACGGTCGCAGTTGCTCAACCGCCAGGATGCGCGCGGACGGCTGATCGAGCTGATCCGCGAGGCGACGATCGTGCCCAAGAAACGCCGCCCGACGAAACCGACCCGCGCGTCGCAGACCCGCCGTGTCGACGGCAAGGTGAAGCGGTCGGGCGTGAAGGCTGGGCGGGGGCGGGTGCGCGACGACTGATCGCGCTCGCGCCGCGCTCGCATGAGCCGCGTCGGCCTCCTATCTGGCCACCATGCACGACATCCACATCGACGCCGTCGACACCCGGACATTGTACCGCGACCTGCTGGGGGCGATCGACGGGCTGACGGCGGGGGAGCCCGACGGCATCGCCAACATGGCCAACGCCGCCGCCGTTCTGTGGGAGTATCTGCCGGACCTCAACTGGGCGGGCTTTTATCGCATGGTGGACGGCGAGCTGGTGCTGGGGCCGTTCCAGGGACGCGCCGCCTGCATCCGCATCCCGGTCGGCCGGGGCGTGTGCGGGACCGCGGCGGCGACATCGGCGACGCAGCTGGTAGCCGACGTGCACGCCTTTCCCGGGCACATCGCCTGCGATGCGGCGAGCCGTGCGGAACTGGTCGTGCCGATCGTCCGCGACGGCGCGGTGGTCGCGGTGCTCGATCTCGACAGCCCGATCGCGGGTCGGTTCGTCGCCGCGGACGCTGCCGGATGCGAGGCGATCGCGGCCTTGCTGGCGGGGCGCATCGGCTGATCCGAATCGGGACAGGCGGCCCGCTGGCGGGGGTCGGACCGCGATGGTAATGAACCTGCTAACGACGCGCACGTTCGTGCGGCATCGGCAGGGAGTGAGTCGGAGATGCGGACCGTATTGATCGCGGCGACGGCGTTGGCGGGTGTCGGCTTGATGGGTATCGGCACGGCGGCCGCCGGCCAGCAGCGGATGGTGGAACATGGTCCGGGTGCGGGTGCGCCGATCGCTCCGCCTTCCGGCCCGGGCGGTCCGATGGCAGGCGGTCAGATGGCAGGCGGTCCGGGCATGCGGCCGGCCGGGATGCATCGCGGGCCCGGTCGCCACTGGGGTGGCCGGCGCGACGGGCATTGGGTGGGCGGCATGCGCGCGCCCGGGGGCTGGGCCGCCTATCACCGGCCCTATCGCGGCTATGGCCTGTCGAGCTACTGGGTCGCTCCCAGCTTCCTGATCGACGATTGGGGCGACTACGGTCTCTATCAGCCGCCGGTCGGTTACAACTGGTCGCGCTATTACGATGACGCCGTGCTGATCGACGGGCGTGGGTCGGTGTACGATACCGTCGGCGGGATCGACTGGAACCGCTATGACCTCGACGAGGGTCAGGGCGGCCGGATGAGCGCGTACGGTGCGGGCGGCGATCCGTATCGGCAGAGCGCGGGCGCGGGTTACGACTATCCGCCGCAGGACGGTTACGCCGGTCGGCCGGGCTATCCGCCGCGGGACGGCTATGGCCAGCGGCGCAGCAACGGCGTCGGCGGCGCACTGGTCGGTGGCGCCGTGGGCGGTGTCGCGGGCGGGCTGATCGCGGGGCGTCACGACAAGGTCGGCGGCGCGCTGATCGGCGCAGGCGCCGGCGCGCTGGCAGGCTATGCGATCGATCGCAATGCGCATCGGCACGACCGCTACGATCGCGACGGCTACGATCGGGGCGGCTACGATCGGGGCGGACCAGGCGCAGGTTACCCTATGCCCGGGCCCGGCTACGGCCCCGATCGCGGTCCGGGGCCGGGCTATCCGCCGCCGGGTGGTCCCGGCTACGCCCCGCCGACCGTCATCGAGAGCGGCGGCGGCACGGTGGTGACGACCAGCAGCGTCGGCGGCATCGCCAGCGGTACTTACGTCGATGGCTATTACTACCCGCCCGCGACGGTGACGACGGTGACGGTGGCGAGCGCGCCGGTGGTCACGACCACGACCGAGGTGTTCGAGGACAGCGTGACGTACACGCGCCGCGCGGCGCGCCGGGTCTATCACAAGCGCGTGTGGCACCGGCCGGTCTGCGGCTGCCGCTGACCGGTGACCGCCGACCCGGCCTGGATCGTCACTGCCGAGGCGGTGGCGATCCGGACGCGGTGGCTCTCGCGGGGGCCGGTGATGCCGGCGCCCGTCCGCCGAAGGTGACGAGGCTCTCCGCGCCGTCGGCCGCGACCGCGGATACGCCGATGAAATTGTCGTCGACCGGCGTGTCCGCCAGGACGGTGCTCGTCGCCCCTGCGACCGGTCGGCTCGCCGTCCAGGCGGCGGTGTCGTCGGGCCGCCAATAGACCTTGTACGCCACCGCGTCCGCCACCGCCGGCCACGACACCGTCGTGTCCCGCGACAGCGCGCCCGACAGCCCCACCCGCGCCGGTGCTGCGGGTGCGTCCGCCAGCCGGGCAAGCGTGGCGACGTTGATCGCCGTTACCTTGGCCAGATAGTCGAAGTCGACGCCATCGATCGTGTCGCCATAGCTGCGGCCGTTCTCGGTTCGGACATACTGGTGCTGTCGGTCCCAATTCTCCGCCCCGACGGTGAACCGTACCGCAGGATAGCCCAGCGCCAGGAATGGCTCGTGGTCGCCACCGCGGCCGAACCGATCGGGGCGCCGCTCCACCCGCACGTCCAGTCCGCCCGGAATGGCTTGCGCGACGCCGTCGATCGCCTTGGCGAGCGCGCGGCTCGGGCCGTCGTCCTCGCCGCCCTCCGCACGGCGGGTCGCCGCTTCCGCCAGACTTTCGCCGGCGCGCGCGCCTTCGGAAAAGACGCGGACACGATCCGCCACGCGCACGCCGCCCTGCGCGATCGTGTTGCCGACGATGTCGTTGTTCAGCATCGCGTCGACGTGCCAGCCGCGCGCCTTGGCGGTGTCGGCGAGCAGCGTTCCGCCCCACAGCCCCTGCTCCTCGCCCGAAAAGACGGCGTAGACGATCGTCGCCTTGAACTTCTGCCGCGACAGGATGCGCGCCGCCTCCAGTACCAGCGCGACGCCCGAGGCATCGTCGTTCGCGCCGGGCGCATCGGCGGTCGCGTCCATCACGTCGCCGACGATCGAGTCGATGTGACCGCCGACGATGACGTAGCGATCGGGATCCGATCCGCGCTGGATGCCGAGCACGTCCTCGATGATTACGCCACCGGGTGCGCGAGGCCCCGTGAACTTGCGGTCGATCCGCTCCACGGTCAGGCACCCGCCGCAGGCACGGCCAATCGCGGTGAACTGCCCGGCCGCCCAGCCGCGCGCCGCGCCGATGCCGCGTGACGGATCGGTCCGCGACGAGGCGGTATGCCGGGTGCCGAACGCCACGAGCCGCGTGACGGTCGACCGCAGCCGCTCCGGGTCCGGCGCGGCCCGAGCGGGCGCGGCCTGGGCGGGAACGGCGAGAAGGGCGAGCGGCAGAAGGGTCAGGGTGCGCATGGCCGGAGTGTGACGTGGCAGCCGCCGCCGCTCAAGCCGGAAATGGGTTCAGCTCAACCGATCGATCCCGGCCTGGTCCAGGCTGCCGGGCACCAGCATGATCGGAACGGGCAGCGCACCCGCGTCGGTGCCCGCGAAATGGGCGACCAGCGGCCCGGGCGCACCGCTCGCCGCGGTGCCGAGCACCAGTGCGGCGATGTCGGGGTTTGCGGCGATCATCTCGCGGATCACGCGCGGACCCTCGCCCTGACGCACCGTGATCGTGGGCGACAGCCCCGATTCGGCGAGCAGCGTTCCGGCGGCCGCCGCGACGAGTTCCTCGGCATGGTCGTATGCCTCGTCCTCGATCGCGGCCTGGACACCGCCCCAGGGGACGAGCTCGGTCGGCTCGATGAGCGCCAGTATCTCGACTCCGCCGCCCGTCTTCACCGCCCGCTGGGCCGCGAAGCGCAGCGCGATCTGTGCCTCCGCGCTGTCGTCGATCACCACCAGATAGACGCGCATCGATCGTCCTTTCCCGCCCGGCTCCTCCTGCCGCGACGACGGCGCCGCCGCAAGGCTGCGCTTGACCGGCGACGGTGGTGGAGCAAGAGACGGCGCCACGTCCGCCGGAGTAGTGTGAATGCCGATCGAGATCAGGATGCCGGCCTTGTCGCCGACCATGGAGGAGGGGACGCTCGCCAAATGGCTGGTCAAGGAAGGCGACCAGGTGAAGTCGGGCGACCTGCTGGCGGAGATCGAGACCGACAAGGCGACGATGGAGTTCGAGGCGGTCGACGAGGGCACGATCGGCAGCATCGCGGTGGCCGAGGGCACGGATGGCGTGAAGGTCGGCACGGTGATCGCGACGCTCACCCTCGACGGCGAAGAGTCCGGGGCTGCGGCGCCCGCGCCCAAGAGCGAGACGCCGCAGCCGGCCGATCCGCAGTTTCGTGGCCGCCCCGATCCCGTCGATCCCAACACGAAGGGCAACGAGGGCGAGCCAGTCTCGCGCGATGCGAGCGCCGCCGAGGATCACGGCCTGCCGCCGGCCGACGGCGACGCCCCCGGTTCGCCGCCGGCCCCGGTCGCTGCGGCATCCGGCAGCGAAGGCCGCATCAAGGCCAGCCCGCTCGCGCGCCGCCTGGCCGCGCAACGGGGACTGGACCTCGGCACGCTGTCCGGGTCGGGCCCGAACGGCCGCGTGGTCAAGGCGGACCTCGACGGCGTCGAGCCCGGCGCGACACCGGCCGTCGCCGCTCCTGCGCCGACGCCGGCGCCCATGGCAGCGCCGATGCCTGTGGCCCGGCCTGCGGCCATCCCCGACGTGCCGCATACCGCGGCGAAGCTCAGCAACGTGCGCAAGACGATCGCGCGGCGGCTGACCGAGTCCAAGCAGACGGTGCCGCACATCTATCTGACCGTTGACGTCAGGCTCGACGCGCTGCTGGCGATGCGGGGCGACATGAACGCGGCGCTGGCGGGGCGGGGCGTCAAGCTGTCGGTCAACGACCTGCTGGTGAAGGCGCTGGCGGTTGCCCTGATCGAGGTGCCCGCGTGCAACGTGATGTTCACGCCGGATCAGCTGATCTCGTTCAGCCGTGCGGACATCTCGGTCGCGGTGTCGACGCCGACCGGCCTCATCACGCCCGTCGTGACGGGCGCGAACGAGAAGTCGCTGTCGGCGATCTCCGCCGAGATCGGCGAGCTGGCGGCGCTCGCGCGCGACGGCAAGCTGAAGCCCGAACAGTATCAGGGCGGCACCGCCTCGATCAGCAACATGGGCATGTACGGGATCAAGCAGTTCGACGCGGTCATCAACCCGCCGCAGGGCATGATCCTGGCGGTGGGCGCGGGGGAGAAGCGGCCTTGGGTGATGCCGGACGGCAGCCTGGGCGTGGCGACCGTCATGTCCGCGACCGGCAGCTTCGACCATCGCGCGATCGACGGCGCGGACGGCGCGGCGCTGATGCGCGCGTTCCGCAAGCTCGTCGAGGCGCCGTTGGCGATGCTGGCGTGAACGGATCGATCTGACGTGATGGGCCGTCGCACGCTGATCGAACTGCTTCACCTCGCCGCCGGGCTGGGCGCGACGGCGGCGGTGTTCGCGGCCGGCGCCTGGTCGTATCCGGTCGGGGCGCGAACGGTGTGGGCGGTCGGCTGGGTGACGATGGGCGCGGTGCTGGCGATGAGCGTCGGCCCGTTGCGGAACGCGTGGCTGGCCGACCATGGGCGAAACGGGAGCGACCGATGACCCAGGGACCGCCGGCCGATCGCTCACCCGCTATCCGCGTCACCACCATGCCGGCCGACGCCAACCCCTATGGCGACATCTTCGGCGGCTGGCTGATGAGCCAGATGGACATGGCCGCCGGTCTCGTCGCCTCGCGCCATTCGCGTGGTCGCGCGGTGACGATCGCGGTGGATGGCATGAAGTTCCACGCGCCGGTCGCGGTGGGGGACGAGGTGTCGGTCTATGCCGACCTGATCGCGGTCGGCCGCACGTCGATGACGATCGAGGTCGAGGCCTGGCGCCGCGGCCGCCACGTCGAGGAACAGTGCCGCGTGACGCAGGCACGGTTCGTGTTCGTCGCGATCGACGAGGAACGCCAGCCGCGGATGGTCGCGGCGGCGGACTGACACACGCTCTATATGGATTTCGGCGGCCCGGTCCGACGGGTGGCCTGACAAGGAACGTTCGACGTGGCTGACACCTTCGACCTCATCATCCTCGGCTCGGGTCCCGGCGGCTACGTCGCCGCGATCCGCGCGTCGCAGCTCGGGCTCAAGGTCGCGATCGTCGAGCGCGAGCGGCTGGGCGGTATCTGCCTCAACTGGGGGTGCATCCCGACCAAGGCGCTGCTGCGCACGTCGGAGGTGTATCATTACATGACCCACGCCGCCGACTATGGCCTGAAGGCGGACAACGTCGGCTTCGATCTCGGCCGGATCGTCGACCGCAGCCGCAAGGTCGCAGGCCAGCTCAACGCCGGCGTCAAGGGTCTGATGAAGAAGCACAAGGTGCAGGTCTTCGAGGGCGTCGGCGCGCTCACGGGCAAGGGCAAGCTGAGCGTCAAGCAGGCCGACAAGACCGTCGACCTAGAGGCCCGGCACATCCTGATCGCCACCGGCGCGCGCGCCCGCGACCTCCCGTTCGCCAAGGCGGACGGCAAGCGCATCTGGACGTATCGACATGCGATGGTGCCGGCCGAGATGCCGACCAAGCTGCTCGTCATCGGGTCGGGCGCGATCGGCGTCGAGTTCGCCAGCTTCTATCACGACATGGGCGCGGAGGTGACGATCCTCGAGATGCTGCCGCGCATCCTGCCGGTGGAGGACGAGGAGATCAGCGCGTTCATGGAGAAGCGGCTGACGAAGGACGGGATCGTGATCCGTACCGCGACCGGGCTGGAGAAGCTGGAGACCGGCGCTGATGGGGTCACCGCCTCGATCAAGGGGAAGGACGCCCAGGTCACGACCGAACGGTTCAGCCACGCGATCGTCGCGATCGGCATCATCCCCAATACGGAGGAGATCGGGCTGGAGGCGCTGGGCATCGCCACCGAGCGCGGGCACATCAAGGTCGACGGGTTCGGTCGCACCAACGTCGAGGGCATCTACGCGATCGGCGACGTGACGGGCGCACCGTGGCTGGCGCACAAGGCGAGCCACGAGGGCATCGTCTGCGTCGAGAAGATCGCCGGCGAGGATCCGCATCCGTTCGAGGTTTGGAACATCCCGGGCTGCACCTACAGCCGGCCCCAGGTGGCGAGCGTGGGGCTGACCGAGGCGAAGGCCAGGGAGGCCGGGCATGAGGTGAAGGTCGGCAGGTTCCCCTTCATCGGCAACGGCAAGGCGATCGCGCTCGGCGAGGCGGACGGGTTCGTGAAGACGGTGTTCGACGCCGCGACGGGCGAATTGCTCGGCGCGCACATGGTGGGCGCGGAAGTGACCGAGCTGATCCAGGGCTATGTCATCGCGCGCCAGCTCGAGACGACGGAGGCCGAACTGATGGAGACCGTGTTCGCGCATCCGACGCTGTCCGAGATGATGCACGAGTCGGTGCTGGGCGCCTATGGACGCGCGATCCATATCTGAGTTGGCCATATCTGACCCGTCCGACCCGCTCGCGCTGTTCGGCCTCGACGCGCGGGAGGAGGTCGTGGCCATCCTCGGAGACATGCCGCGGATCCGCGAGGCGCTGATCGAGGCGGCCCGCGTTGGAGAATCCGTGAGCTATTCGGCGATCCTGCTCGAGTTGGGCCTGCGCTTCTCGCGGCCCAAGATGCGCAGCTTGTGCGTCACGATGGGCGCGATCGACCGCGCGGGTGTCGTTGTCGGTGAGCCGGGCCTGGCCGTGCTCGTCGTGCGCGAAAGCGACCGCCTGCCGGGTCAGGGCTGGTGCACGCATGCGGCCGAACAGGGGCATGTCGGCGACTGCACCGGCCCTGCCGCACGCGCGCTCGTGACGAAGCTTCAGGCCCGCGCGATCCGCTACTGGCGGGATCGCGACTGATCGGTCATCGCTACGCCCCGGGACGCCCGGGGAGCGATGACGATGGCGGTACATGACGGCGACGACGCGGTGGCGAGCGGATCGCCGACCAAGGCGGGCATCGCGGCCACCGTGCTCTGCCTCGCGTCGCTCGCGGTCTTCTGGCCGGGCATTCCCCTCTACGACAGCGTCGCGCAATTTCGTCAGGCGCTGTCGGGCGAGTATGACGACTGGCATCCGCCGGCGATGGCGCACGTCTGGGCGATGCTGCACGCCGGGTTCGGCGGGGGTGCGGGGCCGATGCTCGCGCTGCAGATGCTGCTCTACTGGTCGGGTTTCGGGCTGCTTGCGGTCGCACTGGCGAAGGTCGGGCGTCATCGCGCGGCGTGGGCAGTGCTGGTGCTCGCGATGTGGCCGCCGTTCCTGGGCTGGCAGGCGGCGGTGCTGAAGGACGCGCAGATGACGGGCGCGATGCTCGCCGCCACCGGCCTGATCGGTTGGTGGCGGTTGCGGGGGCGGCGCTTGCCCATCGGGGCGCTCGCCCTCGTCACCGCGCTGCTTGGCTATGCGGTGCTGGTGCGCGCCAATGCGGTGTTCGCGGTGGTACCGCTCGCCGTGATGCTGGTCCCGGGCTGGCGGCACCTGATCCGGCTCGTCGCCATGGTGGCAGGCGTCGGCGTGGTGTTGGCGCTGGCGGGGCCGATCAACCACGATCTGCTGGCCGCGCGCCACAGCGGCGTCGAGCGGACGGAGGCGATCTACGACCTGGCGGGCATCGCCGTCCGCGTCCCGGACGCGGCGGGCCTGCCGCTCGATCGCGCGCAGATCGCGACGCTGGTCGAGCGGCATTGCGTCAAGCCGTTCTTCTGGGATCCGCTGGGCGAGCCCGCGCGATGCGACGGCGTGGTGGATCCGCTGCGCCACGTCGCGCCGGGCACGTTGTACCTGGCGCTCGCCCGCACCGCGCTGATGCACCCGGTCGCCTATGCCGGTCATCGACTGGCGCATCTCAACTCGACGAGCCGGTTGCTGGTGCCCTCCGGGTGGACCAGCGCGGCGCCGCCGGTGATCGGAGAGCCCAACGACCTGGGCCTGCCCGGCCCCGGTCACACCGCCGCCGCGTTCGAGCGACTGGCGGGAGGGTTGGTCGAGACGCCGTTTGCCTGGCCGATCGCGTGGATCGTCGTCGCGGCCACGGCATGGGGCGTCGCGGTCGGCTCCCCGGCCGCGCCCGCCCGCGATCTGGCACTCGCGCTCGCGACGTCCGCGCTGGTGCTGGAGAGCAGTTTCGCGGGCCTGAGCATCGCGTCGGACTTGCGCTATCACCTGTGGTCGATGATCGCCGCCGCGCTGGCCGCGCTCCTGCTGGCCGGTCCGGCCGCACCGCGCGCGCGCCGGTCGTGGCGCGTCGGTGGCGCCATGCTGACGGTGGTGGTCGCGGCCGGCGTCGCCGCCCGGTTGCTGCTGCCGACGGCGCCCGCGAGCTACGCGGCCATGCTCGTCTGGTAGGTCCGCCAGAACGTCGGTGCGAAACTCAGGACGATCTCGCCACTCCTACGGGTAGTGACGCGGGCACGCAGGACGGTTAATCCGACACCGTAACGATCGAGGGCTAGTGATGTCTGCCATGCTTCGCGCCGCTGCCGCGCTGCCAATGCTAGTCGCGCTTGCCGGCGCGGCCGAGGCACCCCCCGCGCCCGAGTTCGGGCCGCAGCTGGAGCGGTTCGCCTATCCCTGGCCGGTTCAGACGATGCCGGTCGACGTCATCGGCGCGCCTGCGCAGATGGCGTTCATGGACATCCAGCCCGAGCGCCCGAACGGCCGCTCCGTCGTGCTGCTGCACGGCAAGAACTTCTGCGGGGCGACGTGGGAGGCGCAAGTGCGGGCGCTGGTGGGCGTCGGCTATCGCGTCCTCGTCCCCGATCAGATCGGCTTCTGCAAATCCTCCAAGCC
>JBPBQW010000043.1:0-7759 GCA_050955125.1 Janthinobacterium lividum
AACGACGCGCGCAAGAAGTCGGCGATCCTGCTCGTGTACTCGGTCGACGTCGACGTGGCGGACGAAGCGGCGGTGCTGGCGCGGTTCATCGGCGATCCGTACGTCAGGCCGACGCCCGACACCGACTATCACCCGGTCGCCGTCGCGCCGGTCGGTGCGCCTCGACCGGTCGTGATCGGCGCCGGCCCGTGCGGGTTGTTCGCGGCGCTGATCCTCGCCCAGGGCGGCTTCCGCCCGATCGTGCTCGACCGGGGCAAGGTGGTGCGCGAGCGGACCCGCGACACCTGGGCCCTATGGCGACGCGGCGTGCTCAACCCCGAATCGAACGTCCAGTTCGGCGAGGGGGGCGCCGGTACCTTTTCCGACGGCAAGCTGTGGAGCCAGATCAAGGACCCGCGCCACCTCGGCCGCAAGGTGCTGCGCGAGTTCGTCGCCGCCGGCGCGCCCGAGGAGATCCTGACGGAGGCGCATCCCCACATCGGCACCTTTCGCCTCGTGACGATGGTCGAATCGATGCGCGCGCAGATCGAGGCGCTGGGCGGTGAGTATCGCTGGGGGAGCCGCGTCGACGACGTCGAGCGCGACGCCGCCGGCCGGCTGCACGCGCTGCACCTGTCGACCGGGGAGCGGGTGGCCGCCTCTCACGTCGTCCTCGCGCCGGGTCACTCGGCGCGCGACACCTTCGCGATGCTCCACGATCGCGGCGTGTATCTCGAGGCCAAGCCGTTCTCGATCGGCGTCCGCATCGAGCATCCGCAATCCTGGGTCGACCGGGCGCGGTTCGGCGCCTGCGCGGGCCATCCGGACCTGGGCGCGGCGGCCTACACGCTGTCGCACCACTGTACCGGCGCAGCGGCGGGGCGAACGGTGTACAGCTTCTGCATGTGCCCCGGCGGGCGCGTCGTCGCCGCGACCAGCGAAGTGGGCCGCGTCGTCACCAACGGCATGAGCCAATATTCGCGCGCGGAGTTCAACGCCAACTCGGGACTGGTGGTCGGCATCGATCCCGCGCGCGACTATCCGGGCGGGCCGCTGGCGGGGATCGACCTGCAACGCGCGCTGGAGAGCGCGGCCTATGTCGCGGGGGGATCGAGCTATGCCGCGCCGGGGCAGACGGTCGGCGATCTGCTGGCCGGGCGCGCGTCGACCGCGTTCGGCGCGGTGACGCCGTCGTACAAGCCGGGCGTCCACCTGACCGACCTGACCGAGTGCCTGCCCCCGTTCGTGATCGCGGCGTTCCGCGAGGCGTTGCCCGTGTTCGGGCGCCAGATCGCCGGATACGACCACCCCGACGCAGTGATGACGGGGGTGGAGACGCGCACCTCGTCCCCCGTCCGCATCACCCGCGGGCGCGACTTCCAGAGCGTGAACACCGCGGGGCTGTACCCCGCGGGCGAGGGTGCGGGGTACGCCGGCGGCATCCTGTCGGCGGCGATTGACGGTATCAAGGTGGCGGAAGCGGTGGCGCTGAGCATCGCGGGTAACTCACACTAGACGACCCCCGCCTCCGTTCATGCTGAGCTTGTCGAAGCACTGTCCTTCTTCCGGAGGGTAGCGAAGAGAAGCAGCCCTTCGACAAGCTCAGGTGAACGAAAGAGGGAAGGCGGAGAAGGAAACACCATGACCGAGAAGTTCGAACGCCATCGCCAGCCCTGGCGACAGGACGAGATCCAGAAGCTGCACACGCTGGCCAAGAAGGGCATGGCGCTGAAGGCGATCGCCAAGGCACTGACCCGCAGCGAGGAGTCGGTGAAGGACCGCGCCAAGGAAGACGGGCTGGCGATCGCCAAGCTCCGGTGATCCGCCGGTGAACACCGACACGTACGATGCGATCGTGCTGGGCGCCGGCGCGGCCGGGCTGATGGCCGCCGCCACCGCGGGGCAGCGCGGGCGGCGCGTGCTGGTGGTCGACCATGCCGGCGAGCCGGGGGCGAAGATCGTGATCTCGGGTGGCGGGCGGTGCAATTTCACCAACATCCACACCGCGCCCGACCGGTTCGTGTCGGCCAACCCGCATTTCGCGCGCTCTGCGCTCAGCCGGTACACGCCCGACGATTTCATCACGCTGGTCGAGCGCCACGGCATCGCGTGGCACGAGAAGACGCTAGGGCAGCTGTTCTGCGACCGGTCGGCGCGCGACATCGTCGCGATGCTGCTCGGCGAGTGCGAGCTGGGCGGCGTCGCGATGGCGCTCGGCCAGCCGATCGGCGCGGTGGATCATGGCGACGGGCGGTTCCGGGTGACGCTGGGATCGCGCACCGTCGCCGCGCCCGCGCTGGTGATCGCGACCGGCGGCCCGTCGATCCCCAAGCTCGGCGCGACGGGCGTCGCCTACGATCTGGCGCGCCGGTTCGGGATGAAGGTAGTGGAGCCGCGCCCCGCGCTCGTGCCGCTGACGCTGGGTGCGGACGAGGCGCTGTTCCGCGAGCTGTCCGGCGTCGCGACGCAGGTGGTCGCGCGGTGCGGCACGGCGGCGTTCCGGGAGGCGGCGCTGTTCACGCATCGCGGCCTGTCGGGGCCAGCGATCCTGCAGGTGTCGTCCTATTGGCGGCATGGCGAGCCGGTGGGGATCGACTTCCTGCCCGGCCGCGATGCTGGCTGGCTGCGGCAGGCGAAGCGCGCCACGCCGCGCGCGCGGGTGGGGAAGCTGTTGGCGGGCGCGCTGCCCGGCCGTTTGGCGGAGACGCTGGCCGGGCATGTCGGGCTGGACGGCGACCTCGCCACGCTGTCCGACACGAAGCTGGAGGCGGCGGAGCGGCGGCTGGCGGACTGGCGGTTCCAGCCCAACGGCAGCGAGGGCTATGCCAAGGCGGAAGTGACCGTCGGCGGCATCAGCACCGCCGACCTGTCGCAATCGACGATGGAGTCGCGCCGCCTGCCCGGCCTGTATGCGATCGGCGAGGCCGTGGACGTGACCGGGTGGCTCGGCGGATATAATTTTCAATGGGCGTGGGCGAGCGGCTGGGCGGCGGGACAGGCGGTGTAGGTCAGCCGCCCGTCACGGCCGCGACCGCCTCGCGGACCTTGGCGATGCCGAACTTGAACGCCTGTCCCGGCTGAATATGCGGCATCGCGGGCAGTTCGGCGGGGTCCACGACGGCGTGGAGGATCGCCGGCCCGGGCGCGGCGAGGAAGGCGCGCACCGTCTCCGCCAGCGCGCCCGGCTCGCGCGCGGTGAACCCCTGCGCGCCACAGGCCCGCGCGAACGCGGCGAAGTCCATGTTGGGGAACATCGCACCCGGCGCGACCGGGTTGCCCGCGCCCTCCATTTCGAAATGAACGAGGCCCCAGCCCGAATTGTCGTACACCACTACCTTGATCGGCAGCTTGTGCTCGACCGCGGTCATGAATTCGCCGATCAGCATCGTCATGCCCCCGTCGCCCGAGTGCAGGATCACCTGACGGTTCCGATCCAGCGCTTGCGCCCCGTTTGCGATGCCCAGCCCGGTACCGACGGCGGCGTTGTTGAACGATCCGGTGATCCGCTGGCGCCCGGTCTGGCGCGTCCAGTTGGCCGCCCATAGCGTCACCTCGCCGGTGTCGGTCACGAACACCGCGTCGTCGGCGGCGGCGTCGCTGATCGCGCGGGCGACCGCCTGCGGGTGGATCTTGTCCTTCGAGCGGGCGGGGTCCGCCTTTTCGTCCAGCATCGCATCCCATTTGGCCCGGGCGCGCGTCGTCCTGGCGAAGAAGGCGTCGTCGTCGCGGGGCGCCAGCCGGTCGAGCAGGAGGCGGAGCGTCGGGCGCACCGATCCCACCACGCCCAGCGCAATCGGCGCGCGCCGTCCCAGCGCGAACGCGCGCTCGTCGACCTGGATGATGTTGCCGTGCTTGGGCAGGAAATCGACATAGGGGTAATCGGTGCCCAGCATCAGCAGCAGGTCCGCGTCGTTGATCGCGTCCGTCCCCGCGGTGCCGCCGATCAGTCCGACGCCGCCGATCCAGTGCGGGTCGCGATAGGGCAGCAGCTCCTGCGCGCGATAGCTGTGCATCAACGGCGCCTTTAGCCGGTCGGACAGGGCGACCAGCTCTGCCTCCGCGCCCCGCGCGCCTGCGCCGCAGAAGACCGCGACGGTCCCGGCCGCATCGATCAGCTTCACCGCCGCGGCGATGTCGTCGGCGGGCGGCGCGATCTCGGGCCGGGGGCGCAGCGTGGGCAAGCTCGGCACGGCCTTGCCGACGTGCGCGCCGAACACGTCGGGCGGGATGCACAGGTGCGCGACGCCGCGCGAGCCATACGCCTCCGCGATCGCCTGGTGGAACACGGCCGGCGCCTGCTCGGCGGCGCTCAGCGTCTGGGTATAGACGGCGACGTCGCGGAACAGCAGGTCGGGCGTGTCCTCCTGCAGGTAATCGGTCCCGCGCAGGCTGGACGGCACCCCGCCCGAGATCGCCAGCACCGGTGCATGGTCCTTGCGCGCCTCGTACAGCCCCGCGACCAGATGGTTGCTGCCCGGCCCGGTGGTGCCGCAGCACACGCCCAGCCTGCCCGTCAGCTTCGCCTGCCCCGCGGCGGCGAGCGCCGCGCCCTCCTCGTGGCGCACGCCCACCCACTCGATCACGTCCTGCCGCCGGATGGCGTCGGTGAACGGATTGAGCGCGTCGCCGACGATGCCGAACACCTGACGCACACCGATCTCGGCCAGCGTCTCGACGAGCAGTTCGGCGACGGTATTGGACATGGGTAGGGCTTTCGGAAGGGATGGACGACGCCAACGCATCGAGCATCCCGACGGCTCCCACCGCGCGTCCCCTTCGGCCAAGCAGCGCGCCGGAGCCGCGGGATCGGCCCGGGCCGAAGTCCTTGACAAAGAAGGTATGAGGGATAGCCTCGGGTGATGGCGGCGCCCTGTCGGTAGCCGCGCGTGAACGCGTACGGAAGGTCCCAGACCTCTTGTTCCTCGCCCGCCTGACCGCCCGCTGCCTGCTCGCGGCGATGGCCGTCCTCCTCGCCGATACGGCCTGCGCGGAACTCGGCGGACCGCTGTCGAGCGTCGCGGTCGACCGGGGGCGGATGGCCGCGCGGATGACGTCGACCGCCACCGGTCGCTATGCCCGTCACGAACTCACCCGACTCAACGGCGGCACGGTCCGCGAGTTCACCAATGCCAAGGGCGCAGTCTTCGCCGTGACCTGGGCCGGTCCCGGCAAGCCCGATCTGCGGTCGCTGCTCGGCCGCTATTTCACGGCGCTCCAGCCCGGCCGCGGCGTCGACGGTCGGTCGATGCGGTCGCTGCGCCGCCCCCTGCAGGTCGCGCAGCCCGATCTCCAGATCCAGACCGCCGGCCACATGGGCTGGTTCCGCGGCATCGCCTTCGTGCCGTCGCTGGCGCCGGCGGACGTCGCCCTCGGGGACCTGCCGCAGCCATGACCCTCGCCCGGCGACTATTCGGGATGATCGCGGCGTTCGCGCTGGCGTCGTGCGGCGGCGGCGACACCAGCGCGCCGGTGCAGGTCGTCGCCACGCCCGCCCCGACGGCCACGCCGACACCCACCCCCACGCCGGCACCGACCGCCAACACCGCCACCGTGACGCTCGACGCCGGGCCGGCCGCGCTCGGCGTCGGGCCCGACGGGTATGCGGCGTTCAACGAGCCCTATGTGTCGGTCACGCTGTGCGCGCCGGGATCGACGACCAACTGCCAGACGATCGATCACGTGATCCTCGACACCGGCTCGGTGGGATTGCGGATCATCCAGCCGGTGCTGAACGCCGCGCTGCTCGCCGCGCTGCCGGCCGAGACCGACGGGTCGGGCAATCCGGTCGGCGAATGCTATCAGTACGTCAATTCCTATGCGTTCGGCTCGGTGCGCACCGCGGATTTCTCGATCGCGGGCGAAAAGGTGGCCGCCATGCCGTTCCAGGCGATCGGCGACACGGGCAGCTTTGCCGCCGTGCCCGCGGGCTGTTCGGCGGGCGGGGGCACGTCGATCACGACGGTGCAGGGGTTCGGCGCCAACGGCATCCTGGGCGTCGGCACCACCGCAACCGACTGCGGCAGCTATTGCACGGTCGCCGGCGGATCGTCGGCGGCGATCTATTACGATTGCCCCGCCGGCGGGTGCAGCGGCGTCATCGCCCGCGCGGCGAACGCCTCCACCCCGTTCCAGCAGCTGCCCAATCCGGTCGCGGCGTTTCCGGTCGACAACAACGGCGTGATCGTCTCGCTGCCGTCGGTGCCGCAGCGCGGGCTGGCGACGCTGACCGGGACGGTGACGTTCGGCATCGGCACCCAGGCGGACAATGCGCTGGCCGCGACCACCATCCTGCCGGCGACCGCGTCGGGCAGCCGGCTGGGGCCGGGCGTCGTCACCGCCACCTACAACGGCAAGGTCCTGACGCAGAGCTTCTTCGACAGCGGTAGCAGCAGCTATTTCTTCATCGACACGACGCTCGCGCCGTGTACCGACTCCGGCCTCATCGCCTATTACTGCCCGCCGTCGCCGACGCCGTTGTCGCCGACGGTGTCCGGCACCAACGGCGTGACCGCAAGCGCCGCCTTCACGCTGTACAGTCCGCTCACCGTGCCGGCGTCGTCGAACGTGGCGCCGGGCCTCGGCGTCAATCCGACGCTCGTCAAACCGCCGCTGCCGTTCGCCAACAGCTTCGATTTCGGTGTGCCGTTCTTCTTCGGGCGGACGATGTACACCGCGATCGAGGGCCGGCCGGCGGGCGGGGTCACCGGCCCGTATTTCGCCTTCTGACCCGCGTGACCGATGGGAGGACGACGTGGCCGATCGATCGACACTGCTGACGATGGCGCGGGAGCGCGGGCCGGGCTTGCTGGGCGAGGTCGTCGTGAACTTCGTGCTGCCCTATGTCATCTACAGCTGGTCGAGCGACCGGCTGGGCGAGGTCGGCGCGCTGCTCGCGTCGTCGGTGCCGCCGATCGCCTGGAGCCTCGTCGAGCTTGTCCGCCATCGCCGGGTCGACGCGCTCTCGATCGTCGTGCTGGGCGGCATCGCGCTGTCGATCCTGGCGTTCTTCGGCGGCGGCTCGGCGCGGATGCTGCAGCTCCGCGAGAAAATGGTGACCGGCATCATCGGGATCGCCTTCCTCGGGTCGGCGCTGATCGGCCGGCCGCTGATCTACGAGCTCGCGCGCGCAGGGATGCGGCGCCGCGCCTCCCCGGAGCTCGAGCAGTTCGAGCGATTGCGCGACCAGAAACCGTTTCGCCGCACGATGACGATCATGACGGTCGTCTGGGGCGTGGGCCTGCTGGCCGACGTCGCGATCGGCGCGACCCTGGTGTTCACGCTGTCGATCCGCGAGTATCTGATCGTGGGCCCGATCGTCGGCTATGGCGTGCTGGGTACGCTGAGCGCGTGGACGTTCTGGTACTCGCGCCGTCAGAAGGCACGGGGCGACGCGCGACGGGCGGCGGAGAGCCGGCAGGTCGCCCCCACCTGAGCCATGCCAGGCGACGCGCACGCCCGATGTTGACCATCGACGCATCGCCGTGGCAGTGGCGAGGGCATCGTCGCCCGACGCGACGTGCGCGAACCCGCGTCACGGTGGGCGAGCGGGTATAGTACAATGGTAGTACAGCAGCCTTCCAAGCTGAATACGCGGGTTCGATTCCCGCTACCCGCTCCAACTTTAACCCGCGTACCTTGTCCGCCACACCGGAAGGCGTAGGCTGAGCGGATGAGAATCGAGATCAGTATCCGCGATGGCGGAACGTGCGACCCGTTTGAAGCGGCAGCCGTGCCCCTTGTCGGCGACTACATCGAGTTTGGGCACCGCAATGGCTCTGTG
>JBPBQW010000044.1:0-7451 GCA_050955125.1 Janthinobacterium lividum
GAACACCAATCGCCTGCTACGCCAGTACCTGCCCCACGGCATCGATCTCTCGACCTTCACCCAGGCCCAGCTCAGCGCCACCGCCAGGCAGCTCAACGAACGCCCCAGAAAGATCTTGCTGTACCAAACCCCAGCTGAGATGTTCGCAAAGAGCGTTGCGTCGACCGGTTGAACCCACCCCCACATCCCGACATTCACGGCGCCGGCCCGGTTCCCCGAAAACGGACGCTGGTTCATCTTCCGAGTTTCGGCTTGCTCTGGCCGTTAGCCCAGGTGTCAGCCCGAGGCGGTGCGGCGGCCATCGTCCGCGGCTTCCTCGATCGCCGTGATGATTCGATGCACCGCCACGGCATCGTCGAAAGAGGGCGCGGTGCGCGTGTCGTCGCGCAGGTCCGCCGCCATCCGGGCATAGACCCGGGCGACGTTGCCCGGGACGACATCGTCGGGCCAGCCAGCCCGGAGTTCCGCAGGCACCTCCAGGGGCTTTATCTCCTTGTCGTCGCCGCGTCCGCCGGCGAGCGAGAGCTGCACCATCTGGGCGTGCCCTGATGAACCCGTCACCCGAATATCCCCATCGGTGCCGTTGATCTCCCAGACGAGGCCTTCGCCGCCGCGCGCGGACCCGCCGCGGTAATGGATCGAGACCGGCGCGCCGCCGGCGAGGAACCCGCTGACCAGCACCTGATCCGGCGCTGTCACCGGCAGCGTCTCGCCGGTGTCGAGCGCGACAGCCTCCGCCCGCCGGGTGGCGACGACCGAGGAAAGCTCGGCGATGTCGCCCAGTACGTCGCGCAACGCCGCCAGCGTGTGGCCGACCGGGATCGTCAACATCGTGGCACCATTGGCGCGATCGAGCAGATAGGCGCTGGTCCTCTTCTCCGGGATCGATCCGCCCCAGCCGCCCGGCCGCGCGATCAGCGTGGTCGACAGGAGCTTGCCGACGTAACCGTCCTCGATCAGCCGGCGCAGATGGACGATCTCGGGCGCGACCCGCGCCTGGGTGCCGACGACCCCGAGCACGCCGTTCTCCCTGGCGAGCCGCGCCAGCTCCTCGGCCTCGGCCAGCCCGTTGCCGAGCGGCCATTCGCAATAGACATGCTTGCCGGCAACGATCGCCGCCTTCACGATCTCCCGATGGTGCGGCACCTTCACCGTGACGGCGACAACGTCGACCTCGGGCGCGGCCACCAGCTCGGCGACCCCCGCGAAGGCGCGCCCGATGTCCATCGCGGCGGCGGCCTTCTCGGCACTCTCACGACTGGTGTTGGCGACACCGACGAGGTCGAAGTCGTCGGGAAGCGCGCGCAACGCGGGTACATGGGCGACGGCCGCCCAGCTCCTGCCCGGCTGCAACCCGACAATGCCTACTCCGAACCGTTTCTGCGCCATCGATGCACCTCTCCGAAGCGACCCGCCGCTGTCACGGCATCGAGATCAATCAATCGCTCACGTCGCAAACACGACGCTCATGGCGCGATCTGCTTCACCGGGCGAAGCATGATCTCCTCCACCAGCACACGCGCCGGCTGCGCAAAGGCATAGACCAGCGCCTGCGCCACATCCTCTCCCGTCATCGCGTCCAACTGCGCCCAGCGCTCCGCCATCGCTTCTGCGACATTCGCACCGAACTCGGTACGGGCCGCGCCGGGCTCGATGACCGCTACGCGGATCCCCTCGTCGCCAAGTTCCTTGCGCAGTGCATCGTGGAAGCCCACCACCGCGAACTTCGTCGCGCTGTACACCGACCAGTTCGCGACGCCGTAGCGTCCGCCCACGCTGGAGACGGAGCAGATCATCGCCCCGGGCCGGCCGCGCAGCAGCGGGATGGCGGCCTGCGTGCAACGGAGCACGCCATAAAGATTGACGTCGATCATGCGGGTCCAGTCGGCCGGATCGCTCTTCTCGAACGGTGCGTTCACGCCCAAGCCGGCATTGTTGAACAACAGATCGACCCCGCCGAAGCGCTGCTGCACCTCCCCGAACACGGCGGCGACCTGCGCCGCGTCACCCACATCGGCAGTCAGGGCGAGCGCCGCCTCGCCAAGCTCGTCGGCCAGTGCGTCGATCCGCTCGCGGCGGCGCGCCACCAGCACCACGCGAACGCCTTCTGCGACCAGCAGCCGCGCGGCCGCTTCGCCGATGCCGCTCGATGCGCCGGTGATCACGGCTATTTTGCCAGCGAGGTTCTGCATTTCCATCGTGAGAAACATCCTTGTGGGCGAGCCCGCTCAACGGCCGGGGATCGAGAACGCTCGCCGGCCAGAAAGGCCGCGTCGCTATCCAGCCATGGTCCAGCGCCGCTCAAGCAGCCGATCGTAAAAGCCCAAGCCGATCCGCGCGGCGTTCGACGCCACCCGCGCCCTCTTCCGCTGCGCAGCACTGGTCTCTCGGCATCGCGGCACCATGTTGGTTCGACGAAATCCGGCGTGGAGAATGTACAATGTTGCCGAAACGCAAGCTGGGCCGCCAGGGTCTCGAAGTATCCGCCCTTGGCCTCGGCTGCATGGGCATGAGCCAGCATTACGGCGTTGCGGACGAGGCGGAATCGATCGCGACGATCCACCGCGCGATTGACCTCGGCGTGACCTTCCTCGACACGGCCGAGGTCTATGGGCCGTTCGCCAACGAAGAGCTGCTCGGCCGCGCACTGAAGGATCGCCGGGGCGAGGTCGTGATCGCCACCAAATTCGGCATGCGCATCGAGGACGGCAAGATCACCGGCGCGAACAGTCGGCCCGAGCACATCCGCGCGGTCGCCGAAGCCTCGCTCCGGCGGCTGGGCACCGACCATATGGACCTGCTGTACCAGCACCGCGTCGACCCCGAGGTGCCGATCGAGGATGTCGCCGGCGCGGTCGGCGATCTGGTGCAGCAAGGCAAGGTACGCTTTTTCGGCCTGTCGGAAGCAGGCATGGACAACATCCGTCGCGCGCACGCCGTTCACCCCGTTTCAGCGCTGCAGAGCGAATATTCGCTGTGGGAGCGCAACCTGGAAGGCGAGATCGTCCCGTTGCTGCGTGAGCTCGGCATCGGGCTGGTGCCATACAGCCCCCTCGGGCGCGGTTTCCTGACGGGAGACGCCAAGTCTGCCGAGGACTACCCCGCCGACGATTTCCGGCGCAACGACCCACGCTTCCAGGGAGACAGCTTCGCCGCGAACATGAAGGCAGCGTCGGTGGTGCGCGACATCGCCGAGGCCAAGGAGGCGACACCTGGCCAGATCGCGCTCGCCTGGCTGCTCGGCAAGGGCGACGACATCGTGCCGATCCCGGGCACCAAGCGGCGCAGCTACCTCGAACAGAACGTCGGCGCGGCAGCCATCCGCCTGGATACCGCCGAGACACAGCGGCTCGACGATGGGTTGCGTCCCGACATCGTTTCCGGCCCCCGCTATGGCGAGCGCGGCCTTGCCATGATCGATCGCTAGGCGGGCGAAGTCAGGCGGCGTGACCGTGTTCTCGAGCAAGTACAACAAGGCGAGTCACAATGCATACCGAAACGCTGACCTACCAGGCCGATGGCCTGTCGATGCAAAGCCTTCTCTTCGTTGACGATGCGCGCGACGGCCGTCGGCCCGGCGTGCTCGTCTTTCCCGAAGCGTTCGGGCTCGGCGATCACGCCAAGTCGCGGGCCGAGCGCCTCGCTGCGCTCGGTTATGTCGCGCTCGCGTGCGATCTGCACGGTGAAGGTCGGCTATTCGACGAGCTCGACACCGTGATGGGGCTTATCAATCCGCTGCGCGACGATCCTCAGCGGACGCGCGCGCGTGCCCGCGGCGGTTTCGATGCGCTACTCGCGCGGCCGGAGGTCGATCAGGCGCGCGTGGCGGCGATCGGCTATTGCTTCGGCGGAACGATGGCGCTCGAACTGGCGCGGGGCGGCGCCGCGATCGCGGGCGCGGTCGGCTTCCACAGCGGGCTGGCGACGATAAGGCCGGAGGACGCAAAGGCGATCACCGGCAAGGTGCTGGTGTGCATCGGCGCCGATGATCCCGGCATCGATGCGGCGCAACGGACGGCGTTCGAAGAGGAGATGCGCGCCGGCGGCGTCGATTGGCAGATGAACATCTATGGCGGGGTCGTGCACAGCTTCACCAACCCGGCCGCCGATCGGCTCGGCCGCCCCGACTTCGCGCGGTACGATGCCAAGGCCGACGCGCGGTCCTGGACCGAGATGCAGGCGTTCTTCAACGAAGTGTTCGAGACGACTGCTCAATGAAGCCCAGAGTCATCTGCCACATGCTCGGTTGTGTAGATGGCCGCTTGCACCCGAGCCGCTACACCGCCTCGCCCGATGGCCAGCGCCGCGACTGGTCGGCAACATACGACAAGGTGCACGAGCAACTTGGCGGCGACGGCTGGCTCGTGGGCCGAGTGACGATGGCCGAAATGAGCAAAGCGGAGCCGCATCCGCCGGCCGAAGTCGGGCAGGTAGATCGACCGGTTCATGTCGCGCGCACGGCGGAGAGCTACGCCCTCGCGCTCGACCGTTCGGGCAAGCTGCACTTCGCCAAGGACAATGTCGGCGGCGATCATGTCGTTGTGCTGCTCGGCCATGACGTCCCGGACGCACATCTCGCCGAGCTTGCGAACGACGGCGTGTCCTACATCGTCGCCGAGGACGCGCAGATGGATCTCGCACCGATGCTGGAGCTACTCCATGAGCGCTTCGGCATTCGCCGCCTGCTGCTGGAGGGGGGCGCCGGGATCAACGGCAGCCTGCTCGCCGCCGGTCTGGTGGACGAGTTGAGCGTGCTGGTCGCACCCGCGCTCGACGGCAGCGAGAACGTGCAGGGCATCGTCGCGTTCGATCGCGGACTCGCCGGCAAGGTTCAACTGTCGCTGCTCGCCGCGGAGACGCTCGACCACGGCATGGTCCACCTGCGCTATCGAGTGCTGCCCGCCTAGCGTCGTACCCGCTCGCGTCTTGAACAGCGGGCGGTTGATCAGGCTGTGGGTCAGCGCGATCTGGCGCATTCTTTCATCGCCAGTGAACAGCAACATGGGTAAAGGGCGGCTAGGAGTAGTGTTGGGTGAATAGTCGGCGAGCGATCGTGTCAACCGGCGTCGGCCGTCCATCAGCAGGTCAACGGCGCGCGTGATCATGGCCGCCATCTCGGCCGGCGTGTTGCTCGGGCGGGCGATTGCATCCGGCAACTTTCCGGCGGGTCGACCCACTTCCAGCCGTTCAGCGCCCCTCAACCACTTCCCACAAGCGGACGCCTGTTAATCTTATCGGTTTGGTAGCGACGCGGCCTTGATCAGGCCTCGCTCCGCTCTGTCTGGGTCCACGAAGCCGCCGCTCGCTATATGGCGTTAAGCGACCGCACAGGCCGCCATCACAGAAAAGAACTGACCGTTTGCAAGTGCGTTAGGACCAAGGTCAAGCAGACGGGCAAGTTTTGCCCTACGTTCTATTTGGAGGTCACCTCAACAAACGATCTGCCCTGGGTTCCAAAGCCTTCGGTTGCGACGATCCAATAGCCAAGGGTCCCCAGCCGTAATTCGGCCGCACGCCAGGCGCTCACGTGAAGAGCAAAGGTGATGACGTTGGTCGGCCCGATCGCTCTCGGCTTGGTCCTCACGCTCCAATATTGGTAGAACGTGGCAGTGCCCGCAATTGAGGGCGCGTCAACTCGCTGGGTGCGATAGATTTCGTACGTTCCACCGTCACTCTCGAACGAGCCTAGGGACACCGCACTTTGCCCCGGCGGAATGAACGGCCCGTAATCGTCGACGATATATTATTGTACGAGCGGGTTGGTCGACCAGCCGTAAAGGCTCAGGTACCCATTCGAGCCGGGGACGAAGGAGTCGGCTCGGTAGCGCACGACGCGATCAGGATCACCCCTCGACCAACCCCTTCCCGCGACCAGGTTTCCGTCCCGCCTCAGGCTCCACGATGCGCGATACTCGCCCGTCGCGCCCAGCTTCAGACAACCCGATCCCCTGTCGTGCCACAAAATGTAGAACTCTCCGTTACGTGCAGCGGAGCCGTCGTAACAATCAGTTCGCGCTGCCGCGGGCAGGATAGAAGCAACGGCGCAAAACAGCGCAAGAACGATGACCTTCACGACCTGCCTCCCGATCACTCGAGCGGCACCGTAGCAACACGCCAGGGCCGGGCTAATCCTTCAAGCGGCGGCCGCGAGCGGTTCGCCGCCGCCTCGCCAGCCCAGCGCCGGCGCGACATGGGTGAGGATGCTCTCGATCACGTGCGCGTTGTAATCGACGCCAAGCTGGTTGGACACCGTCAACAGCAGCGTGTCCGCCTCTGCGATCGCCTCATCAGCACGCAGTTGCTCGACTAATCGATCGGGCTCGGTGGCGTAGCTGCGGCCGAACCCCGCGCGCCTATCGTCAATCACGCCGATATGGTCCGAGCTGCCACCGCGACGGAAGTAGACGCGGTCGATCTCGTTCGTCAGTGCGAAGATCGAGCGTGAGAACGAGACGCGGGATCAAGGCTGATGGTGGCGCGTAAGCTCGATCCGCTACATCGTGTGCAGCTCGCCGACCTACCTCGCGGCGCATGGCGAACCGCAGTCCCCGGACGACTTGGAGAGCTTCGATTGCATCGGTAGAATGCCTCCAGGCGGCGTCGCGACCGCCGCCTGGAGGTTCGCGGCACCGGACTCCGGCGAGCCGTTCGAAAGGAAGGTGTCGGGGTCGCTGCTTCGACAGCAACGACGTGATCCTGGACGCCGGTGTCGCGGGCGCCGGTCTCGTCCAGCTCCATACCTACTTGGCGGAACCTCACCTGAAATGTAAGCGTGGCCTGAAGGCCGCGGGTTAAGCCGCTTGCGCGATGTGCTGATCTGTTGCGGCGCCCCAGTTCCACGGCATGAGTTCGTCCCAGCGGCTGGCGGGCCAGTCGTCGGCGACCCTGGCGATGACGTCGGCGATGTAGGCCTGCGGGTCGACGCCGTTGGCCTTGCAGGTCTGGATGACGGTGTAGATCGCGGCGGCGCGCTCGCCACCTTGGCGCGAACCCGCGAACAGCCAGTTGCGACGACCGACGACCGACGGCGACGCCGCGCAGCGCGCGTTCGGCGATGTTGTTGTCGATCTCCAGCCGGCCGTCGTCGAGGAAGCGGCAGAGCGCCGGCCAGCGCCTGGTGCCGTAGGCGATGGCCCTGGCCGTGTCGGACCTGGACGACAGGCGGCGTAGCGCAGCGTCGAGCACGTCGCGCAAGGCATCGACCAGCGACCTGCTTCGTTCCTGCCGGCCACGCCGACGCTCATCGGGCGGCTGGCCACGGACTGCAGCCTCGACGACGTAGAGCGCGGCGATGCGCTCGAGGATGTCGGTGGTCAGCGGTGTGGGTGAGCGCTCGTGCAGGTCGAAGACCTTGCGCCGGAAGTGCGCCCAGCACGCGACCTCGGTGACGCCGCTGCGGTACAGGCCGTCATAGCCGGCATAGGCGTCAGCCTGGAGGAAGCCGCGGAAGC
>JBPBQW010000045.1:0-7367 GCA_050955125.1 Janthinobacterium lividum
TAGCCGCGACAACAGCAATCTGACGGCGCTCGCCGGTTTCCGCACGAGCAGCGCCGTCGAGGCCAAGACCACCTCGCTCGTCGCCGACACGGCCGCCGCGCTCGCCGCGAAGCAGACGGTGGCGGATGCGCAGACCACGATCCACGACGGCGCGGTCACCGCGCGCGATGCGGTGTCGGGCGTCAATCTCGACACCGAGGCGGTGGACCTGATGCGGTTCCAGCAGGCGTACCAGGCGTCGAGCCGCGTGATCCAGGTCGCGCGCGAGACCTTCCAGTCGATCATCGCGATCAACTGATGAGCATCTCCGCACTCTCCACCTCGCTGTTCTACGACCGGACATCGTCGGCGATGACGAGCCTGACCGCGCAGTCGGACAAGCTCAGCGCGCAGATCTCGACGGGCAAGAAGCTGTCCGCCGCATCCGACGACGTCGTCGCCTATCAGCGGTTGCGCACCATCGCGACCGACACGGCGGACACGACCGCGGCGCAGGCCAACATCACCACCGCGCAAGGTATATTGACGAGCGCCGACACCGCGCTGACGTCGATGACCAACCTGCTTCAGCAGGCGTCCGAACTGACGATCCAGGCGCGCACCGGCACGTTGAACGACACCGATCGGGGTGCGATCGCGACCCAGCTGTCGAGCATCGCCGACGAGCTGGCGAGCCTCGCCAACGGCAAAGACACGCGCGGTCAGCCGGTGTTCGGCGGATCGGGCACCGGCGACGCGGTGACGCTGAACGCCGACGGGACCCACGCCCTGGCGTCGGGCGCGGTGGCGTCGATCCCGATCGGCGGCGGCCAATCCGTGCAGCCGAGCGCCAGCGCGACACAGGTGCTGGGCCTGGCGAACGGCGGCAACGTCATCGACATGATCGCCGCGTTGGCAGCGACGCTGAAGACCGGCGGCGACACCACCGACGCGCTGGGATCCGCGATCACCGACCTGTCGACAGCATCGACGCAGGTGAGCGACGTCCAGGCCTCGCTCGGCGCGCGCGGTGCGCGGCTCGATGTCGAGGCGAACCAGCTGACCAGCACCGCGACCGACCGCGAGGCGGTGCGCTCGGGGCTACAGGACACCGACGTCTCGCAGGCGATCACGCAGTTGCAGAAGACGATGACGGTGCTGCAGGCGACGCAGGCGAGCTTCACGAAGCTGACCAGCCTCAACCTGTTCGATTACCTGAAATAAGCCGATCCGCATCCTGGCCCGCCGATCGGACGGGCGGATGGAATGGCCCCGCTCTGTTCATTAACCTTATCGCTACCCGCCGCCGGTAACGCTTCCCGAGAGATTTTCCGGGGACCCAACCACCCATGTTTCCAGCCATCGGCCTCGTCGTCCTGCTCGCCATGGTGTTCGGCGGCTTCGCCATCACCGGTGGCGCGCTCGGCCCCGTCATGGAGGCGATTCCGCACGAGATGCTCATCATCGGCGGCGCCGCCGCGGGCGCGCTCATCATCGGCAATTCGGGCGGCGAGCTGAAGGCGATGGGCGGCGGCCTCGCCAAGGTGTTCAAGGGACCCAAGTACAAGAAGCAGGATTATCTCGACGTCATCTTCCTGGTGTCGAAGCTGATGAAGATGCTGCGCATGGAAGGCCCGATCGCGCTCGAACCGCATGTCGAGGATCCCAAATCGTCGGCCGTGTTTTCCGAATATCCGCGCCTCGTCGCCGACCACACGCTCGTCGCACTGATCGCGGACACGCTGCGCCTCGTCGTCGTGTCGTCGGGCACGCTCGACGTCCATGCGGTCGAGGAGGTGATGGACCATTCGCTCAAGACGCATCACCACGCGGTCGAGGGGCCGCACACGACGCTGACCAGCCTCGCCGATTCGCTCCCCGCGCTGGGCATCGTGGCGGCGGTGCTCGGCATCGTGAAGACGATGGGATCGATCGACAAGCCGCCCTCGATCCTGGGCGGGATGATCGGATCGGCGCTGGTCGGCACGTTCATGGGCGTGCTGCTGGCGTACGGCATCGTCGCGCCGCTGGCCGGCCGGCTGAAGCAGGTGATCGACGCGGACGCGGCGATCTACGACGTCGTCAAGCAGATCATCATCGCCTCGCTCCACGGCCACCCGCAGCCGCTGGTGATCGAGGCGGCGCGCGCGGGCATCCAGCACAAGAACCAGCCGGGCTTCGCCGAGGTGTTCGACGGGCTGCGCGGCAAGTGAGGGTGAGTTCGTCTGATCGGCACCGACTCGCCGGAGGCGCACGATAATGGCCGCCGCGCGCGCACCGCACGGCGCCAACGTGCCGCCCAAGGTCATCGTCAAGAAGATCTACATCGAGGGTCACGGCGGCCATCACGGCGGCGCGTGGAAGGTCGCCTATGCCGATTTCGTGACGGCGATGATGGCGTTCTTCCTCCTGTTGTGGCTGCTCGGCGCGACGACGGAGAAGCAGCGCAAGGGCATCGCCGACTATTTCGCACCCACGCTGATGGACACGCGCCACGTCGGCGTCGGCGGCTCCGGGCTGCTGGGCGGCGATTCGCTGATCGATGCGGACAACCTGCCGCACAAGGCCGCGCAGACCGGCTCGCGCCCGCTGACGATCCCGATCGGCGCCAAGGGCGGCGCGGAGAGCGGGTCGGGCCCCGACGGCACGCTGCGCAGCCGCGAGGCGCTGGCGCAGGAGGATCGCAAGAACTTCGACACGCTGCGCCGCCGCGTCCAGGCGCAGATCGCGGCGGCGAAGGACCTGGCCAAGCTCGGCAAGCACGTGCACTTCACGATGACGCGCGACGGCATGCGGATCGATCTGGTCGACGACGCGGACTATTCGATGTTCGCGCTCGGCACGACCGCGCTCGAGCCCGAGGCGTCGGCGCTGATCGGGCTGGTCGCGGGCTCGGTCAAGGAAACGGCGAACCCGATCATGATCCGCGGCCACACCGACAATCTCGGCTATGGCGATCCCGCGGCGATGAACAACTGGATGCTGTCGTCGGCGCGCGCCGAGGCGACGCGGCGGCGGCTGGCGCTGGGCGGGTTGCCCGACGCGCGCTTCGACCGGATCGAGGGCGTCGCCGACCGCGAGCCGATGATCGCCCAGAACCCCGCCGACCCGCGCAACCGCCGCGTGTCGATCACCTTGCTGTATCGCGCGGGCAGCTTCGCGCAGTAGCTCAGCGTCGCGCGACCCCCGCGAACTTGTCCGCGCGGCGACGCCCCATCAGCATGCCGCGCTCCAGCCGCGCACACAGCGCCGCGTAATAGTCGGCGAGGAACCCCGCATCGTCGCCGTCGGGCACCATGCCCGTCTTGGCGCGGATCGCGTCGGCGACGACCGCCAGCGACTCCGCCCGGCCGCCACGCAGCACCTCCTCCAGCGTCTGCAACTCAAACTCGCCGTACAGCGCCAGCGCGGCCTCGGGAAACACCCGCCGGTTGCGGGGGTGTGGGGCGACGAGATCGCCCGCCAGCCGCGCGCGGGCGGTGCGCACCACCCAGGTGCCCGCGATCAGGTCCCCCACCCGCAGCCGGTCGCGGTTGAACAGCGGGAACAGCAGGAAGATGCCGCTCCACGCCAGCGAGAAGATCGTCAGGAACGCGTCCGCCGTCCCTCCCGCGGCGTGCGCGCCCAGGAACGACAGCGGCAGGAACACCTCGACCTCGCGCATCGCG
This sequence comes from Janthinobacterium lividum, assembly GCA_050955125.1. Taxonomy (GTDB): domain Bacteria; phylum Pseudomonadota; class Alphaproteobacteria; order Sphingomonadales; family Sphingomonadaceae; genus Sphingomonas. The sequence goes on from JBPBQW010000045.1 coordinate 3,648, forward strand.
TTCCTGGCCACCACCGCGCCGCCCGTCAGCCGCGCGCCGTCGCGTGCTACCACACGCAGGCCGGAAATGCGCTTGCCCGGCGTCGCGCCGCGCCCGCCCATCTCCCATAGAATGAACCACCCGTTGCGCAACGCGAACGAGCCGAGCAGCCACAGGATCATCAGCACCTGGCCCTGCGCCGGTCCGTGGCGCCCGCGCAGCAGGAAGAAGACCGCGACCGTCGCGCCGATCAGGATGCCGAGCGTCATCATCATGTCGAGCACGAACGCCGCCGCGCGCGTCCCCGCACTGCCCAGTTCCAGCTGAAGGTCAACGCCCTCGGGCGTGACGAACCGCCGCCGCAGCGACAGGGGCAGCCTCGGGTCACGCGCCACGGCGATGCTCCGGCGCGCGGCGCGGCCAGTAGAAATACACCAGCCAGAAGGCGAGCATGGCGAGGCCGATCCCGGCGCGTTGCGCATCGTCGGTGACGAGCTGGCGGCCGATCCCCTCCAGCATCCCCGCGACGATCAGCATCATCACCGTCCCCGCCATCGCGATCGCCGCGGACCGTCCGGCCGCGGTCGCGGATTCCATCCGCGTGCGGTGGCCCGGGAATGCGATCGCCAGCCCGATGCGGAATCCCGCCGCGCCGGCCAGCGTGATCGCGAACAATTCGGTCGTGCCATGGATCATCAGCCAGGCGGCGAGATTCCAGCCCAGCCCCTTGGCCGCGAACACCGCCTGCAACGCGCCCAGCGTCAGGCCGTTGTACGCGATCAGCAGCGCGGTCGGCGCGGCGAACGCGAAGCCCAGCGCGAACGAGAAGATCGCGATCTGCGCGTTGTTGGTGAACAGATAGGCCGCGAACAGCGCCAGCGCATCCTGCCGCGACCCTCCCGTTCCAGGCCCGTACAGCGTGGCGCGCAGGAACGCCGCCGAGGCAGCCGGATCGCGCCCGGCCGCCATGCCCACCGGGATGATTGCGAAGAACCAGGCCGGATCGCGCGCGACGATCCAATAGCCCGCGATCGTCGCGGCGATGCCGAGCGCCAGGCTCGCCAGCGTCTCGCGCCACAGGTCCTGCACCGCGCGGGGCCAGCCGTGCGCGAAGAACCGGGCGAGCTGCGCCCAAGCCGACGTCTGCACGCCATAGATCTGGAAATAGGCGCGGGTGCTCAGCTGCTCCAGATAGACGATCAGCGCCCGATCCAGCGACGTCTCGCGCGCCACCGACAGCGACGACAGCGTGGTGCGATAGAGCGAGGGCAGCGCGAGCAGGTCGTCGTCCGCCAGCACCCGCACCGACCGCTTCTCGATCCGCGTCACGAGTGCGTCGAGCCGCGCCCAGTCGCCTTCGTGCGCGGTGCGGAAGCGGGTGGCGTTGAGCAGCGGTGGGGCATCCTCTCTCACAGCAGGTTCCGCCGTTTCAGGTCGACATAGCCCTCGACCAGCCGCTCGCCGACCTGATCATGCGCCGCCTCGATCACGTGCGCGCCCCCGTGCCGCAGCCGGGTGAGCACCAGCAGGCGGTCGCGCAGCAGTCCGGCGGCAGTCACCGCGCGCGTCACGTCGTCGGGCGTTTCGGGCGCACGATCGACGATGGCCTCCAGCTCCTCGTCCCGCAACACGACGACCAGCAGCAGATGCCGCTCCGCCAGCCGCGCGGCGGCCCGGACCATGAACTCGGCCGCGATCATGTCCGTCACCTCCGCGAACAGCACGATCATCGACCGCCGCGTCAGCCGCTGCCCGAGCGTGGTCAGCGCGAAGGTGTAATTCGCCTCGTCGGCGCTGTAGTCGATCCCGGCGGCGAGCCGCTGCAGCTCGGCGAACGCGCCCGCGCCCGACACGAAGCCGCTCGCGATCCGCGGCCGCGAGTCGAACGCGGTCAGCGCCACCCGGTCGCCGAGCCGCAGCGCGATCCAGGCGGTGAGCAGCGACGCCGACACCGCGCGGTCGATGCGCGGCAGGCCCGCGACCGGCTCCGCCATCTGCCGCCCGGCGTCGAGCGCGAAGACGATCTGGTTGTTGCGCTCGGTGCGATATTCCTTGGCGTACAACGCGCCGTGGCGGGCCGATTGTTTCCAGTCGATCGCGCGCCGGTCCATGCCCGAGCGATACTCGACCAGCGCATCGAAGTCGGTGCCCTCGCCGCGTTCGACCTGGGCGACGAGGCCCTGGAGCGCATAGCGCTGGAACAGCGCGGCGCCGCGTTGCCGGACCGGGCGGATGTCGGGCAGGATCGCGAGGCTGACGTCGAGCGGCACGACGCGCTGCTGCCACGCCAGGCCGAACGGCCCGCGCCAGCGCAGCCACGCGCGACCGATCCGGGCGGTCCCGCGCCGCCGCGTCGCGATCGGCAACGAGGCCTGCGTCCGGCCACCGTCGAGCGCGAGCCACCAGCGGCCGTCCTCTTCCATCGCCAGCAGGGGATCGGGATCGAGCGCGATCTGCACCGAGCGGGGAGGCGTGCCGCCCGCGACGGTCACGCTCGCCTGCGCCATCACCGTCTCGCCGACGCTCGCGGCGGGCGGCAGCACCAGGGTGACGCCCGCCCGCCGTCGTCCCGCGAGCGCGTCCGCGAGCGTCAGCGCCAGCACCGCCAGCGGCCAGGCGAGCGCGGCGTACCAGCGCCCGGGCACCAGCACCGCGACCACCAGCGCGACGGGCACGCCCGCCGCGGCGGTCAGGATCGCGGCGCGGGTGGGATAGATCACCGCGGCGCCTCGATACCCTCGATGATCTCGGCGACCACGTCCTCGACCGCCCGCCCGTCGATCTCGGCGGCGGGCGACAGGATCAGCCGGTGGCGCAGCAGCGCGGGCGCGAGCGCCTTCACGTCGTCGGGGATCACGAAGTCGCGTCCGTCGAGCGCCGCCTTCGCGCGCGCCGCGCCCGCCAGCATCGCGCCTGCGCGCGGAGAGGCGCCGGTCTGGAGATCGGCCAGGTTCCGCGTCGCGCGGATCAGCGCGGCGATGTAGTCGACCACCTCGTCCACCAGCCGGACGCCCGCGACCGCGCGGACCGCGGCGTCGATCGCGGGCTGGTCGGTGGCATGGTCGACGCCCCAGCGCGCCGGCTCCATCGCATCCGCGCGGGCGCCGTGGGTCGCGATGATCCGGCGTTCCTCGGCGGCGCTGGGGTAATCGACCAGCTGCTTGAACAGGAACCGGTCGAGCTGCGCCTCGGGCAACGGATAGACACCCTGCTGTTCGATCGGGTTCTGCGTCGCGACGACGGTGAAGCGCGCGGACAGCGGCAGGCTCTGGCCGTCGATGGTGACGGTGCGCTCCTGCATCGCCTCCAGCAGCGCGGCCTGCGTCTTGGGCGGCGTGCGGTTGATCTCGTCCGCCAGCAGCAGCTCGGTGAAGATCGGCCCACGCGTCAGGGTGAACTGGCTGGTCTGGAAGTTGAACAGGTTCGCGCCGATGATGTCCCCGGGCATCAGGTCGGGCGTGAACTGGATGCGCCCGAACCGAAGCCCGACCGCGCGCGCGAACGAGTGCGCGAGCAGCGTCTTGGCGGTGCCCGGCGGCCCTTCGAGCAGGATGTGCCCGCCCGCCAGCAATGCGACCAGCATCAGCTCGACCGTGGCGTCCTGGCCGACGACCGCCTTGGCCACCTCGCGCCGGATGTCCGCCGCCAGGCTGCGGACCGTGTCCACGCTCGATGGTTCGTCGTTCACGATCGTTTCTCCTGCCAGTCGTCGAGCGCCCGCGCGGCGGCGAGCATGTCCGC
>JBPBQW010000046.1:0-5951 GCA_050955125.1 Janthinobacterium lividum
CTCGAGCTTGAACTCGCGGCTGAACTTCCGTCGTTGCATCTCCATCCTCCGGTTCCAAAAACACCCTATCTCGGTGTCCACGGAACCGGCAGCAGCTCAAAACGCCCTGTCGACTGCAGCTTCCTCCAGCCCGGCTTCGTCCTGGAGAATTTCGTCTGCTGCCATTCCCTACCCCGCTGCTGCGCGACGCCCGTCCTGCCCGCGCAGTGCATTAAGGTCAATCAGCAGCTGTTGCGCTACTTTTTTGGCAAGCAGCGGCGGAACAGCGTTGCCGGCCTGCCGATAGCGGGAGTGCGCCGGCCCGCCATCGTGGCGCCCAGCGATCAGGCCCCGGCGGGGATCAGTGGTAAAGATGAACCGGTCGGGAAAGGACTGGAGACGCGCAAACTCACGAACGGACAATGCGCGTGGAACGCCGTAGTGGTAGACGCAATCGGACTTGGTGTTCAGCGTCCACGCCCAGAGATCGGGATGCAGGCGCCGGTAAGCGTAGAAGTGCTTGCGAGACAGCTTGCCGCTCCCATTGTCCTGACCCCAGCGCTGACCGGTCAGATAGCGTTCGCGCAGCGAGTCCTGGAGATCGCGGTGATTGCCACCTTGCGGTATACCCAGGAGCCTGAGTTCGGTGTCCTTGTTCAGGCGCGGCACTTGAAGATTAGCAGCCTGGGGTCGCGCGTCTTCGCGCATGAGCCGCTGATATGCGCTCTGTGGCTCGGGCAGAGCGTCCCAGCCGAGTTGGTCCTCGCGGTGACCCACCGGAAGATCGAGATCGGAAATGGCCTGCCAAGCCGTTACCGCGGTTACGTCATCAGGATCGGCCAACGCCGCAGACAGGCGCAAGCTCAGAAGATTTTGCTGGGTCACCAATTGGTAGCGCGGCCTGCGCTCGCCCGTGAAGCGCGCGAGCACCAACGCGTCGATGGCACCTGAGCCAACGACCTGCGGCACGCTCATGCCAAAGCCCCGACGAACGCCGATAAAGAGGAGGCGCTTACGGGTCTGCGGCACGCCATAGTCCGCTGCGTCCGCTACCTGCGCGAGAACGTCATAGGTGCCGCCGCTCTCGAGATCCGAAATGATCTGATCGCGCACCCCCATCTGGTCGATGCCAGTGACATTCTCCATGACGAACGCGAGCGGCAGCGCCTCTCGGAGCGTGGCGACGAACTCGCGGTATAGGCTGTTGCGGGGATCATCAATGACTCGGCTATGATTGCGGACTTGCGAGAAGGCTTGGCAGGGCGGACCCCCGACGAGCACGTCGACGTGGCGTGCCGCGGCGAGCACCTGCTCCTTAACCGCAGGCGTCCGAATATCCCCCCAGATTGCTTCGGCCTCGGGGAAGTTGGCAGCGTAAGTTGCAAGTGCGTCTGGGTCATTGTCGCTGCCAGCCGTCACCGCGAAGCCGGCTTGACGAAAGCCCTCAGATAGCCCGCCGGCACCGCTGAACAGGTCAACGACGCGGAAGCTGTTTGCTGGCGGCCGCATGGCCGCGGCCCGTGCCTTGTGTCGCATGCCTCCAGTCTGGCCCGGTTTCTCAGTCATGTCTCCGACCCTCCGCGGTCTTAACTGCGTTCTTAGTATGTTCCGGTTTTCTTGCCAAGCCTTGCTGGCCTGGCGCACGGCCTTTGGTGAACAGATCGGCCTGGCGGCTGCCGCCGAAGCTGCCCTTGGCTCCCCCGCCGCGGGGTTTCCGTGGCTCAAGGCCGATGCTGTGGATGAGCGGTTGAAAGTCGATTTTCCGTTCGGCCATCTCGCCCAGAAGGCAAGCGATGACCGCCAAGTGCGGCGGCACTTCTCCGCGCTTTGACAGATTGGATATAGATATGCGGTTCATGCGGATGAGCTCCGCAAACTCGCTGATAGTAAGGCCAGCTTTTCCGACGTGGCGCTGGAACTCCTGATAGGTCATGCGTCAGACACCCTCACACACGCCAGCATCTGCATGTCTGCACCTAATGTCAATATGTCATTGAACGATGACACTGCATCGAAAGTTTTAGCTCTGCTTACAGGAGGATTGGATGGCTAACAGGGCAGTGAACCTGATCCGCGATTGGCCCACGATCAGCAGTCGTGAGGCTGCAGGGCGCCTGCCCAACCTCAAACACCTCGTTCCTGCGGGCAGGCCGCAAGCACTGAACTATCAACCCTTGCGCTCAAGGGGATTGGCTAAGCGGCGCCACATACATCGATAATTGCCGCGCGAGCTACCTGAACGAAAGTCGGCTTTCGCAACCGGCCGCTCCAAAGCGGCCGGACCGTGATCCACCAGGTACTGACGCCTGCCCCCGCCCTAGAAGCGCTTCGGAACAACTCGATAATTTCCACGCTCACTTACGGAACGTGGGGGACGGCATACCGAACTACTACTTATCGCATTGGCTATCGGCTAGGTTGGTTCGGTCGAGGGCCCCAATCCGATTGCATCCGGCTAACGTCATGACCACCTGCATTTCTTTGGTCACCATCGATAACATCTCATTGATTCCGGCTTCTCCGTTCGCGGCCAGCGCCCAAAGCCAGGCCCGGCCGAGCAGGACCCCACGCGCGCCCAGCGCGAGCAAGCGCACGACGTCGAGGCCCGATCGCACGCCGCCGTCCGCGAAGATCGTCACTGAGTCACCGACAGTGTCCGCAATCGCCGGAAGGGCACGCGCGGTCGAGAGGACGCCGTCGAGCTGGCGCCCGCCATGGTTCGAAACGACGATGCCTTGCGCACCGAACGTCACGGCATCGCGGGCGTCGGCGGGATCGAGGATCCCCTTGATGATCAACGCGCCGTCCCAGGCGGCGCGCAGCCAATCGAGGTCCGCCCACCGGATGCCGGGATCGAAATTGTCCGCCATCCAGGCGACGTAGTCGTCCATGCCGCTATCCGCGCCCAGTATCGGCACGAGGTTGCCAAGCTGGTGCGGCCGACCTCGTAGGCCCACGTCCCACGCCCAACCCGGCTTGCCGATCGCCTGCAACGCGCGCCGGGCGGGTCCGCCCGGGCCGGACATGCCCGAGTGACGGTCACGGCGGCGGATGCCGGGAGTCGGCATGTCGACGGTGAAGACCAGCGCCTTCGCGCCCTTCTCGCGGGCGAGGGCGATCAGGTTGCGCATGAAGCCGCGGTCGCGAACCATGTAGAGCTGGAACCACAGGGTCGCGTCCGGCACGCCCGCGCGCAGTTCATCGAGCGAGCAGATGCCCACCGTGGACAGGGTGAACGGAACCTCATGCCGCGTGGCTGCGCGGGCCGCCTGCACTTCACCCCGGCGGCGGAACATGCCGCCGATGCCGATCGGGCCCAACGCGATCGGCAGCGGCACTCTATCACCGAACCAGCTGGTCGACAGGTCGACGGTGGCGACGTCCTGCAACACGCGTTGGCGGAGGGCCACGTCCGCAAGGTCACTGATGTTGCGCCGCATCGTCTCCTCGCCGAGTGCGCCGCCGTCGGCATAGTCGAACAGGAAACGCGGCAACCGGCGGCGCGCGACCTCGCGAAAATCGTCGATCGAGGTGATTATGCTCATCGGTGGCGTCCCCTGTCGTCGACAGCGGACGCGTCGACCTCTCGCCTTTGCGTGGCGGCACGATCCCAAGGCGCCGTTTCGAACGCCTCCTGAAGAAAAGCGATCATTGCCGCAACAACGGGGGCCGTCGAGGGTCCGCGCGGATGCACGGCATGGACGGCGAGATCGGCAGGGCCTGTCCAATCCGGCAGGACGGGCACCAGGGCGCGTTCGGCGAGCGCGGCATCCACGTCCCATAATGACCGCAGCGCGATCCCGACACCCGTGAGCGCCAGTTCGCGCACCACTTCGCTGGAGTTGGTCCGGACATGGCTGGGCCCGTCGACCGTATGCTTCAGCCGCCCGTTCACCAGCCGCCACGGCAGCTGCCCGGTCGCCGCCAGCAGGCGATGACGCGACAGGTCCGCCACGCTGGCCGGCGCAAGGTGCTCGGCCAGATAAGCGGGACTCGCGCACAGCACGCGCCGGCTGCTCGCCAGCCGATGCGCCGCCAGGCTGGCGGGGATGACGGACGCGATGCGGATGGCGACGTCGAACCGTCCGGCGAACAGATCGACTTCGTCATCGGACAGATCGATCTCGAGCTCCACGCGCGGATAGCGGGCCAGAAAGCGATGGAGGTGCGGCGTGACGTGCAGCCGCCCGAACGAGGTCGGCGCCGAGAGCCGCAGCACGCCCGCCGGTTCGTCGCGCGCACCCGTCAGCCGGCTCTCGGCGCCGCGAAGTGCGGTCAGCACGGTGACCAGATCGCCATGGAAGCGCGCCCCCGCTTCGGTCAGCGTCAGCTTGCGCGTCGTGCGGTGTATCAGGCGAACCCCCAGCCGTGCTTCGAGCCGAGCCAAGCGCTTCGAGATCATCGCGGGCGAGATCGCCATCGCCCGCCCGGCCGCCGACAGGCTTCCATCCTCGACGATGCGGGTGAAGATCAGGTAATCCGGGTCCATCGTTTCTCCCCGGGAACAGGTGCTTCGATATTTACTATCCTAGCGCGCGGATGACAACGAGACTATATTTCGATCTAGACTAAACGAGGGGGCGTCTTCATGTCCGAATATCGGGTTCGCGCCGGGGTGTCGGTCGCTACGCCGCTGGCCCGCTTCATCGAAGACCACGCGTTGCCGGGCACCGCGCTGTCGCCCGACGCGTTCTGGCGCGGGGTGGCGGACATCTTCGCACGGTTCGCGCCCGATAACGCCGCCCTGCTGGCGATCCGTGATTCCATGCAGGCGCGGATCGACGAATGGCATTCGGATCGGGCCGGACAATCGGTCGACCAGGCAGGGTATCGGGAGTTCTTGGAAGAGATCGGCTATCTCGTCGCTGAGCCCGCGCCGTTCACGATCGCGCCCGAGAACGTCGATGCGGAAGTGGCGGCGCTGGCGGGGCCGCAACTGGTGGTGCCGATCCTGAACGCGCGCTTCCTGCTCAACGCGGCCAACGCTCGTTGGGGCAGCCTGTACGACGCGCTGTACGGGACCGATGCGCTCGGCGAACTACCGGCGACTGGTGGGTACGACGCGGCGCGCGGCGCACAGGTCGTGGCTTGGGCGAAAGCGTTTCTCGATCGTGCGGCGCCGCTGGCGAGCGGGTCGTGGGACGATTGGACCGGTGGCGATCCCGTGCTGGCCGATCCGGCGCAGTTCGTGGGTCGCGCGGGCGACGCGCTGCTACTGCGTCATCACGGCTTGCATATCGAGATCGCGATCGATCGCACGCACCCGATCGGCCGGACCGATCCGGCGGGAATCGCCGACGTGGTGCTCGAGTCCGCCCTCACCACGATCGCCGATCTCGAGGACTCGATCGCCGCGGTGGACGCCGAGGACAAGGTCGCCGCCTACGCCAATTGGCTCGGGCTGATCGACGGCACCCTGACGGCGAGCTTCGACAAGGGCGGCCGCTCCGTCACGCGCCGGCTCGCGCGCGACCGCGAGTATGTCGCGCCCGACGGTACCCCTTTCACCCTGCCCGGCCGCAGCCTGATGTTCGTGCGCACCGTCGGCCATCTGATGACCACGCCCGCACTGCTGCTGCCCGACGGCTCCGAAGCGCCCGAAGGCATCCTCGACGCGATCGTCTGCGCGCTGATCTCCGCGCGCGACGTGACCGGCGCGCGGCGCAACAGCCGCGCCGGCAGCATCTACATCGTCAAGCCCAAGATGCACGGCCCCGACGAGGTCGCCTTTATCGACCGGCTGTTCGACGTGGTCGAGGACCTGCTCGCGCTGCCGCGTCACACGATCAAGATCGGCGTGATGGACGAGGAGCGCCGCACCAGCGCCAACCTGCTCGCCTGCATCGCGGCAGTGAAGAACCGGATCGTGTTCATCAACACCGGCTTTCTCGACCGCACCGGCGACGAGATGCACACGTCGATGCGCGCCGGCGCGATGATCCGCAAGGGCGAGATGAAGGGTGCGGAGTGGA
>JBPBQW010000047.1:0-5921 GCA_050955125.1 Janthinobacterium lividum
ATACCGATCCGGGCGATCCGCACGAGCCGGCGCAAGCCCGGCGGCGTATCGGGATCGCGCTCGATCCCGCGCAGCGCGCCGTGGCGGGCAAGGATGCGGCCCCAGCGGATCAGCCGCCACGCGTGGACGGCGGGTGCGGTCACCGGCTCAAATCTTCCAGCCGCCATGGATAGCAACGAGGCCGCCGAGCAGCGGCTCGACCGACGTGCGCACGAAGCCTGCCTCGCCGATCATCGCGCGGAACCGCGGCATGTCGGGAAAGCGGCGGATCGACTCGATCAGATAGCGATAGCTGTCCGCGTCGCCCGCCAGCATCTGCCCGAGCCTGGGCACCACCTTGTGCGAGTAAGCGTCGTACACCTCCTTGAACCCCGGCCACTGGGTGGTCGAGAACTCGAGGCAATAGAAACGCCCGCCTCGCCGCAGCACCCGGTGCGCTTCCTTGAGCGCCGCCGGGATGTCGGTCACGTTCCGGATGCCGAACGCGATGGTATAGGCATCGAACGAGCGGTCCGGGAACGTCAGCGTCTCGGCGTTCTGCTCCGTCCAGACAAGGCCGGTGATGCCGCGCTTGGCCGCCCGGCCGATCCCTACCTCCAGCATCTGCGGGTTGATGTCCGCCACCGTCACCGCCGCGCCCGAGGTCGCAAGGCGGAACGCGACGTCGCCGGTGCCGCCCGCCATGTCGAGGATCGCCTCGTCCTCGCGCGGCTTCACGCGGCGGACGAACCGGTCTTTCCACAGCCGGTGCATGCCGCCCGACATGGCGTCGTTCATCAGGTCGTAGCGCGACGCGACGTTGCTGAACACGCCGCCGACCCGGGCGGTCTTCTCGTCGGGAGAGACGTCTTCGTAGCCGAAGGAGACGGTATCGTTCATGTCCGTTCCCTAGCCGTGCGCCGGTCGCAACGCCACCACCCTCGCATTATCTGAGCGCCATGCCCGAGCTTCCCGAAGTCGAGACCACCGTGCGCGGTCTGCGCCCCGTCCTGGAGGGGCAGCGGCTCGCGCTCGTCGAGCCGCGCCGCGTGGATCTGCGCCGTGCCTTTCCCGAAGACCTGCGGCAACGGCTGACGGGCGCCACCGTCACCGGCCTGTCCCGGCGCGCCAAATACGGCCTGATCGACACCGATCGCGGCGACACGATGATCTTCCACCTCGGCATGTCGGGGCGCTGGCGAGTCGATCCGGGAGAGCTGCTGCTGCACGACCATCTGGTGCTGGAGACGGGGGCGGGACGCCGGCTGGCCCTGCACGATCCGCGACGGTTCGGGTCGGTGGATCTGGTGCCGACCGGGGATCTTGGCGCATGGCCGGCGTTCCGTACGCTAGGCCCCGAGCCGCTCGGGCCGGACCTCACCGGCGCGATGCTGCTCGCCGCCTTCGCGGGGCGGCGCGCGCCGGTGAAGGCGTTGCTGCTCGACCAGCGGATCGTCGCGGGCCTGGGCAACATCTACGTCTGCGAGGCGCTGCACCTCGCGCGGATCGCGCCGTCGGCCGCCGCGGGCGGGATCGCGCCCGACCGGCTCGACGGGCTGGCGGAGGCGATCCGCACCGTGCTGCTGGCCGCGATCGAGGCGGGGGGCTCGACGCTGCGCGATTACGTGCGACCCGACGGCGAGCTGGGGTATTTTTCCAGGCAATGGCGCGTCTATGGCCGCGAGGGGGCGGCGTGCCCCGCCTGCGCGGCGACCGTGACGCGGCGGGCGGAGGGAGGGCGCTCGACCTTCTGGTGCCCCGCCTGCCAGCGCGGTTGACCTTCGGGACGCCGCTAGGTAAGGCCGCGCCAGCAAGAGGGTGATGGGCCGGTCCCGCCGCCCCCTTTTCCGTCACATCAGGTTCGAGGCAGTTTCATGGCGAATACGCCGCAAGCGAAGAAGCGCATCCGTCGCAACGACCGTCGCGCCGAAGTGAACGGGGCCCGGGTCGGCCGAATTCGTACCTTCGTCAAGAAGGTCGAGGCCGCGCTCGCATCGGGTGACAAGGCCGCTGCGGCGACGGCGTTGCAGCAGGTTCAGCCCGAGCTCGCTCGCGGTGTCGCCAAGGGTGTTCTTCACCGCAACACGGCGGCGCGCAAGTTCTCGCGCCTGACGAAGCGGTTGTCCGCTATCGCGTGACCCGTCCGCGCCGTGCCCGGTCGGGGACGGCAGCCTTGCAATCGATAAACCCGTCAGTGCTTCTGGCGGGTTTTTTCGTGCCTTTGCAGCATGTGAAGCAACCACGTTGAAAAGCTTGGATTTCCGATCTCGATTCGATCGATCGCCGGGCTTTCCTCGATAATGTCACACCTTTTCAAGGACTTGAAAGATATCCGACGCATTTCTGCGGCTGGCGGGCTGTCAATCCGCTTTATTTCGAAAATGCGACACGGGCCGGCCTTGATCGTTTACCCGAAGGCTTCATAACCCCTTCCATCGCGCCGGCACTCGCCGCCGCGGTCGCTTGAAATCGACGGAGTCGACGTGGCCTCGGCCGCGGTCGGGGACGTTTGTGCCGCTGGCAGGGGCGGCCGCGACGCTCATGTCGCGGCCCGGGGAGAGGTGTGCGTGGACGGTTCGCGGGGGGAGGGTGACGGCATCGGCGACCTCGCCCGCGCGTGGGACCGCGTCCGCACCAATCTGCGCGACTCGGCCGGCGTTCGCCTGTTCGATCAATGGCTGAAACCGATCGAGCTGATCGCGGTCGACGGCGCGTCCGGCGCCGATACCGTGCGGCTCGCGTTGCCGTCGGCGTTCATGACCAACTGGGTGCGCAACCATTACGCCGACCGGCTGGTGCACGAGTTCCGGCTGCTGGTGCCCGGCGTCCGCAGCGTCACCATCGAGACGCGCTCGGCGGTCCCGGCGCCGCCGATGATCGAGGCGGTGCCCTCCAATCCAGCCTCGCCGGCGCCTCTGCTCGCAGCGGCAGCGGCAGCAGCCGGCGCCGTGAGCGCGGTCCCGGCGGCAGTGCCGGCTCCGGCGGTCGGCGAACCGACCGTGTCGCGGGCCACTGTCGCCGAGCGCCCGGTGCTCGATGCCCGGTTGACGTTCGACCGCTTCGTCGTGGACGCGTCCAACCACGTCGCCTTCAACGCCGCCCGCGCCCTGGCGGAGCCGGGCGTGCCGCGGTTCAGCCCGCTGTTCCTCCACAGCGGCACCGGGCAGGGCAAGACGCATCTGATGCATGCGATCGGCCACGCGTTCCTCGCCGCGGTACCCGGCGCCAGCGTGGTCGCAATGTCGGCCGAGCGGTTCATGTTCGAGTTCGTTCAGGCACTGCGTGCACGCGATACCTTCGCGTTCAAGGCGCGGCTGCGCTCGGCGGACCTGCTGCTGATCGACGACCTGCAGTTCATCGCCGGCAAGGACGCGACCCAGGAGGAGTTCTTCCACACGATTAACGAGATCATGGCGGCGGGCAAGCGGCTGGTGATCTCCGCCGACCGCTGCCCGCAGGCGCTGGACGGAGTGGAGGCGCGGATTCTCGGCCGGATGGCGGTCGGGCTGGTCGCGGACATCAAGGCGCCCGGCGCGGAGCTCCGCCGCCTGATCCTCGACCGCAAGCTCGCCGAACTGCCCGACACCCGCGTGCCCGGCGCGGTGCTGGACCTGCTCGCGAACCGCATCCACGCGAACATCCGCGAGCTGGAGGGCGCGCTCAACCGCATCGTCGCCTATTCTCACCTGACCGGCGAGGCGATCGACCTCGATTTCGCGGTCGCGACGCTCGGCGAGGCGCTGCGGGGTGGCCAGCGCCGTGTGACGATCGACGAGATCCAGAAGCTCGTGTCGCGGCACTTCGAGCTCAAGCCGCTAGACCTCGTCTCCGAACGTCGCGCCCGCGCGATCGCCCGGCCGCGACAGATCGCGATGTACCTCGCCAAACGACTGACGACCCGCTCGCTGCCCGAGATCGGCCGCAAGTTCGGCGGCCGCGATCACTCGACCGTGATCCACGCGGTCCGCCGCATCGAGGAACTGCGTGGCACAGACCGCGACGTTGACGACGCGGTGCGGGTGCTGATGCGGGAGCTCGAGGGCTGAGACCGTCACTCGCCGTCAGGGCGGGTGACGGGCACGGCGTTCAGACCTGCAAGCCGATCGCGCGTTGGGCCGCCAGCAGCGTCGGCGCGGCGAGGGTGCGTGCCCGCTCCGCCCCGCGTGCCAGCACCTCTGTCACCGACGCACGATCGGCCAGCCGGCGCACCAGATCGTCGCGGATTGGGCCGAGCGTCGCGATGGCGAGGTCGGCGAGTGCGGGCTTGAAGGCGCCGAAACCCTGTCCCGCGACTTGGGTGAGCACCATCTGCGGCGTCGTGCCGGCCAGGGCCGCGTAGATCGTCACGAGGTTGCGCGCCTCTGCCCGGCCGGCGAGCTCCTCCGTCGTCCCGGGCAACGGATCCGCATCGGTCCTGGCCTTGCGCAGCTTGCCCGCGATCGCGTCGTCGCTGTCGACGAGGTTGATCCGCGAGGCGTCGGACGGATCGCTTTTCGACATCTTGGCCGTCCCGTCACGCAAGGACATGATCCGGGGCGCGCCCGCGGAGACGAGTGGCTCGGGCGCGGTGAACAGTTCCACCGCGAAGTCCCCGTTGAACTTGATCGCGATGTCGCGCGCCAGTTCCAGATGCTGGCGCTGGTCGTCCCCGACCGGCACGTGCGTCGCCTGATAAATCAGCACGTCGGCGGCTTGCAGCACCGGATAGGTGAACAGGCCGACCGATTGGCCCTCGCGGTTCTTGCCCGCCTTGTCCTTCCACTGCGTCATCCGGTTCAGCCATCCGACGCGCGCGGTCCCGCCGAGCAGCCACGCGAGCTCCGAATGTGCCGGGACCCGCGCCTGGTTGAACAGCACCGACCGCTCGGGATCGATCCCGCACGCGAGCAGAGTCGCCGCCATCTCGATCGTGTTGGCCGCAAGCTCGGCCGGTACCACGGGCTGCGTCAGCGCATGGAGGTCCGCGAGGAAGAACAGGCACTCGTCACCGCTCCCGCTTTCACCACCCCCTCCTTCACGGGTCGCCATCGCGTCCTGCATCGCGACCCACTGCCGGATCGCGCCGAGATAATTGCCGAGGTGGAGGTTGCCGGTGGGCTGGATGCCGGAGACGACGCGCATGGGATGATCCTCGCGAACGATCAGGTACGGACCGGGCGACGCACCAGGGCGCGCAGGTCGGCCAGGCGGAACGCGCCGAACGCGAGCGCCGCGCCCGCATAGACGGCCACGCCCAAGCCGACGAGCAACGTCAGCGCGCCCCACCGCTCGAGCCCGCCGATGGCGTGCATGTGCGGCGCGAACCGATCGGACAGAACGTACAAGACCGCCCCCATCAGGACCGCCGCGCCCGCCAGCCGCACGGCGCGCCGCCGCAGCCGCGCGTCGGGCACGAAATGTCCCCGGTGGACCAACGTCCGGTAGAGCAGCACGACGTTGACGGTGGAGGCGAGCGCGGTCGCGAGCGGCGGTCCGACATGTTTCAGGGGAACGATGAAGATGAGGTTGAGCACGAGGTTCACGATCATCGAGATCGTGGCGTAGCGCACGGGCGTGCGGGTGTCGGCGCGCGCGTAATAGCCCGGCGTCAACACCTTGACGAGGATGTAGGACGGCAGCCCGATCGAATAGCCCGCCAGCGCCTGCGCCGTCTTCACCGCGGCGACCGGGTCGAACTTGCCATGCTGGAACAGTGCGGCGGTGATGGGGCTTCCCGCCGTCACCAGCGCTGCGGTCGCGGGCAGCGTCAGCAGCAGCGCCAGTTCCATGCCGCGGTTCTGCGTCGCCATCGCCTCGCCCTCCGCCCCGCGGCCGAGCTGCGCGGAGATGGTGGGGAGGAGGACGGTGCCGAGACCGATGCCGATCAGCCCTAGCGGCAGCTGGTTGAGCCGGTCCGCAAGGTAGATGTACGTCACCGATCCGTGCGGCAGCAGGCTGGCGGC
>JBPBQW010000048.1:0-5607 GCA_050955125.1 Janthinobacterium lividum
GCGTCCACCCGCACGAGCCCGGCCACCAGCGTCTCCAGCCCGGCGGGAGCGGGGACATAGGGCGCGACCCGCCAGCCGATCGTCGAGCCGATCATGCCGGCGAGCAGCATCGGCGCATCTTCCGGCACCGCGTCGGCAAACCGCGCGCGGATCCCCGCGACCTCGCGCTCGAACCCGCCCGCCGGCACGGCGGTGACGCCCAGGCCGTCGCGCTCGCTCGCGATGACGACGCCGTCCCGGATCGCATGGGCGCGCCGGTTGGTGGTGCCCCAGTCGACGGCGATCAGATCGGTCATGCCCGGCTCACCACCACGTCGCGTACAGCGCGATCAGCACCAGCACGACGCCGACCGCGCCGATGTTGAAACTCGTGCGGGTCGCGTACTCGACGTCGCGCGTGTCGATCGTGTCGGCCGCCGCCTGCGCCCGCGTCGCGAGCGAGACGACCGCGGCGAGCGCGAGCGCGAGCAGGAACACGATTCCCATCCGGTTCATGAACGGAATGCCGGGTGCGGCGACCTTGAACAGATACGATAAAACTACCGAGCTTACCGCAGCGGCGATCGCGCCCGCCTCGTTCGCACGCTTCCAGAACAGGCCGAGCAGGAAGATGACGGTGATGCCGGGGGTGAAGAAGCCGGTGAACTCCTGGATGAACTGGAACGCCTGCTCGCTGCTACCCACCAGCGGACGCGCGGCGAGGATTGCGATGACGATCGCCACGACGGCCGTGATCCGGCCAACGCGCACCAGATGCTGCTCGCTGCCCGCGGCCGGTGCGTCCTCCGCAAGCGTCGGCTGGCGCCGGAACTTGGCGTAGAGATCGAGCGTGAAGATCGTCGCGATCGAGTTGATCTTGGACGCGGTGGACGCGATGATCGCCGCTACCAGTGCCGCGAACACGAGGCCCAGCAGGCCCGTGGGCAACAGCCGCATCATCGTCGGATACGCCTCGTCGGGCTTGGGCAGCGACGGCGCCAGCATCACCGCGGCGATGCCCGGCAGCACGATGATGACCGGCATCACCAGCTTGAGCACCGCGGCGAACAGCACGCCCTTCTGCGCCTCGGCCAGGCTCTTGGCCGCTAGCGCGCGCTGGATGATGTACTGATTGAAACCCCAGTAACTGAGGTTCGCGATCCACATGCCGCCGATCAGCACGCTGAGGCCCGGCAGGTCCATGTAGTGTGGATCGCCGCGATGCAGGATCATATGGAAATGGTCCGGCGCCGTTTGCGTCAGCTTGTGCCAGCCGCCCAGGAGGCTGCCGCCGCCGATCTGCGTGAGCGTGAGGTAAGCGACCACCAGCCCGCCGAGCACCAGCAGCGTCACCTGCACGATATCGGTCAGCGCCACCGCCTTGAGGCCACCCTTGATCTGATAGAGAAGCGCAAACGCGCCCAGGATCACCAGCGCAGCGGTCTGGTCGATCCCCGCCACCTTGGTGACGGCGATCGAGCCGAGCCAGATGATGCTGGTCAGGTTCACGAACACATAGAGCGCGAGCCAGAACACCGCCATGATCGTCCGGATCGACGGGCCGTACCGCCGTTCCAGGAATTGCGGCATCGTGTAGATCTCGTTCGCCAGGAAGATCGGCAGGAAGAATTTACCGACGATCAGCAGCGTCAGCGCCGCCATCCACTCGTAAGACGCGATCGCCAGGCCGATGGCGTAGCCGGAGCCGGACATTCCCACGATCTGCTCGGCCGAGATGTTGGCCGCGATCAGCGATGCACCGATCGCCCACCAAGGCAAGTTCTTGGACGCCAGAAAATAGTCCGATGTCGTCTTGGCATGACCTGCCTTCTCGCGACTGACCCATTGCGCGAGGCCGAAGATGCCGATCGCGTAGACGATCACTACCGCGATATCGATGCCCGACAGGCTCATGGTCCAAACCCCTCCCGATCGGCAGATCGCGGCTGGTGCCGCTGTTTATTTGCTGCACGTCGATACGAGATTTATCTTATTTATTCCACCTGTCCAGCCGAATGGCGGGTGGGGGCGTGACAAGCGCGCGGCGGCGCTCCACAAGCTGGCCACCGATGCAGCTTCCCGACCTCCGCGACCGATCCCGCGATCCCTCGCCGCTGGGGCGTAACCTGACCTATGGGATGCTCGACGCGCTCGGCCGGGCGATCGTCACCGGTCGCTACGTCGAGAGCGGCTTTCCCACCGAGGCGGAGCTTGCGAAGCTGCACGGCGTCAGCCGCTCGGTCACGCGCGAAGCGGTCAAGATGCTGACGGCCAAGGGCCTGCTCAGCGCACGGCCGCGACAGGGGACGGTGGTGCAGCCGGCGGGATCGTGGAACCTGTTCGATACCGACGTGCTGCGCTGGCTGCTCGAGCGGCAGTTCTCGATGGAGTTGCTGCGCCACTTCAACCAGTTGCGCATCGCGATCGAGCCGGAGGCCGCAGCGCTCGCCGCGCGGTTCGGCGATGCGGAGGATCGTGCATCGATCGCGGCGGGACTGCTGCGCATGGAAGCGGCCGAGCGTGGCGAGGACGATCCTCTCGACGCCGACATCGCTTTCCACGTCGCGATCCTGCGCGCGTCCAAGAACCCGTTCTACGCGCAGTTTCGCGAAGTGGTTGCGACGGCGCTGCGCACCTCGATACGCTTCACCAACCGCATCAAGGGGCGCACCGCCAGCATCGCCGACCACGGCGCGGTCGCGCGCGCGATCACCAAGGGTGATGCCGAGGGTGCCCGGGAGGCGATGCGCCGGCTGATCGGCGACGTGCTGGACCTGATCGACAATGCCGAGAGCGTGCCCTCCGCTTCCTAATTGCTCATGCGGATCGGCACGATCTGGCCGTGCTCGTCATACTGGATCGGCTGGATCGCGATTCGGCGATCATCGGAATAGGGACCGTCGTCGTGCTTCCCCTCCCACCGGTGATAGACGATCAGCCACTGTCCGGTCTTCGGATCCTGCACGAACGCGTGGTGGCCCGGCCCCTTGTAGCGCGCGTCGCTCTGCAGGATGGCGCCCCGGTATTTCCATGGCCCGGTCGGCGACGCCGCCATCGCATAGTGGACCGAATAGCCGGCGGTGTTCCAGCGGCCGTGGCTCCACGACAGATAGTAGATACCGTTCCGCTCGTGCAGGAACACGCCCTCGGTAAACAGCGGCGGCTGGTCGACGGGCAGCTCGCGTGCGATGCTCGTCATGTCGGGCGCGAGTTCGAACACGCGCAGCCGCGCGCCCGCACTGCCGCCCGCGTAGAGCAGCCGGCGTCCCGAGCGGGGATCGACGAACACCATCGGGTCGATCGCCTCGAACGGGCCGCCCTCCGCCTTGGCGCCGCCGGTGAGGAGCGGCTTGCCGCTGTCGACGCACGGCCCTGCGGGTCCGGAGCAGGTCGCGACTCCCAATCGGCTGGGCGTCGGGTCCTGCGGGCCGACCGAATAGTAGAGGTAATAGCGACCATTCGCCGCGAGCATGTCGGGTGCCCACAGGAAGTGCGCCCGTGCGCCGTCCGCGCCGATCCAGCGAATGTCGCCGAGCTTCAGCAGGTCTCCCTGGCGCGCCCAGTGAGTCTCGTCGTCCGATGACCAGCTCTCCAGCCGATCGCCGCGCTCGGT
Source organism: Janthinobacterium lividum (assembly GCA_050955125.1). Classification (GTDB taxonomy): domain Bacteria; phylum Pseudomonadota; class Alphaproteobacteria; order Sphingomonadales; family Sphingomonadaceae; genus Sphingomonas. The sequence goes on from JBPBQW010000048.1 coordinate 3,593, forward strand.
AGGATAGATCCACATCTTCCCGTCCGCGAACAATGCGAAGGGATCGGCGCCCGCGAACACCGATTTCACCTCCTGCGCGCCCACCCCCGCGGCTAGGGCGCAAGCGCCCGCGATCGCCGCGAGCAACCGTCGCGCGATCACGGCTGCACCGCCGCGGGCACCACCCCCTTGGGCGCGGTCGCCACCCGCCGGATCAGATCGGTCTCCGCGGAACGGTAGGGCGAGCCGTCGGCGCGCAGCACTTCGTGGAACCAGACGGTCGGCTCGTCATAAGTGTACGGCTTCTTCCAGCTGTCCCACGGCAGCCGCGTCTGCGTCTTGCCGTCCACGAACCCCCAGTTCATCATGCCGATACCCAGTTTCTTGCCGATCGGCAGCGAGCCGTCGAACGTCGAACCGGCGCCGCGCGCCATGTATTCGGTGCACAGTACCGGCCGGCCGTAGCTGAGCATCTGGTGCGCGCGGGTGACGAACGTCTCGGGCCAGCTGTAATCGTGGAAGGTCATCACGTCGGAACGGGCGACCTGGATGCGCTCCACCGGATCGAGCGTCGCCTGCTGATCCCAGTGATCGCCGCTCCACAAGCCGCTGGTCAGCGGCTGTGTCGGATCCGCCGACTCGGCCCAGGTGAACACCTGGTCGAGCAGGCCGGCGACCAGCGTCTTCTTTTCGGGCGTGCTGGGATAGTTGCCGCCGCCGCCGTTGTTCGGCTCGTTCCACACGTCCCAGCCCAGGATGCGCGGATCGCGTGCGAAGCTGCCGACGATGTCCTTCACATAGCCTTCGAGCTGTGGATAGCGCGCGCGGTCGGCCAGTCGCACGGCCCCCGGCGCTTGAACCCAGCCCGAATTGTGGACGCCCGGGATCGGCGGATGCTGCGGGCCCAATCTGGGCTCGGGGTCCCAACAGCTGTCGAACAGCACGAACAGCGGCTTGATGTGATGCTTCGCCGCGATGCCGAGGAACGTGTCGATCCGCTTCTTAAATCCGGGCGCGTCCTGTTCCCACAGCAGGTTGTGGAGGAAGACGCGCATCGTCGTCATGTGCAGCTGCTCGGCCCAGCCCAGCTCCTTGTCGATCGTCGCGGGATCGAAGCTGGCCGCCTGCCACATCTCGAGTTGGTTGATCGCGGTGGCAGGCGCGTAATTGGAGCCTACCAGCCACGGCTGCGCGCGCGACCAGCGTTGGGCCTCGGCCGGCGTCCAGCGGTCTCGCGCCTGGGCGGGTGAGGTGGCGAGCGCCAGCGTGGCCACGCCGGCAGACAGACCCAGGAACAGGCGGCGGCTCATCGAAAGTCCCTTCATCGGGCGGCACCGGTCATCAGCCGGTACGTCATGACATTGCGGTACACCTGGCCAGGCGCGAGCCGCGCGGAGCCGAAGGCCGGGTGGTTGGGCGTATCCGGGAAGATCTGCGGCTCGAAAACCAGCGCGTCGCCCTCCCGGTACAGCCGCCCCGACGTGCCCGTCGCGGTCGCGTCGAGGAAATTGCCCGAATAGAATTGCAGGCCCGGCTGGTTGGACCACAGTTCAAATCCGCGGCCGGAGGCCGGATCGCTGACGCGCGCCATCAGATGCTGGTCGGGCGTCACCGCCGCGCCGACGATCCAGTTGTGATCATATCCCTTGGCGTAGGCGATCTGCTGGTCCGCGCCGTCGCGGACATGGTCAGCGACCACACGAGGCTGGCGGAAGTCGAACGCGGTGCCCGCGACGCGGCGCAACTCGCCGGTCGGGATCGCGTGCGCATCGGTCGGCAGATAGCGATCGGCGGGGATCGTCACGCTCGTCCCCATCGCGCCGCCCGGCGATCCCTCGCCCGACAGGTTCCAGTAGCTGTGATTGGTGATGTTGACGATCGTCGGCCGATCGGTGGTGGCGCGATACTCTATCGTCAGCGCGTCATGCTCATCGAGGGAGTAGGTCGCGTCGACCGTCAGCGTACCGGGATAACCCTGATCGCCGTCGCGGCTCACGTAGCGTAGCGTGACCGAGGCGATCGGCCCGGAGTTGACG
>JBPBQW010000049.1:0-4082 GCA_050955125.1 Janthinobacterium lividum
CGCCAGCTGCACCGCGCGGCCCGACGCGGTGGTGAAGCTGTCGCGATTGGCGGCTAGGTCGCCCGCCACCAGCGCGAACAGATACGAGGGCTTGGGAAACGGATCGTGCCATTCCGCCCAGTGCCGGCCGTCGCCCAGCGTCCCCGACCCAACGGGGTCGCCGTTGGCGAGCAGGATCGGGAACCGCTCCGCCTCCGCGGTCATCCGCACGCGATAGACGCTCAGCACGTCCGGCCGGTCGGGGAAGAAGGTGATGCGCCGGAACCCTTGTGCCTCGCATTGCGTGCACAGGTTTCCGCCCGACGCGTACAGCCCCATCAGCTGCGTGTTGCGGTCGGGCGCGATCTCGACCTCGGTCTCGACCACATGCGCGTCGCCGGCGAGCGGGATCACGAGGTCGTCGCCGTCCATCCGCCAGTCGTTCACCGCGATGCCATCGACGGTCACCATCAGCGGCACCTGCCCCGCGCCGTCGAGGCGCAACGGCTCGGCATGCTGGCCGTTGCGCGCGACCACCAGCCGCGCGCGCACCCGCGTGGCGACGGGATCGAGCGCAAAATCGAGCGCGACCTCGGGCACCAGCCACTCGGGCGGACGGTAGGCATCGCGACGGTGGACGAGAGGCTGGGCGGGCGCGGTCAGGGCATCGAGCATGGCGGGACTATGGATGGCGTGGCAAAGGGTTCCATCCGGTTCCGATCAGCGTCACGAGAGAATCAAGAGCACTGTCCGCTTCGAAAGCATCGATCCCGCCGTTCGGCGCGAGATCGGCTTCCGCCTCGACGCCATCGAGGCGCGGAACGACGTCCGCATTCTGCTCGCCGTCGAGTCTGGGTCGCGGGCCTGGGGATTTCCGTCGCCCGACAGCGACTACGACGTACGTTTCCTCTTCGTCCGGTCTCGTGACCGATATCTGTCGCTGAACCCCGCACGCGACGTGATCGAGACGCCGATCACCGACGACATCGACCTGAACGGCTGGGACGTGCGCAAGGCGATCGGGCTGCTTCTCAAGACGAACGCGGTCGTCAGCGAGTGGATCGCCTCGCCGATCCGTTACCGGCCCGACGACGCGGTCGTGGCGCAGTTGACCGCCTTTGCCGACACGATCATCGATCCCCGCGGCCTGGCGCATCATTACGCCAGCCTGGGTCGCAACGCGGCGGAGCGCTGGCTAGACGCCAAAGGGGCCGTGCCCGTAAAGCGCTACTTCTACGCACTGCGACCCGCGCTCGCGATCCGCGCCCTCCGCCTGATGCCCGGACGACGGCCACCGATGAACCTGCAGGCGCTCGTCGCGGCGAGCGATCTGCCGTCGGCCATCGTCGCGCAGGTCGAGGAGCTGGTCGAGGCGAAGCGATCGATCAACGAGCACGCGAACGGAAAACGCCTGCCGGACATCGATACGCTGATCCGCGACGAACTTGGTCACGTCGGCGCCCTGCAGTCCAACACGATGCCACCGGATGCGATCGATCGAGCGGACGCGCTGTTCCTCGCTCTCGTCAATGAGTCGAAGTGACGATCCGGCGGCCGCCGATCAGATTTCGTAGGTGGGCTGCCAGTCGGCGACGGACACGAAGGTGATCGGCGGCTTGGCGTGGCGGTTGCTCATCCCGGCGTGCAGCCGGCGCACCGTGTTGCTGCCGGTGCGGGTGAACAGCGCGGGAACCAGGCCGTGCGCCAGGCACGCGCAGCCCCCTGCGATCATCGTCAGGCCGAAGCGGAACGCGACGCCTGCATGCGCGACGTAGCTTTCGTCGACGCTGCGCGGATGATCGAGGAACAGCCGTCCGAACATGGGTCCAATCTCCTGGGTCTCGCGCCCTGATGCCACCGGTCGGCGACGATACGCCAACATCGAAGCCGCGGGAACGGGAAAGCGCACCGTGACCGTCGGTCATGGCCGGTCTTGCTGCGGCGCACGGCTTTGCACATAGGGCGCGCTCACGAGGCGAAGGGGCTGTGCAGTGTCGGATGCGTCGCGCGGGCGCGTTGCCGGGCTGGATTTCGGCACGACCAACACCGTCGCCGCGATCGGCGGAGCGGGCGCGCCGCGGCTGATCGCGTTCGGCCCTGCGGGCGGGGACGCGGAGGGCGGCGACCCCGTGTTCCGGTCCGCGCTGTGCTTCTGGCAGGACGAGGCGGTGGTGGGCGGCCTGGGCGTCGAGGCCGGACCCGCCGCGATCGCCGAATATCTAGAGTATCCCGAGGACAGCCGGTTCCTCCAGTCGTTCAAGTCGGTCGCCGCGAGCGCGAGTTTCGACACCGCCTCGGTATTCGACCGGCGCTATCGCTTCGAGGAGCTGGGGCGGCTGTTCCTCGACCGGCTCGCAAACCATTCGGCGGGTGCGCTGGCGGGGCTCGACCGGCTCGTCGTCGGCCGGCCGGTCGAGTACGCCGGCGCTCGCCCGGATCCCGCGCTCGCCCGCAGCCGCTACGACTCGATGTTCGCCGGGTTCGCGGGCGAGGTGCATTATGTCTATGAACCGCTCGCCGCCGCGTTCGGCCACGCCGCGGACGCGACACGGCCCGCGACGCTGCTCGTCGCCGATTTCGGCGGCGGGACCAGCGATTTCTCCGTGGTGCGGATCGACCCGGGTGCGGGCCGCCGCTGCGTGCCGCTGGGCCACGCGGGCATCGGCTTGGCCGGCGACCGAATCGACCAGCGTATCGTGGACCGGCTGGTGCTGCCGCTGCTGGGCCAAGGCGGCCTCTATCGCTCGTTCGACAAGGTGCTGGAGATCCCGCGCAGCTATTTCGCCGATTTCGCGGACTGGTCGCGGCTCGCGCTGATGCGCAACCGGCGCACGCTGGCCGAGCTCGACCGGCTGCGGCGGAGCGCGGTCGAGCCGCAAGCCATCGCGCGGATGATCGCGGTGATCGAGGGGGAACTGGGCTTTGCGCTGTACGATGCCGTCGGCCGGCTGAAGCGCGCGCTGTCGGGCGACGAGGAGGCGACGTTCGCGTTTTCGGGCGGCGGTCTCGACATCGAGATGCGCGTGACGCGCGCCGAGTTCGAGGGATGGATCGCCGACGACCTCGCGCGGATCGCCTCCACGCTGGATTGCGCGCTCGCCGCCGCCGGCGTGGCGCCGGAGGAGGTGGAAAGCGTGTTCCTGACCGGCGGCACGTCGCTGGTGCCCGCGGTGCGGCGGATCTTCGCAGGCCGCTTTGGCGAGGAGCGGCTGGTATCTGGCGGTGAGCTGACGTCGATCGCGCACGGCCTGGCGCTGATCGCCGGGCAGGACGATCTGGCGCCCTGGCTCGCCTGATCGGCGATCGCCGCCACCTTGCCCGGTCGCGGCGATCGCCCTAGTCCTCGGTCCGCCTCTCGGAAACGGACCCCATCATGCGCCCCCTGATCGCCGCCCTGCTCCTGACCTGCGCGAGCGGGGTGCTGACCGCGGCGAGCGATCCGGCCGCCCCGCTCGGCAAGCTGCCCGATGCGGCGACGCCGACGGCCTACCGCCTCGACATGACGATCCTGCCCGACCAGCCGCGCTTCACGGGCCATGACGCGATCGACGTGACGGTGAAGGCGCCCACGACGCACCTCTACATGCACGGGCGCGACCTCCACATCACGCGCTCGATCGCAACGATGGGCGGCGCGACGATGCCCGTCACCTACACGCAGGTCGATCCGACCGGCGTAGTACGGATCGACTTTCCCAAGCCGGTCGTCGGCCCGATCACCCTGACGTTCGATTACGACGGCGCGTTCGGCGGCAACCCGTCGGGGCTGTACCGGATCAACGTCGGCGGCACCTGGTACAGCTGGACGCAGTTCGAATCGATCGACGCGCGCGCCGCCTATCCTTCGTTCGACGAGCCCGGGTACAAGACGCCGTTCGCCGTCACCATCACCACCGCGCGCGGCAACAAGGCGATCAGCAACGCACGCGAGACGGGCGTGACCGCCGTGACGGTCGCCGGAATGGGCGCGCTCGAAAAGCACGTGTTCGAGGTGACGAAACCGCTGCCGACCTATCTGGTCGCGATGGTGACCGGCCCGTTCCTGCACCCGATGGGCAGCGTGCCCGCCGATGCCGAGCGGGCGACCCCGCTGCCGCTGGGTG
>JBPBQW010000050.1:0-3632 GCA_050955125.1 Janthinobacterium lividum
GCGGCGACGAACAGCCAGTCGGACAGGCGGTTGACATAGGCCCGCGCGGGCATCGACGCCTCGTCTCCCAGTGCCACGACCGACCGCTCCGCCCGCCGCACGATCGCGCGCGCGAGGTGCAGCGGTGCGGAGAGGCCGGCGGGGAGGATGAAGCTCTTCAGCGGGGGCAGCGCCTCGTTCATCGTGTCGATCTCGCGCTCCAGCCGCTCGACCTGAGCGGGCACGATCCGCAACGCACCGTCGATCCCGTGCGGGGTGGCGAGATCGGCACCGAGATCGAACAGGTCGTTCTGGATCCGCGACAGCGCCGGCGCGAGATCGCCGCTCGCCGGGATCGCCACGCCGATCGCGCTGTTGGCTTCGTCGACGTCGCCGATCGCGGCGAAGCGCGGATCGGACTTGGGCGCGCGCGATCCGTCCACCAGGCCGCTGGTGCCGGCGTCGCCGGTGCGCGTGTAGATCCGGTTGAGCTTCACCACGACGGCGGCTCCGGAGCGATCAGGTCCGCCCCGCCGCGAACAGGATCAGCACGACGACCAGGATGGCGCCAGCCTGGAACATGATCCGCGACTGCATCATCTTGTTCGATTTCAGCGCGGCCGCGCTCGGGCCCTCGCCGTTGCGCACCTGCTCGGAGCTTTCCTGCAGGAAGGCGATGATGCCGCGGACCAGCGCGACGACGGTGGCGATCATCAGGCCGATCAGCACGATGACGAGGAGCGTTGTCATCCATCCGATCTAGTCCATCGCGACGCCGAATCCAGCGGGCAGATTGCCTTGCCGCAACATCCCGGCGATTTCCCGCCCGTCTGCGCCCGCCGCGCGCATCGCCGCCAGCGTCGGCGCGCCGTTCCGCTTGGCGAGCCGCTGCCCGTCCGGACCCTGCAGGAGCAGGTGGTGATGGTAGCGCGGCACCGGCAGGCCGAACAGCGCCTGGAGCAGGCGATGGACGTGCGTCGCCGCGAACAGATCCACGCCGCGCACCACGTCGGTCACCTCCTGCCCCGCGTCGTCGAGCGTCACCGCGAGATGATAGCTGGCGGGCGCGTCCTTGCGGGCGAGCACCACGTCGCCGAACGACGCCGGATCCTCCGCGACCCATCCCCGGCTCGCATCGTGCCAGGCGAGTGCCGCGCCGCTGCGGGTCGCGACCGCCAGCGCGGCGGCCATGTCGAGTCGCCAGCCATGCGGCTCGTCCATGCGCGCCGCTCGCTCCGCCCCGGTCAGTCGACGGCAGGTGCCGGGATAGACTGGCTCCCCCTCCCCCGCGTGTGGTGCCGACGCGCTCGCCGCTACTTCCCGCTCGATCGCGGCCCGGGTGCAGAAACACGGGTAGAGCAGGCCCATGCCGCGCAGCCGGTCCAGCGCCTGTGCATAGACGTCCAGTCGCTCCGACTGGCGCCACACCGGCCCGTCCCAGGCGAGGCCCAGCCAGCTCATGTCCTCGAATATCTCATCCACATGGGCCGCGCGGCTGCGTGTGCCGTCGATATCCTCGATCCGCAGCAGGAACCGGCCGCCGGCGGCACGCGCCAGATCGTGCGCGCGAATCGCCGACGCGGCGTGGCCCAGATGCAGCCGCCCGGTGGGGCTGGGCGCGAAGCGGGCGACCACGCCGGTATCGCGCGGGACGGCCGGAACGGAGGCTTGACCCCCGATCGGCGGCTGTGCTGTCATACGCTTGTCATCGCGGTCGGCGACGGCCGCTCGCAAAGGCGGAGTCGTCGCGCGTGTTCCACCCCGATCTCATGCGTCATCCCGACGGTTGCCCCGCGCTCGTGCTGAACGCGGACTTCACACCGCTGTCCTATTACCCGTTGAGCGTCTGGCCGTGGCAGACCGCGGTGAAGGCGGTGTTCCTCGACCGGGTCGACATCGTCGCCCATTACGAGCGCGCGGTGCGCAGCCCCAACGTCAGCATGAAACTGCCGTCGGTGATCGCGCTGAAGCAATATGTCCGGCCGTCGCAATTTCCCGCCTTCACCCGCTTCAACCTGTTCCTGCGCGATCACTTCACCTGCCAGTATTGCGGCCACGGCCGCGACCTGACGTTCGACCATGTCGTCCCCCGCGCGCAAGGGGGGCGGACGACGTGGGAGAACGTCGTCACCGCCTGCGCACCGTGCAACCTGAAAAAGGGGGGCCGCACGCCTCGCCAGGCGCGCATGCCGCTGCCGGTCGCGCCGATCCGTCCCACCAACTGGCAGTTGCAGGAGCATGGCCGCCGATTCCCGCCCAACTATCTGCATGCAAGCTGGCACGACTGGCTCTATTGGGACGTCGAACTGGAAGCATGAAGGCTCGGGGGCACGAATGACGGTCGGAACGACGGCGGCGCGGATCGGGATCACGGGCACTGGGACGGTGATGCTGGCGGCGACGCTGGTCGCGGGATGCGGCGGCCCGAGCAAGCAGCAGAAGGCGGCCTATGCCGAAGCGGCGAGCCACTATGTCCCGCCCGCGGTCACGTCGCGGCTGGATTTCGGCGGCATCGTCGAACGGCGGTTCCGTCGGCTGGATCGCAACAGCGACGATTACATCACGCCCGACGAACTGCCGCGGCAGAGCGACCCGGCGATCATGTCGCTCGACCAGAACGGCGATGGCCGCGTGAGCGCGCAGGAGTTCAGCGAGGGGATGATGAAGCGGTTCGACGCCAACGACCTGAACAAGGACGGCACGGTCACGTCGAACGAACATCACATCGCCAAGGAGCGCGCGGCCGGGCACTGACGCCGTTGCCAGCTTTCGTTTGACGCTGCGCGTCGCGCGCCGCAGCATCGCCGCCATGGTCCCACCGCCCGCTTCCGCCCTCCCGTCCGTCGCCAACAACCCCGACGTCCGGTATCTGGGCGCGCTGCTGGGCGACGTCATCCGCACCTATGGCGGCGAGGCGCTGTTCGCCCGGATCGAGGCGATCCGGGCCGCTTCCGTGGAACGGCACCGCGGCGGCGAGGCGCCGGACGATCTCGGACTGGCGGCGCTCAGCCTCGACGACACGATCGCGTTCACCCGCGGCTTCATGCTGTTCTCGATGCTCGCCAACCTCGCCGAGGACCGGCAGGGCATCGCCGCCGAGCCGGGCGCGACGCTGGGCGCGGCGGTGGAGCGGCTCGCCGCCGCGGGGACGGACCGGGCCGAGGTCGCCGCGCTCCTGGCGCGCGCGCTCGTCGCCCCCGTGCTCACCGCGCACCCGACCGAGGTGCGGCGCAAGAGCATGATCGACCACCGCAACCGCATCGCCGGGCTGATGGCCGTGCGCGACGGCGGCGCGGCTACCAGCGCGGACGGCGATCCGCTCGACGCGGCGATCGCCCGCCAGATCGCGCTGTTGTGGCAGACGCGGGTCCTGCGCGCCGAGCGGCTGGGCGTCGCCGACGAGGTGGAGACCGCGCTGTCCTACCTGCGCGACGTGTTCCTGCCCGAGCTGCCCGCGCTGTACCAGCGATGGGATCGCGCGCTGGGATACGGCAACGGGGGCGAGCGATGCACCGTCTTCCTGCGCCCGGGCAGCTGGATCGGCGGCGATCGCGACGGCAATCCGTTCGTCACCGCCGACAGCCTGGCCCACGCGCTGTCGCGCGCGTCCGAGACGGTGCTGGCCCACTACATGGAGCGCGTCCACGCGCTGG
>JBPBQW010000051.1:0-3562 GCA_050955125.1 Janthinobacterium lividum
GCGGCGAGCGGTATGCGATGACCGCGACGGCGGTGTGCGAGGTCAGCATGGACCCGCCGTCGATGCTGTTCTGCGTCAACCGCGACGCGACGATGTTCCCGGTGCTGCAGGACGGCGCGGACCTGACGCTCAACGTGCTGGGCCACCCGCATACCGACGTGTCGCAGGCGTGCGGCGGCGGGCGGCGCGGCGCCGAGCGGTTCGCGGTGGGCGACTGGGACGCGCCCGACGGCCCGAACCCGCCCGCGCTGCGCGACGCGGCGGCGGTGGTCCGGCTGCGCCAGGCCAGCCACATCGACCACGGCACGCACCGGATCATCGTCGGCGACGTGATCGACGTCGTCCGCCCGGCGGGGATCGACCCGCTGGTCTATGTCGGCGGGCGCTACGTCGCGCTGGACGACCCCCGAGACTGAGCTGCGGCTGACGGCCTTAGCCCAGCCGCGCCGCCGCCCAGGCGAGGTGATCGGCGAGGAAGGTCGAGACGAACAGATAGCTGTGGTCGTAGCCCGGCTGCAGCCGCAACGTCAGCTCGATCCCCGCCGCCCGGCACGCGTCCGCCAGCAGCTCGGGTCGCAGCTGCTCCGCCAGGAACGCGTCCGCCGCGCCCTGGTCGACGAGCAGCGCCGGCACTCTCGCGCCATCCTCGATCAGCGCCACCGCATCGTGGCGCCGCCAGGCGGTGCGGTCGCCGCCGAGGTAGCCGCCGAGCGCCTTCTGCCCCCATGGCACCTGGCTCGGCGCGACGATCGGCGCGAGCGCGGAGACCGCGCGATAGCGGTCGGGGTACGTCAGCCCGATCGTCAGCGCGCCGTGGCCGCCCATCGAATGGCCGGTGATCGCCTGCCGCTCCATGTCGGCCGGGAACGCCGCCCCGATCAGCGCGGGCAGCTCGTCGGCGACGTAGTTCCACATGCGATAGTGCGGCGCCCACGGCGCCTGTGTCGCATCGACGTAGAAGCCCGCGTCCTGGCCCATGTCCCACGCCGGATCGTCCGCCACGCCGTCGCCGCGCGGGCTGGTGTCGGGCGCGACGAGGATCAGGCCGAGCTCGCTGCACGCCCGGCGATACTCGCCCTTGTCGGTGACGTTGGCGTGGGTGCACGTCAGCCCCGACAGGAACCACATGACCGGCAGCCGCGCGCCGGGCGCATGGTCGGGCACGAAGACGGAGAAGGTCATGTCGGTGCCGGTGGCGGCCGACGCGTGGCGGTACACGCCCTGCGTGCCGCCGTGCGAGCGGGCCGCGCTGACCGTCTCCATCAGTACACCACCACGGAGCGGATGCTCTCGCCCGCGTGCATCAGGTCGAACCCGCGGTTGATCTCGTCGAGCGACAGGATGTGCGTGATCATCGGGTCGATCTCGATCTTGCCGTTCATGTACCAGTCGACGATCTTGGGCACGTCGGTCCGACCCTTCGCGCCGCCGAACGCGGTGCCGCGCCAGTTGCGCCCCGTGACGAGCTGGAACGGCCGCGTGCTGATCTCGCGCCCGGCTTCCGCGACGCCGATGATGATGCTGGTGCCCCAGCCGCGATGGCAGGCCTCCAGCGCCTGGCGCATCACGTCGGTGTTGCCGGTGCAGTCGAACGTATAGTCCGCGCCGCCATCGGTGAGCGCGACGAGGTGCGCGACGAGATCGCCGGAGACGTCCTTCGGATTGACGAAGTGCGTCATCCCGAAGCGCTTGCCCCATTCCTCGCGCGCGGGGTTGATGTCGACGCCGACGATCATGCCCGCGCCCGCCAATCGCGCGCCCTGAATCACGTTGAGGCCGATGCCGCCCAGCCCGAAGACGATGACGGTCTCGCCGACCTGTACCTTGGCCGTGTTCACCACCGCGCCGACGCCGGTGGTGACGCCGCAGCCGACGTAGCAGCTCGTCTCGAACGGCGCGTCCTCGCGGATCTTCGCCACCGCGATCTCGGGCAACACGGTGAAATTGGAGAAGGTGGAGCAGCCCATGTAGTGGAAGATCGGCTGGCCCCGGTAGCTGAACCGCGTGGTGCCGTCGGGCATCAGCCCCTTGCCTTGCGTCGCGCGGATCGCGGTGCACAGGTTGGTCTTGCCCGACAGGCACGACTTACACTGGCGGCATTCGGGCGTGTAGAGCGGGATGACGTGATCGCCGGGCGCGACGCTCGTGACGCCCGCGCCCACCTCGCGCACAATGCCCGCGCCCTCGTGGCCGAGCACCGACGGGAACAGCCCCTCGCTGTCGAGCCCGTCGAGCGTATAGGCGTCGGTGTGGCAGATGCCGGTGGCCATGATCTCGACCAGCACCTCGCCGGCGCGCGGACCTTCGAGGTCGAGCTCCACGATCTCGAGCGGGCGTTTCGCCTCGAACGCGACGGCGGCACGGGTCTTCATCGGGGCAAGTCTCCTGTTCGCGGCTCCCCTACGCGCGCCGGCGCCGCGGCATAAGGGGTTGTGATCGTTTACCCGCGCGATGGCGCGCGCTACCCGGCCTGCATGATCGCGCATCTCAAGGGCAGGCTGGACTCGACGGGCATCGACCATGCGGTGATCGACGTCGGCGGCATCGGCTATCTGGTCGGCGCGTCGGCGCGCACGCTGGCGGCGATCGGCCCGATCGGCGAAGCGGCGACGTTGTTTACCGAGATGCTGGTGTCGGAGGAGTCGATCCGCCTCGTCGGCTTCGCGCAGGCCGCGGAGCGCGACTGGTTCCGGCTGCTGACGGGAGTGCAGGGCGTCGGCGCGCGGGTCGCGCTCGCAATCCTGTCGGCGCTCGAGCCCGCCGAGCTGTCGCGGGCGGTGATGGCGCAGGACAAGGCGACGGTTGCGCGCGCCAACGGCGTCGGCCCCAAGCTCGCCGAGCGGATCGTGCGCGAGCTGAAGGACAAGGTGGGCGGTGTCGCGATCGGCCTCGGCGCGGCGGCGCAGGTAGTGCCGGTCGGCGCGGGCGCGGATGCGGTCTCGGCACTCCTCAACCTGGGTTTCCGCCCGGGCGAGGCGGCGGCCGCGGTCGCGGCGGCGGAGGAGGAACTGGGCGGCACCCCCAGCCTCGACGCGCTGGTGCGGCTGGCGCTCAAGAAGGCGGCGCGGTAGGGCGGGGTCGGAGGAGATATCCGATGCAGGTCACTGCGGTTCTGACCCCGGAAGACGATGGCTACGTGGCCTATAATCCCGAGACCGGGACGGCGTCGCAAGGGCATAGCATCGAGGAAGCATTGTCCAATCTGCGCGAAGCAGTGGAGCTGTACCTAGAGGATGGGCCGATGCCGTCGGGACGTCCCCCGATCGTGACGTCGATCACGATCGGCGAGCATGCCTAGGCTGCCCGTCCTTTCGAGCGGCGAGATCATCCGCGGTTTGCGGCGGTTGGGATTCGAGCAAGTCGGACAGCGCGGCAGCCACATCAAGTTGCGCCGGGGCAGCGCGACGGTGATCGTACCGGCGCACGACGAAGTCCGCCGGGGAACGTTGCAGAGTATCCTGTCGCAGGCCACGATATCGATCGCCGACCTGATCGCCGCTTTGGCAAACTGATGACTGACGACCGCCTCCTCTCCCCCGCCCGCCGCAGCGACGATGTCGAC
>JBPBQW010000052.1:0-3435 GCA_050955125.1 Janthinobacterium lividum
CGCCGGGGGCGGAGTGACGTCAACCGGGTGGATACGGTCGGTGGCCGGGCGAGCCTGCGGATCGTGCCCGGCGCGGGCTGGTCGGTGGAGCTGGGCGGGGTGTTGCAGCGGATCGCGGCGGCGGACGGCGGCTATGCCGATCTGGCGATCGGACCGCTGGCGCGCGCGTCCGCCATCGCCCAGCCGTTCGGCAACGACGTGTCCGTCGCGAGCGCCCGGATCGAGAAGGACTGGCCGAGCGGGCTGCAGCTGCTGTCGGTCACCGGCCTCGCGCTGTACCGATCGTCCGACGTGTTCGACGCGACCGCACCCGCGACGCGCGCCAACCCCGATCCGCCGCCGCTCGCCTATACCAGCGACGGCGACAAGCAGCTGATGTCGCAGGAGCTGCGCCTGTCGCGCTCGCCCGTCGGCGGGGTGTCGTGGGTCGCGGGACTGTCGTTGTTGCGCGACAGCGACGCGACCTCGCGCGCGCTCGGCCGGGCGGACGCGCCGACCGAGATCATCGGCGTCACCAACGTGACGCGCACCGCGTCCGTGTTCGGCGAGGCGACCGTGCCCGCCGGCCCGTCGCTGTCCGCCACGATCGGCGGGCGCGTGACGCTGGCGCGCACCGATGGCGAACCCTCGTTCAGGCCGCGGGTGAGCGACTTCGTGGTGGGACGATCGACCGCGCGGTTCGATCCCACGGTCGCGCTGTCGTGGAAGCTCGCGCCGTCGCTCGCCGCCTATGCGCGGATCCAGTCGGGGTATCGCACCGGCGGCCTAGCGGTGGCGACCGGCGTCGGCCGGGTCGCCAATTTCGCACCTGATTCGGTCCGCGTCGCCGAGGTCGGATTGCGGCGGCTGCGCACCGGGCCGACGGGGTTCGGCTTCTCGTCCGCGGTGTCGCTGGCGCGGTGGCGCGACATCCAGGCCGATCTCGTCAACCGGCGCGGGCTTCCGTACACGCTGACGCTCGGCGACGCGCGCATCCTGGCGGTCGAGGCGCAGGCGGAGTGGGTACCGGTCCGCCGCCTGCGCGCCGCCGCCTCCGCGCTGTTCACCCACAACCGGATCGACGGCGCGCTGGCGATGCTGTCGACCCCCGCGCATCGGCGCCTGCCCGAAACGCCCGCCTTCGCCGGAACCGCGGACCTCGGCTATCAATGGCCGATCGGCCGCGCGCTCGTCAGCGTCGGCGGCGCGGCGAGCTACATCGGGCGGTCGGTGCTGGGCGCGGGCGACTTCCTCGACATCAGCCAGGGCAACTACACGGTCGCGAGCGCGCGCGTCGGGTGGCGGCGCGACCGCATCGAACTGACGCTCGATCTCGACAACATGACCGACCAGACCGCCAACCTGTTCGCGATGGGCAACCCCTTCGCACTGGCACGCCGCACGCTGGCAACCCCGCTGCGCCCGCGCGCGGTGCGGCTGGGCGGCAAGGTGCACTGGTAGCGAACGGCCTGACCTAGCGCTGCGCCCGGAAGACCGTCTGGACGTTGTGCCCGACCGGCAGCATCGCGACACGGACATAGCGACCACGGGCGAGCGCGGCGAGTACCATCGGGCGCAGGTCCGGCCGCTCGAAATCATCCCACGACTGCACGACCACTGTGGCGGGATGCGACCGCATCACGCGCGCGACCTCCGCGCGCTGGTCGACGCCGATCGCTCCCTTCTCGCGTCCCAGCAGCAGGTGCGCCGGCATCAGATAGGGGGTGAGCGCGGGCCGGCCGCTGAAGGTGTAGAGCATCGGGGAGCTCGAATAGACGTACAGGCTCCCCGGCCCCGTTCCGACCGCCCGCGCGACCGCCATGAACTGCGCGCGCGTGCCGCGGTGAAGCCGCTCGCCCAGGCAGATCGCCTGCCCGGCCACGAACGCCAGCACGCACAGTGCCGGCGCCACCGCGCGCAGGAACCGTCCCGTTCCCCCGGCGCGGGCAAATCCCCCCGCAGCACAGATGGCGGCGGCCAGCATGACGGGGAGGGTGTAATGATTGAACCAGGAGCCGAACACCACCAGACCCAGAATTGCGGCGGTCAGCCAGGCGTGCAGGAACCATCGTCGATGCGCCGTGCCCCGGTCGCCGGCCCGGTCGATCCCCGCCAGCGCGAGCAGCACCAGCGGCAGCAACAGGCCGATCGCGACCAGCCCGTTGCGCCGTTGCTCGTCCCACGGATCGCTGCCCCGGTGCAGGATCGACAGGAAATTGGCGTAGAGGAACGGCTGCTCCCGGCCGATCGCGGCATAGGAACCCAGGGCCAGTGCGGTCGGCACCAGCGCGGCGGCACTCCACGCGGCAGCGCGCGCCAGCACCGCAGCAATCGAGCGCGACGATCGCCAATCCACCCACAGCAGCCAGATGCCGAAGAACACGCCTTCGAACACCACCGAATATTTGACCTGCAACGCGCAGCCCATGACCAGCATCGCGACCAGCCCGAGCCGCAGCCGCGCGCGGGCGCCGATCCCGACCTCGCTCGCGCGCATCGTCGTCCAGGCCGCGACCGCCGTGAGCAGATCGTAGAAGACCGGCGCTTGCCCCCCCTGCCCGTCGGCGAGATCCAGCCACAGGACATAGAGCACAGCGCCGACGACGGCACCGCGTCGCCAGCCCGCCCGGTCCGCCAACGCCGCCGCCAGCAGCGCGGTCGCCCAGACGAATCCGCTCGCCAGCAATTGATAGCCGAGCACCGCCGCCGCCGGCGGCAGCCATGCGACGGTCGCGTAGAGCAGGAACAGCCCCACCGGCTTTCTGTCCCACACGTCGACGTAGAGCAGATCGCCGTGAAGCATTCGCCGCGCAACCGTCAGGTAGAACTCCTCGTCGACCTGGACGATGGGGTCGCCGAACGTCGCCGCCCGCGCGGCGATCGTCACGATCAGCAGGATGAGCGCGCGCCAGCGCCACACCCACGCCTCGAATGAGTCGGCCGTTCGCGGGTGCCGGGCAGCGGAAACGGTTCGGGGCACGGACGTGACGATCGACCTTGGATTGAGGATCCAGGCCTTAGAGGTCTCCGCGAAGGACGCGCAACGGGTTCGGTGATCGTGGACGAGCCGCGCTACAGCGGCAGGCTGGGCTGTACCGGTCCCGGGTCGGACACCACCCCCGCCGCCCCGATCGACGACAGCGTCAGCCCGAGCAGCCGCACGCCGATCGGCAGCGGGAACATCTCGTCGAGAAGCGCCGCGCCGGCATTCGCAAAGGCGGTGCGGGTCGCGAAGGGTGCGACTTGCGACCGGGCGCGGGTGATCGTGCGGAAGTCGGCGAAGCGCACCTTCAGCGTCGCGGTGCGGCCGGCGCGACCGCGTTCCAGATGGCGCTCGATCCGGATCCAGGCCGCATCGACCACCCGGTCGAGCGCCTCGTGCAGCGCGGCCGGCTCGATCAGGTCGGTGAGGAACGTCCGCTCGGCACCGATCGACTTGGCCGTGCGGTGGCTGCG
>JBPBQW010000053.1:0-3038 GCA_050955125.1 Janthinobacterium lividum
GATACGATCTCCACCATCTCTCAAGCGCGGCGAAGCACGGTCGTCGCAGTGCGCCCCATCGAGCAAGGTCGTACGAGCATCGTCGCCCATGGCGTCCTCGATCGATTTCGCGCAGCCCTGGGGACCGTGGCCGAGGATGGCGACGGCGTCGTTCTCGAGCCCCGTTGCGCCGATGCGATCAACGTGGCGCCCGGAGACATCGTCACCCACGTCCTGCGGTGAGCTCGGCCGCGACCGGCCGTCTTGCCGAATGAACATGCAGGCGCACGGGTCGATCCTCGGGACCCGTGTCACCGTGAGGTCCATCCGCCGCCCAGCCACCAGAACTCGTCGACCTATCGATCGGTAAAGCCCACCGGTTCCGCGCCGCCTCCGTCACGGAAACCGCCGGATTCGCCCGCGCGGCGACGTCCTCCGGCAGGCCGACACGGCCAATGCGAAAGAGAATCGCCTGATGTCGTCCTGTTCGAGACTACCCTCTCATCGCCGGGCTCCTCGTGCGCGTGCCCGAATGAATGCGGCGGTTGCCTCCGGGTTCGAGACGGGGAGCATATGGCCACCAGTGGTCATCTCCAGCGTGGCGCCGGGGATCGCGTCAACCGCGCGCTTGCCGTCGATCGCCGGGTCCACCACCTGATCGTCGCGGCCGTACAACAGCGCGACCGGCAGCGTCAGCGAGCCATAGCGGGCGGCGATGGCGGCCAGGTCGTGATCGGCGCTCGCGAGCTCGACCAGCGCGGCGTTTACCGACACCGGCCGATCACCGAGCAGGCCGCCGCCGCGGGTCGCGAAATCGGACGGCACCGGATCGGGTGCGAAGATCTTGCCCCAGCGTAACCCATAGGCGGCGCGGCTCAGCGGCGTGCCGAGCAGGTTGGCGAACAGCGTCCGGGCGGTGCGGCCTGCCCTGATCGCGCTCGCCACGCCGGCCGGCATCGAGCCCGGCGGCTGTGTCATCGGCGCGAGCAGGGCGAGGCCACTAACCGTCCCGGGATGGTGCGTCGCCACTCCGAGCGCGATCGCGCCGGCCAGCGAGTGCGCGACGAGCAGCGGCCGGTCGAGCGCCAGCCTGTCGACGAACGCCGCCACGATCGCCGCCTGTTCCAGGATACCGGGCTGATCGCCGTCCGGCACCGAATGACCCGAGCCGGGACGGTCGACGAGGATGACGCGGAAGTCCGCAGCCAACGCGTCCGCCACGCCGTAGAAGAAGTTGCGCAGCTGAGCGCCCAGCCCATGGAGCAGCACGATAGCTGGCCCCGATCCGCGATCGACATAGTGGATACGCGTGCCGCCGACGTCGAGGAACGCGCCGTCTGCAGGTACGTCCCGCTCGATCCGGGCGGTCGCATAACGGGTGTACAGCGCGGCGGCTCCCAGCCCCGCGGCGACGATGCCGCCGGCGTGGAGCGCGACGGACCGCTTCGGGGATCTGTCGGACAGGGTGTAGTAGGAAAAGAAGCGGCGCATATCCGCGAGCAGCAGATCGGGCTGCTCCAGCGCGGCGAAGTGGCCGCCGGCCTTCATGTCGGTCCACTGGACGATATTGTAGGTCTTACTCGCCTGCGACCGCGGCGGCGACGGGAAGACCGGATCGGGGAAGGCCGCGACCGCGGTCGGCACCGTGATCTTCGTACCGGCGGGGAACGTGCCCGAGCCTTCCAGCACCCGGCCGCGGTACATCCAGGTCGAGGTCACGAACGAGCCCTCGACGAGGTACAGCATGACGTTGGTCAGCAGCAGGTCCGCGTCGAACGCCTGCCACAGGTCGGGCGTGCCGTGTTCGTCGCGCGGCACGTCGGCCCAGGCACCGAACTTCTCGAGGATCCATGCCGCGACGCCGACCGGGCTGTCCGACAGGGCTACGCCCAGCGTCTGCGGCCGCGAACCCTGCTCCTGCGAGTAGCCGGTTTCTTCCTTGGCGAGCTCCGCGCGCCGCGCAGCCCAGGCGAGCTCGTCGGGCTTCTTCGGCAGCGCATCCTCGGCCTGCACCAGCACCATGTTGAGGTGGAGCGCCGCGACCGCATCGGGGTGGCCGTGCGCCATCCAGCCACCGATCGCCGCACCCCAGTCGCCGCCCTGCAACAGATAGCGGGCCGCGCCGAACAGCTCGACCATCAGGCCGTGCATCAGCTCGGCGGTCTGCTTGGGTCCGATCGGCGAGGCGGGCCGGCCCGAGAAGGCATAGCCGGGCAACGACGGCACGACGACATCGTGGCCGTCTTCGACGAGCGGCGCGATCAGCGCCTCGAACTCGAGGAACGAGCCGGGCCAGCCATGCAGCAACAGCAGCGGCGGTCGCGAACCGTCGCCACGCACATGGACGAAGTGCAGCCGCTGGCCTTGGACCTCGGCGGTGAACTGCGGCAGCGCATTGAGCCGGCGCTCCTGCGCGCGCCAGTCGTAGCGCGTCAGCCAATGATCGACGAGGCGCCGGAGGTCGACCAAGCCGACGCCCGACCGCCATTCTCCCGCATCCGGCACCATGCTCCAGTCGAACGTCTCGACTCTCGACCTGATCGCGGCGAGCCGTTCGTCCGGGACCGCGATCGTGAAGGGTTCGGCCATGTCTGGTTCCTGCCTGGCGAACCGGAACGTCTTTGCTCGGGTTCATGAGGTTCGACGAACGCGCGGGGTCGCGGCAGTGTTCACGATGACGATCAAACACCGCGGCGCATTGAGGCGGCGAAGCCAGCCTTAGGCGTCGGACGAACGAGCGGCGCTTGGCCTCGCTCGTCGCCTGGCTGATCATCGAGCTGCCCAAGGTCTTCCCCGAGCGGCCAGGCGAGCACCATGGCCGAATGAATGACCGAAGCTGGTGCACGCGATCGCCGGCCCGAACGACCGGACGTGGGTCATCGATGTCGGCGATCAACTCTCCAGCCCGAACCGCACCGCCCGTTTCGCGACAGCCGGGTTGATCGCCAACGCCGCCCGGCGGTCGGCCTCCGCCGCATCCTGCTTGCCCGCCCGTTTCTCCGCGATGGCGCGGGTATAGAGCGACCAGGCGTTCCGGGGATCGGCCTTCACCGCTGCAT
>JBPBQW010000054.1:0-2903 GCA_050955125.1 Janthinobacterium lividum
CTTCGCCGAGGTCCGCGTGGCCGCGATCGCCGTTCCTGTTGCGGATTCCGATGATCGCGCGCAGCCATTCCGACATGATGGCGCGCAGCGTTCCGAGATGATCGCGATCAGTAGCGGTTACCCGGTCGACATGGTTTGGGTGTCAGTTTCGAAGGTGGCGGTCAATCGTTGATAGACGCTTTGGTGCGCCGCAGGCTTTCCCCTTCAAGCTCGACGCGGTGAGCGTTGTGAAGAAGGCGGTCGAGGATCGCGTCGGCATAAGTGGAATCGCCTATGGCGTGATGCCATGAGGCCGTGGGAAGCTGGCTGGTGACGATGGTCGACTTACGGCCGTAGCGATCTTCCAGGATCTCCAGGAGGTCGTGCCTGGCCTGGGCATCGAGGGGCTGAAGGCCCCAGTCGTCCAGGATGAGCAGCTCGACGCTGGCGAGGCTTTTGAGTCTGCTGGCAATGCGGCCGTCGCCCCGCGCGAGAGCGAGTTCGTCGAGCAGGCGGGTGAAGCGGACGTAGAGGACCGAGCGGTTATCGCGGCAGGCCTTGTGGCCGATGGCGCAGGCGAGCCAACTCTTGCCGATGCCGGTCGGACCGCAGATCGCCAGATTGTCGTGCGCGTCGATCCACTCGCCGCTGAGCAGCGTTTCGAACAGCCGGCGCTCAAGCCCGCGCGGGCTTCGGTAGTCGACATCCTCAGGCGCTGCCTGATGCCGCAATTTAGCGTATCGCAGCCGTGCGCTGAGCCGCTTGTCGTGTCGCCAGGTGGTTTCCCGGTCGAGCAGCAGCGCCAACCACTCGGCATGGCTGAGCGAGGCGGCATCGCCGTACTTGTCGAGTTCTGTGAAGGCTTTGGCCATGCCCTGCAGGCCAAGGACGTGCAACTGGTCGAGCGTCGGGTGTGTCAGCAAGATCGATCTCCTCAATGGTAGTATTTGGGCCCGCGGATGTTGGGGTGGTCGATGCCGACTTCGCCGGCGGTGCGCGGGCGATGAAGCGGCTCGCCGTCGAGCTTCTTCTCGAGGATGGATTTGACGGCGCCATATTTGCGCGCGCCGATCTCGAGCGCGCGCAGCGAGGCGGCGTCGACACGGGCGGCACCATAAGGACGCGCTAGCCGGACGATGCCGAGACAGGACCGGTATCCCTGCTCCGGATGCGGCCTATCGCTTAGGATCATCTCGCACAGCATCCTGACCGACGAGCCGAGCCGCCCGGCTTCATCGAGCAGGCGTTCCACCGTCCAGTCGCCGTAGCGACGATGACTCGACGGCATATGGTCGTCGACGGTGGTGTGATGCCCGTTGCCGGATCCGCGCATGTGCGAAGCGATCCGCTCGCCCTTCAGGAAAATCTCGATGGTGCGTGCCGTCAGACGCACCTCGACCTGCGCCCGGGCATGACGATATGGCACCGAGTAGAAATGCTTCGCGGCTTCGACATGATAGTCGATACCGACTTTGCAGCGACGCCACTCCGCCAGGACATAGGGCTCCGCTGGCAACGTCTTCAGTAAAGGCCGGTCGATCTCCTCGAACAGAGCGCGTCGTGACCGGCCAAACCGCCGCATGATCCGGTCGTTCAACGTCGCCATCATCTCGGCGACGGCGACCCGTAGTTCGTCCATGCCGTACCAGATCCGATTTCGAAGACGCCCGAACAGCCAGCGCTCGACGATGCCGACACAGGCCTCGACCTTGGCTTTATCCCGAGGACGATATGGACGCGCCGCCAGTACTGCCGTGCCGTAATGTGCGGCGAGCTCGGAATAGGTGCGGTTGACCTGCGGGTCGTAAAGGCACGCCTTGATGACGGCGACCTTAGCGTTGTCAGGAATGAGGAGCCGGGCCGCGCCGCCGAAGAATTCGAATGCGCGGACATGCGAGTCCGTCCAGTCCGGTAGCGTCTCGGTCCAGGTTGGCCATGCGAACGACAGGCTCGAGGCGCCCATCACGGCGACGAACAGATGGGCCTCGCGGATCTCGCCCGTCAGCCGGTCGACCACCACCGGCACCGTGTCTCCGGCGTAGTCGACAAATAGCCGGTCCCCGCCAAGATGCGTCTGCCGCATCGTAACCGGCAGACGTCCTTCCCAGGCGCGGTAGAGGTCGCAGTACCGGGAATACCGGTAACCGCCGGGCTGAAGCTCGATATATTCGTCCCACAGCACCTGAAGCGTGACGTGCTTGCGCTTCAGCTCCCGGTTCACGGCCGCCCAGTCAGGTTCGGGTCGATCGCGCTGCCCGCCTCGCGTCGCCGCGACGCCGTAGAGTTCCGCTTCGAGCGCAGTGTCCGTCAGCCCTTCCGGCAACGGCCATTCCAGCTTCGATGCCCGGAACCGCTGAAGCATCACACGCACGCCGGTGCTGCCCACACCTATCTGGCGTCCCACCTCCCGCGACGGAAGCCCGGCGTCGTACGTCAGTCTCAAAATCTCGCGCACTTTGCGCATCGCTATTCGCTCCGTCGGCATCGGCCGCTCCTTCAAAAGAAGCAGCCAGCGACGACCGGATCACACCGCCAAAACAACCCGCATCTGATCGCCATCACGTCGGAACGCTGATCGCGATGATGTCGGAATGCTGATCGCCATCATGTCGGAACCGTGATCGCCATCATCCCGGAATGCTGAGCGCGATGATCCCGGAATCCGCACCTGTACCGCAGCCGGCGACGTCCGCGCCCGGACTCATTTTTATCGAGTTGCCGGGCGGCGTGCGTGTGAGCGTCGACGGCTCGGTGGAAGCGGGCGCATTTGCGCGGGTGCTGTCGGTGCTGCGGTGAGCCCGGCGCCGTTGCCGACGCGGGTGTTCCTAGCTTGCGGCGTGACCGACATGCGCAAAGGGTTCGATGGGCTGGCGGTGCTGGTCCAGCAGGTGCTGTCGGAGAACCCGCATTCCGGCGCGCTGTTC
>JBPBQW010000055.1:0-2504 GCA_050955125.1 Janthinobacterium lividum
CCGCGGTGGAGTTCATCTGATCGATCGCGTCGTCCATGACGCCGATCAGGCTGGTGATCGCGCTGCGGTCGAACGGCGTCACGAACACGCGGCGCACGTCCTGCAGCACGTCGCGGGTGATATCGTCAGCCTCGTGCTCGCGCGCGACGATCTCGGCGATCTGGTCGCGTGCCTCGCCCTCGCCGTGGAACAGCCGGGCGAGCGCGTCGGCGCCCGCCACCAGCGTGCGGGCATGCGCCTCGAACAGCTCGAAGAAGCGGCCTTGTCTGGGCAGCAGCGACTGGAACCACCCGAGCATCGGCACGCGTCTCCTCAATCCCGTTCGTACGACCGGCAGGACACGGTCCGCCAGGGTGGAGGCCGGCGGCACGCGAAAGCCGGCGATGATCGTCTTCAGTTCCGGCTCGTCGACCCGCGCCGCCGCGGCTCCCAGATCGAACCACTGTGTGACACGTTGATGACGCTCGGGCCAGTCCTCGGCCTGGTCGGCGACGCAGAGCGGGTACACCGCCACCTTGACGTCCACGTCGCCGCGCACCCGCCGCCGCTTGACGTAGCGGTATGCGCCGATCGGGGCGGCGCACGGGAAACCGCGCAGGCCCGCCTCCTCCCACGCCTCCTGCGCCGCCGCCTCGTGCGCCGCGAAGCCTGCCATCGGGTGCCCCTTGGGCACGACCCAGCGATGCGTGTCGCGCGAGGTGATGAGCATCACGCACAGGCGCCCGTCGGCATCGATCCTGTAGGGCAAGGCCGCGACCTGCTGCATCCGTCTCCTCTTGCCCGAACCGCCGGCCTCCGCAACACCATGGGTCAGCGTACCGTGTCGCCCGCCCGATCGCCCCAGCGGCGCGCGATGACCGCGCAGGCGATCAGCTGGATCTGGTGGAAGATCATCAGCGGCAGGATGACGAGGCCGACCTGCGCGGGCGGGAACAGCACGCCCGCCATCGGCACCCCCGACGCCAGGCTCTTCTTCGACCCGCAGAAGACGAGCACCACCCGGTCGGCACGCGCGAAGCCGAGCGCGCGACCCGCCGCCCACGTCGCCGCCAGCACCGCCGCCAGCAGGACGCAGCACAAGGCGAACACCAGCGCGAGGTCGCGGCCCGACACGCGGTGCCACAGCCCCTCGGCCACCGCGGCGCCGAACGCGGTATAGACGACGAGCAGGATCGAGCCGCGGTCGACCAGCGACACGATCCCCTTGTACCGTTCCACCCAGCCGCCGATCACCGGCCGCAACAGATGGCCGGCCACGAACGGCACCAGCAGCTGGCCGACGATGCTTTCCGCCGACGACAGCGAAAAGCCGCCGCTCCCGCCCACGGGGCGCATCAGGAGCGCGGCGAGCGCGGGCGTCACGACGATGCCGGCGAGGTTGGAGAAGGACGCGCTGCACAGCGCCGCCGCGACGTTGCCGCGCGCGACCGAGGTGAAGGCGATCGACGACTGCACCGTCGACGGCAGCAGCGTCAGGAACAGCAGCCCCGCCGCGACCGGTCCGGTGGCGGCGCGCGAGACGAGGAGGCCGAACAGCGGGAACAGCGCGAAGGTGCTGGCGAACACCGCGGCGTGCAGCCGCCAGTTGCGCGCACCCGCCACGATCGCCTCGCGCGACAGCTTGGCGCCGTGGAGGAAGAACAGCAGCACGATGCCCGCGTCCGCCGCCCATCCGAAGCCCGTCGCCCACACGCCCCGCGGCGGCAGCAGCGACGCCAGCAGGACGGTGCCGAGCAGCAGGACGATGAACGGCTCGACGACCCGCAGCACGCGTTCGATCATGCAGGCCACTCGCCCACGAACGCCTCCAGCGCCGCCAGATGTCTCGCGATCGCCGCATCGGGCAGGAACGAGCCGAGGAACGAGTTGCGCGCGAGCGTGACGAGCTGGTCGCGCGACAGGCCCCGCGCCTGCGCCGTCGCGCGGAAGTTCTCGGCGATGTAGCCGCCGAAATACGCCGGATCGTCCGAATGGATCGTCGCGCGCAACCCCAGGTCGAGCATCCGGTCGATCGGGTGATCCTCCAGCCGGTCGACGTTGCGCAACGCGACGTTGGACAGCGGGCACACCGTTAGCGTGATCGCGCGGCGCGCCAGCTGCGCGCACAGGACCGGGTCTTCCAGGCTGCGGTTGCCGTGATCGAGCCGGTCGACGTCGAGCAGGTCGATCGCCTGGTGGACGTACTCGGGCGGCCCCTCCTCGCCCGCATGCGCACACAGTTTCAGCCCGGCATCGCGCGAGGCGGCGAAGACGCGCGCGAACTTCGACGGCGGATTGCCGACCTCCGACGAGTCGAGCCCGACGCCCACGAAGCGCCCCAGCCACGGCTCGGCCATCCGCAGCGTCGCGAACGCGTCCTCCTCGTCGAGGTGGCGCAGATAGCTCATGATGAGCGCGACGCTCATCCCGTGCCGCGCCTTCGCGCCCTCCGCGGCGGCGAGCAGCCCGGATGCCACGACGTCGAAGGGCACGCCGCGGTGGGTGTGCGTCTGCGGATCGAAGAA
>JBPBQW010000056.1:0-2178 GCA_050955125.1 Janthinobacterium lividum
TGCATCACCTTGAAGGCGGCGTCACGGCTCCAGTTGCCGTACTGCTTGCCCAGGACCGAGACGCCGCTCCCCTTGACCGCGGTGTCGAAGCCGTTCTGGCGCTCCTGGTCGATCGGGATGGGGAGCCCGCGGATCACCACGACCTTGGCGTCCGGCGTCTGCGCCTTGATGTAGCGGCCGGCGACGGCGCCGAGGTCGTAGTTGTCGCCGGCGATGTAGACGTCGCGCACCGAGCCGTCGTTGACCGCCGGCGAACGATCCACCAGCGCCACGAACGTCCCCTGCGACTTTACCTCCTTCATGGCATTGACGAGGGGGTTCGGGTCGATCGGCAGGATCACGAGCGCATCGATACCCTGGGTGGACAGGTCCTGGACCGCGTTGGCCTGGCTGACCGGGTCCGACGACGTCTTGATGATGACCTTGATGCCCGGGTGCGCGGCCTTGAGCAGCTTGGCGACCCGGTCCGCCTGGTAGATGATCCCGCCGGCCCAGCTGTGGTCCGCGGTCGGCACGGAGACGCCGATCGTGTAGTCCTTCGCGCGCGCGCCGGTGGTCACGCCCGCCGCCGCCAGAACCGCAAGCGCCGCGATCGTCATGTGCTTCTTCAAGATGGTCTCCTCCCTTGGTGCAGGTTGTTCGGCCTCCGCCGGGCGCCCTGCTGCGCCCGGCGGTGATTCACGACTTCCGGATCAGCGAGCGCTGCACCAGCATGGCGGCGATGATGATCGCCCCCTGTATGGCGCCGATGAGGTACTCGCTCGCGTAGTTCGACAGGATCATGATGTTGCCGACCGCTCCCAGCAGGAACGCGCCGCAGATCGAGCCCCAGATCCGCCCCACCCCGCCGGTCAGGGCGGTGCCGCCGATGATGACCGCGGTGATCGCCTGCAGCTCCCACATGATGCCCGTCGTGGCCGTGGTGGAGCCGAGCCGGGGAACGTAGAGGACGACCGCCACCGCGACGCACAGCCCCTGCAGGACGTAGGTGACCGTGCGGACCCGCCCGACCCGGATACCGGAGTACCGGGCGACCTCCTCGTTCGAGCCGACGGCCGCGACGTGGCGTCCGAAGCGGGTCCGGTTCAGCAGGAACGCCCCTGCCGCCCCCACGACCAGGATCAGGACCAGCGGCACCGGAAGGCCGAGGACGCGGCCGAAGTAGATGGGCCGGGTCAGGTTCTGCAGGTCGGCCGAGGCCACGGAGATCGCGCCGCCCTGCGACAGCCAGGTGGTCAGGCCGCGGAAGATGCCCATGGTGCCGAGCGTCGCGATGAAGGGCTCGATGCCGCCCTTCGTCACGATCAGGCCGTTGGCGAGGCCGCACGCCGCCCCCATCGCGAGGATGAGCAGGATCGCCGCCGCCAGCATGGCCACCGGACTCGCGAGGGCGCCGCTGTCGAGGAACAGAATGGCGAGGCTGGCGACGAACGCCACCATGGCGCCGACGGAAAGGTCGAGCCCGCTGGCCGTGATCACGAACGTCGCGCCGACGGCGATGATGGCGATGAAGCCGCTCTGGGTGGCGACGTTCAGCAGGTTGCCCAGCGTCAGGAACCGGTCGCTGGAGAGCGCCCCGAGGACGGCGAGGCAGGCCAGGGCCACGAACGGGGCGACGGCCCTGAGGTCGATCCGCGACCAGCGCCGCAGCCGATCCCGCGCCTGCGCGTGGCGTACGGTGAGTTCGATCGTCATTCGACGCTCCCCAACGTGGTCATCCTCGCGGCGGCCTCCGCATCCGCGCCCGTGGCCAGGACCACGATCTCCGTCTCGCTCATGCGCTCGCCCGCCACCTCGCCGACGATCCTGCCCCCGCGCATCACCAGGATGCGGTCGCAGATCCCGATCAGCTCCGGCATCTCGGAGGAGACGACGATGACCGACCGCCCCTGCCGCGCGAGCCCGACGACGAAGGCGTAGATCTGCTCCTTGGCGCCGATGTCGATGCCGCGGGTCGGCTCGTCGATGATCACGATCCTCGGGTCGAGCAGCATCATCTTGGCCAGCAGCAGCTTCTGCTGGTTGCCCCCGGAGAGCTGCCCGGCCAGCGCGTCCCGGCTGCCCGCGCGTATCTCGAAGTCGCGGAACGCCCTGTCGAGCGCCGCCGTTTCCGCGGCGTGATGGATCCCGAGGCCGCGCCTAAAACGGGGAAGCGACGCCAGCGTGAGGTTCACCTTC
>JBPBQW010000057.1:0-2107 GCA_050955125.1 Janthinobacterium lividum
CGCCGATCCCCATAGGCAGATCGACAACAGGTAACGGTCGTCGGGCCGGTACCGCGCGAGTGCGGCGGCGACGCGGGCATAGAGGCCGCGCACCGCGGCGACGTCGGTCCGCGCCAGCGAGTCCATGTCGTCGATCGGCGGGAAGGCGCGGTACCTGCCCGACGCGACCATCGGGTTGCTCGCCGACAGGCCGCGGATGCCGCACCCGTCGACCTTGATGAGGTCGAACCCCCAGTCGGCGAAGTATAGCCGTATGTCCTGGTCGACATGGCCGTACAGGCCGATCTCCCGTTCGAGCACGCTGCCTTCGGGCTGGTTGGGCGCGGTCGAGGAGAAGACCTGGCCACACGAGTTGCGGCCGATGTCGCTGTAGAGGCCCGCCTTGAACCCCATCGCGTGGAGCCGATCGGTCAAGGGGCGGAAGCTCGGGTCGCCGCCCGTCACGACGGCCGAGGGCCAGTTGGCGGTGCGGATCAGCACCCGCCCGTCGCTCTGCCGGCGCTTCAGCCACCAGCCGTCGTCGATGTCGACGTAGCGATAGCCTTTGGCCTGCAGCCCCGACCGCGCGATCACCTCGGCCGAGGCGAGCAGCTTGTCCTCGCTGACGTCGGTGCCGAACGCGTTCCACGAGTTCCAGCCCATCGGCGGCAGCGCCGCGTCGCCGTGCGTGTTGGCGCTCCATCGGCCCGTCGGCGCAAGCGGATCGGCGCGGGGGGCCGCAGGGGGAGCGTTCGGGCCCGCCTGCGCCCAGGCGGGTCGGGCCATCAGGACGGCGAGGGCCATCGCGATGGCGCCCGCCCGCCGCCTCACGGATCGCGATCGGAGCGGCCGCATCGTTTCCTTTCCCCACGTCGTTGCCGCTATTGTCGGGCAAGTTCCACCGGTGTCAATCCGGGCGACGGGCCGCCCTCCCTTCCGTGCGCCACCGATTGGCGTGGCCAGCGGCGGGCCGACTGGGATAGACCTGTCGGACAAGAAGAGCGGAGGGGATCGAGACGTGACCAAACCAAACCTGCTGCGTCGTGGCGTACTTTTGGCGGGGGTCGCGCTGGCGTGTCCGGCGCCGGCGCAGGTCGCGCCCGCCGGCATCGGCGCGACGCGCGCCCGAGCGGACGAGATCGCCGCCGCGATCGTCGCGCGCATGACGACACAGGAGAAGCTGCCGCAGCTGCTCAACGTCGCGCCCGCGATCCCGCGGCTGAACGTCCCGGCGTACAATTGGTGGACGGAGTCGCTCCACGGCGCGCTCGGCCCCGTGCCCACCACCAACTTCCCCGAGCCGATCGGCCTCGCCGCCAGCTTCGACGCAGCCCTGGTCCACGCCGTCGCCGGCGCGATCGGCACGGAGGTGCGCGCGCTGCACACCCTGGGACGCCGGACGGGCAAGCTCGGCCGGATCGGCACCGGGCTCGACACCTGGTCGCCCAACATCAACATCTTCCGCGACCCGCGCTGGGGCCGCGGGCAGGAGACGTACGGCGAGGATCCGTATCTGACCGCGCACCAGGGCGTCGCCTTCGTCACCGGCATGCAGGGGCCCGATCCCGACCTGCCGTACGTGATCTCCACGCCCAAGCATTTCGCGGTGCACTCCGGCCCCGAATCGACGCGGCACATGGCCAACGTCTATGTGTCGCCGCACGATCTGGAGGACACCTACCTCCCCGCCTTCCGCGCCGCCATCTTCGAGGGGCATGCCGGCTCGATCATGTGCGCGTACAACCGCATCGACGGCCAGCCCGCCTGCGCGAGCGACCTGTTGCTCAAGGACCATCTGCGCGGCGCGTGGGGCTTCACCGGCTATGTCGTGTCCGACTGCGACGCGGTGAAGGACATCGCCGACGGCCACCATTACGCGCCCGACCAGGCGACCGCGGTCGCCGCGGCGATGAAGGCGGGCGTCGACAACGAGTGCAACACGCAGACGATCGGCGACGTCGGCGGCCTGGCCGACCGATTCGGCGACGCCCTGAAGCGGGAGCTGATCTCGCAGGGAGACGTCGACCGCACGCTGGTGCGCCTGTTCTCCGCGCGCCTCCGCAACGGCGACCTGCCCGGCCTGGCGGGCGCGCCCGGCGCGGTTCCGGTCCGTGCGATCGGCACCCCC
>JBPBQW010000058.1:0-1631 GCA_050955125.1 Janthinobacterium lividum
GCGGCACCTGGTACCCCGCCTTGTAGCGCGCGAACGACCCCTCGTAGTCCCAGGACGGGTCCGCCAGCATCGACCACTTGCCGAGCGCGTCGCCGTGCTGAACCTCCTCGACCGCCCAGTTGTCCGTCGCCATCCGGAAGTCCGGGTCCTGCGAGAACACGTTCTTGAGATAGATCGCGTAGTCGATGCCGTTGCGCTCGACCATCGCCGCCGCCTTCACGAGCGGCACGATCGCGGGATCGACCTTGGACGGGTCGAACCTGCCCCACGCCACGTCGTCGATCTGCCAGTGCTTCATGCGCGCAACTTCCTCAGGAACCGGAACGGTCGATGGCTCGGAACTGTGAGGCGCGCCAACGAAAAGACAAGGCCGGAGGCCCTGCCTCTGGACTCCGCCAAAGGCTGCGCCCTTGGAACGCATCCCCTAAGTAAGGCCAGTCCAGGGCGGCTCGCCCTGGCGGGTCCGGGCAGAGCCCGGCCTTGCTTCCTTCAGCTTCCGGCCACGCCCGCCATCACCTGAGCCGCCTGCAGCCGGTCCA
The DNA here is from genome assembly GCA_050955125.1 of Janthinobacterium lividum. Taxonomy (GTDB): domain Bacteria; phylum Pseudomonadota; class Alphaproteobacteria; order Sphingomonadales; family Sphingomonadaceae; genus Sphingomonas. The sequence goes on from JBPBQW010000058.1 coordinate 540, forward strand.
TCGCCAGCTCGCGCGCATCGTTGTCGAGGCCGGCGGCCTGGTACGCCGCCTGCGCGTCCACGACCCGCTGCTGGGCCACCGCGCGGTCGATGTCGCCCACGGGCACCGCCTCGTCCGCGAGGATCGTGCAGCGCTCCGGCGTGATCTCGGCGAACCCGCCGGCCACGAAGAAGCGGTCCGTCGCCTGCCCGCCCTCGTGCAGGGTGATCACGCCCCCGCGCAGCGCCACCATCATCGGCGCGTGCTGCGGCATGGCGGCCAGCTCGCCGTCCCAGGCGGGCATGACGACCATGTCGACGGGACGCTTGAGCAGCACCCGGTCCGGGCTGACGATCTCGAGATCGATCGGCATCAGCGTGCCCCCCGCCCCGCGGCCTGGGTCACGCCTTCTCCTTCATGCTCTCTGCCTTCTTCACCACGTCGTCGATGGTGCCGACCATGTAGAACGCGGCCTCGGGCAGCGCGTCGTGCTTGCCGTCGCAGATCTCGCGGAACGAGCGGATGGTGTCCTCGACCTTGACGAACACGCCCGGGCTGCCGGTGAACACCTCGGCGACGTGGAACGGCTGGCTGAGGAAGCGCTGGATGCGACGCGCGCGCGCCACGGTCTGCTTGTCCTCCTCGCTCAGCTCGTCCATGCCGAGAATGGCGATGATGTCCTGCAGGCTCTTGTAGGTCTGCAGGATGCGCTGCACGTCGCGCGCCACCTGGTAGTGCGCCTCGCCGACAATCCGCGGGTCGAGCGAACGCGACGTCGAGTCCAGCGGATCCACCGCCGGGTAGATGCCCAGCTCCGCGATCTGCCGGTTCAGCACCGTCGTCGCATCAAGATGCGCGAACGAGGTCGCGGGCGCCGGGTCGGTCAGATCGTCGGCCGGCACGTAGATCGCCTGCACCGAGGTGATCGAGCCCTTCTTCGTGGACGTGATCCGCTCCTGCAGCGCGCCCATGTCGGTCGCCAGCGTCGGCTGGTAGCCCACCGCGGAGGGTATGCGCCCGAGCAGCGCCGAAACCTCGGCGCCGGCCTGCGTGAAGCGGAAGATGTTGTCGACGAAGAACAGGACGTCCTGCCCCTCCTCGTCGCGGAAGTAC
>JBPBQW010000059.1:0-73418 GCA_050955125.1 Janthinobacterium lividum
GGCTGGCTCATCGCCGCCGACCCTAGAGGGCGCGCACGCGCTTTTGAACCGTCTTGATGCGTTATCCCGTTCGCCGCAGCCGCGCGACGAAGAAGCCGTCGCAGCCCCCCTCCCCCGCCAGCATCCCGGGCAGCGTCCGCACCCAGCCGGCAGCGGTTGGCGTGATCCCGTCGGGCAGTTCGTCGACGCGCACGGGGGCGATCTCGAAATCGAGGCGCGCGGCCATGAACCGGCCGATCTGCTCCTCGCCTTCCTCCGGCTCGAGCGAACAGGTCGCGTACACCAGCACGCCGCCCGGCCGGACCCAGTCGGCGGCGCGCGAGAGCAGGCGCGCCTGCATCGCCGCGGCCTCCTCGATCACGCTTCGCCGGACGCGGTGGAGCACGTCGGGGTGGCGGCGAAAGATGCCGGTCGCGCTGCACGCCGCATCGAGCAGCACCGCCGCCGCAGGCTCGGCGGGTTCCCATTCCAGCAGGTCGGCGCGGATCACCTCCGCCTTCAGCCGCGTCCGGTGCAGATTGTCGCGAAGTCGCGCCAGACGACTTTGCGACCCGTCCACCGCGACGGTGTTCCACCCCGCGGCGGCGAGCTGCATCGTCTTGCCCCCGGGGGCGGCGCACAGGTCGAGCACCGTCGCCTCCGGCTCGGGCGGCGCACCGAGCAGGCGCGCGGGGATCGAGGCGGCGATGTCCTGAACCCACCACGCGCCCTCGGCATAGCCGGGCAGGTCGGTCACGGCGGTGCCCCGCGCCAGCCGCCGGTGGCCGGGCGCCAGCGACACCCCGCCGAGGTCGTCGGGCGGCCCGTCGCGCAGCGTCACGTCGAGCGGGGGCGGCGTCGCGATCGCGCGCGCCGCGTCGGCGACCATGTCCTCACCCCAGGCGATGCCCCAGCGCTCGGCGGTCGCTTCGGGCAATGCCGGCACCTCGGGCAGCAGGATGCCCGCGCGGCTCAGCGTGCCGAACACGCCATGGACCAGCTTGCGCGGCCCGCCGTCGAGCAGCGGCAGGACGGTCGTGATCGCGGCATGGGGCGGTGTGCCCAACACCAGCGCCTGGACGAGCGCGATGCGCAGCGCGGTGCGCGCCTTGGCGTCGGGCGGCAGCGTCTGACGGGTCGCGCCGTCGATCAGCGCATCGAGGTCGGGCAGTCGGCGCAGCACCTCCGCAGCGATGCCCAGCGCGAACGCGCGATCGTCGGCGCGCGGCAGTTCGCGCGTCGCACCGGCCATCGCGGCATCGAGCGCCTGTCCGCGGCGGAGCACCGCGTCGAGCAGCCGCATCGCGGCGCGGCGCGTCGCGGTGCCGGGCGGATCGGCCGCGGGGGTGGTGGACGGGTCTGGCGAGGGGGCTTGCGGGGGCTTGGGCACCCACCCCATGTGGCGGGGAAGCGGATCGGCCGCAATCGGCTCGCTCGCCACAAAGGAGACGCACGATGGGCAAGCGCCCGGCTCATGTCACGCCGCCTGCGTATCTGTCGCGCACCGTGCCCGTCCCGGTGCCGCAACCCGCGCGCCCGACGCAGGACCCGGACGGCCAGGATCCCACCCGCTACGGCGACTGGGAGCTCAAGGGCATCGCGATCGACTTCTGATCGCGGTTGGGTGAAGCCGGTCAGGCCTGGAAGCGTCGCTCCGACGACCCCGGGTTCCGCTTCAGCGCCGCGCCCGTGCGCGTCGGCCGGTCGACCAGCTCGCCGCCGCACGTCGGGCATCGATCGTCCAGCGCTTCGGCGCATTCCGCGCAATAGGTGCACTCGAACGAGCAGATGAACGCGCCCGGCGCCTGCGGCGGCAGGTCGGCGCCGCAGCGCTCGCAATCGGGGCGCATGGTCAGCATCGTCCCCCTCCCCTCACGCCGTCGCGGCGCGGACGGCGTCGCAGATCCGGTCCACCACCGCCTCAACCTGGCCGGGATCGTCGCCCTCCGCCATGACGCGGATCACGGGCTCGGTGCCCGACGGGCGGATGACGAGCCGGCCGCGCCCCTTCAGCTCCGCCTCTGCCTGCGCGATCACCGCCTTCACCGGCTCTGCGTCGAGCGGCTTGCCGCCGGCGAAGCGCACGTTCTTCAGGAGCTGGGGCAGCGGCTCGAACCGGTGCAGCACCTCGCTCGCCGGCGCGCCAGCGCGCACGATCTCGGCCAGCACCTGCAGCGCCGCGACCAGCCCGTCGCCCGTGGTCGCATAGTCCGACAGGATGATGTGCCCCGACTGTTCGCCGCCGACGTTGTATCCGCGCGCGCGCATCGCCTCGAGCACGTGGCGGTCGCCGACCTTGGTCCGCACCAGGCCCAGCCCCTGCGCCGCCAGATGCCGTTCGAGTCCCAGGTTGGACATGACGGTCGCGACCAGCCCACCGCCCATGAGCCGCCCCTGCCGTGCCCAGCCGGCCGCGATCGTCGCCATCAGCTGATCGCCGTCGACCACCCTGCCCGCCTCGTCGACCAGGATCAGCCGGTCCGCGTCGCCGTCGAGTGCGATCCCGATGTCGGCGCCCGACGCGACCACCGTCTCCGACAGCGTCTGCGGCGCGGTCGAGCCCACCCGATCGTTGATGTTGGTGCCGTCGGGCGTCACGCCGATCGCGATCACCTCCGCGCCCAGTTCCCACAGCGCGGACGGCGCGACGCGATACGCCGCGCCGTTCGCGCAATCGATCACGATCTTCATCCCGTCGAGCCGCAGATCCTTGGGGAACGTCGCCTTGGCGGAGTTGATGTAGCGACCCTGCGCGTCGTCGATCCGGCGCGCGCGGCCGATCGTCGCGGCGGGCGCCAACGGCACGTCCCCTTGGTCCACCCCGTCGATGAGCTGCTCGATCGCCGCCTCCGCCTCGTCGGACAGCTTGTAGCCGTCGGGCCCGAACAGCTTGATGCCGTTGTCCGCGAACGGGTTGTGGCTGGCGGAGATCATCACGCCGATGTCGGCGCGCATCGATTGCGTCAGCAGCGCGATCGCGGGCGTCGGCAGCGGCCCGGTCATCACCACGTCCATGCCGACGCTGGTGAATCCCGCGACCAGCGCCGATTCGAGCATGTAGCCCGACAGGCGCGTGTCCTTGCCGATCAGCACGCGGTGGCGATGGTCCCCGCGCAGGAAATAGGCGCCCGCCGCCATGCCGACCTTCATCGCCATCTGCGCGGTCATCGGCGCGGCGTTGGTGAGGCCGCGGATCCCGTCGGTGCCGAAATATCTTGCCATCGTTTGGGTCTCGTCGCCTGATGTGCCTTTCCGGCCTGTAGCGCCACACGAGACGAAGGGCGAGCATGTCGCAGGCCACCCGCATCCTCCTGTCGCTCGGCCTCGGCCTGCTGCTCGGCATCGTCGGGGCGGCGGTGGCGCCGGGCGCGGCGCTGACACTGAGCGGCGTGACGCAGCCGATCGGCACCGCGTGGCTCCACGGGCTGCAGATGACGATCGTGCCGCTGGTCGTCTCGCTGCTGGTGACCGGCATCGGCGCGACGGCGGAGGCGGCGCGCGCCGGGCGGATCACCGCCCGCGCGGTCCTGATGATCGTCGTGGTGCTGTGGTCGACGACGCTGATGGCCGCGGTCGTCGAGCCGCTGATCCTGCGCGTGTTCCCGCTGCCCGCCGGACTCTCGACCGCGCTGCGCTCGGCGCTGACGCATTCGAAGCCGGTCGGCACGGTGCCGGGGATCGCCGCCTTCTTCGACACGGTGGTGCCCACCAACGTCGTCGCGGCGGCGGCGGCGGACGGCTTCCTGCCGCTGACCGTCTTCGCGCTCGCCTTCGCGTTCGCGACCACCAGGCTGCCCGCGGAGCAGCGGGCCGGCTTCGTCGCGTTCTTCCAGGCGATGGTCGACACGCTGCTGATCCTGATCGGCTGGGTGCTCCGGCTCGCGCCGATCGGCGTCGGCGCGCTCGCGTTCGGGGTCGGCGCGCGAACCGGGACGGCGGCGTTCGGCGCGCTGGTCCACTACATCGCCTGCGTATCGGCGATCGGCTTTCTCGTCATCCTGGCGGGCTATCCGGTGGGGGCGATCGGCGGTCGCGTCGGCCTCGGCCGGTTCGCGCGCGCGGTCGCCCCGGCGCAGGCGGTCGCGATCAGCACGCAATCCTCGCTGGCGTCGCTGCCCGCGATGATCGAGGCGTCGGCCGGGCTGGGCGCCGGGCGCGGCGTCGCCGGCATCACCCTGCCGCTGTCGGTCGCCATCTTCCGCGCGACCAGCCCGGCGATGAACCTGTCCGTCGCGCTGTACATCGCGCACTGGCTGGGCGTGCCGATCGGCCCCGCGCAGCTCGCCGCGGGCGTCGCCACCGCCGCCGTCACGACGATGAGCTCGGTCAGCCTGCCCGGCACGATCAGCTTCGTCGCCAGCGTCGCACCCGTGGCGATCGCGATGGGCGTGCCGATCGAGCCGCTCGGCATCCTGATCGCCGTCGAGACGATCCCGGATCTCTTCCGGACGGTCGGCAACGTGACGATGGACGTCGCGGTGACCGTCACCGTCGCGGCGAGAACGAAAGCGGACGCCGACTGATCCAAGTCGCTGGCCCCCGCCCGTGTCACCCGATATGGAACCACCATGGGGGCGGTACAGGGAACGGGTCCGATCTGGATGGCGCCGGCGCTGGCGCTGGCCTTGGGCTATCTGCTCGGCTCCATCCCGTTCGGCGTGATCCTGACGCGGCTGGGCGGCGCGGGCGACCTGCGATCGGTCGGATCGGGCAACATCGGCGCCACCAACGTGCTGCGCACCGGCCGCAAGGGGCTGGCGGCGGCGACGCTGGTGCTCGACGTCGGCAAGGGCTGGCTGGCCGTGTGGCTGGCGGAATGGCTGTTCCCGGGACAGGGCATCCTGGCCGGCGCCGCAGCCTTTCTGGGCCATTGCTATCCCGTTTGGCTGCGCGGCCGCGGCGGCAAGGGCGTGGCGGTGCTGATGGGCGTCGTGCTGGCGCTGCACTGGCCCTGCGGCGTGGCCTATGCGGTCGTGTGGCTGGGGCTGCTTGCGGTGCTGCGCATCTCGTCGGTGGCGGGGATGATCGCCGCCGCCAGCGCGCCGACCACCGCCGCGATCGGCGGCCGGTTCGATCTGGTGCCCCTCACGCTCGCGCTGGCGCTGCTCGTGATCTGGAAGCATCGCGCCAACATCGACCGGCTGCTCGACGGCACCGAGCCGCGGCTGGGTCGACGTGGCTGACGGGTCGGCTGCGCCCGACGCCGTCGCCCGCCTCCGCCTGATCCGCACGCCGCGCGTCGGCCCGGTCAGCTATCGCCAGCTCGTCGCCCGCTTCGGCACCGCCGCCGCCGCGCTCGACGCGCTGCCGATGCTGGCGCGGCGGGGTGGCGGCGAGCCGCTGGCCGTGCCGGCGCGCGGCGTCGTGGAGAGGGAGATGGCGGCCACCGAACGGTTCGGCGCGCGCTACCTCTTCCTCGACGATGCCGACTATCCGCCGCTGCTCGCCGAGCTGGAGAACGCGCCGCCGGTGATGATCCTGCGCGGCCGCGCCGAGCTGCTCGCCGGCCGCTGCGTCGCGATGGTCGGCGCGCGCAACGCGTCCGCCGCCGCCTGCCGCTTCGCCCGCCAGCTCGCCGCGGACCTCGCCGCCGAGGGTGCGACCGTCGTCTCCGGCCTCGCGCGCGGGATCGACACGCAGGCGCACGTCGGCGCAGGGTCCGCGACGATCGCGGTGATCGCCAGCGGCATCGACGTCGTCTTCCCGCCCGAGAACGCCGCGCTCCAGCAGCGGCTGGGCGAGGAGGCGCTGGTGATCGCCGAGCAGCCGCCGGGCACCGAGCCGCGTGCCCGCCACTTCCCCTATCGCAACCGCATCATCGCCGGGCTGGCCCAAGGAACCGTCGTCGTGGAGGCGGTGCCCAAATCGGGCTCGCTCATCACCGCGCGGCTGGCGGCGGAGGCGGGGCGCGAGGTCATGGCGGTGCCGGGCCACCCGCTCGATCCGCGCGCGCAAGGGTGCAACCTGCTGATCCGCGAGGGCGCGACGCTGGTCCAGTCGGCGGCCGACATCCTCGAGCTGATCCGCCCGATCGACCCGCGATCGGTCCGCGCGCCGGCGAGCGGCTATACGCCCCCGCCGACCGATGCGAGCGACGCCGAACGGCGCAGCGTCGCGACGCTGCTCGGCCCCGTTCCCGTCGCGGTGGACGAGCTGATCCGCCAGTCGGGCCGGTCGCCCGCCGCCGTCCAGACCGTGCTGCTGGAACTGGAGCTGGCCGGGCGGGTCGAACGCCACGTCGGCGCCCGGGTCAGCACCGTCTGAGGCCGACCCGGTCATCGCCGGCGGCCATCTTGTCGGGCCGCGGCGAACCCGGTAACCGGCGAGCCTTCCATGGCCCGCGCCCCCGCCCGTCCCCGCCCGCCCCGCTCCCCCTGGCCGCGTCGCCTGTGGCTGGCGGTCAAGATCGCGCTCGTCCTGGCCGTGCTCGCGGTCGTCGCGCTGGCGGTCGCGGTGTACGTCGCGCGATCCGAGCTGCCGAGCTTCGACGAGATGAAATCGTCGCCCAACGGCCAGATGATCCGCGTCCATGCCGCCGACGGCACCGTGATCGTGTCGCTCGGGCCGAGCTATGGCGAGTGGCTGCCGTTCGACCGCATCCCGTCGGTGATGCGCGACGCGGAGGTGGATACCGAGGATCGCCGCTTCTACCAGCATCCCGGCGTCGACCCGATCGGCATCGGCCGGTCGGTGCAGGTGCGGTTCCAGCGCGGCCACTGGACGCAGGGCGGCTCGACGATCACGCAGCAACTGGCGCGCAACATCTTCCTCAACAGCCAGAAGAAGTTCGGCCGCAAGATCCGCGAGGCGATCCTGGCGCTCGCACTCGAACGCAAGTTCTCCAAGGAGCAAATCCTCGAGCTGTACCTCAACAAGGTGTATTTCGGTGGCGGCGCGTACGGAATCGACGCCGCCAGCCGCAAGTTCTTCGGCCACGGCGCGGAGCGGCTGAGCCTGGGCGAGGCGGCGGTGATCGCGGGCCTGGTCAAGGCGCCATCGCACTACTCGCCGAGCGCCGACCTCGATGCCGCCAAGGGCCGCGCGGGCGTGGTGCTGAGCCTGATGCAGCGCGCCGGCGACATCACCGCGCAGCAGGCGCAGGACGCGGACGTCGCCGCGGTCTCCTTTTCCGCCGAGCCCAGGCAGAACTCGGTGCGCTACTTCACCGACTGGGCGCTGCCGCAGCTCGACACGCTGATCGACGAGAAGGAACGCCCGCTCGAAGTGTGGACGACGCTGGATCTGGGCATGCAGCGCGACGCCGATGCCGCGATTCGCGCCAACGCCCCGCCGGGCGCGCAGGGCGCGCTCGTCAGCCTCGATCGCGACGGCGCGGTGCGCGCGATGGTGGGCGGCACCGATTACGTCTCGTCGATCTACAATCGCGCGACGCAGGCGGTCCGCCAGCCCGGGTCGTCGTTCAAGCTGTTCGTCTATCTCGCCGCGCTGGAGGCGGGTCGCAAACCCGAGGACACCGAAGTCGACGCCCCCGTCACGATCGCCGGCTGGAGCCCGCGCAACGACAGCCGCCGCAACTCGGGCACGGTCACGCTGCGCACCGCCTTCGCCTATTCACTCAACACGGTGGCGGCCAAGCTCGGCCAGGCGGTCGGCTTTCAGACGGTGGCGGACATGGCGCACCGGTTCGGGATCACGACGCCGGTCAACACCCATCCCTCGATGGTGCTGGGCACGTCGGAGGTGCGGCTGATCGACATGACGCGCGCGTTCGCCAGCGTGGCCGACAAGGGGGTGGCGACCGCGCCCTATGGCATTACCCGCGTCACCGCCGACGGTCAGGTGATCTACGAACACGAGGTCGACCGCAGCCACGTGCTGGTCGCGCCGTACGTCGCCGCCGAGATGACCGACCTGCTGCAGACCGCGGTCAACACCGGCACCGGCAAGGCGGCGCAGATCGGGCGCCCCGTCGCGGGCAAGACGGGCACCACCTCGTCGAGCAAGGACGGCTGGTTCCTCGGCTTCTCCAGCGGCCTCACCACCGGCGTCTGGATGGGGCGCGACGACGGCCGTCCCATCCCCGGCCTGCACGGCGGCACCGCGCCCGCCAAGGCGTTCGCCGCCTATATGAGCCGTGCGGTCGCCAATCGCCCCGTCGAGCAGTTCGACACGCAGGTGACGCTGCCCGACATGCAGATGGAGCCCGACGACGAAGCGTACGGCCAGCCTGACAACGGCACGTTCGTCGACGAGAACGGCAATCCGGTCGGCCAGGAGAGCAGCGCTCCCGCCGCGGATCAGCCCGCCGCGCCGCCCGCGCCTGCGTCCGCGCCGTCCGACGATGACGCGCCGATCACCTCGGACGGCGCTCCGCCGCGGCTCGACCAGGACTGGATCGATCACGTGACCGGCCGGGATCGCCGCGAGACGCCACCGGTCCGTGCGCCCCGGGCCGCGCCGCCCCGCCCCTATCAGCGGCCGGCGGACGATCAGTACTAGGTCAGGCGGGACGCCCGAGCCCGTGCAGCGCGGCGCCATGCCGACGTAGCCACGCCCGCGCAGGCGCGGGATCCGCCTCGTACAGGGTGGCGACCAGCGCGTGGAACGCCGGGCCGTGGTTCATGTGCACCCGGTGCGCGACCTCGTGCGCCGCGACCTGACGCCGCACCGCCACCGGAGCGCAGACCAGCCGCCAGCTGTACCGGATCGCGCCGGCGGCGGAGCAACTGCCCCAGCGGCCGCGCGGGTCGCCGATCGTCACGCGGTCGACCGTCACCGCGGCCCGCGCGGCATAGAAATGCGTGTCTGCCGTCAGCAGCGCCGACGCCTGCTGCCGCAGCCACGTCTCGACCCGACGGGAGAGCCCTTCGACCGGGCCGCCGACCATGAGATCGGACCCCTGCCGCTCGAGTCGGCGCGGCGCGGTCGGCGACCAGGCGAGCGTCAGCACCTCGTCTCCGAACGGGATCGCGGCGCCGTCGACGAACGGCCGGTTCGTCGGGAGCTTCGCCCGCGCCGCCGCCAGCCACGCCCCCTGCCCCGCTGCCCAGGCCAGCGCGGGGCGCAGCGCCCCCCGACTCGGCACCGTCAGCCGCGTCCGCCCGCTCACCGGATCGATCCTGAGCTTCCAACCGCGTGCGCGGGGATGGCGCACCACTTCGTCGACGGACACGGTCAAAGCCGTCGATCGACGACGTGGTTCTCGAGCTCGCCCGCTTCGGTTTCCGACACCGTCCAGCCGCGCACCGACTCGCCCGCACGATGCACCGCCTCGCGATCACCGCTGACCAGATAATGCCACTCGGGCAGCGGCCGGCCCTGTGCGCGCAACGCATAGGCGCAGGTGGACGGCAGCCAGTCGACCGTTTCCACCTCGCGTAGCGTCAGGCGCAGGCACTCGCTGACGTACATCTTGCGATGGCGGTAGTTCGAGCACTGCCCGCTGTGCCGGTCGAGCAGTTTGCACGCGACGTTGGTCGGCCACAGCTCGCCCGTGTCCTCGTCCTCCAGCTTGTGGAGGCAGCATTTGCCGCAGCCGTCGCACAACGCTTCCCACTGCGCGCGATCGAGCCTGGCGAGCGGCACGTCGTCCCAGAAGCGGGCGCTCATCGGCCGTTTCTCACGCGTGCGCCCACCGGCGGACCTCGGCCGCGATCGCCGGCGGCTCGCCCTCGATCGGCAGCAGCGCGAGCGGGCGTCCGGCCGGGTCCATCAGATACGCCGTGACGCTGTGATCGACCATATAGCCGCCGTCCGGCGTCGCCGCGCCCTTCTTGGCATAGATCGCATAGGCCTTCTCCGCCCGCCCGACGGCGTCGGCGCTGCCCGTCAGCCCGAGGAGCCGAGGGTCGAAATTGGCGACATATTGCCGCAGCACCGCGGGCGTGTCGCGCGCCGGGTCGACGGTGATGAACATCGGCACGATCCGCTTCGCCAGCGCCGGGTCCTGCCGGTCGAGCAGCTTCATCGCGGCGCCCAGATGCTGCATGTCGGTCGGGCACACGTCAGGACAGAAGGTATAGCCGAAATAGACGATCCGATAGCGTCCGGCGAAGCTCGCGTCCGTCACCGCGCGGCCGTTCTGGTCGACCAGCGCGAACGGTCCGCCAATCCGCGCGCCGGCCAGCGGCGCCCGCTGCGGCGCGGTCCGCTGCGGCGAGCACGCGCCGACGAGCAGGAGGAGAGCCATGGCGGACAGGAGCGCCGGGCGACAGGCATTCATAGCGTGGCCACCCATGATCTGTTAGCGATCGGCACGCAAGCAGGGCCCCGCCACCTCGATCAGGAACCTCGCATGACCCGACGTACCCGCCTCGTCGCCGCCCTGGCCTTCGGGATGATCGTGACCGCCGCGCCGGCATCCGCCCAGTTTCAGTCCGACGGGTACAAGTTCCTCGACGCGGTCCGCAACGCGAAGAACGACGACGTCATCTCGGCGGTCGAGAAACCGGGCAGCCGCATCGTCGACACGCGCGACCGGTCCACCGGTGAAGGTGCGCTGCACATCGTCGTCCGCCGCAGCGACTCCGCCTATCTGTCCTATCTGCTCACCCATGGCGCCGATCCCAATCTGCGCGACGACAAGGGCAACTCGCCGTTGCTGCTGGCGGCGACGCTGGGCCAGGAGACGATGATCCAGCCGCTGCTGACGGCGCACGCCAATCCCAATCTGGCGAATTCGAGCGGCGAGACGCCGCTGATCATCGCGGTGCAGCGGCGCGACACGCAGATGGTGCGCCAGCTGGTCGCGGCCGGAGCCAATCCCGACCAGCGCGACGTCATCGCCGGCCTGTCCGCGCGCGAATATGCCAGCCGCGACACGCGCAGCCCGTTCCTGGCGAAGCTGCTCGACGAGGCACCGGCCAGGCCCAAGGCGGGCGTCGCAGGTCCCAAGCTGTAGCGTCAGGCGAGCGGCGGCATCCCGTCGGGATCGACTAGCGCGGTCAGCCGCCGCGCGGCACGGCGCGCGAAGGCCAGCGTACACCGCTTGCGCGCGGGCGCGGACAGCGGGACCAGGCCGGCTTCGCGCACGATCATCGCGTCGTAACGGTCGGCGACGATCACGCCGGTCCGCCCGGGCAGGAACGCCTCGGTGTCCAGCGGCGACAGGTCGAAGCCCGCCGGCACCGCCCAATAGAAGCGATCGCAATGCGCCAGATAGTCGGGCCATTTGGCGTCGCCGAGCAGGTCCGCGCGCGAGACCTTGATCTCGACGACCGCAATCTGTCCGCGACCGTCGAGCGCCATCAGATCGACTCGGCGACCGCCGTCGACCGGCAGTTCGGGGATGGCCTGATAATCATGCCGCATCAGCATGCGGGTCGTCCCGCGCACGACGTCCGCCGCGCACAGGCCGATCGGATCCGCGCCGGAAGGATCGATACAGGAATGCGCCGTCGCCATGCGCCTGAATTAGAACAGGGCACGAACATGGGGAAGACCCCCACGCAGGTCAGCGATAGAAGATATGGTTGCCGATCGAGGCGACCTGCGTGCCGCGGCCCATGCCGACCCGGCGCGCGTGGAAGAACAGCGCCTTGGGTGCCGGATTGTCCCAGACCTCCGCCAAGGCGACACGGGCGAGGGCGACGGCGGTGCGATAGCTGCGCACGGCGCCGTTGATCGAGGGGACGCGGCCGTCGCGGACGAACGAGAATTGCCCGCGCTGGGTAACGACGCCGCAGACGTCGGAGGGAAAGCGCCCGGACTTCGCGCGGCTGAGGATCACGTTGGCGACCGCCAGCTGGCCGGACAGAGGCTCGCCCTTGGCCTCGAAATAGATCGCACCGGCGAGGCAGGCGACGTCCTCGGCCCGGTCGGCCATGGCGCTGGCGGCCTGTTCGCCGTCGGCCTCGGCCGCGACGGCGTCCTCCAGGCTGGCGAAACGGACGGTGGGGGCGGCGATGGGCGCGGGAAGCGCTGGCGCCTGGAACATCATGATCGGAAGATCGGCCCGGACCAGGGTCGCCGGCAGCGACACGCTGGTCAATTCCGCCGCGCGGCTCGCGGTGGTGATGCTGCCCAGGCCGAGCATGCAGAAGGACAACGCCGCAAAGGATGCGACGCGCGTGAGAAGCGACATTCGTGCCGGTCTATATGCGGTTGCCGCGACGATCCGGGTGCTCCAGGCTACCCGATCGGACGACCCCCGACTGCGTCACCGCCCGGATCGCACCCGGATCGGCCCAACGCCAAACAACGTGGAACTCGTTTCGCTTTACCGTTCCCGAGCGTCAATCGAACGGCATCGTTTCCACGATGAAACGTTCCGCCGCCGGGACATTCAGTTCGATCACCCACAGATCGGGATCGCGGGCCCGGCGTCGGCGCCAGTAATCGTCCAGCGACTCCGGCGGCGAACCCAGCCGCGACTCGACACGGCCGACCTCGACGAGCGCCGACGTGCCACAGGGGCCGACGCCGCGCTCCATCGCGCGCAACACCGCGCCCTCCTCGAGGAGGAACAGCACCCCGCCCGCCTGCGGATCACCCTTCGCGCGCACCATCGCCATCCCGCCCGAATCGTTGACCCGGCGCAGCAGCGCACCGACTCCGATCGCCGTCGGCAGCCGTGTCGTCACGTCGCGGGTCGCGTGTAACCCGGCAATCCCGCCAGGGCGATGGTCGAGCGCATGAAGGTGCCGGTGCCACGGGCCGCCTCCACGCCGTCGGCGTCGACCAGCCGCGCCTCGGCGATGAAGACGCGACGCTGACCGCTGATCCATCGGCCCTCGGCGATCACCGGCCCGGCACGCAACGGACGCGTCAGGATCAGGTTGAACGCGGTGGTGAGGAGGAATCGATCCGTCACCCGGCTGTTGGCGGCGTAGAAGGCGGCGTCGTCGAGCATCTTGAAGTAGCTCGTGCCATGCGCCGCGCCGCCGGCATGGAAGACGCGCTCGTCGATCGTGAACCGGATTTGCGCCAAGCCGCTGGCCGGGATCTCCAGCGTCGACTCGAAGAAGCGGTTGATCGGCGCGGCGGCGTACAGCGCCTCTAGCGACCGAAAATGCGCCGCCTCGCCGACCGGCTCCGCCGCGTCAGCCGGCATGGCGGCCATCCTCGGCGGTCCACAGCGCGAACAGCGCATCGGGCGAGCCGGCGCCCCTCAGCTTGGCGACGAACTGCCCGTCGCGCAGCCGCCTCGACACCTGCGCAAGCGCCTTCAGATGGTCCGCCCCCGCATCGGTCGGAGACAGCATCGCGAACACGATGTCGACGGGCTGATCGTCGACCGCCTTGTACGCGATCGGCTGGGCGAGACGGATCAGCACGCCGGTCACCTCCCGCAACCCGGCGAACTTGGCGTGCGGGATCGCCACGCCGCCACCGAAACCCGTCGAGCCCAGCCGCTCGCGCAGGCCCAGCCCCGCGGCGATCAGCTCGCCGTCGAACTCCAGCGTCGCCTGCGCCACGCCGCCGACCTGCGCGAATAACGCCTTCTTGGTGGCGGCCGGCACCCCGATCCGGACCGCCTCCGCACTCAACAACCCCGACTGAGCCATGTGACGATCCCCCGCCGTCAGGCGGCGCGGTTGGGCTCCACCCAGCCGATCGTCCCGTCGCCGCGACGATAGACCATGTTGTACGATCCCGTCCCCGCGTTGCGGAACAGCAGCGCCGCGGTGTTGCGCAGATCCAGCATCATCACCGCGTCCGACACGCTCGCCTCGGGCACGTCGACCCGGGTCTCGGCTACGATCAGCGGCGCATCGCTCGCCTCCTCCGCCTCCGGCTGCTCCTGGAACAGCGTGTAGCCGGCATTGTCGTACATCATGTCTTCGCTGACCGTGCCGGCCGCGCTGTGATCCTTCAGCCGGCGCATGTAGCGGCGCAGCTGCTTCTCGATCTTGCCCGCCGCGCCGTCGAAGGCCGGGCGCGCGTCATAGGCATCGCTGCGCCCCTTGAGCACCAGACCGCTCATCACGTTCATCACGATGTCGCACGTGAACCCGGCGTCGTGCGGGCCCTTGCCGAACGTCGCCTGCGCCGAGATCGCTCGCGCGAAATATTTGGTGGCGATGGCTTGGAGACCATCCTCGACATGGCTGCGCAGCGCGTCGCCGACGGCGACCTGATGACCCGAGACGCGAACGTTCATCTTCTTCTCCTTTGTGGGGCCGTCGAACGGCCCGTTACGCGGCCGTTCCCTCACCCCACAGGGGATTGGCGACCGTCGTCATGAACGCGGCGTGCGCGGCTCGTTCTCCCTCGGTCACGCCGAATTGCCGTGGGGGACGGACGGGACGTGCCGCGGCGGGCATCCGCGCCGCAGGCCGCGTGGCGCGGGTCTCCTCCGCCATCAGCGTCAGGCCGATCTGCCGGCCGCCCGTGAGCTCGACATAGACCTGCGCCAGCAGCTGCGCGTCGAGCAGCGCGCCATGGAGCAGGCGATGCGAACGATCGATCCCGTAGCGCGAGCACAGCGCGTCGAGCGAGTGCTTGGCGCCGGGATGGCGGCCGCGCGCGATCTGGAGCGTGTCGACCATCCGGGTCAGGCAGATCGCCGGCCGCCCCGCCCGCCCGAGCTCACCGTTGAGGAAGCCGAAATCGAAGCTGGCATTGTGCGCGACGAGCGGCGCGTCGCCGACGAACTCGATCAGCGCGTCGACTTCCTCGTGGAAGCGCGCCTTGTCCGACAGGAACGCGGTCGACAGCCCGTGGATCGCCTGCGCCTCGGCGGGCATGTCGCGCTCGGGATGGTAATAGGCGTGGAACACCCGCCCGGTCTCGACCCGGTGGACGAGCTCGACGCAGCCGATCTCGACCAGCCGGTCCCCGCCGGAGAAGCTCAGGCCCGTGGTCTCGGTGTCGAAGACGATCTCGCGCATCGCAGACCTATCGACCTTCGCCCTCGCGGAGGCAAGCGACGAGCCGGCGGACCTGTGCGCGCGTCTCTGCCATCGTCGTGCCGGTGTCGATGACATGGTCGGCGCGCGCGCGCTTGTCGGCGTCGGGTATCTGGCGAGCCAGGATCGCGTCGAAGCGTGCCCGCGTCATTCCCGGCCGCGCCAGCACACGCGCCTGCTGGACGTCGGCAGGCGCGGACACGACCGCCACCCGATCCACCCGCGCCTCGCCCCCCGTCTCGAACAGCAACGGGACATCGAAGACCAGCAGCGACGCGGCGGCGTTGGCGGCCACGAACGCGGCGCGCTCGCGGGCGACGGCGGGATGGACGATCGACTCCAGCCGCCGCATCGCCGTGTCGTTCCCCAGAACGACCTCGGCCAGCGCCGGGCGGATCACCCCATCGGGTCCGGTCGTGCCGGGGAAAGCAGCCTCGATCGCCCCCACCACCGCGCCGCCGGCCCCCTGAAGCCGGTGGACGGCGGCATCCGCGTCGAACACCGGCACGCCCTCGGCGACGAACATCGCCGCCACCGTCGATTTGCCCATGCCGATCGAGCCGGTGAGGCCCAGGGTGCGCGGGAGGGCGCGGGTCATGCCGTCAGCAGCGCGCGCAGTTCCTCGTCGCGCTCGCGCGGCGGGGCGGCGGCGAAGAACAGCTCGAACGCCGCCGCGGCCTGGCCGATCAGCATGTCGAGCCCGTCCACCACGCCCAGGTCGCGGGCCCGCGCCGCCGCGAGCAGCGGCGTCTCGACCGGCGCATAGACCAGATCGTACACGACGCCATCGTCGGGCAGCGGCGCGAGGTCGAGGGTGAGCGGCGGCTGCCCTGTCATCCCCAGGCTGGACGCGTTGACCAGCAGTGCGACCGGCGGCACCGGCGCGTTGAGCGTCACCACATCGCCCTTGAGCCCGAACGTCGCCAACAGGCCCGCCGCCTTGAGCGGATTGCGCGCCATGATCGTCACCGGTCCCGCCCCCATCCGCGCCAGCGCGAACAGCACCGCCCGTGCCGCGCCGCCCGTCCCCACCACCGCGACGGGCGCGCCGTCCAGGTCGAGCTCGGCGATCGGCGCGTAGAAGCCCGCGGCGTCGGTGTTGGTCGCGATCCACGCATCGCCCTCGCCCCGGAACACGCAGTTCGACGCCCCGATCGTCGCCCGCACGCTGCCCGGATCGCCGACATGGTCGAGCACCGCCAGCTTGTGCGGCAGGGTGACGTTGCACCCTCGCCAGGCGGGATCGTCGCGGCGGTTGGCGATGTAGGCGCCGAGCTGCCCGGGCAGGACGTGCGTCGCGCGATAGTCGGCGTCGATACCCAGTGCTTCGAGCCAGAAGCGATGGATCAGCGGCGACTTCGAATGCGCGATCGGATCGCCGATGACCTCGGCATACGGCAGGTCGATCACGACGGCATCGCCTCCCGGACGCGCAGATAGTCGAGGACCGGCAGCAGCGGGAGGCCGAGCACCGTGAATTGGCTGCCCTCGATCCGGGCGAACAGCTGCGCGCCCGGTCCCTCGATCCGGTAACAGCCGACGCACGCGGCGACCGCGGGCCACTCGGCATCGAGGTACGTCTCGATGAAAGCGTCCGACAACGGCCTGACGTGCATCTGCGCCCGATCCACCACGCGCCATACCGCCCGGCCGCCTTGCGCGATCACCGCCGCGCTGACCAGTTCGTGGACGCGGCCCGACATCCGGCGCAGATGATCCGCGGCCTCCCCGCGCGTTTCCGGCTTGTCGAGCGTGCTGCCGTCGTCGAGCGCGACGAGGCTATCGCTGCCGATCACCAGCGCATCGGGCCATCGCGCCGACACCTTCGCCGCCTTCAGCTCCGCCAGCGCATCCGCCAGATCGCGCGACGACCGGCCGGCCGCGCGCAGACTCGCCTTGGCGGCATCCTCGTCGACACCCGGCGACACCGCCTCGAACGTCACGCCGGCGGCCGTCAGCATCGCGCGCCGCGATGCGCTGCCCGAGGCGAGGACGATCCGCGCCGTCACTCGGCGTCCGCCGCGCCGTGGCGCCGGTCGTTGCACAGCGCGATGATCGCCGCGGCGGTCTCCTCGATCGAGCGGCGGGTGACGTCGATCACCGGCCAGCCGTTGTCCGCGAACATCCGCCGCGCATAGGCGATCTCGAGCGCCACCGCATCCTGATCGACGTACGCGGTCTGCGTCGCCTCGTTGAGCGACAGCAGCCGGTTGCGCCGGATCGCGATCAGCCGGTCGGCACTGGTCGTCAGACCGACCACCAGCGGCCGTCGCAGGCCGAAGAGCACCGCCGGCGGCGGGCTTTCGACCACGATCGGGATGTTGGCCGTTTTGTACCCGCGATTGGCCAGATAGATCGACGTCGGCGTCTTGGACGACCGCGAGACGCCCGCCAGCACGATGTCCGCCTCTTCCCACTCCTCGGCCGCCAGCCCGTCGTCGTGCGCGATCGTGAACTGGATCGCGTCGACACGCGCGAAATAGGCGGCGTCCAGCACATGCTGGCGTCCCGGGCGGGCCTTTGCCTGCTGGCCCAGCAGCGCGGACAGCGCGTCATTGACGGGGTCGAGCGGCGCCACCAGCGGCAGGCTCAGGGCGCGGCACCGCTCCTCGAGCACGCGCCGGATCGCCGGGTTCACCAGCGTATAGACCACCAGCCCCGGACTCTGCGCGATCTCCTGAAGGATGCGGTCGAGATGCGTTTCGGTGCGGACCATCGGCCAGAAATGGCGGACCGTCTCGACGTCGTCGAACTGCGCGAGGCTGGCCTTGGCGATGTTCTCGAGCGTTTCGCCCGTCGAATCCGACAGCAGGTGGAGATGGAGCCGGACCGCCACCGTTCAGGACCGATCTGTGGACAACATGGGGAGGATCGGTAGCGCAACTCGTCCACACCGCCAAGCCGGCCGGGCGCGGTGGACGAATGACGATCCGTCCACATTCGTCTCCACCGCGGATCGTTTCGTCCACAGGCTGTGAAACCCGGCAGGATGACCGTCGAATCGGCGCACTGCCGAGGGAGCGGCTACGTCAAGCTGTTGGCAAGACCGGGGCGCATCCCTAATCCCCAGCGCCAACGCGCCTACTTCATCAACATCCCAAGAATCTCATATCTTCTATTAGGAAGAAGGGAGCCGACCTGACCCAGTCCATGACCAAGCCCCTGCTCGCGACGTTGAAGGGCGAGCGGCAGGACGTTCCACCGATCTGGCTGATGCGTCAGGCCGGACGGTACCTGCCCGAGTATCGCGCGCTGAGGGCCGAGAAGGGCGGCTTCCTGGCGCTCGCGACCGATCCGGAAGCGGCGGCCGAGGTGACAATGCAACCGATCCGCCGGTTCGGCTTCGACGGCGCGATCCTGTTCTCCGACATCCTGATGGTGCCGTGGGCGCTCGGGCAGGACCTGTCGTTCGGGGTGGGAGAGGGGCCACGCCTCTCGCCGCCGCTGGTCGATCATGCGCTTGCCGCGCTGGAGCGGCATCCAGAGCGTCTGGAGCCGGTGTACGGCACCGTCCGCCGCGTGGCCGCCGCCCTGCCGCCCGCCACGACGTTCCTGGGCTTTGCGGGGTCTCCCTGGACGGTCGCGACCTACATGGTGGCGGGGCAGGGGTCGAAGGATCACGGCGAGACCCGGCGCTATGCCTATCGCGATCCGCCGGCGTTCCAGGCGATCGTGGACGCCATCGCGACCATGACCGTGGACTATCTCTCGGCGCAGATCGCGGCGGGCGTCGAGGCGGTGCAGCTGTTCGACAGCTGGGCGGGCAGCCTGAGCCCCGAGCAGTTCGACCGGTGGGTGATCGCGCCCAACGCCGGAATCGTGGCGGCGCTCAAGGCGCGCCACCCGGGCGTGCCGATCATCGGCTTTCCCAAGGGAGCGGGGGCCAAGCTGCCCGTCTATGCCCGGGAGACCGGGGTGGACGCCGTCGGCCTCGACGAGACGATCGATCCGGTCTGGGCGAACGACGCGCTTCCGGCGGGCCTGCCGGTGCAGGGCAACCTCGACCCGCTCGCGCTGGAGGCCGGCGGTGACGCGCTCGACCGCGGCATCGACCGCGTCCTCGGCGCGTTTCCCGACCGGCCCTTGGTGTTCAACCTCGGACACGGTATCGGCCAGCATACGCCGATCGCGCACGTCGAACGGCTGTTGGCCCGCATACGGGGTCGGTGAGGCCATGAAAAGGTCGGCCAATGACGATCGGTGAGGCGCTGCTGATGAGCTATTTGTGGATCAAAGCCGCGCATCTGATCTTCGTGATCTTCTGGGTCGCGGGGCTGTTCATGCTGCCACGGTATCTGGTGTACCATCAGGAGGCGTTGGCGCGGGGCGACGCGGGCGCGGCGGCGCTGTGGGTCGGGCGCGAGGACAAATTGCGGTCGATCATCCTGACGCCCGGGATCGTCGCGGTCTGGCTGCTCGGGATCGCGCTCGCCACGATCGGTCAGCACTGGGCGGAAGGCTGGCTCCACGCCAAGCTGCTGTTCGTGCTGGCCCTGTCGGGGTACCACGGCTGGGCAGTGGGTTATGCGCGCAAGCTCGCCGCGGGGCGGCCCACGCTGTCCGGCAAGACGCTGCGGCTGGTCAACGAGGTCCCCGCGCTGGCGACCGTGGTCATCGTCATCCTGGTGATCGTCAAGCCGTTCTGAGCCGCCTGCTTGACTTGGACCGGGCACGATCATAGGTCGGTGCCATTGCGGCGGGCCGTCCTGGTCCCGTCGCCTGCTCCGACAGCCTCGCATCGCCGCGTGTCCACGCCGATCGACGCCCAGCACCGTCCCGATCTCCCCATCGCCGGAACACCTGCATGCATCTGAAAGACCTGAAGAAGAACAAGCCCGCCGAGCTGGTGAGCATGGCGGAGGAACTCGGCGTCGAGGGTGCCTCCACGCTGCGCAAGCAGGACCTGATGTTCGCGATCCTGAAGGTCCAGGCCGAGCAGGGCGAGCAGATCATGGGGCTGGGCACGATCGAGGTGTTGCCCGACGGTTTCGGCTTCCTGCGCAGCCCGGAGTCCAACTATCTGGCCGGGCCCGACGACATCTACGTCTCGCCCAACCAGGTCCGCAAATGGGGGCTTCGCACCGGCGACACCGTTGAGGGCGAGATCCGCGGACCCAAGGACGGCGAACGCTATTTCGCGATTACGCAGCTGACCGCGGTCAATTTCGACCACCCCGACGCCGTCCGACACCGCGTCAACTTTGACAATCTGACGCCGCTGTATCCGGAATCCAAGCTGACGCTCGATCAGGTCGACCCGACCGTCAAGGACAAGTCGGCGCGCGTCATCGACATCGTCTCGCCCCAGGGCAAGGGCCAGCGCACGCTGATCGTTGCGCCGCCGCGCGTCGGCAAGACGGTGATGCTCCAGAACATCGCCAAGGCGATCACCGACAACCACCCCGAGGTCTTCCTGATCGTGCTGCTGATCGACGAGCGGCCCGAGGAAGTGACCGACATGCAGCGCTCGGTGAAAGGCGAGGTCGTCTCCTCGACGTTCGACGAGGCCGCCACCCGCCATGTCGCGGTCGCCGAGATGGTGATCGAGAAGGCCAAGCGGCTCGTCGAGCACAAGAAGGACGTGGTGATCCTGCTCGACTCGATCACGCGCCTTGGCCGTGCCTACAACACCGTCGTGCCGTCGTCGGGCAAGGTGCTGACCGGCGGCGTCGACGCCAACGCGTTGCAGCGGCCCAAGCGCTTCTTCGGCGCGGCGCGCAACATCGAGGAGGGCGGGTCGCTCTCGATCATCGCCACCGCGCTGATCGATACCGGCAGCCGCATGGACGAGGTGATCTTCGAGGAGTTCAAGGGCACCGGCAATTCGGAAATCGTACTCGACCGAAAGGTGGCGGACAAGCGCATTTTCCCGGCGCTCGACGTCGGCAAGAGCGGCACCCGCAAGGAGGAACTGCTGGTCGACAAGACCAAGCTGTCCAAGATGTGGGTCCTGCGCCGCATCCTGATGCAGATGGGCACGATCGACTCGATGGAGTTCCTGCTCGACAAGATGAAGAACTCGAAGACCAACGAGGACTTCTTCGACAGCATGAATCAATAGCCGAGTGCGGCCGCTGGCAACGTCCGACTGACTCGCACCGGCTTGGCCGACGGACGAACGCGACGCGCTCGTTCCGATCGACGTCACGGCCGGGCTCTGCCCGGCCGCCCCTTCTCCACTCAAACCCTCACAACCGGGACCGGCGTGGCAAGCCCGCGTCGTCGATCCTCGCCGTCGCGAGGTCGGCCGGACCGGTGCCTCTCGCCTTCGCTGCGCATCGGCGATAGGCACCGGCCATGCCCGTCATCAATCCGGCCGACGTTCTCACTCCCGGCGGGCTAGCCGCGCTCGGACAGGTGATCCTGATCGACCTGATGCTCGCCGGCGACAATGTCGTGGTGCTCGGCACGCTGGCGGCAGGTCTGCCGGAGGCGGCACGCAAGCGTGTGCTGGCGCTCGGCGTCGGTGTCGCGCTCGTCTGCCTCGTCGTCTTCGCCTGGTTCGCGACGCAGCTGCTGGCCGTGGTCGGGCTGCTGTTCGCGGGTGGACTGCTGCTGGTGTGGGTCGCGTGGAAGTTGTGGAGGGAACTCCGCTCGGGGTCGCTCGGTCCTGTGGACCGATCGCCGGAAACGGTGCCACGACCCGCCAAGAGCATCGCACGCGCAGCGGCGCAGATCGCGTTGGCCGACCTGTCGATGAGCCTCGACAACGTCCTGGCGGTCGCAGGCGCCGCGCGCGAGCATCCGACGGTGTTGTTAGTCGGGCTGGCGCTGTCTGTGACGCTGATGGCGGTCGCGGCGAACCTGATCGCCCGTTTCATTGAGCGGCATCACTGGATCGCCTACGTCGGCCTGGCCGTCATCCTGTGGGTAGCGGGATCGATGGTCTGGGAAGGCTGGACGGACGAGCGGGTCGGGGTGGGGCAGCTGCTTCGATGCCATGTCGATCATCGTTGCGGCTGACGCGGACTCTTGGAGATAGGGACATGAGGATCAACCTGGAGATCGATTGCACACCCGAGGAGGCGCGCCGCGCCATGGGACTGCCTGACTTGTCCATGGTTCACGAGCGGTATGTGGCCATGCTGCAGGAGGCGATGACGGGAAAAGTCCAGCCCGAAGCGGCCGAGACGATGATGCGCAGCTGGGCGCCGATGGGCGAGGCGGGAATGTCGATGTGGCGTCGCATGGTTGAGGCGGCGGCGTCGGCGCCGGGCCGCCCAGACCGGGATTGATGGACGACGCGGACACGATCGTCGCCCTGTCGAGCGGGCGTCCTCCGGCGGCGATCGGCGTGATCCGGATGAGCGGTCCGCGCGCGCTGGCGACCGCCGCGGCGATCGCCGGGCGGTTGCCGACCGAACGTACGGCAGCGCTGAGAACACTGCGCGACGATGCGGGAGAGGTGCTCGACCGCGCGTTGGTGATCGTTTTTTCCGGGCCTGCGACCGCGACGGGAGAGGACCTCGTCGAGCTGCATTGCCACGGTGGTCGCGCGGTGATCTCGGCGGTGGAGGACGCGTTGGTCGCGCATGCCGGGGTTCGGCGCGCCTCGCCCGGTGAGTTCACCCGGCGGGCGCTGATGAACGGCAGGATCGATCTGGCGGAGGCAGAAGGCCTGGCCGACCTGCTCGCCGCCGAGACCGAGGCGCAACGGCGGCTGGCGATGGACGCCGCGACCGGGGTGGTGACCAGACGATTGACGAGGTGGCTGGACGCGCTGTCGGCGTTGGCGGCCGATATCGAGGTCGCGATCGATTACGTCGAGGAGGACGAGGGGTCCGGCAGGATACCCGGAGAGGCCGCGCGGCAGGTGAGGGACGAGCTGGTCAATGCACTGGCGGAGCCGTCCGTGGAACGGATCCGCGACGGCCTCCGCGTCGTCCTCGCCGGGCCGCCTAACAGCGGCAAGTCGACCCTCGTCAACGCGCTCGTCCGGCGTGAGGTCGCGATCGTGTCGCCCGTCGCCGGAACGACACGGGACCGGATCGAGGCGCCGGTCCAGCGCGGCGGGCTGGCCTATGTGCTGACCGACACGGCAGGGCTGACGAACTCCACCGACCCTGTCGAGGCGATCGGTGTCGATCGGGCGCGGGAGGCGATCGCGGCGGCCGACCTGCTGCTGTGGCTGGATGACGGCCCGCCACCACGCGCGGACGCGCTGGTGCTCCATGCGCGCGCGGACGAGCCGGACCGGCTGGCCGTTCCCGCCGGGCGATTACCGGTTTCCGCGCTGCGGGGCGCCGGGCTTGACGCGGTATGGCAGGCGATCGACGAGCGTGCGCGGCCCCTCGTTCCGTCCGCCGGGACGGGTGCGCTGACCCGTCATCAGCGCGAACAGGTGAGTGCCGCCGCGCACCATCTTGGCATGGCCGTCGACACCGCTGACCCGCTGATCGCCGCGGAAGAAGTGCGCTTGGCTCACGACACGATCGCGTCGCTCCTCGGCGTGAACGCGACCGAGGCGATGCTGAACGCGCTCTTTTCCCGGTTCTGCCTGGGCAAATGATGTTCCACGTGGAACGACCAGGCGTTTTCTGGTAGCGAGCGGCATGTTCGACGTTCTGGTGATTGGTGCCGGCCACGCAGGGGTGGAGGCCGCGACGGCGGCGTCGCGTCGCGGTGCCCGGGTCGCGCTCGTCACCTTCGACGTCGGCCGGATCGGCGCCATGTCCTGCAATCCGTCGATCGGCGGGGTAGGAAAGGGGCACATTGTCCGTGAGGTCGACGCGCTCGACGGCGTGATGGCGCGGGCGGCGGACGCGGCGGCGATCCACTATCGGATGCTCAACGCCAGCAAGGGACGCGCGGTACAGGGGCCGCGGGTTCAGGCCGACCGCCGTCGGTATGCGTCGGCGGTCGACGCCGCCATGGCCGGGGCAGGGGTGACGGTGATCGCCGGCGACGTCGTGGCGCTGACGATCCGCGCGGGATGCGCGGCTGGCGTCGGGCTGGTGGACGGTACGATGATTGCCGCCCGTGCGGTCGTGCTCGCTACCGGCACATTCCTGGGCGCGCGGATGTTCCGGGGAGAAGAACGCGCCGACGGCGGCCGGGTGGACGAGCGCGCCGCCAGCGACCTCGGCCTGCAGCTCCGCGCGCTCGACCTCCCGCTCGGCCGACTGAAGACGGGAACACCGCCGCGGCTCGACGGGCGGACGATTGATTGGGCCCGCCTGGTGGAACAGCCGTCCGACATCGACGGCTGGACGATGTCAGCCCTGTCGCCCACGCGGGCTCTGCCGCAGGTGGCTTGCGCGGTGACGCGCACGTCGGCTGAGACGCACGACGTGATCCGCGGCGCCCTCAACCGATCGCCGCTGTTCGGCGGCGCGATCGGTGGCAGCGGCCCGCGTTATTGCCCCTCGATCGAGGACAAGATCCATCGGTTCGGGGATCGCGACGGTCACCAGATATTCCTCGAACCCGAAGGGCTCGACGACCCGCTGGTCTACCCGAACGGCCTGTCGACCTCGTTGCCCACCGACGTGCAACAGGCGGTCGTCGCCACCATCCCCGGGCTTGAGCGCGCGACGATCGTCGTGCCGGGCTATGCGGTCGAATATGATTATCTCGATCCGCGGCGCCTCGACCATCGGCTCGCCTCGCGTGACGTCGACGGCCTCTATTGCGCGGGCCAGATCAACGGAACCACCGGCTATGAGGAAGCCGGGGGGCAGGGCCTCGTCGCCGGCGCCAACGCGGCTGCCGAAGCGCTGAACCTGGCTCCGCTGATCTTGGATCGCGCGTCCAGTTATCTCGGCGTGATGATCGACGATCTGGTTCTGCAGGGCGTGACCGAGCCCTATCGCATGCTGACCGCGCGCGCCGAGTACCGCCTGAGCCTTCGGGCCGATAACGCCGCCACGCGTTTGTCCGGCATCGGCGAAGCGGCCGGGCTGCTCGGAGCCGAACGGTTGTCGTGGGTGCGGCAGCGAAACGCGCTACGTAGCGCCATCGACGAACAACTCGACCGTCCGATCTCCGCCAGCAGCCTGCGTGCGTCGGGCGTCTCGGTCGCGCAGGACGGGTCCCGACGGTCGGCGCGCGAGTGGCTGCGTTTTGCTACCGTCGAGGCAGCGGATGTGCTTCCGGACCTGACGACGGCCGAAGATCCGACGCTCGTCGCCGAGATGGTCGAGGACGCCCGCTACGCGCCGTATGTGGAACGTCAGGCGGCGGAGATCGCACGGCTGCGGCAGGACGAGGCGGTGACGCTTGCCCCCACGCTCGATTACGCCTCGATCCCCGGACTGTCGCTGGAGATGGCCGAACGTCTCGAGGCGGCACGGCCGCCGTCGCTGGCCGCGGCGGCGCGGATCCGCGGCATCTCTCCCGCCGCGCTGTCGGCGATCTTCCTCCATGCCCGACGCCGGGCCGCGTGAGCGAAGAGGAAGCACGCGAGTGGCTGGTTCGACAGTTCGGCCCGGCCTCGCTCGACCGGTTGATGACGTTCGTCGACCTGCTGGTCGACGAGGCGGCACGGCAGAACCTGATCGCCCCGTCGACGATCCCGGTGATCTGGGCTCGTCACATCGTCGACAGCGCCCAGCTCGCCGCCTTCTCGACCGGTGACGGCCTGTGGCTCGACATCGGTAGCGGCGGCGGGTTGCCCGGGATCGTATTGGCGTTGCTGATCGAGCGACCCTTCCTCCTGTGTGAGCCGCGTAAACTCCGGGCCGCGTTCCTCGATCACGCCGTCTCGACGCTCGGCCTGACCGGTCGCGTAACGGTTGCCGCCTGCAAGGTGGAGGCGCTGCAGGTACGCGCCGCGACCATCACGGCGCGCGCCGTCACCGGCGTCGATCTTCTCGTCAAGGCCGCGCGGGGCTGCGCCGATCGGGACACCGTCTGGATTTTACCGCGTGGCCAATCCGGGGCAATCGAGATAGAAGCATCAGTCATGCTGAGCAGCGCGGTGTTTCACGTGGAACCTAGTGTGACCGACCCGTCTGCCGGCATCCTGATCGCCCGAGGTATCTCATGATCACGATCGCTGTCGCCAATCAGAAGGGTGGCGTCGGCAAGACGACCAGCGCGATCAACCTGGCGACCGCGCTGGCGGCGATCGGGTTTCGTGTGCTGCTGATCGACCTCGACCCACAGGGCAATGCCTCCACGGGTCTGGGTATCGGTCGCCACCAACGCGCGTTGTCGTCCTACGAGGTGCTGATCGGCCGCGCGAGCATCGCGGACGCGGTCATCGGCAGTTGCGTTCCCGGCCTCGATATCGTGCCATCGACCGTCGACTTGTCGGGTGCGGAGATCGAGCTCGTCGAGTTCGAGGCCCGGACGCATCGCCTGCGCCATGCGCTCGCCCGGACCGTCGATCGCTGGGACATCGCGCTGGTCGATTGTCCGCCGTCATTGGGGCTGCTGACGATTAACGCGATGGTCGCGGCGGATTCGCTGCTGGTGCCGTTGCAGTGCGAGTTCTTCGCGCTGGAAGGGCTCAGCCAGCTTCTCAGCACCGTCGAGCGCATCCGCAGCCGGTTCAATCCCGGGCTGGCGATCCTGGGCGTCGCGCTGACGATGTACGATCGCCGCAACCGGCTGACGGATCAGGTCGCGTCGGACGTGCGCGCGGTCCTGGGCAAAGCGGTGTTCGAGACCGTCATCCCGCGCAACGTAAAGCTGTCCGAAGCGCCCAGCCACGGTCTGCCCGCGCTGATCTACGACCATCGCTGCTCCGGGTCCGAGGCGTACATGGCGCTCGCCCGCGAACTGATCGACCGGTTGCCGAGCCGCGGAGCCAAGGCCGCATGAGCCGGCCGAGCGGTCTGGGCCGCGGGCTCAGCGCGTTGCTGGGCGACGTCACGCCGCGCGACGATCAGACCCAGACGACCGAGGAACGTCGCCGCGACGTGCGCCTGCTGCCGATCGACGCGCTCGCGCCGCACGCCGAACAGCCGCGCCGTCGCTTCGACGAGGCGGCGCTGGAAGAGCTGGCGCAGTCGATCGCGGTGCGGGGGATCATCCAGCCGATCGTCGTGCGCGCGTTCGGCAGCGGGTATCAGATCGTCGCGGGCGAACGGCGATGGCGCGCGGCACAGCGCGCCCGCCTGGCCGAGGTGCCGGTGGTCGTCCGCGATTACGATGATTCGGAAACGCTTCAGATCGCGCTGGTCGAGAACATCCAGCGTCAGGACCTCAACGCGATCGAGGAGGCGCGCGCCTATCAGCGGCTGGCGGTCGAGTTCGGCCACAAGCAGGACGAGATCGCGCGGACGGTCCACAAGTCGCGCAGCCATGTCGCCAATCTGCTGCGGTTGCTCGACCTTCCCGAACCGGTGCAGGACCGGGTGGTCGACGGAACCCTGACCATGGGCCACGCGCGCGCGCTGCTGGGCGCCGCCGACGTCGAAGCGTTGGCCGAGCAGGTCACGTCACGTGGCCTGTCAGTTCGCGAAACGGAGAAGCTGGCCCGTGTGGCCAAGGGCCGGGACGGGCCGGCAGACCGGTCGCCCGCGCGCCGGGTCGATGGCGAGGGCGGCCTAGACCCCAGCGCGGACATCGCCGCACTCGAACAGCAACTGGCGGACATGATCGGCCTGCCCGTCTCGATCACGCTGGGGGACAAGGGCGGGATGCTGTCGCTGTCCTACACCACGCTCGATCAGCTCGACATGCTGTGCCAGCGGCTGAGCGGCGAGGGTATCTGATCCGCCTCGGCGCCGATCGGTGCCGCCCGATCAGCGGCGATCGGCGGCGGCGCGGCCCAGTGTCATGGCCATGTGATCCGACAGGACTCGGCCCGCGGTGCCGGCGGACTTTTCCGCGCGTTCGGCGGCGACGACCAGGTCCAGCGCGCGGGACAGGCGCGCCGCGGTCCACAGCCGCAGCGCGCGCAGGATCGCCTCTTCCTCGCTGAAATGCACGCGGCGTTTCACCAGCGGTCCCGGATCGTTGCCGCGGTCCATTTCCAGCCTCAGCTCGATCAGCAGGACGATCCGGCGCGCGAGCTGGCGCAGCCACTGGACGGGTGCCGCGCCCGCTTCCGCCAGCCGCATCAGCTCGGCGCCGAGCTCGGCGGTGCGGCCGTCGAAGAGCGCGGCGATCAACTCGTCCGCCGCC
Source organism: Janthinobacterium lividum (assembly GCA_050955125.1). GTDB lineage: Bacteria > Pseudomonadota > Alphaproteobacteria > Sphingomonadales > Sphingomonadaceae > Sphingomonas. The sequence continues at coordinate 27,864 of JBPBQW010000059.1, forward strand.
GCCTCGCCGAGATCGGCGCCGACCGCATCGAGCGCCGCGCCGTCGAGCTCGCGCGGGCGTGACGGGTCCGCATCGAGAAACAGCGCGAGCTTCTCCAGCTCCCGCGTCATCACCGCGCGATCGCCCCCCGTCGCCTCGACGATCCGGGCGGCGACACCGTGGACGGGACGCAGGCCATGCTCGGCCGCGATCTCGGTGACGAGTTGCTCCGCGGCCCGGCCGGCCGGCGCATAGCATTGGGTGACGAGCGCGGCGGGCGCGTCGCTGGCGAGCTTCACCAGCTTCGCCGTCGCGCGCAGCCCGGGCGCGATCGCGAACACCGGATTGCCCGCCCGATCGGCGGCCAGCAGCGTGGTCATCGCCGCCAGGCTTTCCTCGCCCACCCCCGTCACCCGGATCCAGCGGGCATCGCCGAACAGCGACAGCGACGCGGCTTCGTCGGCGAGCCGCGCCGGGTCCGCCCGCAATGTCGCGCCGTCCAGATCGATCCGCTCGGCTCCGGCTCCGACCGAGCGCGCCAACTGGGCGGCGAAATCGAATGCCGCCGCCTCGTCCGGCCCATGGACGAGGTACAGCCGGATGTCCGGCGCCAGCCGGCCGAGCGCCGCGCGTAGCTGCGCCGGTTTGACCTTCACGCGTCGGCCCGTTGCGGGTTCGTCACCGGTCCGCGGCGTGGCGCCGGGCATAGAGCGCGATCCGGGTGGTGATCTGGTCCGCGACGATGCCCGACAATCGCTCCAGCGCGGAGTTCTCCGCCGCGATCGTCGCATATTCGCTGCCGACCACGTCGAGGCCGGCGTCCGAACCCGCGGTAGCGTCCAGCACCGTCACCTGATCGTCGAGGCGCACGAGCTGGAACCGCGCCCGCAGCGTCCGCCGCTCGCGCGTGGCGGCATAGTCGCTGCGCACCGCCAGGCCCTCGATGTGATCGTCCAGCGTGACGTCGAGGCGGTAGCGGGCGGGCGCGCTGCCGTCGCCGGCGAACCGGTCGCGCAGTGCGTTGCCGATCAGCCAGCCGGCCTTGCCCTCGATCGGCTTGACCTCGACCGCGGCGAGCGACCGCGCGACCACGCCCGAGCCGCCGCCGGCGTAGATCGGGTGCAGCCCACACCCGCCGAGTGCCAGCGGAACGGCAAGCGCGGCGGCGGCGAGGAACACGCGCGCGGTCATGCGACGATGTTCACGAGGCGGTCGGGCACCACGATCACCTTGCGCGGCGGCTTGGCGTCGAGCAGCCGGATCACCTTGTCGGACGCGAGCGCCGCGGCCTCCAGCGCCACCTTGTCCATGCCCTTGGGCAGCACCAGCGTGTGGCGCAGCTTGCCGTTGACCTGGATCGCGATCGTCACCTCGTCGTCGACGAGCAGCGCCGGGTCGACCGCTGGCCAAGGTGCGTCGGCGATCAGGCCGCCCTCGCCCGAAGTCGCCCAGGCCTCCTCGGCGAGATGCGGCACCATCGGGCTGGCGAGCAGCAACAGCGTGTGGGTGGCGCCGTGCCGATCGGCGGACGGCGCCGCCTTCTCTATCGCGCTGGCGAGCGTGTAGAGCAGCGCCACCGCCTTGTTGAACTGCAACCCCTCGATCGCGGCGGCGACGCCGGCAGTGGTTCGGTGGGCAAGCTTGCGCAGCGGCAGGTCGTCGGCTGCACCGACGTCGGTGCTCTCGGTTGCGACCAGCCGCCAGAGCCGCTGGACGAAGCGCCACGCCCCCTCGATCCCGTTCTCGCTCCATTCGAGGTCCCGCTCGGGCGGCGAGTCCGACAGCATGAACCAGCGCACCGCGTCCGCGCCGTACTGGTCGACGATCGGTTCGGGATCGACCGTGTTCTTCTTCGACTTCGACATCTTTTCGATGCGGCCAACGCGGATTGGCAGTCCAGTCTCGCGTTCTACAACAGTGCCGTTCGTTACTTCTACTTGCTCGGGAGAGAGCCAAGTCAGCTCAGTAACTGTATCGTCGCCAGCCTCACCCCAGCCGAACGCCTCTCGGTCGCCATCAGTAGCGAGCACCGTTACCACTCGCTGATACGTCTCGTGCGTGACCATGCCTTGCGTGAACAGCCCCGCGAACGGCTCGGCGATGTCGAGCTTGCCCAGATGCTTGAGCGCCCGCGTCCAGAAGCGCGCGTAGAGCAGGTGGAGGATCGCATGCTCGACGCCGCCGATATATTGCCCGACCGGCAGCCATTGCTCGGCCACCGCGCGGTCGAACGGCTTGTCGTCCGGCTGGCTGGCAAAGCGGATGAAATACCAGGACGAGTCGGCGAACGTATCTAGCGTGTCCGTCTCGCGCACCGCGTCGGCGCCGCACGCGGGGCAGAGGACGTGCTTCCACGTCGGATGTCGGTCGAGCGGATTGCCGGGTATGTCGAAGCTGACGTCCTCGGGCAGGACGACCGGCAATTGCTCGCGCGGCACCGGCACGACGCCGCACGTGGTGCAGTGGATCACCGGGATCGGCGTGCCCCAGTAGCGCTGACGCGACACGCCCCAATCGCGCAGGCGGAAGACGGTCGTGCAATCGCCCCAGCCCTCGCCCTCCGCGCGCTCGATCACCGTGCGCTTGGCGTCGGCGATGTCCATCCCATCCAGGAAGTGCGAGTTGCACAGCGTGCCCGCACCCGTCCACGCGACGTCGCCGGCGAACACCGGCGCATCCTCCGCGCCGTCCGAGACCACGCGCTTGACCGGCAAGCCGTATTTGCGCGCGAAATCCAGGTCGCGCTGGTCGTGTGCCGGCACACCGAACACCGCGCCGGTGCCGTACTCCATCAGCACGAAATTGGCGATGTACACCGGCAGCGCCCAGCGCGGATCGAGCGGGTGCTGCGCGCGCAGGCCCGTGTCGAGGCCCAGCTTCTCCTGCGTCTCCAGCTCGGCGGCGGTCGTGCCGCCCTGCTTGCAGCGCGCGACGAAGTCGGCGACGTCCGGGTTCACCGCCGCCATCTCCTGCGCGATCGGATGATCGGCGGCGATCGCGACGAAGCTCGCGCCGAAGATGGTGTCGGGGCGGGTGGTGAACACCTCGACCGAGCGATCGCCCGTCGTCGGCTCGGGATCCGACAGCATGAACCGGAAGCGTAGCCCCTGGCTGCGGCCGATCCAGTTCTCCTGCATCAGCTTGACCTTGTCGGGCCAGTGATCGAGCGCGGGCAGCCCGTCGAGCAGCTCGTCGGCGAAGTCGGTGATCTTGAGGAACCACTGGTTCAGCTTGCGCTTCTCGACGGTCGCGCCCGATCGCCAGCCGCGGCCGTCGATCACCTGCTCGTTGGCGAGCACGGTCATGTCGACCGGATCCCAATTCACCGACGATTGGCGGCGATAGACGAGGCCCGCCGCCAGAAAGTCGAGGAACAGCGCCTGCTCGTGGCCGTAATAGTCGGGCTCGCACGTCGCCAGCTCACGGCTCCAGTCGAGCGCAAAGCCCAGCCGCTTCAGCTGCGCGCGCATCGTCGCGATGTTGGCGCGCGTCCAGGTGCCGGGGTGGACGCCCTTTTCCATCGCCGCATTCTCGGCCGGCATGCCGAACGCGTCCCAGCCCATCGGGTGGAGCACTTCATGCCCCGTCATCCGCCGATAGCGCGCCAGCACGTCGCCCATCGTGTAGTTGCGCACATGCCCCATGTGGATGCGCCCGGACGGGTACGGGAACATCTCCAGCACGTACGCCTTGGGGCGCGGGCTGTCGTCGCGGGCGGCGAAAGTCTGGCGTTCCTCCCACACGCGCTGCCAGCGCGCATCCGCGCTCAGCGCATTGAAGCGGGACACGCCAGGCGCGTCGGCGCGCGTTGCCATATGCGGATCAGCCCGCGATGGCGGCGCGGCGCAGGTCGCGGGCCCGGGTCAGGATGATGTCCTCGAGCTTCTGCACCGTCGCCGCCTGGACGGGGGCCGCCACCCACTGGCCGCCCTGCTGCACCTGGCGCAGCGCCGCGACGCGCAGCGCGTCGGCACGCAGATCCTGGTCGAGGATCGTCACCGTCACCTTCAGCCGCTCGGTCGGCGCCTGCGGGTTGATGTACCAGTCGGTCACGATCACGCCGCCGTTCGAGTCGGTCTGCACCAGCGGCATGAAGCTCAGCGTGTCGAGGCTCGCGCGCCACAGATAGGCGTTGACGCCGATCGTCGTGACCTTGGAGGCGGCGAGATCCGGATTGACCTTGTGCCTGCCATGGGCACAACCGCCCAGCACGAGCACCAGGGCGATGGTGGCGAGAGCACGCGGGCGGATCATACGCATCGGTCCTGAACGACGAGGAAAACGGGAAGGCCCCTCGCGTCTACCGCCCGGGCCTGTCAGCCGCAACCCGCGCGCATCGCCACCAGGGCTCGGGCATACGTGTGGGGTAAGTGCAACAGCACGAGACAAAATGAATCCGCCGGGGATGACGGTCGACCGAATCCTGCTAGGCGCGTTTCGATAACAACCCGGGGGTAATCGTCCGGGCGAGGAGGATCGTCTTCACCGTGGCCGCATCGCGCCTGACCTTGCTGATCGCTGCCGGCGCGCTCGTCGCGACGGGGATCACGGTCGCGCCTGCGTTCGGGGCGTCGGACGCCGCGGTCCAGCCTCTCGCGACCCGGCACGCGCCGGCACCATCGATGGGGATGGGCAGCTTCACCCCGGCGGCGGCCGATCCGCGGCTGGCGGCGATGTTCGCGCGCAGCGGCGTCGCGGACGACGGTTTCAGCTTCACGCCGGCGCAGACGCGGCGGGTCAGCCGAGCGGTGACGGTCGCGGTCCGCGCGCGGTCCACGCGCTCGCTCGCCAGCAACGATCATGTCGTGCCCAACGTCGGCTTGACCCCCATCGCGTATAATCTGGGCGCCGCGGTGGGCTGGAAACGGTTCGCGGTCGTCGGCGACGTCGCGCACGTCGATCTCCAGGGTCAACCCGGCAGTCGCGAAGCGGCTGATCTGGGCGTCTCGTACACGCTCAACCGGTTCACCGGCCGCGTGAAGGGGCTGCTCGACCGGCCGCTCGCGGACGCGCCCAAGCTGGTGGAGCAGGCGCCGAGCTATTCCGTCGACGTCGGCGGGGCGTATCGCCTGGCGCACAACGTCGATCTGACCGCGGGCGTCCGTTATCGCATGGATATCGACCGGCTGCAGCAGTCGGACGATGTCGCCCAGCATCACGACAGCCAGGCCGTCTATGTCGGCACCGCCTTCCGTTTCTAGGCGGGGCGGGGCAAGGGCGGTGATGCAGCGGGCTTAGCGGCCTGCCAGGCATCGATCGCCGCCCAGCCATCGAAACCCAAGGGCCGCAACCGACGAAAACGTCGCGCGTCCATGCCGCCCAGCGCGATCGTCACCGCGGGCAATCCCCGGACGATCAGCGCCGCCCGCACCGGGCCGAGCGCCGGCGCACCCGGATGCGAGCGGGTGGCGAAGACCGGCGACACGAACAGCACCCGCGCTCCCGCGCGCAGGCCGGCGATCGCCTCGCGCCGGTCGTGCGCCGGCCATGTCACCGCGCCCGGACGACCGTGCGTCCCGACCCGACCGTCGTGCCTCCGCGCTCCCGCCGTCACCAGGACCAGCCGGCGCGCGCGGCACAGTCGCGCGACCTTCGCGAGCAGGCGGCGGCGCTCGGCCGGGGGGGTCGCATGATGCCGGAAAACGACCCCCGCTCCCCGCGGCAGCCGCGCCAGCGCCGTCCACAGCCCGCCGCCCGGCCAGTCGTCGCCCAGCCGCTCGTCCGTCATCAGCCATAGCCGCGGGATCGAGGGTTGGCGGGGCCGCATGCCGCTCCCTATAGCGCCGCCATGACGACCGACGCACCCCATCCCGCGCTCGCCGCCGTGCGGGGCCGCATCATCGCCGCCGCCCGGCTCGCACGACGCGATCCCGCGGCGGTGACGCTGATCGCGATCAGCAAGACGCAGGCCGCCGAGGCGATCGAGCCGCTGCTGGCGGCCGGGCAGCGCATCTTCGGCGAGAACCGGGTACAGGAGGCGGAGGGCAAATGGCCGTCGCTGCGTGCGGCCTACCCCGACGCCGAACTGCACCTGGTCGGTCAGCTGCAATCGAACAAGGCGGAGGCGGCAACGATGATGTTCGACGCGATCCACTCGCTCGACCGGCCGTCGCTGGTCGACGCGCTGGCACGGGCGGCGGACAGGATCGGGCGCCGTCCGCGCTGCTTCGTGCAGGTCAACATCGGCGACGAGCCGCAGAAGGGCGGGTGCGCCATCGCGGACCTGCCGGCGTTGCTGGATCGTGCGCGCGCCGCGGCACTGCCGGTCGCGGGGTTGATGGCCGTTCCGCCCGCGGGGCTGGAGGCGGCGCCGTATTTCGCGCTGCTGGCCAAGCTCGCGCGCGATCATGGACTGACGGAGCTGAGCATGGGGATGTCGGACGATCTGGAGACCGCGGTGATGCTGGGCGCGACGCACGTGCGGGTCGGCAGCGCACTGTTCGGAGCGCGGGCATGAGCATCGCCGTGCGCTTCGATGCGCTCCTGTTCGATTTCGACGGCGTGCTGATCGAGAGCGAGTATGCCGGCAATCTCCAGATCGCAGACTATCTGACGGGCATCGGTCACCCGACTAGCCCCGAGGAGTCGATGGCCAATTTCATGGGCCTAGCCGGCGCGGACTTCCACGCCGCGATCGAACGCTGGATCGACGGCCCGATCCCCGAAGGCTTCCACGCCGCCCGCCGAATCGAGGACGAACGCGCGATGCGCGAGGGCATGGGGGAGGTCGCCGGCGCGGTCGCCTTCGTCCGCTCGCTGCCGTCCGACCTGCCGCGCGCCATCGTCTCGTCGAGTTCGACGGCGTGGATCCGCCGGCATCTCGAGCATGTCGGCCTGGCCGACGCGTTCGGCGACCACCTCTATTCGGGACGCGAGCACGTCACGCGCGGCAAGCCGGCACCGGACCTGTACCTGTTCGGCGCGGCGCAGCTGGGTGTCGACATCGCGCGCTGCGCGATCATCGAGGACTCGCCGGTCGGGGCCACCGGGGCGGTCGCGAGCGGCGGCCACGTCATCGGCCTCGTCGCCGGCCGGCACTGCGACACCAGCCATGCGGATCGATTGCGCGCCATCGGAGTCGCCGCGATCGCCGCGACGTTCGACGATGTCACTGCCCTGCTGGCCTAAGCTCCCGCTGTTTCACGTGGAACGTGAGCGGCGGTCCGTCCAGGCTGCGGCCGTGCCGGCGACCAGGTCATAAGGGATCGCCGCCACCTCCCGCAGCCGCATCCGCCATTGCGCCCCCCGACTGCCCCGCCGTGGCAGGCGCAGCGCACTGCATCGCAAACCATGGATCGCGAACAGCATCCGGACACGCGGCTGATGATAGGAATCGGTGCACGACACCACCGCGCCGATGCCGTGGCCCCGAGCATAGGCCGTGGCGGCGCGGACGGTCTCCAGCGTGTCGCGGCTCGCCTCGTCGAGGTGCAGGCGGCCGGCGGAGACGCTTCCCCCGAGCATCCGCGCCATCACCGACGCCTCCGACGGGCCATGCCGGCCGACCCCGCCCGAGCAGAAGATGACGAGGCCCGGGTCGCCCTCGGCTGCGGCGGCGGCGTAACCGATCCGCCGAGCGAGCGTCTCGCTCGGCCGTCCGTCGGCACGGACCGCCGCGCCGAACAGGACGAGCAGCCGCTTCACAGCTGATGCCCGGTACGGTCGCGTTTGGTGGCGAGGTATCGTTCGTTATGGGGGTTGGGGGGCAGGTGATGCGGCACACGCACGACCACGTCGATGCCCGCGGCGGTGAGTTGGGCGACCTTCTGCGGATTGTTGGTCAGCAGCCGGACCCGATGCTGACCCAGGAGCGCCAGCATCCGCGCCGCCACGCGATAATCGCGCGCGTCGACCGCGAAGCCGAGGCGGGTGTTGGCGTCGACCGTGTCGAACCCCTGATCCTGCAGCGCATAGGCGCGCAGCTTGTTGACGAGCCCGATCCCGCGGCCCTCCTGCCGCAGATACAGTAGGATGCCCCAGCCAGCGGCGGCGATCGCCGCGATCGCGGCGGTTAGTTGCGGTCCGCAATCGCACTTCAGGCTGCCGAGCATGTCGCCCGTCAGACATTCCGAGTGGAGCCGCACCAGCGGCGGCCCGCCGTCGGGCGCACCGATCAGCAGCGCGACGTGCTCGCCGGGCTGTTCCGGCGTGCGGAAGGCGACGATCTCCGCGTGCTCGGCGCCCGCGACCGGCAGGCGCGCGCGCGCGGCGATGGTCAGCCGGGCGGCGTCCTCGTGCGCATCGATCGCCACGACATCAAGCGCGACCTCGACCAGCCGGTCGTCGCCACGCGGCGTGACGAAGAAGGCGGGCAGGACGCCGGCGAGCCGCGCCAGTCGCAGCGCCGCCGCGAGCGGAACGGGATCGCCGACCGGCAGCGCGCGGAACGGGCCCTTGAGCGGCGTCGCCAGATCGAGCTGCGGGTCGGCGAGCGCGGTCGCGGCGGCGAAATCCAGCCACGGCGCGCGTTCCACCAGCACCGGTGCGTCCGGCGTCGCCGCGTCGCGCTGGTTGGCGAGCTTCAACGTCGCGGCGCGACCGGCGGACAGCAGCACCGGCGCGCGCGAGTCGGGATCGAAGGCGGCGAGCCGAACGGGATCCGCCGTTTCGATCGGCAGCAGCGCCAGCCCGCCGATCGCCACCGCCCAACCCCGGCGCAACGCGTCGATCGCGCGCGCGGTCCGGCGGGCGCCGAGGTCGGGTTCGCCGCCGTCAGCTGCGCCGTCGTCCCTCACCAGGCGAACTCGGTCATCAGCGGCACATGATCGGACGGCGTGGGCCAGCCACGGCAATCCTCGAACACCTGATGCGCCACCGCCCGTGCCGCCAGATCGGGTGTCGCCCACTGGTGATCGAGCCGCCGCCCGCGATCGGACGCCGCCCAGTCCTTCGCGCGATAGCTCCACCACGTATGCAGCCGCCCGGGCGCGGGATGGAAACGCCGGCCGAGGTCGACCCAGTCGGCCGCCGCCTGCAACCGCGCGAGCGTCTCGACCTCGATCGGCGTGTGGCTGACGGTGCCCAGCAGCTGCCTGTGACCCCAGACGTCAAATGGCAGCGGCGCGATGTTGAGGTCGCCGACCAGCAGCGTCGGGCCGTCCAGCGTCCGCGACCAGCTCGTCATCCGCTCCAGGAAATCGAGTTTCTGCCCGAACTTCGGATTCACCGTGCGATCGGGCACGTCGCCGCCCGCCGGGACATAGACGTTCTCCACCCGCACGCCGTTGGCCAGCCGGACGCCCAGGTGCCGTGCCTCCCGGTTCGCCTGCCAGTCCAGCCGGTCGTCGGCCTCCACCGGGACACGGGCGACGATCGCGACGCCGTGGTGCATCCGCTGGCCGTGCAGGACGACATGGTCGTATCCGAGCGCGCGGAAGGCGGCGACCGGGAAGTCGTCGTCGATCACCTTGGTTTCCTGCAGGCACAGGACGTCGGGCGCGGCCTCGCGCAGGAAACGCTCGACGATCCCGATGCGGAACCGCACCGAATTGATGTTCCAAGAGGCGATCTTCACGAGGAGTGATCTAAGGAGTGGGAAGGGGGGCGTCACCCCCCGGGGACCGCAGGCGCGGCTGCGGAAGGAAGAAGGGGCGCCGCGGCGAAGCCCCGTCGTCGATCGATCGCTTCGCGCCGTCGGCCGCGCTGCGCGTGAAAAGGCCCCCGCTCCGGGGGCATGGAGCGAGGGCCGACTCAGCGTTCGTCACGCAGGCAGATCACGCAACCGCCGGGCAACAGGGGGGAAATCCCGACGACTTCGCGACCGCCCGATGGCCCTAGCGGCCCGAACCTGTCGCGTTGGTGAATGGCGGTAAGTTCATGTTGTGTTTGGCTTCTGCCCGATGAAGCGGCCGGACCACCCGCCGACCCGGAGCGTGTCAGTCGAACCCGACCACCGCATGCGGGACATACGGTTCCTCCAGCCGCGCGATCTCACCCTCGGTCAGCCCGATGGCCAGCGCGGCGACCGCATCGTCCAGATGCGCCGGCTTCGAGGCGCCGACGATCGGGGCGGACACCTCGGGCTTGGCGAGCACCCAGGCGAGCGCGACCCGCGCGCGCGGCACCCCGCGTTCGGTGGCGATCTCTGCCACCCGCTCGACCACCCGCCGGTCCGCATCCTCGGTTTGCCGGTACAGCGACTGGCCGAACTTGTCGGTGCCCGACCGCTCGGTCGCCGCATCCCAGTCGCGGGTCAGCCGCCCGCGCGCGAGCGGGCTCCACGGGATGACGCCGATCCCTTCGGCGTCGCACAGCGGCAGCATCTCGCGCTCTTCCTCGCGGTACAGGAGGTTGAGGTAGTTCTGCATCGTCACGAACCGGGTCCAGCCGTTCGCCTCCTGCGTGTGCAGCATCGTCGCGAACTGCCACGCGTACATCGACGATGCACCGATGTAGCGCGCCTTTCCCGCCTTCACGACGTCGTGAAGCGCCTCCAGCGTCTCCTCGATCGGCACGTCGGGATCCGCGCGGTGGATCTGATAGAGGTCGACATGGTCGGTGCCGAGCCGCGTCAGGCTGGCGTCGATCTCGGTCATGATCGCCTTGCGCGACAGGCCGGCGCCGTTCGGGCCGGGGCGCATCCGACCATGGACCTTGGTGGCGATCACCACCTCGTCGCGGCGGGTCAACTCCTTGAGCGCGCGGCCGACGATCTCCTCCGACGTCCCGTCCGAATAGACATTGGCGGTATCGAAGAAGTTGATCCCCGCCTCGATCGCTTTGGCGAGTATCGGGCGGCTCGCCGCCTCGTCGAGCGTCCAGGCGTGGTTGCCGCGATCGGGCAGGCCGAACGTCATGCAACCGAGGCACAACCGCGACACGTCCAGCCCCGTCGAGCCGAGCTTCACATAATCCATCACCGTCTCCTTGCGCCGAGGGGGACGCACGGGCGGGTCAAACGATCCCAAGGCGGCGGCCGATCACCGCGTCTTGCGACGCGGATCGGTCCAGGCGAAGCCGTTGTCGGGGATCGCGACGTTGAACCGCTGACCGGCGAGACGAACGGTCGTGCGGTTGCCCTGGCCGTCGAGCATCACCCACCCCTGGAGCGACAGCCCCGCCGGACCGGCCGCGTCGCGCGCGAAGATCAGCGTGATCCGGCCGTATTCGGGATGCTTCGGGTCCGCCGCATCGACCAGGATGCTGCGCGGGTCGCCGCCATCGGCCAGATGCGCATAGCGGGTGATGTCGCGATCGGGATCGAGCAATACCGCGAGCGGCGAGTTCTTGATCGGCCACCGCTGCACCTGCTTGACCGAATAGTCGACGAAGGTGAGCGCGCCGCCGTCGGCGACGATCAGGATCGGCACGCCGGCCTGATACTGGAAGCGGATGCGGCCGGGCTGCTTGAGCGTCAGCGTACCGGTCAGCGTCTTGCCCGCGCGATCGGTCTGCACGAAGTTCGCCGTCATCGACTGAAGCGCTTGCAGATGCTGCTGGACGAGCAGCAGGTCGCCGGTCGCCGGGGCGACGGCTACGGGCGTTCGGGCGAGCGCAGGGCCGGCCGGCGCGAGCACCGCGAGCGCGAGCAGCGGGGCGAGAAGGATCGTTCTGGTCATGATACCTCGTGCGGCAGGGGCTTTGAACCCGGGCTGAACCCGGCGGCGGCGCCCTGTCAACGCCGCGCTTGCTCCGGGCACGGCAGGACGGCAGGGCAGGGGCATGACGCCACGTATCCTCATCATCGCCGGCTCCGACTCGGGTGGCGGGGCGGGGATCCAGGCGGACGTCAAGACCGTCACGATGCTGGGCGGCCACGCCATGACCGCGATCACCGCGATCACGGCGCAGAACACGCTGGGCGTGCAGCGCGTCATGCCGGTGCCGACGGACATGGTGATGGCGCAGATCCGATCGTGCGTGGATGATATCGGCATCGACGCGGTGAAGATCGGGATGCTGGGTTCCGCGGAGACGGCGCATGCGGTGGCGGAGTGGCTGGTCGGCGTGCAGGCTCCCGTCGTGTTCGACCCGGTGATGGTCGCGACCAGCGGCGACGTGCTGGCGGATGCGGCGACGATCGCCGCGCTGCACGAGGTTCGGGCCCGGGCTTTCGTGACCACGCCCAACCTGCCCGAACTCGAAGCGTTGGGAGGCTTGCAGTCCCTGCTGGACGACGGTGAGACCGTGTTGGTGAAGGGTGGTCATGGCGACGGCGACGAGGTCGTCGATCGCCTCGTGCAGCACGGCCAGGAGATCGCCCGCTGGTCGGGCATCCGCATCGCGACCCGCCACACCCACGGCACCGGCTGCACCCTGTCGAGCGCCATCGCCACCGGATTGGGCCGCGGCATGCAGCTTCCCGATGCGATCGGGCGCGGCATCCGGTTCGTCCGCGCCGCCCTGCTGGCCGCACCCGGTTTCGGCGCGGGGCATGGCCCCATGGGACACCAGGCGGTTCGTCTCGACCCCGACTCCATCGGCGGCTAGGGCGCCGTCATGCCCCACCTGCGCCACGAAAAGCTCTGCCTCGCCCCCGTCGCCGGCGTGGACGAGGCCGGCCGCGGGCCGCTCGCCGGGCCGGTGGTGGCGGCGGCGGTGATCCTGCCCGCGCGGGGCGTGCCGCGGGGGATCGACGATTCGAAGAAGCTCGCGCCGTCGGAGCGTGCGCGTCTCTGCGCCCTGCTCCACGTCCGGGCGCGTGTCGGCGTCGGCATCGTCGAGGCGGACGAGATCGATCGTCTCAACATCTACTGGGCCACCATGAAGGCGATGACGCTGGCGGTGGAAGCCCTGGCGGCGGATGGCGGCGAGCACCCGGCGCACGTGCTGGTCGACGGCAACCGCCTGCCGCGCTGGGGCCACGCCGCCACCGCGATCGTCGGCGGCGACGCGCTGTCGCTGTCGATCGCCGCCGCCTCGGTGGTCGCCAAGCACACGCGCGACACGATCATGCTGGAACACGCCCGCGCGCACCCGCACTACGCCTGGGCATCCAACAAGGGCTATGCCGCGCCCGAGCACCTGCGCGCGCTCGCCGAGCACGGCCCGTCGCCGCTCCACCGCCACAGCTTCGCGCCGGTCGCCCGCGCGGCCGCATCTCTCGCCCGCTGAGGCGTTCGAGTCACACCCCCAGCGGTTGGGGCCGGCGCCCGATGGCGCCGCAACATCTGGTCTCCACGCGATCGGCCGACGGCAGTTAACGACCCGGTAACCTCCATCGTTAACTAAAGTCCGCTTGACGATGGGTCGGCGGTCCGCAGGATCGTGCACAGGGGGACGGGCGATGGGGATGGCGGCAACAGCCGAGCGGCTGATCGACGGGCGTGCGGTGGCGTCGGCCGCGCCCGCACCGGTGCTGCCGCTCGACACGATCCTGCGCGCCGACTGCATCGCCGCGATGCGCGCGCTCCCCGCCAAGTCGGTCGACTGCGTGTTCGCGGACCCGCCCTACAACCTCCAGCTCGGCGGCGAGCTGTTCCGCCCCGACGGCAGCCACGTCGACGCGGTCACCGACGACTGGGACAAGTTCGACAGTTACGCGCAATACGACGCCTTCACCCGCGCCTGGCTAGCGGAGGCGCACCGGGTGCTGAAGGACGACGGCACGATCTGGGTCATCGGCAGCTACCACAACATCTTCCGGGTCGGCGCCGCGGTGCAGGATCTGGGCTACTGGATCCTCAACGACATCGTGTGGCGCAAGGCCAATCCGATGCCCAATTTCCGCGGCACCCGCTTCACCAACGCGCACGAGACGCTGATCTGGGCCGCCAAGGGCGAGGACGCGCGCTACACGTTCAACTACCGGTCGATGAAGACGCTGAACGACGAGTTGCAGATGCGGTCGGACTGGGACTTCCCGATCTGCGGCGGACCGGAGCGGTTGCGGCAGGACGGCGTCAAGGTCCACCCGACGCAAAAGCCCGAGGCGCTGCTGTACCGCGTGCTGCTGGCGTCGACGAAGCCGGGCGACGTGGTGCTCGATCCGTTCTTCGGCACCGGTACGACGGGCGCGGTCGCCAAGCGGCTGGGGCGGCGCTGGATCGGGATCGAGCGCGAGGAGGGCTACTGCGCCGCCGCCGAAGCGCGGATCGAGGCAGCGTTGCCGCTCGACGAGGCGGCACTGAAGACGATGCAGAGCCCGCGCAATGCCCCCAAGGTGGCGTTCGGGATGCTTGTGGAGACGGGGTATCTCGCGCCCGGTGCCGTGCTGGTGGACGTCAGGCGCCGGTTCCGCGCGACCGTGCGCGTCGACGGCAGCCTGCTCAGCGACTGCGGCGAGGCCGGATCGATCCACAAGCTCGGCTGCACGCTACAGGGCGCGGCGGCGTGCAATGGGTGGACGTTCTGGCATGTGGAGGTGGAGGGCAGGCTGCGCCCGATCGACACGCTGAGGCAGACGTACCTGCTGGCGACCCAGCCGTAAGGACGTCGGGCATCCCACCCGTCGCGGGCCATCATTGCAGTTCGGCGAGCCACCCGCTCATCCGCACCAGGCCGACCGCGAAATCGGACGGGTCGCGCGTGCCGGTGCGGAAGGCGCCCGGGCGCAGGCCATAGCGCCCGAGGAACAGCCGGCTGGCATGGCTCTCGCTGGCCAGACCGACCAGGTTGGCGAGGTCGGCGATGCTGGCGTCGACGTCGCGTTCGGACAGCAACCGACGCAGCCTCTCGAGCCGGCGCGCCTGGATGACCCGCGCGACCCCGCCCGACGCCGCGAACAGCCGGTACACCGTGCTGCGCGACACGTGGAGGTTCGCCGCGAGCGTCTCCGCATCCAGATCGGGCTGGTCGAGGCGGTCGTCGATCACCTGCCGCGCGCGCGCGAGTCGCGCCAGCCTTTGCGCGTCGGCGGTCGACGGGCTGCCCAGCATCGATCCGACCAGCCGGGTCACCTCGTCTTCTGCCGCCGCCGCGTCCGACACGGACAGCGCGGCAGAGCGATCGACGAGCCGGAGAAGGGCGTCCGCCAACCCGGCGGCCCGTTCCCTCGACACCACCGTGGCATGGAGCGCGCCCGGGCGATGGGTTGCCGTCTCGACGACGTCGCGGCTGACCGCCAGCGTCACCAGCCGGGCATCCTCGATCCGGGTCCGCACCGGCTGGGTCATGTCCGCCAGCCATATCTCGCCCGGGCGGACGCGGCGGAACCCCTGGGACCCGGCGCCGAACATCGTACCGTCCAGGCACAGGGTCACGGTGAAATGGGCGAGGTCGTCGCGGCGCGCCCGGTCGATCCCGCGGCTGTGCGTCACCGATCGAAGCCGGCGGTCGTGCAGCACCATCCGGTCGAGCCGGGTGCACGCGATGCTGGCCCGGAAACGCTCACCCGCGGGCGCGACGTCCGAACCCAGCGTGTAGAACGCATGGTACCGATCGAACGCCGTGGAATGGGCGGGGCCTTGCAGCGCGAAATCCAGCCGCTCGGGGGTGGAAGCGAGGCGCGCGTGAGGGTCGACCGGAGAGGGGTACAGCGACGCGCTCAGGCTCATGCAACGGTTCCAGGATCGTCGGGATCGGCGGTGAACGCGATGACGAACGCGCCGACCGCGGCGATCGTTGCCGTGACCGCGACGACATAGACCAGGGCGGTGCCGACCGCTCCCCGCCCGGCGAGCAGGCCGACCGCCCAGGGTCCGCCACCGCTGCCGATCGCGGCGGCGAGCAGCAGGAACACGCCATTGGCGCGGCCGCGGATCGATGCCGGCACGAGCCGCTGCACCCGTTCCAGCCCCGCGACCGCTCCCGCGCCCGCCACCAGCATCAGCACGGCGACGCCGCCGACGGCGAGGTCGATCGACTCGGCAAAGGCGATCGCCATCGTCGCCGGGACGCACGTCGTCGCCAGGGCGGCCTGGGCCAAGCCGACGGTCCGGGGCCCCGCGGCACGATCGACGATCCACCCACCCGTCACATGGCCCAGCGGAGCGGCGAGTCCCGCCAGCGCGATCAGGCCGCCCGCCCGCGCGACCGGCAGATGATGCGTCTGTGTGAGAGTGGACGCGACCCATGCGGTCACCGCCTGCACGACCACCACCGGGCCCAGCGCCGCCGCCACCGTCGCGGCGACCCGGGCCGGAGCGTCGCGCACGACCGACCACAACGACTGCCGTCCGACGGAGCGGGAGGCCGCTGGCCCGGGCGTCGGCTCCGCGCCGGCCAAGGTCCCGGTTCCGGTCCCGGTCGCCAGCAACGCGGCGAGCAGCAGGGCGTTGATCCCCACCAGGACGACGAGCACCGCCGACCACGCGCCCCCGACCCCACGCTGTGCGAACCAGGCGAGCAGCAGGCCGCCGAGGCCGAACGCCGCGCTGCGCCCCAGCGTCCCCGTCGCGGTGAACAGCGCGATCGATCGGCCCGCCCGGTTCGGCGAGACCGTACGCCAGATCGCGCCCAGCGCGACGGGCATCACCGCCGCCTGGCCCACGCCGCACAGCGCGCGTCCGGCCACGACCGTCGCGAGGCCGGACGCGCTCGCACAGAGCAGGAGCCCCGCGCTCCACACCAGGATCGAGCCTGCGAGCACCCGGTGGGCGCGCCAGCGATCCCCGAGCCATCCGGCGAACGGCAGCGCGGCGGCGTAGGGAAGCGCATAGGCCGGCCCCTGAACGAAGCCGAGTTGCGCGTTCGTGAGCCCGAGGGCCGGCTGGATCGCCGGCGCCAGCACCGCGAAGATCATGCGATCGACGCAAGCCGCGAGATACAGCACCAGCAGCAACGCCATCAACGGGCCCGCGCCCTGCCGTCTCGTTCGCTCGATCGCCGTTCCCCCGCCCGGCGCCCCCGCACCCTGCAAAAGGAGCCTAGCTGTCGGCAGGCCGGCGACCAAGGTCATTTCGATCGTGTTCCATCCGGAATTGAGACGCACAGGCATGGGCGTCGAGCAGCCGATGCCGGAAAAGCCGCGTCGTGACCCGTGCTCCTGCCCCCGGTATCCGCATCGCCCGCGGCTCGGCCCCCCGCACGACGCGGTGGTCGTGACGGCCTCCCTGGCCCTCGCGACGGCGACGCGGCGCGCGCCCTACGCCGTCGAGCCTGTGCGGGCTCGCGAACCCGTGGGACGCGACAAGCGTGCCGAGGTCGAGCGGGTGATCGAGGAGCGACTGGGCTCGGCGATGCTGACCGTGGGCAATCTGTGCCGCTGGACGGGGATGTCGCGCTCGTCGCTCTACCGTCTGTTCGACGCCGACGGCGGCGTGCAGGCCTTCATCCGCGCACGCCGCCTCCGCCGGGTGGCGGAGGATCTGTGCGGCGGCCCCCCGGCCAAGCTCGCCGACATCGCGGAGCGCTGGGGGTTCTGCGACGCCGCCTATCTCGCGCGGGTGTTCCGCGAGGTGCACGGCATGACCCCCAGCGCCTATCGCCGGGCGAGCGCGGGCTAGGGGGCACCGATCAGGTCATGTGGACCGTCTTGGTGACGAGATGCGCCGCCACGCCCTCCGGCCCGTCCTCCGACCCGTAGCCCGAATCCTTCACCCCGCCGAACGGGCTGTCGACCCAGCTCAGCCGCACGTTGTTGATCGCGATCATCCCCGCCTCGATCGCGTCGCCCAGCAGGTTCTGCCGCCGGCCGTTCTCGGTGAAGCAATAGGCCGCGAGGCCGAACGGCAGGCGGTTCGCCTCCGCGATCGCCTCGTCCACCGTGTCGAAGGCATGGAGCAGCGCCAGCGGCCCGAACGGCTCGTCGTTCATCGCCCGCGCGGTCAGCGGCACGTCGGCCAGCACGGTGGGCTGGTAGAAGAACCCGCCCAGGCCGTCGCCCCCCGCGTCGCCGCCGCCGGCCAGCACGCGCGCGCCGATCGAGCGCGCGTCCTCCACCATCGCCGCGATCGCTTGCGGACGGCGCGCGTTGGCCATCGGCCCCATCTGCGTCGCCTTGTCGAGGCCGGAGCCGACCTTGAGCGCGCGCGTCCGCTCCGCGAAGCCGGCCGCGAACGCCTCGTAGATGCCGCGCTGGACGTGGAAGCGGGTGGGCGCGATGCACACCTGGCCCGCGTTCCGGAACTTGTGCGCGACCAGCGTGTCGAGGGTCTTGTCCAGATCGCAATCGTCGAACACCAGGACGGGACCATGACCGCCCAGCTCCATGGTGGTCCGCATCATCGTGTCGGCGGCGAGCCTGGCGAGATGCTTGCCGACCGGCACCGACCCGGTGAAGCTCAGCTTGCGTGTCACGGGCGAGGCGAGCAGGCGGCGCGAGACGGTGTCGGGTACGCCGAACACGCATTGCGCGACGTCGCCCGGCACGCCCGCGTCCTGGAAACAGCGCATCACCTCGCACGCGCTGCCCGCCGTCTCCTCGCTCGGCTTGATGATGATCGAGCAGCCGGCGGCAAGCGCGGGGGCGATCTTGCGCACGACGTTCATGATCGGGAAGTTCCACGCGCAGAACGCCGTCACCGGGCCGATCGGCTGGTGCAGCACCAGGCTGCGCGTGCCCGAGGGGCGCGGCAGGACGCGGCCGTACACGCGCATCCCCTCGGCGGCATGGAAGTCGAGCAGCGCGGCGGCGTACAGCGCCTCGCCCTTCGCCTCCGCGAACGGCTTGCCCTGTTCCAGCGTCGCGACCCGCGCGAGATCGGCCGCTCGCTCGCGGATCAGCGCCGCGGTCTTCTGGAGCAGCCCCGCCCGCACCTCGGGCGCCGTCGTGCGCCACGCCTTGAACCCGCGATCCGCCGCGTCGAGCGCCGCGTCGAGATCGGCCGCGGTCGCCAGCGGCAGTGCGGCGTTCGCCTTGCCCGTCGCCGGGTCGAGCACGTCCTGCGTCTCGCGGCCCTCGGGTCCTAGCCACTCGCCGGCGATGTAGAGCCCTAGACGGGCCTGATACTCGGTCATGGAATCTCTCCTTTGATCCGCTCACGCGGATGCGGTACCGGCCCGCTCCCCCACCCGGCCTCCCATTCAGGATACGCTGTGGGAGGCCGGGTGGGGGAGCGGGCCGGTACCGCCTACAACAACAGGTCCTGCGGCGTCATCCGGCCGACGTGGCCGCCGCCGCGCCGCCGCGCGTATTCGGTCTCGGCGGTGTAGCGGATGTCGGGATCGCGGTCGGTCAGGAAGCCGACCAGCACCTCCTCCTCGATCTCGCGCCATTCCTTGCCGCGATCGGGGCCGTAGCGCACGCGCGGCAGCAGGCCGGGCTCCTTCGTCCACTGGATCAGCTGCGCGACCGACGCTTCGTTGAGCTGGTCGCGCACGTGGAAGGCGGTGACGTACGCGTCCGGGAACGCGCGGTGCGCCGGCAGGCCGCGCTCGTGCACCAGCCCGTGCGGCTTGCGCCAATAGCGCAGCAGCTGGTTGGAGAAGCCCGGCGAATCGGGCCACAGCCGCAGCGCGCATTTCCACGTGCAGATCCAGTCCGCGCCATGGGTGAGCGCCGGGGTACAGAACTGCTCCTCGAACGACGAGCGGTGCGCGGCCAGCGCGATGCGGCGGGGATAGGGGTCGAGCACCGGCCGCGCGACGTCGAGCCACCAGCGCGCGTCGGCGACGTCCTCGTCGCGGATGTGGTGCACCGCCATCGTCACCGGCGGGATCGGCCGGCCGGGGTTGACCAGGATCGTGCCGCCCTCGCCCTCGAGCTCCCATCGCCCATCCGCTCCAAGCGCCACGTCCTGCCACCCGATCTCGACGACCGCATGCGCGGGGGGCGCGTTGCCGGTGGTCTCGAGGTCGACGACGCGGACGATCTGGGGGGTGGGCCGTTGGCCGGGTGAAGGCATGACGCCCATGTGGAGCCGCGCCGTGCGAAAAGCGAGGGCGTCGCTATCGCGTCACGCCGCTCGCGGCCAGTTGCGCGTCGAGGTCGGCAAGCAGCCGGTCGAGGCCGTCGTGCGTCCGCGCCTCCGCCCGCGCGGTCAGCATCGGCTGGGTGTTGGACGCGCGCAGCAGCCACCAGCCGTCGGGCGTCGCGACGCGCGCGCCGTCGGTGCGGTCGACGGTGGCGCCCGAGGCGGCCAGCCGCGCAATCACCTCGTCCACCACCGCGCGCTTGCGCGCCTCGTCCACGTCGATCCGCAGGTCGGGCGTGTTGACGAGCGCGGGCATCGCGGCGCGCAACTCGGTCATCGACCGGCCGATCCCCGTCACCGCCTCGATCAGTCGGATGGCGGCGAGCAGCGCGTCGTCGAACCCGTACCAGTCGCTTGCGAAGAAAATGTGCCCGCTCATCTCGCCCGCCAGCGGTGCCCCGGCCGCGGTCATCGCCGCCTTCATCGGCGCATGGCCGGTGCGTGCCATCAGCGGCGTGCCGCCCAGTTCGGCGATCCGGCCGAACAGCGCATCGGACGATTTGACGTCGGCGACGATCGTCGCGCCGGGCGTCGCCATCAGCACGGGATGCGCGAGGATCGACAGGATCTGGTCTCCCCACACCACCTGTCCGGTGGCGTCGACCGCGCCGATCCGATCGCCGTCGCCATCGAACGCCACGCCGAAATCCAGCTCCTTGTCGGCCACCAACCACTTCAGGTCGGCGAGATTGCTCTCGATCGTGGGATCGGGATGGTGGTGCGGGAAATCGCCGTCGACGTCCGTGAACAGCAGGTGGTGCTCGCCCGGCAGCCGCCGCACCAGCCGCTCCACCACCGGGCCGGCGGCGCCGTTGCCGGCGTCCCAGCCGATGCGATAGCCGCCGCCCGAAAAGCCGCGCACCAGCCGGTCGACATAAGCGTCCATGACGTCGACGTCCGTCACCGCGCCCGCGCCCTCGGTCCAGTCGCCCGCCGCCGCCAGCGCCGCCAGGTCCCCGATATCGTCGCCGAAGAACGAACGATGCCCCAGCACCATCTTGAAGCCGTTATAATCGGCCGGGTTATGGCTGCCCGTCACTTGGATGCCGCCGTCGACCTCGAGCTCCGCCTCGGCATAGTACAGCATCGGCGTCGGCCCGAGCCCGATCCGGACGACGTCGACGCCGCCCGCCGTCAGCCCTTCGATCAGCGCGGCCTCCAGCATCGCCGACGTGTGCCGCCCGTCGCGGCCGACCACCACGCGGCGGCCGCCCGCGCGCCGCAGCCGCGTCGCGAACCCGCGCCCCACCGCGCGCGCATCGCCCGCGCCCAGCCCCGCACCGACGATGCCGCGAATATCGTATTCGCGCAGGATCGCGGGATCGAGACGGTGGGGCATGGCGGGTCTTCCACAGAACGAAAGCGGCTGTTCTAGCCGCGAGCCGGCTGCGACCTCAAGCCAACGGATCCCGGCGGATCACAGCAGCGCGAAGACCACGCACGCCTCTTCCTCCAGCGTCCGGGCGGGCGGCTGGAGCGTGACGCGCAGGCTGACGGTCTCGCCACCTCCCGCCGGGGGAGGCGGTGCCATAACAGGAGCGGGCGGCGGGGGTGGGGCGCCGACCGCTCCGGCATCGACGTCGGTCGCGCGGGTACCGCCGACATAGCTCGGCCAGCCGGCGAGCACGTCGGTGCGGCAGACGCGGGCGGTCGGATCGACGATCTTGACCGCGCCCAGACGCGCGCCGCTCGCGTCCGCCGCGAGCCGCGCGCGCCGCGTCGCATCGCGCACCGCCTCGGTCGCGAGCGCGGACTTGACCTTGTTGTCGGGCTCCAGCGAGAAGGACACCGCGCCCACCGAGGTCGGCCTGGCGTTCACGACGGCGTTGTAGGCGCGCTCCAGCACCGCGGTGTCGCGCACCTCGACGTCGAGCGAGGCCGACACCTCGTAGCGGTCGATCTTGTCGGCACGCTGATTGTCGACGAGCGTTCCGGCCTTGTCGCGATACTGATCGTAGAGCGGGCGCGTGACGAAGGTGGTGGTGAGCCGCACCCGGTCCGCACCGATCGCGCGCAGCGACGCGTCCAGCTCCGCGACCTTGCGCGCGGCGGCGGCGGTGGCGGCCGGCGCGTCCCGCTCCACCGCCCCGAACTGGGCCGAGAAGCGCGCACGGTTGGCCGGCAGCTCGACGCGGACCGAGCCCAGCGACGCGATCACCGGCTCGCGCATCCACCACGGCGCGGGGATGTAGCGCGCGCCCAGCTCCGCCGGCGGCACCTGCGCGACGGCGGCTCCCGCGACCAGCAGCAAGGGTGCCGCAGCCATGATGATCCCGCGCATCGCCATTCCCCCGAACCCCGAACGCGTCCTTGTGGCACGACGGGCGGCATCGGCAAAGCGGGACGCGCCGGGGTCGCCGGGCGAACGATCCTGCCAGCGCATGGCCCCTCGCAATGTTGGAACGGGCGTGGAAGAGGCGAGGACGATGACGATCGCGTTGCCCTTGCGTTCCGCCTTCCCGCCTCACGCGGGCAGCGCCGGGTTGCGGCCTGCCGCGGGTGAGGCGCTTGTCCGGCACAGGGACAATCCGAACCTGACGCTCACCCGAATGGTGTGTGCGGCGCGAACCCTGGCCCGCACGCTGGCGGCCGCAATCCATCGGGCAGCAAACCCTGCCGGGCGCGTCGATGGCGTCGCGACGGCGACGCGCGGCCGTCGCACGGGCGGCGCTGGCGTGTCGCGGCGGTGGTGCGTGGCCGTCGCGGGGGTGGCGCGCACCTGTCGCGTCGGGGGCGCTCGCCTGGCGCGGCGGCGGCGCGCGATCGTCGCGGTGGTGGCTCTTACCCGTCGCGTCGCCGGCGCTTTCCCGGTGCAGCTCCCGGCGAATCATGCTCACCGGGTCAACTTCCTCAACTTCATGACCGGAACGCGCCTGGCCGGTCAGCCCCGCCCCGACCCCCGCAGCAGCAGGTCGCGCGCGGCGTTGACGCGGCGGGTGAGGTCGGCGGAGCCGCCGCGGTCGGGGTGGACGCCCAGCACCAGCCGTCGGTGCGCGGCGCGGATCGCCGCCGCGTCCGCGCCCGCCTCGACGCCCAGGATCGCGCGCGCCTCGGACGCGCCGCCCACCAGCGTGCGCGTCGCGCGCGGGGTGGGCTTGAGCCAGCGCCAGAGGAACCAGATCAGCGCCGCGGCAAGGACGAGCTTCAGCATGCCCGAGCTAGGCGACGAGGGTCGAGGCGGCCGCGGGTTGCGTCGGCACGGCCGCCGACGCGGCCGGATCGGCCCGCGCCGCCCCCGGCTCGGGCAGCGCGAGTGCGGCCATCATCTCGCGCAGTTCCTGGCGCGCGGCGACATGGGACAGCCCCATGCCGCCGAATTCCTTGCTGTCGATCATGGTGAGGCCGGCTGGAAACAGCTCGCGATAGATCACGCGCTCCGACAGGCCGGGGATGATCCGGAAACCGACGCGTTTCGACAGCTGATCGAGCGCGGCCGACACGCGCTTCATGTTGCGCGCCTCGACATATTGCAGCCGGTTGCGCAGCACGACCCAGTCGATCGTCGCCCCGTCGGCGCGCGCCCGCTGCTTGCGCGCATCCCAGATCAGCTCGGAATAGAAGGAGGGGCGGGTGACCTTGAAGCTTTCGGGGTCGACCTGGCCGATCAGGTCGAAGTCGACGAAGCTGTCGTTCATCGGCGTGACGAGCGTGTCGGCCTGGGTGGCGGCGCAGCGCGCGAAGGGATCGTCGCGGCCGGGCGTGTCGATGACCAGATAGTCGCTGCCCGTCGTCAACTCGGCGAACAGCTCGGCATAGCGGTCCTCGCTGGCGCCGTCGTGGGTCGCATGGCGCGGGATGGGCAGCGCGGCCCCGGTCCGCGCGATCGTCGCGGCGCGGTTGTCGAGATATCGCCCCGTCGTGCGCTGGCGATGGTCGAGGTCGAGCGCCGCGACCCGCGCGCCCTTGGCGGCGAGCGCGATGGCGACGTGCACCGCCGTCGTCGACTTGCCCGTCCCGCCCTTTTCGTTGGCGAAGACGATGACGTGGCATCGATCTGGCACGGGGTCGGGACCGCTCGGCAAGGTCAGGCAATCCTTGGTTGATCGTGGGTGGCCCGCTTCATAGAAGCCCGGAACGGTTTGAGCGAGGGGGAACGTGTGCGGACGGTGCGCGAGGTGGCGGGGCTGAGGGAGGCGGTGGCGAGCCTGCGCGCCGACGGCGCCGCCGTGGCGCTGGTGCCGACGATGGGCGCGCTGCACGCCGGGCACCTGGCGCTGATCGCCGCGGCGCGGGCAGGGGGGGCGCGGGTGGTCGCATCGATCTTCGTGAACCCCAAACAGTTCGGCCCCGGCGAGGACCTCGCCCGCTATCCCCGTCGTGAGGCCGGCGACGCAAGGATGCTGACCGATGCGGGCTGCGACCTGCTGTGGGCGCCGTCGGTGGAGGCGATGTATCCGCAAGGGTTTGCCACCACGGTGAGCGTGTCCGGCGTCGCCGACACGCTCGACGGCGCCGCGCGGCCGGGGCATTTCGACGGCGTGGCGACGGTGGTGCTCAAGCTCCTGAACCAGGTCCGCCCCGACCGCGCGCTGTTCGGCGAGAAGGACTGGCAGCAGCTGCAGGTCGTCCGACGGATGGCGGCGGACCTCGACCTCGGCATCGAGATCGTCGGTGTGCCGACGCAGCGCGAGGATGACGGGCTCGCGCTGTCGTCGCGCAACATCTACCTCCTGAACGACGAGCGCGCCCGCGCGGTCGCGCTGCCCCGCGCGCTGGGCATCGCGGCGCGTCGGATCGGTCGCGGCGACGCGCCGGCGGACGCCCTGGCGGAGGCGCGCGAGACGCTGGTGGCGGCAGGATTCGCGGTCGACTACGTCACGCTGACCGATGCCGAGACGCTGTCGGCGGACCCCGCGCCCGCCTTCGCCTCCGGCCGCCCCCGCCGCCTGCTCGCCGCCGCACGGTTGGGCACGACGCGGCTGATCGACAACGTGGCGGTGGACTGATCGCGATGGCGAACCACTATACCTAACGGCGTTAACCATTTGGTGATCCGAATCGGGTCACACTCTCCTCAAGAAAACATGAGGGGCAAGACGATGGGCAGCAGCCTGAAGGGTAAGTTTCTGGTCGAGAGCCGGTTGCAGGACGCCGCGCGCGGCAATCACACCGCGTGCTACGACCTCGGCATCTGCTACCAGACCGGCACCGCCGGCGTCGGCGTCGACCTGATCGAGGCGCACAAGTGGTTCAACCTGGCGGCCGTGCACGGCATCGTCGCCGCGCAGCAGGCGCGGACCGAGGTCGCCTGTGACATGACGGCACGCGAAATCGCCGCCGCGCAGCGTGCCGCCCGCGACTGGATCGCGGTGACGCAACGCCGCGCGGCGTGACGGTCTTCCCAGGTCCTGCCCCGCCGACCGCCGGGGCAGGTCGAGACTCGCCTAAGCCTTCTTGGCCGCCGGCTTGCGGGCAGCGGGCTTCTTCGCCGCCGCCTTCTTCGCGACCGGTTTCGCTGCCTTCGCGTCCGCTTCGGCCTTGGGTGATGCCGCCTTTGCGGGCGCCTTGTTGACGGCGGCCTTCTTCACCACCTTCTTCTTGGGTGGCGGTGCGGCGGCGGCGCGGGCGTCGAGCAGCTGCGCCGCCTCTTCCGCCGTCAGCGCGGCGGGCTCGATCGACTTGGGCAGCGTCGCATTGGTGGTGCCGTCGGTGACGTAGGCGCCGTACCGTCCCTCCATCAGCTTCATCTCGGCACCCGTCCGCGGATGCGCGCCCAGTTCCTTCAGCGGCGCCCGTGCCGCACCGCGTTGCGGCCTGCCACCGCCCGCCGCCGCCTCGGCGAGCTTCACTACCGCCGCGTTCATGCCCGTCTCGAACACCTCGGCGGTGGACGACAGCCGTGCGTACTTGCCCGCGTGCTGAAGGTACGGCCCGTACCGTCCGATCGCGGCGACGATCGGCTCGCCGCTCTCGGGATGCGTACCCACCGTGCGCGGCAGGCTCAGCAGCTTCAGCGCCAGCTCCAGCGTCAGCTCGCCCGCGTCCTTGGGGATCGACGCCCGCTTGGCGCCCTCTCCCTCGCCGAGCTGGATGTAGGGCCCGAAGCGTCCGGACTTGCGCTCCACCTCCAGCCCCGTCTCCGGGTCCTTGCCCATCTGCTCCGGGCCGCTGTCCGCCTCCGCCTCGCTTCCCCCTTGTGCAAAGCGGCGCGTGTACTTGCACTCGGGATAGTCGGAGCAGGCGATGAACGCGCCGAACCGGCCGCCACGCAAAGCGAGCTTCCCCTTCTGGCAATGGGGGCACAGCCGCGGGTCCGCGCCGTCGGCGCGCTCGGGGAACAGGTACGGCGCGAGGAACGTATCGAGCTCGGCGGTGATCGCGCTGGGCTGCTGCTCCATCACCTCCGACGTGCGCGGCTTGAAATCGCGCCAGAACGCTTCGAGCACCGCCTGCCATTCGGCGCGGCCGCCCGACACGTCGTCCAGCTCCTCCTCGAGGCCGGCGGTGTAGTCGTAGCCGACGTACCGCTCGAAATACCGCTCGAGGAAGGCGGTGACGAGCCGGCCGCTCTCCTCGGCGAAGAAGCGGTTCTTCTCGATGCGAACGTAGGCGCGGTCCTTCAGCGTCTTGATGATCGAGGCATAGGTGGACGGGCGGCCGATGCCGAGCTCCTCCATCCGCTTGACCAGCGATGCTTCGGAGAAGCGCGGCGGCGGCTGGGTGAAATGCTGTTCGGCGTCGACGCCCTTCCTAGCGGGCGCATCGCCCTCGCGCATCCGCGGCAGGCGCCTAGCGTCGTCGTCACCCTCCGCGGCCCGGTCGTCCGCGCCCTCCTCGTACAGCGCGAGATAGCCGGGGAAGAGCACCACCTGCCCGGTCGCGCGCAGCACCGTGCGGCCGGTGCCGTCGGCGAGTTCCACCGTGGTCCGCTCCAGCCGCGCCGACGCCATCTGGCTCGCCATCGCGCGCTTCCAGACCAGCTCGTATAGCTTTGCGTGATCGCCCGATCCCGCACGGTCGCGGCCGAAATCGGTCGGCCGGATCGCCTCGTGAGCCTCCTGCGCGTTCTTCGCCTTGGCGGTGTACTGCCGCGGCTTGTCGGGGACGTAACCGCCGTCGTAGCGCCCGGCGATCGCGGCCCGCGCGGCGGAGATCGCGCTGCCGTCCATCTGCACGCCGTCCGTGCGCATGTAGGTGATCGCGCCGTCCTCGTAGAGCCCCTGCGCGATCCGCATCGTGTGGTCGGCGGAGAAGCCGAGCTTGCGCGCCGCCTCCTGCTGCAGCGTCGAGGTGGTGAAGGGCGGCGGCGGGTTGCGCGTCGCGGGCTTGGTCTCGACCGACTGGACCAGGAAATGTCCGGCCTCGACGTCGGCTTTGGCGCGCAGCGCATCGCCTTCGTTGCCGATGCTCAGCCGGTCGAGCTTCCGGCCCTCCCACTGCACCAGCCGCGCGACGAACGGCGTGCCGTCCTGCTCCATCCGCGCCGCGACCGACCAGTATTCCTGGGCGCGGAACGCCTCGATCTCGCGCTCGCGCTCGACGATCAGGCGCAGCGACACCGACTGGACGCGGCCCGCCGACTTGGCGCCCGGCAGCTTGCGCCACAGCACCGGCGACAGGGTGAAGCCGACCAGATAGTCGAGCGCGCGGCGGGCGCGGTACGCGTCGATCAGGTCGGTGTCGAGCTCGCGCGGGGCCTTCATCGCGGCGAGAATGGCCGGCTTGGTGATCGCGTTGAAGGTGACGCGCTCGACCTCCTTGGGCAGCGCCTTGCGCCCGCGCAGCACCTCCTGGACGTGCCAGCTGATCGCCTCTCCCTCGCGGTCGGGATCGGTCGCCAAAATCAGCCGATCCGCCTTCTTGGCCTCGTCGGTAATCGCTTTCAGCTGCTTGGCCTTGTCGGCGTAATTCTCCCAATCCATCGAGAAGCCATCCTCAGGATGGACCGAGCCGTCCTTGGCCGGCAGATCGCGGACATGGCCGTAACTGGCGAGGACGCGGTAATCCGAGCCCAGGTATTTTTCGATGGTCTTCGCCTTGGCGGGCGATTCGACGATGACGAGCTGCATGATGGGGATGCGTGTCCTTACGTGTACGCGCGAGGGTGGCGGCGGCGGCGGCCCGTCGTCAAGCGATGGCCTAGGTGGAGACGTGCGGGCGCGCTTTCCAGCCCGGGGCACCATCGTGGCAGCGCGGGCGATCAGCCGGCGGTGGCTAGGAAGCGCTCCGTGGCGCCGGTTCCGGCCTGCTCAGCCCAAGGCGGCGGCCGTGGACGCGACGGCACAACCGCGAAAGTCGAGCGCCAGCGAGTTCAGGCGATAGCGTCGGCCGGTCGGCGGTGGCCCATCGGCGAAAACGTGGCCGAGATGCCCGTCGCATCGCGCACAGCGTACCTCGACACGACGCGGATACTGGCCGGCGTCGCCGTGCTCCGTCACCCGGTCAGGCCCGATCGGCCGGGCGAAGCAGGGCCAGCCGATCCCCGGATCGAACTTGTCGGCCGCGTCGAACAGATCGATCCGGCACGCAACACAGCGATACAGGCCCGCGACTCGCGTGTCGGCGTAGCATCCGGAGAACGCCGGCTCGGTCGCCGCCTCGCGCAGGACATGATATTGCGCCGGCGACAGGCGGCGGCGCCATTCGTCTTCGGACAGGATCATAGGCTGCATCAAGAGCACCCCCCCATGGCGATCGCACACCGGCATCACCGGGTGGAATGATCGATCCGGGTAGCACGGGCGATAACCTGGATCAGGCCCATCGGCAGCGCCGCCACCGCCATCGACGCGAGCATCGGCCGCTCCGCGATGCGCCACGCCGCGCCGGCGACGGCGAGCGGCCGGGCGGCGGCGGCGGCAAGGCCGCGCTGATAGGTGGCGGCCGCCGCCGGGCCGCCGTGCAGATATGCCGCCGCCGCGCGGGTCCCGCTGGCGACGGCGATCCCCATGCCCTCTCCCGCCAGGCTCGGGATCACCGCCGCCTGATCGCCGAGCCGGAACAATCCCGCCTCGCCGCTCCGCTCTCGCCAGCCATAGGGAACGTTGGCGACCGTATCGATCGGGCCATCCGCCTGCGCCAACCGCTCGGCGAGCGCCGGCACCTCGTGCGCCATCGCGGCCAGCAGCGCCTCGACTCCGCCGGCCTCCGTCAGGCGTGACCGGTGCACGGCGCAGCACAGATTGGCGCTGCCGTCCTCCTGAAGAACGAGCCCGGCATAGCCACGATCGACGAGATGGAGCTCGATCGCATCGCCCACCAGTCGCGACAGCGTCGGGGAGGGCGCGAGGCGGAGGCGGATCCCGATCGTCGGATCGCGCCCCCGTGCCGCGGCCGGCCTGGCCCGTCCGCGCACGTCGTGCTTGCCGCTGGCGAGGAACAGCGCCTCGGTCGCGATCGTGCCGCCGTCGGCGAAGCGCACCGCCCAGCCGTCCGCGCGAGCGTCCACCTCGCGGGCGGTCATCCCGCGCTCGATCCGCGCACCGGCGCGGGCGGCGCGATCGAGCAGCAGCGTGTCGAGCCGCCGGCGCGACACCGCGCGGGCGGGAGCGGGCAGCTGCGCCTCGCGTCGGCGGTCGCCCGCGAACAGCCGTACCCGGGTGAGCGGCGCCGTGTTGAGCTCGTCCGCGGCGATGCCGAGCGCGTCCAGCGCCGACAGCGTGCGCCAGCTCAGGAAACCACCGCACAGCGCATCGCCGGTCTCGCGCGTGCGCTCCATCAGCAACGCTGACGTGCCCGCCCGCCCCAGCGCGATCGCGGCCGACGCGCCGGCCGGCCCGCCACCCAGGATCAGCAGCGGCGTCACCCGCGCACTCTCTCGACGCAAAGCCGGAACGGAAACACGCGACGGACCCGTGCGCCGGCGATCCCCGCCTCGGCCAGCAGCGGCGGCCATTCGGCGGGGCGATAGCTGCGCGCGATCGACAAGGTGCCGTCATGCCGCACCATCGGGTGCCAGCGTGCGAGCGTCGCGAGCAGCGGGAAACCGGCGTGCGCGAGCCGGTGGCGATGGAGGTCGTTGACCAACCAGCCACGCGCCGCCTCGCCATCCATGAAGCGCAGGAAGGCGACGAGCTGCGCCCTCGTCATGTGGTGCGCCACGAGGCTTGAGAGCACCACGTCCCACCTGCCGCCGGCCAGATCGGCATAATCACCGGTGACCCACTCGATCGTCAGCCGTGGTGGCGTGTGCGCGCGCGCCGCGGCCTCGCTCCTGGGGTTCAGGTCGACGCCGACCAGCTCGACCTCAAGTCGCCGCCGCGCTGCCCATCGCGCGATCCGGCGCAGCATGTCACCGTCCCCGAACCCCACGTCGAGGATGCGCAGCCGATCCGCGTCCCGCGCCACCCGCGCGAGGAAGTTCAGCGTGGGCCGGGCCGCGAGCGTCACGGCATTGACCCGGGCGAGATCGGCAACGACGGCGGCATAGGTCGCCGGATCGAGGTCGCCGGCATCCATCAGTTCCTCGGCGTCGGCACGGACGGCAAGGTTCATGCGGCGCTCGCGAACGCGAACCCTTCGGCAGCGAGCCCGGGACCGAACGCGAGCGCGACACCGCGCTCGATCCGCCGCTCGATCAATTGCCCCAGCACGAACATCAGCGTCGCGGACGACATATTGCCGTTCTCCGCCAGCACACCGCGTGACGCGTCGAGCGCGTCCGGCGCCAGGTGCAACGCTCCTTCGACCGCGTCGAGGATCGATCGGCCACCGGCGTGCACCGCCCAGGCATCGATCGCGTCGGGCGCCACGCCGCCGGTCGCGGCGCGCGCGAAGATCGGATCGGCCAGACCGGCGGCGATTCGGCCGGGCACCTCACCCGACAGATGCATGACGAACCCCGAATCCGAGATGTCCCAGCGAATCAGTTCGTGCGAGTCGGGCAGCGTTGTCGCGAACGGCTGTCCGAGCGCCAGCCCGGCAGGCTCGGCGGCGACGAGCGCCGCCGCCGCCCCGTCACCGAACTGGAGCTGGCCCAACAAGGGCTCCAGCGTGTCGTTCGCCTGCATGTGGAGCGTCGGCAGTTCGACACAGACGACGAGCACCCGTGCGGCCGGATCCGACCGAACGATGTGGCGCGCGTTGCGCAGCGCGGCGACCGCAGCATAGCAGCCCATGAACCCGATCAGCAGCCGTTCCACCGAGGGCGCGAGCATCAGTCGACGTGCGATGATCTGATCGATGCCCGGCGCGACGAATCCGGTGCAACTCGCCACCACCAGATGCGTGATTCCGTCCAGCGGCACCTGCGCCGCCAGCGCCCCGATCGCGGCGAGCGCCAGTCCGGGTGCCTCCCGGGCATAGACCGTCATCCGGGCGGCGGTGCCCGGGAGCATCGCCGCATCGTAGAAGCCGCCGGGCCCGATCGGCGAGCCGCCGGCATCGCTGGTGGGCAGCACCGTCCAGCGATGACCGATGCCGGACCGCGCCGCCATCCGGTCGAAGATCTTCGCCTGGCGCTCGTCGGGCAACTGCTCCCGGGCCCAGCCGAGAAAGGCGGCGTGGATGTCGTGGCCGGGAACGGCGGTGCCGACGGCATGGATGTGGGGCATGGTGGTCAAGCGGGTGGAACGCACGGGTGCCTCTCCCCGTGCCATGTACGTCACGATCCATGTTACAGGACCCGTCCGTGGGTCGCGGCGTGGCCGTCAGCTGCCCTTGCCGCACGCGACGGGCCCGCCCGCGGCCGCGCTGACGACGCAGGTCGCCTCGCCCAGCACGGTCACCCGCCCGACGCCGGTATCGGTCACCCGCGCGGTATAGCGCGCGCGGGCGCGCGTCTCACCGGTGCCGTCGAGCCGGACCGTCAGATCGCTGGCATCGAGGTCGCCCGCATCGATCGTGCCCGGCCCGTTGGTCAGCAGCCTTGCCCGCAGCGCCTTTCCCGCGACGGTCAGCGAGCCCGCCCCGATGACGGTGCCGAGCAACTCGGTCGCCTGCGCGGACGCGACCTCCACCTTGCCGGCACCGTTGACTGCCAGGTTGACCCGCTCCCCCGTCATCCGCCCGGCGGCGACATGCGCGCCCGCGCTGACCGCGATCGAGCGCAGCATGGGCGTCGACAGCGTGACGACGGGCGGCGCGTCCGCGCGGCCGACTGGCGTCTCGCCCCAGCCCTCATGCCCCATGCGGAC
Organism: Janthinobacterium lividum; assembly: GCA_050955125.1. GTDB lineage: Bacteria > Pseudomonadota > Alphaproteobacteria > Sphingomonadales > Sphingomonadaceae > Sphingomonas. The sequence goes on from JBPBQW010000059.1 coordinate 59,650, forward strand.
GACCAGCGTATCGCCTTCGACGGCGACCTCGATCCGGTCGATCACCGTGTCGTCCGCCTCGATCCGCGCGCTGGGCGGTGCGCCGGTCTCGATCCGGACCTCGAACGGTCCGGCGACGCGCAACCGCTCGAAACTGCCGATCGAGCGATCACGGGTCGAGACTGGCGGCGCGGCCGGCGCCCCGGCCGGCAGGATCATCGCGGCGATCGGCAGGAGGCGCAGGATCATGCCCGACCGTCGCATCGTCCCGCCCGCCTGCGCAAGCCTGCTCACCCGCCGCAGGTGACCGTTCCCGACCCCATCTTGCTGATGGTGCAGCGCGCACGGCCACCCAGGTCGACGTCGCCCGAGCCCATCATCGCGACGTTGGCGCTTCCTTCGACGCGGGCGCGAACGCCGCCCGACCCGGCGATGTTGACGTTGCCCGATCCCGCGACCAGCCCGGCGCCGTCGATGCTGCCCGATCCCGCGATCGCCACGTCCAGGCTGCGCGCGCGGCCGGTCAGCGCCATGTCGCCCGATCCGGCGATCGACAGCGCGAGCTTGTCGACCGTCAGCCCATGGATGGTCAGGTCTCCGGACCCGGTCGTGTTGCCCTTGAAGCTTCCGCCCGCGACCTTGTCGACGACGATGCTGCCCGATCCGGTCACGTCCGCTTCGGCGATCCTCGGCATCGTGACGAACACCTTGGCCGATCCGGATGCGGTCGGGTGCCAGCCGGATTCGCGACCGATCCTGAGCGTGTCGCCGTCGCGCCGGATGCGCAGGTGGTCGAGCACCGCCGGATCGCCCTCCGCCCGCACGGAGAAGCCGCCGCCGGTGCGCACGTCCACGTCGTCCGAGCCGGTCGCGGCGACGGCGGTGAAATCGGCGACCGCGTAATGGCGCGACGGCCCCGATCCTGTGGCCGGAGCGCCCGCGCCGGCATCGGCCCGGCTACACGCGGCCAGCGGGAGGAGAAGGGCGACGAACAGAGCAGGGCGCATGGCTGAGTCTCCTGGTGGTGTGTTACCATGGTATCACACTATGGACGGTCCGCAAGTCCGAAACGCGAGGAGGGCGGCTCCTCGCGAAGCCGCCCTCCCGAATGGCATGCAAGAGACCAAGCCTTCGCTCAGGCGGGCGTCTTGTCCTTGTTGTAGATCGCGGCGGACGCGCGGAGGATGTCGAGGATCTTCGACTGGGCGGCCGGCTCGTCGACCTGCTCCATCGCGGCAAGCTCGCGCGCCAGGCGGCTGCACGCACCCTCGAAGATCTGGCGCTCGGAATAGCTCTGCTCGGGCTGGTCCTCGGCGCGGAACAGGTCACGGACCACCTCGGCGATCGAGACGAGGTCGCCCGAATTGATCTTGGCCTCATATTCCTGCGCGCGCCTGGACCACATGGTGCGCTTGACCTTGGGCTTGCCCTTCAGTGTCTCCATCGCCTCGCGCATCGTCTTGTCGGACGACAGCTTGCGCATGCCGACCGATTCCGCCTTGTTGGTCGGAACGCGGAGAGTCATCTTCTCCTTCTCGAAGCGCAGAACGTAGAGTTCCAGGCTCATGCCCGCGATCTCCTGCTTGAGCAGTTCGATCACGCGGCCGACGCCGTGCTTGGGATACACCACGTAGTCGCCGACGTCGAAGGAGAGCGCCTTGGCAGCCATGTCTTGCCTTTCCTGGGCCCGGTCCGGCCCCGGCACGTCGGCGCGGCGAAAAGCCGGCGACGCGGAAGGCGGACGAGCGAAGATGCACCAGCGGGGCGGCAGGACCGCCGCTCCCGTCAGGCGAGCCTCTATCAGTTCGGCAACAAAATTACCAGCATGATCGGGCAGCCGTGCTGCCCCGACGAGCGACGAACGTCACCCAGGTCGGGTCGCCCTCACGCGCGATCGGACCCGCACGAGGATATCGGCGACCAGGATCAGTCGCCCGCGCCGGCCTCGGGCGTGAAATACTTGTCGTACTTGCCATCCTCGCCCTTGTGCTCGTCGGCGTCGGGCGGCGTCTGGTCGACCTTGCGCGTCACGTTGGGCCATTGCGACGAGAAGGTCGTGTTGAGCTCCAGCCACTTCTCCAGCCCGTTCTCGGTGTCGGGCAGGATCGCCTCGGCCGGGCACTCGGGCTCGCATACCCCGCAATCGATGCACTCGGACGGATTGATGACCAGCATCGTCTCGCCTTCGTAGAAGCAATCCACCGGACACACTTCGACGCAGTCCATGTACTTGCAGCGGATGCACGCGTCGGTGACGACGTAGGTCATGGCGGTCGAATACTCCTGGGACGACACAACGACAGCCTGCTATGCGCCGTTCCGACAAGGGTCAATCGTGCGCGCTCTCCTGCGAGCCGTTCGCAGCCGGACCAGGGTCCGACACGAGGAGGTCGGTGTAGCACAGGCGCGCCTCTGGAGCCGGGCCGCGCCGCGCGGGCAAGGCCTCCACCCGCAGGACGCGGACGCGGCCACCCTGGCCGGCGAAGGTCAACACGTTGCCCACGCGCACCGGACAATGCGCACGATCGATCGCCCGCCCGTCGATGCGCACGCGACCGGCGGTCGCCAGCGCCTGCGCCGCCGTCCGGTTGCCGACGACCCTGGCGAACCACAAGAAGCGATCGAGTCGCATCCCGGGCTGGCCGGCCTCACCCACGCGCCAAACCCGCGAGCGCCGCGAACGCGCCGGACGGGACGGGCACCGGAGCCACTCGGATCGGCGGCCGACCGCGCCAGACCCACCCGGCCGCCCCGTCCTTCGCCGGGCGGAAGCCGAGTTCCGCCATCAACCGCTCCAGCGTCGCCGGTTGAACCCCCATCGAGGTCGCCAGCGCCACGTCGGGCACGAACGGACGCCGGCCCTCCCGCGCATCGTGCGCGCCGCGCGCGATCCTCTCCACCAAGTCCACCCGAACGGCCTGAAGCGCGAGCGGGCGGAAGCCCGGCACCGCCTCTCCCCGCGGCAGAACCGTGGCGCTCTGGGGCGCCGGCGCGGTCACGGCCCCCCCGTCGCGCGCGGCGAGCAGCGCACGACGCCACAGCGCGGGGCCCGGCCGCAACAGCCTGGCATCGAACAGATCGAGCGCGCCGACGCTCACGCCCGCGGTCCGCAGAGCGCGCCGCTCACCGGCATCCAGCCGCGACACCGGCGCGGCGATCGCGGCGCGGGACACCAGGCCGCCGCTCGCTTCGCACGCCGCCGCGACTGCGCGCAACGCCGCGCTCGCGGCGGGGTCGCGCGCGAGCTCGGCGAGACGTGCCAGGCCGGGCACGTGCCGCGCGACCTGCGCCGCGAGCCACCCCTCCAAGCGGGTCCGCACCTTGTCGGCGAGCGGCTTGTCGAGGCAGTCGAGTGCGCGATCGAGCAGCACGCGCGGTGCCGCGATCCCCCGGCCCGCAGCCAGCGTCGCCACCGCATGACCCCGCCACACCAGCGCCGGGGTGGTGCCGGCGTCGGCAGCGAGCGTCACGTCGCCATCCGCCGCCTCCATCAACGCCCGCCCCCGCGCCGCCCGTTCCGCCCCCAGCCGGCGCTCGGCGGCGGCGAGCAGCAGGCGCTTGTCGGCGGCGCGGGTCTCAGCGTCCACCACGAAGCGGAAACCCTCGAGCCGGCCCAGCCGATGCTCCTCGACCGTCACCTCGCCCTCCGGCCCGATGGTGACGGGCAGGGCGGCCGCGTCGGCGCCGATCTGCTTCATCAGCACGCTGGTGCGCTTGTCGACGAATCGCTGCGTCAGGCTGGCGTGCAGCGCGTCGCTCAACCGGTCCTCGACCTCGCGCGTGCGGGCCGCCCAATGCGCGGGGTCGGCGAGCCAGTCGGGACGCTGCGCGATATAGGCCCAGCTGCGCGCGGCGGCGATGCGGCCGGCCAGCGTATCGACGTCGCCGTCCGCGCGGTCGAGCCGCGCGACTTCGTCGGCGAACCACTGGTGCGGCAAGTGACCGTTGCCTTCGGACAGATATCCGAACAGCCGCGACACGAAGCGCTGGTGGTGGTCGGCGCCCAGCTTGCGGAAGTCGGGCACGCCGCACGCCGCCCACAGCCGCCGCACCATGAAGGGCGAGCGCACGCGCGCCCGCACCCAGTCCTCCGACGCGAGCCGCTTGAGCACGCCCAAATCGGTCGCCTCGGGCGCGGCGCGCAGCCGGTCTCCGCCCCATCGGCTGGCGTAGGGCGGCGCCTCCAGGCTGGCGATCAGCGCGGGCAGGCTCGTGAGGTCCGGCTCGCCGTCGCGCCAGTAGAGGTAATCGAGTGCGGGGAAACGATGCTCCTCGATGCTGAGCACCTCCTCCGGCCCGAACGCGCCGGGGCCCTCGTCGACCAGCCCCCCGAACGTCCCGTCGCGCTGGTGCCGCCCCGCACGGCCGGCGATCTGCGCCATCTCGGCGACGGTCAGCCGGCGCTGGCGATGGCCGTCGAACTTGTGCAGCGACGCGAAGGCGACGTGCGCCACGTCCATGTTGAGGCCCATGCCGATCGCGTCGGTGGCGACGAGGTAGTCGACCTCGCCGGCCTGGAACATCGCGACCTGCGCGTTGCGGGTGCGTGGGGAGAGTGCGCCCATCACCACCGCCGCGCCGCCGCGCAGCCGGCGCAGCATCTCGGCGGTCGCATAGACCTCCTCCGCGCTGAACGCGACGATCGCGGAGCGGCGCGGCAGGCGACTGATCTTCTTCGCGCCCGCATAGGACAATGTGGAAAAGCGCGGGCGCCCGACGATCTCCGCGTCGGGCACGAGCGCGCGCAGGACGGGGCGCAACGCCTCCGACCCCAGGATCATCGTCTCCTCGCGACCACGCGCGCGCAACAGCCGGTCGGTGAAGACGTGCCCGCGTTCCGCGTCCGCGCCGAGCTGCGCCTCGTCGAGCGCCAGGAACGCGAAATCCCGATCGATGGGCATGCTCTCGGCGGTGCACAGGAAATAGCGTGCGTCGGGGGGCCGGATCTTCTCCTCGCCGGTAATGAGCGCGACCTGCGACTCGCCTTTCAGCCGCACGACCCGGTCGTACACCTCGCGCGCCAGCAGCCGGAGCGGAAAGCCGATCGCGCCCGACGAATGGCCGCACATCCGCTCGACGGCGAGATGTGTCTTGCCGGTGTTGGTCGGCCCCAGCACCGCGGTGACGGTGCGGCGCTCTTGCCCGCTCATGCGCAGTAACATCGGGCTTCGCGCGGGCGGGCGCAAGCGGTTCGGCGCGTCGCGCGATCGTTCCGCCGCCGGTCCGTTTGACTTGGGCGTTGCCTGCCCGCACCCGCGTTCCGGCGCCGATCGGGGCGGCGTGGGGGAGTGACGAGCAAGCGATGTTCCTGCGCGAGCTACCAGGATTGGAGTTGGCCGGCGGCGGCGCCGGCCGCGCGTCGGTGGTGTCGCGTCCCCCGACGAGGATCGACCGGCTGCGCCCGCTCGACTGGACGCCCGATCTGGGCGCCGCGATCGGGACGCGGACGTGGTGGCGCGGGATCGTCACCTGCGCGGGATGGTGCGGTGTCGCGTGGCTGCTCGCGCCGGGACTTCACCCGCTCGCCGGACCCGTGGCCGCGCCGCTCGGCGGCGAGGCGCTGGAGGAAGCGCGCGCGCAGGGTGTGACGCCGCTCGGCCTGGGCGCCGACACCGGCCGGCGGATGGCGGCGACCGATCTCGTCCGGCCGCTGTCGCAAGCGCCCGAGCGTCCACGTGTCGAGCTGAGCGCGACGCTGGGCGAACGGGACCGACTGGCCGGCGTGCTCGTCCGGGCGGGGTTGGGACGAGGGGACGTCGACGCGGCCACGCGGCTGATCGCGCAGGCGGTGCCGCTGGACGAGCTGCGCCCGGGCACGCACATCGCGCTGACGCTGGGCAGGCGTCCCAACCGGCACGTCGCGCGGCCGCTGGAGGCGCTCGCGATGCGGGCGCGGTTCGATCTCGACGTCGGGCTGGCTCGGGCCGGGACGGGGCTGGCGATGACGCAGCGGGCGATCGCGATCGACCGGACGCCCCTGCGCCTCCAGGGCCTCGTCGGATCGAACCTGTACCGATCGGTGCGCGCGGCCGGCGTGCCTGCCGATGCGGTGGCGGAGTACATGAAGGCGATCGCCGGGCGCCTGCGGATCGGCCGCGACGTCGCCGCCGCGGACCGGTACGATCTGGTGCTGGAGCATGAGCGCGCCGCGACGGGCGAGGCGCGGGTCGGCCGGCTGCTGATGGCGGCGGTGGACCGCGACGCCGGACGGACGCAGCTGGTGCGCTGGTCGGACGGCGGACGCGAGGACTGGTTCGACCAACAGGGGCAGGGCGCGCGGTCGGATGGCGTGGCGATGCCCGTCGCGGGGCATGTCACCTCGGGTTTCGGGCCGCGTTTCCACCCGATCCTGGGCTTCACGCGGATGCACAAGGGACTCGACATCGGCGCGCCCGTCGGCACGCCGGTGGTGGCGGCCGCGGCGGGCACGGTGCGTTCAGCGGGGTGGAGCGGCGGCTATGGCCGGTTCATCCGGCTCGACCATCCGGGATCGCTCGCGACCGGATACGGCCATCTCAGCCGGCTGGCGGTCCACAGCGGGGAGGTGGTGAGTGCGGGGCAGGTGATCGGCTACGTCGGCTCCAGCGGGCTCTCGACCGGGCCGCACCTGCATTGGGAGGTGTGGCGGGATGGGACGGCGATCGATCCGCGCCGGGTCTCGTTCGCCGGCGCCGCCCGGTTGTCGGGTGCCACGCTCGCGCGGTTCCGCGCGCTGGTCACGACGCTCGCGGCACTTCGGCCCGGTAGCCGGTGAGGTCTGGACGACACGGGCCAGGTGTCCCATCTAGCTAGGACACCGTGAAAGGCCGACCCGTGAGCAAGTCCACCAAGCTGCCCAAGCGCATCGCCGGCGTGAAGATCCCCAAGCCGCTGCGCCACGCCGCCGCCGCGCTGCTGGAACAGGCGGCGACGCCCGCCGGGCGCCAGCTGATCGCCGGCGCGCTGGTCGCCGCGGCCGCCGCGTTGACGCGTGGCATGCCGGCGGGCGGGTCCGCGGGTGATCGGGCGGACGGCGACAAGCCCAGGCCGCCGATCGACATGGGCGCCCTGCTCGGCTTCGCGGCGACCAGCGTCATGGGCGGGCTGAAGGCCGCCGGCGAGCGCCGTTCGGATGGGACGCCCGGCAAGCCGGGGGAGGCGTAAGGCCTCCTATCGCCCCTGCGCGCGCCACCGCTGGATGGTGCGGGCGATGATCTGGTCCTCGCCGCCCGTCTGCGTCCACAATTTGGAGAACAGCGGATCGCCCGACGCCGGCCGCTTGGATTCCTCCAGCCCGTCGAACGCCACGCGGATCGGGATGCCGACGCCCTCGCCGCAGATGATGCACTCGCGGTTGCGCAGCGCCGGGATCGCGTCGAGGAAGCCGCGCGCGCCCTCGGGCATCGCCGCGCGGACATAGGCCTGGTCGCGATCGTTGTTGAGCCGCATCGCGATGATCGTGCCGCATTGCGACAGCACGCCTTCGGCCAGATCGGACGGCCGCTGGGTGATGAGGCCCAGCGACACGCCGTATTTGCGCCCCTCCTTCGCGATCCGGCCCAGGATGCGGCCGACCGACGATCCGTCGGCGTTGCGGTCCGACGGGATGTAGCGGTGCGCCTCCTCGCAGACGAGCAGGATCGGGCGCTGCGGCTCGTTGCGCGACCAGATGGCATAATCGAACACCATGCGGCTCAGCACCGCGACCACCACCGAGGTGATCTCGCTGGGCACGCCCGACACGTCGATGATCGAGATCGGTCGCCCGTCGCCGGGCAGGCGGAAGATGCGGCTGATGAACGCCGGCATCGTGTCCGCGACCAGCATCCCTGAAAACATGAAGCCGTAGCGCGGATCGGCCTTCACCTCCTCGACCTTGGTCTTGAGGCGCAGGTACGGCGCGGTGTCACCGGCGCGGTCCATCTTGCCCATCTCGAGCTGGATGAGGTTGGTGAGGTCCGACAGCAGATACGGCACCGGCGCGTCGACCGTCAGCTTGGGGATCTCCGCGCCGAGCCGGTTCTTGCCCCGCGCGGCGAGCAGGCACTTGGCGAGGATGTCCTTGTCGATCTGTCCGTCCGAGCCAGAACTGGTGACGAAGACCTCGCAATGCTCCTCGAAGTTCATCAGCCAGTAGGGCATCTGCAGGTTGGACACGTCGAAGATCGCGCCGTTGTTCTTGAACGCCTGCGCGTATTCGCCGTGCGGGTCGACCATCACGATATGCCCCTGCGGCGCAAGCTCGCAGATGCGGTGGAGGATCAGCGCGGCGCTCGTCGACTTGCCGGTGCCCGTCGATCCCAGCAGCGCGAAATGCTTGCCCAGCATCGCGTCGACGTACAGCGCGCCGCGGATCTCCTTGGTCGGATAAACGGTGCCGATCTCGATGTGCGCGCGATCGTCGGCGGCATAGATCTGCTTCAGGTCGGCGGTGGACACGGGCTGTACCGGGCAACCGGGCGTCGGATAGCGGGTGACGCCGCGGCGGAAATTGTACAGCTTGCCGGTCAGCCGCTCCTCGTCGCCCTCGCCCAGGAAGTCGACCTGCGCGACCGCGTGGCCGGGCGCCGAGTCGGCCAGGCGGAGCGAGCGGATGTTTGCGACCAGCCACGCCGAGCCGAGCCGCATCTTCACCTGGCTGCCCACTTGGCCACCCTGTGCGATGACCGGATCGGCGTCCTCGCCCAGCGTCTCCAGCGTGGCGAGGTCGACCAGTATCTCGCTTCCCGCCCCGCCGATCGCCAGCACGATGCCGATCGCGCCGTCCGGGTGGGCGGCGACGACTGGCGTTGGGACGGCAAAGGCGGTGCGATGGGGCTGCTCGGTCATGCGGACGCGCTCTCGTTGTTCGGGAAACGCCATGGCCCGCCGAGCATGAAGATTGCGTTTACCCTGTACGGCGTGACACCCACGCCCGTCGCCGCTCAGCGACGGCCCGCGATCCAGCCCGCGAACCAGCCGAGGAACACCGACATCGCGACGGCCGCAAGCCCGTAGGTGATCGACGATCGCTCGGCGGCGCGCGCGACCAGCCGTTCGGCGCCCGACTTGCGTACGTCGATGGCGCGCACCGCCGCCGCCAGCACGCGACCGTCGCGGATCAGGAACGTCTCCGCGGTGAAGCGGCCCACGGGCACACGGGCAGGGATGCGCAGGCGGGCGCGATAGAGGACGCCCGCGGTGATCTCCACCGAATGCGGCGCCTCGTAATACAGTCCCGCACGCCGCTGCAGGTCGACCAGCCCGCGCTGGAACCGGTCCTGCACGTCGGCCGGCGCGCTGGAGGCGGGCGACAGCTGGAGGCTGTCGACGCCCAGTTCGTAGATCGCGCGGGTCCGCTCGTCGACCAGCCGCTCGATCGGGCGCGACGAGGCGATGGCGTAGAAGGACGGCGCCGACCGGTAGCGGAGCCGCGCGGCGTTGATCCAGATACCCGCCACCTTCTTCTTCTCGCGCACCAGGATCGACTGGGCGGGACCCTTCACCACCACCGCGACGTCGGGCGCGTCGCCGGCGCCCGGCACGCGTCCGCCGGGATACAGGATCGCGCCGAACAGCAGCAGGTCGGCGCCCGTGAAGCTGTAGGCGATCTCGATGTCGCGCTGCGACACGTCGGGCACCAGCACCGGCTTGACGCCCGTGCGATCCGGGGGTCCGGCTTGGGCGAGCAGGAGCGGCGCGGCTGCCAGCAGCCAGCGCAGCCGCCTCACGACAATTCGACCGAGTACAGGTCGTCGGGCGTCCAGCCGAGCCCCAGCGCGATTCGTCCCGCCACCGCCAGCACGATCAGCGCGAGCGCCAGGCGCAGATATTCCGGTCGCACCCGGGTGGCGAAACGCGCGCCGATCTGCGCGCCCGTCACCGATCCCACCAGCAACAGCGCGGCGAGCACGATGTCCACCGCCTTGGTCGTCGTCGCGTGCACCATCGTGGCGGCGGCCGTGACGAACAGCGTCTGGAACAGGCTGGTCCCGACCACCACCTGCGCGCCCATGCCGAACACGTACAGCATCACCGGCACCAGCACGAAGCCGCCGCCGACGCCCAGCAGGATCGTCAGCACGCCGACGAAGAACCCCAGCAGCAGCGGGGCGAGTGGCGAGATGTACAGCCCCGACCGATAGAAGCGGGTGCGGAACGGCAGCCAGGCGACGAGCGGGTGGTGCCGACGCTTGGGACGGCGTGGCGCGCGGCGGCCACGGGCCGCGCCGATCGCGCCCACCGACTCGCGCAGCATCGTCACGCCGATCGTGCCGAGCAGGACGACGTAGACGATCGCGATCACCGTATCGATCTGACCGGTACCCTGCAGCAGCTGGAACACCCATCCGCCCGCCAGCGATCCGGCGGCGCCGCCGGCCACCAGGACCAGCCCCATCTTGACGTCGACGCCGCCGCGTCGGAAATGCGCGAACACGCCCGACACGCTGGCGCCCGTCACCTGGCTCGCCGACGAGGCGGCGGCGACGGTCGGGGGGATGCCATAGACGATCAGCATCGGCGTCGTGAGGAACCCGCCACCGATCCCGAACATGCCCGACAGCAAACCGACGACGAGTCCCAGCGCGACGATCACCAGCGCGTTGACCGACAGGTTGGCGATCGGAAGATAGACGTCCATGGGTGCGAAGAGGGTTACCGCGATCGGATGCGCGGCGAAACCCCGGCATTTCGCACCTGTCCCACAGGCCCGATCGTCAGAAGTCGGTGCCGATCGACAGCGCAGGGCCCGAGCCCGGGCGTGCGGAGCCGGCGATCCGTTCCCGCCAGTCCGCGGTCAGGCGTATCGCATGACGCGCCACGGGCAACGCCAGGCCGAGCGACGGGCCGACGTCCAGCCGCGCGGCGCCGCGTTGCGTCCCGCCCCAGGTGCCGATGCCGACATCCAGGTGGAGACCGCCCAGCGTCACCGGTCGCGTCAGCCGCGCGGCGCCATCACCGAAGCCCTCGATGGTGCCGCCCGACCCGGCGCGGGCGATCGCCCCGGCCTGACCATAGGCCTCCAGCCGGAAACCTGCCGCGATCGGGGTCGGGGGCAGGCCCGCGATCGCGCCGAGCACCTGTCCGCCATGCCCGCCGTCGAACACGAAGCGTTGCTCGGCGACCAGCGTGAACGGCAGACGGGTGGGCCGCCAGGCGATCCCGACCGCGCCCTCCTTGTCGGACAGCACGCGACCGCTTCCCGCTGCCACGATCGCGGTGGACAGCCGCCCGACGACCGACAGCCGGCGCGCGCGATCGACGGCGAAGGCGAGCCGGACGCCCGCCTGCGATCCGCCGAGCTGCGCGCCGGCGAGGCCGCCCGCCAGCGCAGGCCCGCCGCGCGCGAGCAGCCACGCGCTGCCCGACAGCCGCGATCCCTGCGGTGCCGACGGGGCGGCCAGCGTGAAACCGGGAATGGCCTCGCCATAACTCAGCATCGACGCCTGCGCGAACGCGACCGGAGACAGGTCGATCGACGGCGGGTGCAGGAAAACCGGAGGCGCGGAGCGCAGAGGCGACGGCGGTCGTGGCGAGCGCGGGGCGAGAGCGTCGGCGCGATACCGGGCCGACGACAGCGCCGCGATGTCGGGACGGATCATCGGTAGGTCCGCCGGGCGGCCGACCGGCGCGACCGCGTGCAGCAAGCCGGACAGGGTGGGGATCGCCGGCCACAACATCCACGCCCGCGCACCCGTCCAGCCGCCGACGACCAGCGTCAGGAACCGCAACGGCCGCCCCGCGCGCGTCCCGCCACCGGCCGCCGCGCCGGTCACGCCGGCTGTCCCGCACCTTCCAGCGTGATCGTCCCGGCGCCGCCGAACTCCGCCGGAAACGCGTGCTTCGTCTTGTCCCAGCACGGCGCCCCGCCGGCGAGAAGCTTTCCGTAACACCACAGCGCCCGGCGCGCGGCGAGCAGCGCGATCAGATTGCCCACCAGCAGCCTTGGCACCGATCGCCATGCCTCGCGGGCGCCATAGGCACGGCCGGTGAACAGGGCCCGCATCGCCATGCGCCAGACCAGCAGGGCGCCGTTGACGCGCAGCAGCAGCACCGTCCAGCCGGGCAGCGGCGGTACCGGCACGCCGGTCACGCGGTGCGATCCCTCGCTCAGCCCCCAGGCGATCAACGCCAGATAACAGGCGCACAGCACCAGCATCGCCAGTGGCGCACGCCGGTCCCGTGCCCGCATCCAGTGGTCCCCGATCGCCAGCGGCCGCGCCCAGCCGGTGCGATCCCAGCCGGCGAGCGCGATACCCGTCATCCACCGGGCCTTCTGGCGCACCGCGGCGGGAAGCGTCGCCGGGAAATATTCGCGGATCGCGACGACCGGCCCACCGGGCGACTCGGCGACCCGCGCGAAACAGGCGCTGCCGCCGAGCGCGGTGGCGCGCAGGCCGATCTCGTAATCCTCGCACAGGCTGTCCGCATCGAACGGCGTCCCCGTCGTGCCGGCCAGCCTGCGCAACATCGACGCCGCGATCGCGCAGCCGACCCCGGCGAGCGGGAGGCCCGCGCCCACCAGCTCCCGAACTACCAGCACTTTCGCGTGGGACTCCGCGAACTCGTCGGCCACCACCCCCGACACCAGCGGCCGTTGCGGATCGATCAGCGGCAATACCGGCAGCTGGATCACGTCGTGCCGGCCGATCAGCGCATCGAAGATCGCGAGCTCGCCGGCATGCACCACGTCCTCGGCATCGTGGAGGATCACCGCGCGGGTGTCGGCGGCCGGATCGTCCCGCTCCAGCGCTCGCCACAGCGTGTTGAGGCAGTCCGCCTTGGTCGTGGGGCCGTTCCGGTCGCCGATCACCGGCCGGACGCGGGGGCTGTCCCGTGCCACCGTCCGGACCGCATCGATCGTCGCGAGATCGTTGGGGTAACAGCCGACGTAGAGGGTGCAGCCGGGATGATCGAGCCGCGCCAGCGCCAGCCGCAGCATCGGCGCGATCACGCCCGCCTCGTCCCAGGCGGGTACGAACACCGCGAACCGACTATCGTCGGCGACCGGCGGCAGGTCGCCCAGCAGCGGCAGCGCATGCGCTCGGCCGCCGACCAGGCCACTCACGCGTCGCCAGCCGACCCGGCCCCAATAGATTGCGTCCACCGCCAGGTCGTCGATCCCGCCCAGCAGCACACCGGCCGCCGCGAACAGCAGCAGCTCGCGGAAGCCCGCGTCGACGATCGCCACCAATCCGGTCATGCCCCCCAGCATTCCTCACCGATTCGGGGACAACTTGTCGCGTGGCAGCGAGCGGACCGCAAGGGGAGCGGACGACAAAAGGCGGCGCGCCTCTGCCGGCGACGCGGGAGGGCGTTACGGCCGGGTGCGGCCGCCGCCCGTGTTGCTGTTGTCGGGTGCGCCTGCGCCCGCCGCGCCCACGGTGCCGATGTTGCCGAACAGGTCCTGGAAGAAGCTGCGCGTGCGGCCCAGCGTCGGCGTCGTCTTGCCGTACATGCCGACCGACGCGACCTGTTCCAGCCCCGACCGGCGCACGGCGGCGACGGTGCCGGCGCGATCGAAGCTGATCTCCAGCGTCAGCTGGTCCGTCGGATGCGGCTGGGTGAAGGCATAGTTGCGCGAATCGCGCGACAGATAATACCAGTTCTGCTCGCCGAACTGGCTCTTGAAGCTCGGCTGGCCCAGGACCTTGGCGACCGAATCGCGCGTGTCGACGCCCGGCTGCACAGAGTTCACCAGATCGGCGTCGACGACATAGCCCTGATGCGAGCGCAGCCGGGTGCACCCCGCCTGCAGGGTCGTCGCCGCCGCGAGCGCCAGGACGAAGGGGGTACGGACACGCATGCTACTCTCCGGGCCATGACGGGCG
>JBPBQW010000060.1:0-34989 GCA_050955125.1 Janthinobacterium lividum
CAGCCACCTGACCAAGCACGACATGGCGTCCGAGGCGACATGGGCCGACGCGTGGCGTAGCGACGGCCATCGCGAAACGGCACAGTGGCATTTCGTCGATACCGAACTCGACGGCTCCGCGAACGAGGACGCCGCCTGCTTCAACCACCCCGCGGCTGCAGTCCCCGCCAGCGCCGGCCCGGAGCAGGACTGCGTCGTCGACAAAATCGACGAGTTCACCGCCGAGTTGAAGGCGCCTGCGACCGACCCAGCCGAACGGCTGCTCGCGCTCAAGTACCTGCTCCACTTCGTCGGCGATGTGCACCAGCCGCTGCATGCGGCCGACAACCATGATCGCGGCGGCAACTGCGTCTTGGTGCTGCTGGGGACGACGCGGACGGCCAATCTGCATGCAATCTGGGACACGGGGCTGGTCGAGGGGATCGGGACGAACCCGACCAAGGTCGCGACGATGCTGAACGCGGCGATCACGCCCGCGCAGGTTGCCGCGTGGCAGAAGGGCAACGCGGCCGCATGGGCGCAGGAGAGCTTCGCCATCGCCAAGGCCGTCGCTTACCCGCCGCGCACCCCAACCCGGTGCGGCGCGGGCGAGTCACCGATAGAGCTGCCCAAGGGCTACGCGCCGCCCGCGACACGTGCAGTCGCCGTCCAGCTTGCGAAAGCGGGTGTTCGGCTCGCGTGGATGCTGAACGGCGCTTTGGGCGGTCCAGAGACGGTAAGTTCTCCGATCGTAGAGCAGAGCGGCAAAAGGGGCGGATGATCGGTTTGACCGAACGAGAGCGGCTTCCGCGTCGGCGCTTCAGGGATCACACGTGATCGCGAACGAAGCCTATTGGGTCCATCTCGCGACCAGGGCTGTCGAGATCGTCGGGACTGCCATTATCGTGGTCGGCGCATTCGGCGCCCTGGCGCTGTTCCTGATCGGCATGGCAAGGCGGGCTTCCCCTCGTGACGTGCTCGTCGCCAGCTTCCGCTCCAACCTCGGCCGCTCGATCCTGCTCGGCCTCGAGTTCCTGGTTGCGGCGGCATCATCAACACCGTCGCGGTCGCGCCCACGATCCAGAGCCTGCTGGTCCTTGCCGGGATCGTGCTGATCCGAACCTTCCTCAGCTTCTCGCTCGAGGTTGAGATCGACGGCCGATGGCCGTGGCAGAAGGCCAAGTAGCGCGTCCACGTCAGTACATTACTATGAGAACGACACAGGTGCTTGGCGACTGCTCTACGCCTTCTCGGACCATCTCCGGTCCGCCTTTTCCGCCGCTGTAAATACGCGACAGCACGACGAGTGCTGGCGAGCGGAAACACGCGATGGCGATGAAGTATCACGGGACCCTGGACGGACTGCGCACGCTGCTGGACCAGCATGACGTGCTCGGAAGCTGGGAACACCAGCCCAATGGCGTGTTCATGATGCGCGGGGCCGACGGCGCGAACCTGCACTGGGGGAGCGGTAGCAAGACCCTGTGGATCGACGGCAGCGCGGCTGCCCGCCAACGGCTGGAACTCGACGTTGCGGGAGTGCTGCACGGACTCGTGCCTGAAATGCCGAAGCCTCGTCAAGTATCGGGGCTGTAAAGCGCGATCCAGTTGCCGAGCAAAGAATGGCTTGGTGATCGGGCCCGCGGTCAGGGAAGCAATCCGCTCAGGTTCGTAAGCGACTACTGGTTGAGTGGTCGAGTGACGTACGGCACAAGCGACAAGGTCCGACCTGCTTTGTGCAGTAGCAGGGCCAGGCCGACGGTCTCCTCGACCACGTGCAGGTGCCAGTGTACGCGGCCGGTGTCCGGACGGGTGGTCGTGTTAAGGAGCGGCAGCAGGGGCGTGAGGACCGTGAGTGGCAGGGCATAGCCCTCGTCCCGATCGACCATGCCTAGCAAAAGGTGGCCATCGGCCCCGGCTGTCAGATAATCCTGCCAGTCGGGATGGTAGCCATACCAATAGGGGTAGCCAGCGCGACCATCGTAACGCTTCGAGATGGATACCGCGACACGTCGGCTGCCGTCCGCGCTGCGATGTTTGCCGAGGGTGTCGGAGATGAGCGGCGTTTCAAGCTGCGCCGACAAAGCCGCCAGCAGCGCCTTGCGCTTGGCGGCGAGCACCACCCGGTCGGTGAACTGCCATCCTGACGCAGAGGTGGCCTCGGAAGGGACAGGCTCATCGTCGCTATCGTCGATCCCGGCGTCGTTGGGAGACCTCGGCCAAATAGCGACGGCATGGCCGAACAAGCGCTCACCGCGGGCGACGATCGCGTCGTCGGACCAGGCTTTCGGCGGATCGGTGCGCAGCCAAGCGTTGAGGCGCAGATCGCTGTCGGCGACGATCTTCTCGACCTTGGCGGCGAAGGGGCCGTTGCTCGCCGATGCGTTGAGTTCGCTGGTGAGCAGGGTAAGATTCCCGACCGTGTGGATTAGCCGTTCGCGGCATTGGTCGGGCGTCTCATCGCCGACCGCGAGCCCGTCGGTGGCCAGAGGGTAATCGCCGCGGCTACCTCGCTGAGGTAGAAGATGCTCGACGCTCAATGCCGGTGGCAGGGTCAGGGCTTCATTGCGGCTCGTGCGCAGGTCGGACTCGATGGCCCGCAGCAGCATGGCACTACGATCAGGGCGCGACTTGGTGTAGACGGGCTTCGTGAGCCACGCGGCGCGGAATGCGCGGTCCGTTGGCCAGATGGTGGTGACGTCGCTTCCCCGCGCGAGTTCGTCGCGCACCACGTCGGCTACGTTGTCGGTGCTCGGCGCGCGCTTCACTTTAGCGAGCAGCCCGACGAAGAAGCGGTTGTAGTTTTTACTGGTGAGCTGACACACGAAGCGCCGCACCAGCCAGGACTCGAGATCGACGAGTAGCCGGTCGCGGTCGGCGGGCGACAGCCGATCGGAAGACAGCCCCAAAACGTACAACAGGAAAGGATAGACTGTGCTCGTGTCCATTGCCTTCAGGCGCCGTGCGAGCACGTCCGCCCGATCAGTGCCAGTCGGTTCGATCAGCGCGGAGAACACGTCGGCGTAGCGCTTTAGATCGGTCAGCAGTCCCTCGACAGAACCGCCCACCCGGTCGCGCCAGTCCCGGAACTCGCGGAACAGTCCGCCGATGGTGAAGTCGGCCTCGGTCTGCATGACGAGGTAGTGGAACAGGAATAGATCGATACGCGGCCGCGTCAGCCGGCCCTGGCGTTCCTCGATGTGCCAGAAGCGATCCTCGCCGCCGATGGCGGCCGCCGCGCGATGGTCGTCGAACGGGCGCCAGTAGCTGTCGTAGAGCTCGTCGATATCCACGGCGGCGTCGTGGCTGGCGCGCATGAACAGGTAGTTGCGGATGAGATCGGACGGCAGCAGCGGCTGGCCGCGGGCGTTGAGCGTTTCGAAGATGACCTGCGGATCGTCGCCATCCTCAAGTTCGATCACGACCACCTGCAACGCGGTGCGCAGCGCCTGTAGCAACGCGAACACGCGGTCATCGCGAGCATCATTCCCCTGCGTTTCAGCAAAGGCGCGAACCTGGTCGTGGAAGTAGCGGTAGGCTTGCGCCATGCGGGGTTGCGCGTCGCCGCTGCCGAACGCGGGATCCAGCCCTTCGACCGTGCCGGCGCTCATCACCTGTCGAAACACTGCCCGATCGGCATTGGTCGGCCAAACTTTGTAGGCGCCCTCAGAGCCAGGCTTTTCATCCTCGTTGACCGTGAGACGGCGCAGGCGGCTGGCGTAGGTGGAGCCGATCCAGGTGGCGTAGTCGCGCAAGGCGGCGATGAAGAGCTGCAACGTCGTCAACCGCTGTTGTCCGTCGATGACCTCGGAACGGGCAACGCCCGCGCCCACGATGCGCGAGACGTTGAGCACGATGGCGCCCAAAAAATGCGAGCGGCTGGGCATGTGACCTGGCGTGCTGAAACACGCCTCCGCCTGGCGCTCGATGTCCTCCCAGAGCGGCTCCCACTGATCCTGACGGGTCCAGACATACGCGCGCTGGTAGAGCGGGACGACATAGCGCCGTTCCCGCTGAAACAGGTCGTGGATCGTCAGCTTGTCCGGCTTCATAGCGCTCCCCCGGACAGCGGCATGCCGCATCCGGCGACCCGGCACCAGATCGGGAGGTGCCGCATCGTGAAAAGGCGCAACAGGTAGCGGCCGGCGCGGGCTGGATAATCCGGGCTGCCTCGTCCGTCCGATGGCGCGCCGAGTGGGAAGCTCGTCCCACGTCCGGCCGCCAAGCAGGCGCCCCGCCGTCGCCTTGCCCTATCGCACCATGGTGTTGCCGTCCGCGACGACCTCGCTGCGCCGGCCTCTGACCGCTCCCGGCGAGCACGGCGCAAATGACCCCATTGCTTAAGGTGGAACGCGACCTGCGCCGCCGCGCACTGCCGTTGCATCGACGTGAACCAGGAAGGGCATGAGGGCCGGGCGTGGTGCCCGGTCTCGCCGCCCGTGATCACCCACTCCAATTGGTCGATCCACGCCGAGAGGCCAAGCGGCCCTTGCAATGATTTGGCACTGATGAAGCGCGCATACTTACGCTGCCGGCTACCCCGATCCGGACGACTGTGACATAGATTTACCTCGGATCTGGGGGAACGCGCGTGGGCAGCTTCAAGGATTTGCTAGAAGAGCCGGATTCCTGCGGCTGCGGTGCACCGATGGAATTGGAAGACGGAAAGTGGGGGTGCTCGGCGTATTGCCGGGAAGCACAGGCGGATGAAGCGGCTCGCGAATCCGACCGGAGCGACGCTGCTGCCAGTGGCTGGCAGGCTTTCCACGACCAGACGCCGCTCAAGGATGTGCCGTCTTCACACAAAGCCGCCGGCAATCGAGCGGCTTGGAAGGGCGGATGGAAGCTCGCAAACGCCGGTCAGCCTAAGCCTTAGCCGGCGTGTCTCGCGCTGTAGGATGCCGGCCAGGATCGGTGGCCTTCCGCGGCGTTGACTGGAGACAAGGACAAATCCTACCCGGACAATGACGCTGGCGGGACAAGGCCTAGTTGCTCTCAAAACGTACAACAGTAAGTTTGGGCCGCGTGCGACCATGTCACCGACGGCCGTATCGTGGCCGCGGCCGGCACGGCGCCAGCGATAATGCCGGGGTGTCAGCCGTTGCGGTAGGCGGAGGACCGGGTCCGCAGCTGAGCGGGGCCCCAACGGGCGTCGGAGCCGTCTAGGCGGCGCAAGTGCGCCCATAGGCCGGCGACCTCTCCCGGAGACACGGCCGCGCCCTGACCGGCTTCCCGGGGCAGGTAGTCGAACAGGCGCCGCAGCCATGCGGCCCGGAGTTGCTGTCCAAGCTCGCCCACCCCGAAAACCGTGTCGCGGACGGAAAGGTGCGACTGGAGCTCGGTAGCGCGTAACGCCAACGCCGGGGTAAGTCCGTCACGCGTGCTACGCAGCTGGCGTTGGCCAGGGCGGGTGCGATGGGGCTGAAGGCGTTTGAGTTGGTGAAACGGATCGGCCAGGTAAGCGGCGACGCGGTGGACGTCGAGGCAGCGGGGTTGAATACGCTTGATGTGGGCACCGGTCGCGCCGTCCCAGCGGGGAAAAGCCGGAGAGGCGCCTAGGCTGTCTCGAACGTCGGCGAAGACAAACGCGTCGGAGTCTATGGGCTGGACGACGCCATGGCCGTGAAACAGGACGGGAAAGTCGGACATGGGCGGGCGACGGCGGACGATGTCGAACTCGAAGCTGAGAATGCCCGACAAGCCGCGATGACGCAGGGCCTGGTAGACGGCGCGTTGGAAGGGCACGAAATCAAAGACGGGTTCGGTGAGGGCGGTGGCAGCCCGGGCCCCGGCGAACGTCACGAAGTAGAGGGGCAAGTCAGGATCGGCGGACCAGTGGCCAACCAAGTTGTCCAGGAAGGCGGATCGACTGGCCAGACGAACATGGGTGTTGGAGAGGGGTAGGTACTCCGGCAGGGCTCGGTCAAATAGCAGTGCGTTCAGCTGACGTTGATGAGGCGCGGGTAGACTAAGTTGGTCGGCGGCTCGAGTAACCCGGGTATACCAGAATGCCTCTCGCTCCGAGCTGGTTTGTAAGACGGTATTACGAGCTTCTTGGGGGCTCATGGTAAAATACCAATGTGGTCGAAAGTGTTGAGGGACGCCTAGCGGGCTAGTAAGCTGGCTGTGACAGCTAACGTTTACATGATAGCCGCTGCACAACACTATGGACCCGGCAGGTAGCGAATGTCTCGACCGGCTCGCGGGCTTAGTGTTCCACTCATCGAGTTGTGAGAAGCGTGTGGGACACAGCTGTTTTCTAGCATGCTATTGACCGCTGACGTCATCCCGGCGCCGTAAAGGCATATACCCGCGTCAATCCTACTTCCCCCAAACGTTGACGCGAACTGACCGGGTCAGGCTTCAGGAGCAGGGCTTTGGTTGCCTCTTGGTACAAGATCCGGTGAAGCTCAGGAAATTGTTCGATTGAGGTCTGACGAACAAAGACCTTTTGCCGTGCGCCCTCGCCCCGAACATAGGCGTGACTGCTTTCGATTACCTCACGAGACGGTGTGGGATCGGTGTCGAGCCGGATGGTAGTTTCAGCTACCGCGATCTCGCCGACAATCTCTTGTGCCGACCGCGTCACTCCAGCCCTGACTAGGTGACGCCGATAACACTGTGCGATGGCCCGGCCGACCCGCCAGTCTGCCGGGAGGACGCCTATGCGCCGAGCGTGGTACCCCGTGGCGTAGACCAACCCAAAGAATTGTGCGTCTCGCATGGCGGTGCGGTCGTTCAGATCGGCGCCCATCCCAGTGACGAAGGCGTCTATATGAGCCTGCAACCTTTCACGAAAGGTAGGTTCGTCAACAGAGCACTCCTGAACGAGCGAGCGCACAAAGGCCCTGAACGGGGCACCATGAGCCTCGCGTGCTGCCTCCGACAACTGCTTGCTAAAGCAAAGGCACCATCGTCGTCCATATTGTTGAAGGCGCCAAAAGGTCTGCTCTCATCGATGCGAAGGGTGATGACGTGCCGCGAAGCGAGATCGTAAACCTCGCTGTCAACTTCTGCCCACTCAGCCAACGGGCGATCCCCTGAAAAGAGGCACACCCGCGCCCCAGCGCGTGAACCTAGCCAAGCTCGCAGCAAAGCTAAAGTTGCGGTCTGGCGGCGGGCAGGTGGATCCGCCGAGAATGCTAGGCAAGGGTCGCCGACCATCAGAATGTCACCACGGGCATCGCTGATGATCGAAGCAGGATCCGCGAGGAACTCGTAGAACGGGAGTGGGCCGCGTAGGAAAGAACCGGATACCGAGGCGGCAACATGCAACATGTCGCTACGGCCGCTCCCAGGACGGCCGACGATCTGAACGAGGGTGGGTTCGCCGATGGACAGCATCTCCGACACTGCGGACGTCAGAGCAAGCATCGCCGCAAACATTGGTAGCTCGTGGCCGTGCACGAGCTCGCCCACGCCTTCTTGCCAGGCTGATCGGTTTCCTGCCAATGCGTGCTTCCCGGGGACAGCCGGATAGCCGGCACTGACTTTGGCAGCGCGCTTGGGGTTGATGATATCCGCGTTGAGAAGACCATAGTTGAAGCCTTCGCGACCGGGATGCCCGGTGATCGCGTCATGTCTGGAGGGGAGGACCATGCCGAGCTTGTAGAGTAGGGCCTCAGTGCCTTCCTTGCTCGTCAGAAAGATTCCCTGATCTGCCAAGCGCCGAAGTAGTTCCGTGGATGGAAGAAAGCACTCCGACTCTTTCAACCAAGCTTGGCGATCATCATAGGAGAAAGCCAATATTCGCTCTCCCGCTAGATCCTTACACCCGGAAATGTGCAGTTTGCCATAATAAGTGTTGTTTTCTATTATCTTATCAAGTCGGGCAAGCGCCTTCGAAGCTGTACGCATTCTTTTTCCCCATGTCCCGGATGTCCCTGATGTCCCCAGGGAATGAGTGTTCAAGGTCAGTTTTAACCCCGATGTCCCCGATGTCCCTTTCGTTTGACGAAAGTGTATGTCGAATCCGGCTTGGCCCCGTGGGTTATACCGAAGTCGGGGAACCGGCAGATCAGGAGTACTCTTGCCGGCTATCAGCGTTCATCCTCGCCAAGGCCCGGAGCGCATCCATTGATCAGGGCCTGGAGGCTTGCGCCTTCGATCAAACGCTTCCCTAAGAGCTTGCGCGAGCGAAGGCGTCCCGATCCCAATAGCTTGTATAAAGTCGTTCGGCGGATCGACAGTGCACGACAAGCATCAGCCGTTGAGTACAGCTTCTCGTCATGAGCTCCGCGACGACGGACTTCCTTGAGCAAAAGGAGCAGGAGATCGCTGTCTGCGTCAGTCATTCGCTGTCCTCCGGTTCGTCTGCCGGCGAGATCATCGGAGGCTCATCGCGCAGGAGGGCAGCAACAGCAGCAATCAGATGGCTGTCTAAGACCCCCTCAGTTTCGAATCGTCCCAGAGCTGGTTTCGGCTGCGACGAAGTGAACGTGACTTCGGTACCGTCCTCAAGTAACAGTCGCGCCCGACCCCGTACTCGGCTAATTCGCAGTTCGCGAACGTTGATTGGTTCTTCCAGCAAGCAGCGGACCACAGCGAGAAGGGTGCGCCCATCAGCACTCGACTTGAGGCTCCGAAGCTTTGCTAGCCGCGCACCCGTCCTGTTGGCCTTACCGGAACCGGCATAGGCGATAAGCACAGCCGCCGCGTCGCCGCCAGAGATGGGCGGAGCATATAAGCCCCGCCCGGCGGTGGGCAGGTCGCCGGACTCACGAAGCTGACGGTTGCCGGTGTCCAGTTTGACGGGAGACATGCCGCTGAGGGTCAGGAGGCGTTCGAGGTCGCGTGCATTGGCCATACCAATGCAATCGTATTTTCTCCCGTAGATGTCAATGGGAGTTATTCCGCTAGCTTTCCGGCGTGCTGACGCGTTCGGCTTCGGCCTGCAAGGTGCGATCTAAGAGGTAGGCTGACCACCCCTCCAGCAGCTTGCGCCGCATGTCGACGAAGTCGGTTCGCTTGTAAGCCGCCATGACCTTGTCTGGCACGCCGTGTGCCAGCGCAGCCTCAGCGACCGGGTCAGGTATGTCGTGCATGCACTCAGCTGCCCAGTCCCGGAACGAGCTGCGGAAACCGTGTACCGTGTATGGCAGCTTGGCATCGCGCACGATCTTGGACAGCGTCATGTCGGACAGCGCTGTGCCCTTGCTACTGGGGAAGATCAGGTCGTCCTGGGATCTGCGTAACGGCTCGAGCCGCTTGAGAACCGCGATGGCACCCTCGCTTAGCGTCACCGTGTGCGGCTCGCGCATCTTCATCAGTTCAGCGGGCCGATGCCATAGCCGCGCGGTGAAATCGATGTGGGACCAGCGGGCGTTGCGCGTCTCACCCGAGCGAGCGGCGGTGTGGATGGTGAACAGCAACGCCGACCGACCCAGCGTGTCGGTCGCCGCTATAAGCAGCGCCACGAACGCCGGGACCTCGGCATAGGGCATGGCGGCATAGTTGCCGCCCTTCTTGCGCTTGGCCAGCCCCATTGACACCGACTTCACCGGAGCCTCCGCCGCACGCCAGCCCTTGCCGTGAGCGTAGTTGAGCACGGTTCCGATGCGCTGGCGTACCTTGCGCGCCATGTCGGGAATCTCGGTCCAGATGGGTTCAAGCGCCTCCTGGATGTCGGCCACGACGATGTGGTCGACGCGGCGGCGGCCTAACAACGGAAAGGCGTGGCGACGCAGGCTCGATAAGAATGCTTCCTGCTGGCGCGGCGCCCAGCTGCTTTTCAGCGCTGTATAGGTCTGTTCAGCCGCCTGCTCGAACGTGGGGATGCCACGCCGATCGCGGTCACGTTCAAGCACTGGATCGAGCCCGGCTTCGGCTGCCTTACGCAGGATCGCGCACTTGTCGCGCGCCTCCGCAAGCGACAACCGCTTGCGGTGCAGTAGGGGTATGTCGATAAGCCCATCGCTTGCCCGGCTGGTCAGCTCCACCGACCCCAGGCCGATGTCGCGCCGCACGCCGTCGACTTGCACGCGCAACAGCCAGGTTCGGCTACCGGTCGGCTTGACGAGCAGGTATAAGCCATCGCCATCGGCGTGCCGACCTGGTTTCGCATTGCGGACTCCAGCGGTCGTCAGACGCCCCAAAACACACCCCCATCTGTTCCCTCACCAGGTCGCGGTTAACCGCGCACGTCAACGAGCTGTCGCGAACAGGCTGGAGGATGGAATACAACGCCAACAAATACTTAGCGAACATGAGCGGGCTGCTGCGAACACCGGTTTGGCTTTAGTCGGGTGCACCAACCATATCCGTCCGCCGCCGATCGCACCCTCCTACCGCCGACGCGCGCGGCCTTTCGTCATCGGGTTGGGTCTGACCGGTCGGACCCAGCCGGGCGGTGGGATCACGCCTGGTTGACTGGAGCCCAGGCCCATCGCGCCCGAGCGCTGGCGGGCGATATCCGATGTGTCGGTTTCCGCCGCCGCCTCTGCGGTCGCACCGCCGCGGATCAGGTTGATCCGGTCGCGCAGGCGCCGGGCCTCCTCGAAGTCCAGCGCGGCCGCTGCGGCTTCCATGCGCTCGCGCAGTTCATTGACGGGGTGGGTCATCGCTCGACAACGCTCGACGCGGACCGATGTTCGCGCCACGTCGATGGCCGCGCGAACCCTGGCACGCCGGCGCATCGGCGGCTGCGGGCCCGGGACTGGTCAGCGTTGTTTCCGGGCGATGGTGGCGGTGAAATCGGGGTCCTTGTTCGCGACCCAGTCGAGGAACTTACGCACGGCCGGGTCGGCCCGCACGGACTCCACGTCCAGGCCGTGACGCTGGAGCTCCGAATTGGTGAACCGTGCCATCAGCGTCTGCTGGCAGATGGGGTGCATCGGCACGACGTCGCGCCCGCCCCGGCTCTTGGGGACGGGATGATGCCAGACGATGGTCTTGCCGGTCGGCCGCTCGCACAGCCAGCAGGCCGGCGCCGGCGCCGGCGGCGCGGCGTCATCCTCGCCTGGCAGGTCGTCCTGATAGTCCGGTCTCGATCGTTTGCGGGCCATGCGTCTACCTGGGTTCGATGAGGCGGCGTGTGCCGTCGTCCGACGGCGTCGTCACTGATAGCGCGACGTGTTCGAAAAGCCGTCGTTCGCCTTGGTCATCCTGGCGAGTTTGCGCAACGTGGCGCGGACATGGCGCTCGAAGCGCCGATCGTCGTGGATGCCGGTCGCCTGATACTCGTCCTGGCCGAGCAACGCCTTGAGACGCTCGGCGAACGCGGCTTGGGTATCGAGGCCCGCCGCGGTCGCCAGCCGTCCGCAGACCCATTCCGTGGCGGCGGCTTCGTCATAGTCGTCCTGCGCAGCATAGCCGCGCTTGTCCGCCGCCGCCTGATCGAGCCGCGCGGCCGCGACCCGATGTTCGAGCCAGGTGCGGACGAGCTCCGCGTCCCACGTCTTGGACGAAACCGTCGTCATGCCTCATCCTCGATCTGCCGGTCGGAAAGGCGACCCTAGACGATGGGAGGATCGGGCGTGAG
Source organism: Janthinobacterium lividum (assembly GCA_050955125.1). GTDB lineage: Bacteria > Pseudomonadota > Alphaproteobacteria > Sphingomonadales > Sphingomonadaceae > Sphingomonas. The sequence goes on from JBPBQW010000060.1 coordinate 11,459, forward strand.
TGGCGCCGACCTCACTCCCATCCGCCGCCCAGCGAGAGGAACACGTCCACCTGCCGATCGGCCAGCGTCGCGCGGCTCTGCGCCAGCGTCGTCTCCGCGGTCGCCAGTGTCGCCTGGCTGGTGAGCACTTCGAGCAGCCCGGTCCGGCCGAAGCGGAACAGGCGGTTCGCCTGACCGGCCGCGCGGTCCGCGTCGTCGCGCGCCGCTTCCAGCGCGCGGTCGCGGTCGATCTCGCGGGCATAGGCCTCGAGCGCGGTTTCCGTCTGGCGCAGCGCCGTCAGCACCTGTCCGTCGAACTGGGCCGAGGCCATATCGGCGGTGGCGCCGGCTTCGCCGATGCGCGCGCGTACCGCTTTCCGGTTGGGGAAGGACCACGAGATGAGCGGGCCCAGACTGCCCCCGAAGGTGGAGCCGGTGCCCAGCGTGCCGAACGGACCCGCGACGCCGGCGGAGCCGCCGAGGCTCACCTGCGGGTACAATCGCGACGTCTCGATCCCGACCGTGGCGGTGGCGGCGGCGAGCGAGCGTTCCGCCTGGCGGATGTCGGGGCGGCGACGGATCAGCGCGCCGCCGTCGCCGATGGGCAGCGGCCGGCGAATCGCGGGCGGTGCGGCGCACGCTTCGACGTCGCGTGGATAGTTCGCGGCCGGCCGTCCCAGCAGCGCCGCCAGTGCGAACAGCGCCGTGCGCCGGGCGGCGATGATGGCTGGCACCGCCGCCGCACTCTGGTCCAGCGCCGCCTGCGCACGCGTGACGTCGAACGCGGTGCCGCGCCCACCGGTCTGGAGCCGGCGGGTCACGTCCACCGTCCGGCGCTGCACCGCCAGCACGCGCTGCGTCGCCGCCAGCGTCACGTTGGCGGAACAGGCGGCGACGTAGTTGCGCGCCACCGCCGCGGCGACGGCCACGCGCGTCTGGTCGCGCGCGGCCTCCACCGCCTGCGCATCGTCGCGCGCCGCCTCGATCCCGCGCCGGATCTGCCCCGACAGGTCGAGAGGGTAGGCAAGCGAGATGCCCAGCGAATAGGCAAACGCGGTGCCCGGCGTCGGCAGCGTGTAGTTCCCGACCTGCGACGCATCCGCCAGGGCCGATACGTCGGTCTGCACCGTGCGCGCGGACTGGCGCTCGCGGATGGCGAAGGTCGCGCGGCGCAGATTGGCGTCCGCGGCGCGCAGGTCGGTGTTGGCCGCCAGCGCCTCCTCCTCGAACCGGTCGAGCCGGGGGTCGTCGTACAGATGCCACCAGCGCGGCGGCAGCGGCGCCTGCGCGAACGCCCGGTTGCCCGCGCCCACGAACGGCCCGGTGGCGGCGGGCGCCCGGGCGACGGCGGTGTCGGGCAGATGGTAATCGGGTCCCGCCGTACAGCTTGCCACGCTCGCGGCGAGCAGCGCGACCACGCCCGCGCGCCGACGCGTCATCGCGCGGTGGCCCGGGGCAGGATGGTGACGGTGGCGGTGCGGCCGGCGATCAGCTGCGCCCCCGCGGGCACCTGGTCGACATGGATGCGGACCGGTATCCGCTGGGCGAGGCGCACCCAGGAGAAGGTCGGCTGGACGTCCGGCAGCAGATTGCCCGTGTTGCTCACCTGCGTGTCGGCGACGCCGGCGGCGATGCTGTCGACATGACCCTGCAGGTCCTGCACGTCGCCCATCAGGCGGATGCGCGCACGATCGCCGACGTGGATGCGGGCGAGCTTCGTCTCTTCGAAATACCCGTCGATGCGCAGCGAATCGGTGTCGAGCAGCGCCATCGCCTGCGCGCCCGCGGCGAGATAGTCGCCGGGGTGGAAGTCGAGGTTGGTGACGACGCCGTTGACGGTCGCGCGCACCTGGGTGCGGCCGACGTTGAGCGCGGCGGTGTCGTGCGCCGCCGTCGCCTGATCGAGCGCGGCGCGCGCGGTGAGGACCCGGGCGACGTTCTGCTCGTGCGTTTCCTTGGCGACGAGATCGCCGAGCGCGATGTCGCGCGCCGCCTCGCGCCGGGCGAGGTTCAGCGTCGCGCGCGCGCTGGCGATCGTCGCGTCGGCCTGTTCCAGCGCGGCGGCGAAGCGTGGGCGGTCGAGCACGAACAGCAACTGTCCCGCCTTCACCGCCTGATTGTCGTGCACCAGCACCTGCGTGACGAGGCCGCCGACATCCGCCGACACGCGGACCACGTCCGCGCGGACATGGCCGTCGCGCGTCCACGGCTCGTCCTCGTAGCGGTGCCAGATCCATAGCGAGACCAGCACCGCCGCCGCCACGAGCAGCGCGGTGACGAGCCATCGCCCGACGGCGGAAAAAGCCAGGTTCATGGTGCGATCCCGTAGCGCGCGGTGACGACCACGACGAGGCCGAGCACCAGCAGATATAAAGTGACGTCGACGAGTGGTCGCCAGGCCACCACCCGATAGAATCCCGCGAGATTGAGGAGGCGCGTCAACCCAACCGTGAGGAGCAACGCCGCCAGCGCCAGGAACAGCAGCGCGGGCACCAGAACGCCGCCGATCGCGATCTCGCCCGTCATGCCGCCGCCCCATAGGCGACCGCGTCGGAGAACAGGTTCCGCCGTAGCGACGTCAACGCCACCAGCGCGCGGCGGCGGACCTCGCCCTGCGGCTCGCGTCCCACCGCCTCGACGCCATCGTCGATCAGCCGCAGCAGGTCGGGTTGCGCCGGTTCGAGCCGGTCCGGGCGGCGGGCGGTGAAATGGCGGGCGACCCCCGCCAGCAGTGCGGCCAGCGGCGCTCCTGCCCGGTCGGACAATCTGGTACGCACCTCGTCGAGCTCGCCCGACACGAAGCCGACGCGCAGGTCGACGAGCATCGCCAGCAGCGGCCCGCCCGCATCCGCGCCGGGCGCCGCCAGCCTGGGCACCATCAGGCCCACGCGATCCAGCATCCGGCCCGTCCATCGCGCACCGTCCGGCTCCCGCCCGGCCGCCCGCAGCGCGACGTCACGGCCCGCGGCGCGCAACAGCCGGGCCGAGCGACCCTGGGCGCCGATCCCCTGGAACAGCCCGACCGTGACGAGCGCGAAGGTGATGCCGACCGTCTGGGCGATCGCGCCGTTGAGTGCGCCCGCGAAATTGCCGACGTAGGTCGCGTTCAGACCGACGGATTGCGGGAATCCGAGCACCAGACCGAGACCGAAGCCCGCCGTCTTGGGCTTGGCCATCAGCGCTCCCATCACCAGCAACGGTGGGGCCAGGACCGCGGCCACCGTCACGAAATCGGTCGCGCCGGGCAGCACGGCATAGGCGTAGAAGATGGCGGTCAGAAGCCCGACGGTGGATCCGGCCAGCATCGTGCGGATGACCGGACCCGGCGTGTCGAGCGCTCCGAACAGCGCGCAGGTGATCCCGGCGATCAGCGCCGCGCCCGCGCCGTCCACCCATGCGGTGCCGATCCAGAACGCGCACCCCAGCACCAGCGTCATGATCGTGCCCGCCGCCGTTTCGAGCGCGAGCCGGTGATCGCGGTGAAGCGCCCGTCGGCCCGCGCCGGCGAGCAGGTCACCCACCCGCGGCGTCGTCGGCCGCGCACTGGGCGCGCGAAGCTGATCGGTCAGATCGCGCGCATCGCGGTGCGTCGCGATCAGGTCCGCCAGACGATCGAGCAGGTTGAGGCGCACCAGGTCGCGCCAACAGGGCTCCGGTCCGTCCAGCGCCGGCTCCATGGCCCGCGTCCGCTCGATCAGCACGGCGGCGGTCATACCGCGATCCGCGGCCCCGACCGGCCCGCCCAGCCAGTGCTCGACGTCCGCGATCAGCACGCGCAGATCGTCCGGCATGCCTGCCGGCTCGGCGCCGAGCAGGTGCAGCCGGTCCTCCATCGTGCTCAGCAACGGCAGCAGAAGGGTGAGGCGGTCCTCCATCGCCCGCACCGTCCGCGACCGGGGCACCAGCCGCGCGGTGTCGAACGGAAGGTGCGTGGATAGCTGGTGCAGGATGCCGAGATCGACCGCGAGGCGACGGCGGTCGCCTTGCACCTCGCGTGGCGATCCGCCCGCCAGCGCCTCGCGGGACCAGCGCTCCGCATCCGCCAGGATGGTGTCCACGCGGGCGAGCAGCTCGGCGGTGACGGTGCGCGGGAAGATCAGGCCGTGGACGAGGCTGGCGCACAGGATGCCCAGTCCGATCTCCTGCACGCGCAGGATCGCGGTCGTGAAGATACCGCCCGGCGCGTCGACGCTGGGCAGGCCGATGATACTGGCGGTATAGCCGGCCAGCAGGAAGACGTAGGCCCGCGGCGTGCGGTCGAGCAGCGCGACGTACAGGCACAGGCCGAGCCACAGCGCCAGCGCACCGCTCAGCACCATCGGTTCGTTGACGAAGGTCGGCACCAGCACCACCGCCGCCGTGGCACCGAGTAACGTCCCGCCCAGCCGATAGATCGCCTTGCTGCGCACCGCGCCCGCCAGCGGCTGCGCGATGATGTACGAGGTGACGACCGCCCAGAACGGCCGCGTCAGCCCGATGCTGAGCGCGACGTAATAGGCGAGCATCGCGGCGATGTAGCATTTGATGGCGAAGAGCGCGGCCTCGGCGTCCAGCTTCATGCCGACGCCGTCGCGATCGCCAGTCGCTCCTCAAGGCCGGTGAGCAGCCGTTCGGTCACCTTCAGCTCGTCGTCGGAAAAGCCGCGGAACAGGTTCTCGCGGATCGGGCCGAGCCGCTCCTCGATCCGCTCGACGGCCAGCCTGCCTTCCGGCGTCAGCGTGATCCGCTTGGGACGCCGATCGGCCTGGTCGGCTTCGCGCAGGATCAGCCCGCCGCGTTCGAGCCGGGCAAGCAGGCGGACCAGCGACGGGCCGCTGATCTCGAGCGCCGTCGCCAACCGGGTCTGCGACCCTCCCGACCCCGACCGATGGACCTCGAGCAACGCCCAGCCGGTCGCGTCGGACAGATCGAGCGACGCGACGGCGACATCGGCCGCCGCACGCAGCCGCCTTGCCAGCGGCTGAATGCGCCGGACCAGATCTCGCTCCATCTCGCTTCGCCCGTCAACCATTAGCATCCTAATGATCCGGGCCGCGCGATTTTGCAAGGGAGCGCCGGGACCGATCGGCAGACGGCAGCAGCCAGTCCCGACCCGGGTCGGTCTGACTTATCCTCAATACCCCGCCGGCTTGACGCTCGGCTGCCTCCCGCGCGATCAGGCCATGCCCGGTGGGCGGGGGAAGGGGGCAGCTTTTCTCCCCAATCGATATGGGGGAAGGATGACGGCGAGGCTTATCGGCGCGCGCGTGCTCGATACGGAAATGCTGCCGCCGGACGACCGCCAGGCAGCCTACCTCGCAGAGATCGATGGCGCGCTGACGACTACCTTCATCGCCGACCCGCGATTCGTGCGGCTGACGACCTCGTACGTCGGCCCGATCCGGATCGCCCGGGTGGAGGCGTCGGCACGTCGATCGGAGCGCACCCCGGCCCTCATCGCGCGCGACCGGCAGGACGGCGTCGACGTCCAACTGGCGGTATCGGGGCGCGCGACCGGCGAGGCCGCTGGGCGGTTCGTTCAGCTCGTGCCCGGATCGATCTTGCTGCTCGATCGCGCGCAGCCTGCCACGATCCTCGACCACGAGTCGCGCACTGTCATCGAGGTCGCGGTTCCGCAGGCGATGCTGGCCCCCCATGTCGCGGACCTGCGCGTTCTGCATGGCCGAGTCCTGGGTCCGGAGGCCGGCGGTATGCTGGCGGCCTATCTGCGCGAGCTCGCCCCCCGCCTCGCGAATCTGCCCGTGCATGCGGGACCGGTCCTGGGCACCATCATCGTCGACCTGCTGCTGCTGGCGCTCGACCACGACCCGTCGGCCGTCGCGCTCGCGTCCGGCGATCGCCGGGAGACGCTGCTCGATCGGGCGACACGGCTCGTGGATGGTCGCCTCGCTTCGGAAGAGCTGACGCCCGAGTGGCTGGCCGCCAAGCTGACCGTGTCGCGCTCCGAACTCTATGCCGCCTTCGAACAGGCGGGCGGTGTCGCGCGGTTCATCTGGCGGCGGCGGCTCGAAGCGGCGCAGGCCGCGCTGCTCGACCCGAACGACGCGCGACGGATCGGCGAGATCGCCTTCGCCTTCGGCTTTTCCAGCGAAGCGCATTTCGCCCGCGCATTCCGCGCCGCGTTCGGGCGCACGGCAACCGAGACGCGTCGCTCCCGCGCGGAGTTTTCAGCCGTTAACCGTCAAACGTATCGGGACGATGAACAGTCAATGAATTTGGATGGACAGCTAATCTCAAGATAGTTCCATTGGATTAGAGGCGCGGCACGAACTTTTTTCCGGCTGATGGGCAGTCGGGTGATCAAGGGGCGGTCCTCGTCCATACGGACGGGGACAGAGCGTTGCGCGCGGCTCGACAGGAGCAAGCGGTACCGGCGGTATAGGAGTTGCGTCCGGCGGGCCTTGCGGCTCGTCCGGCCCACCCCCGCATGTCTTCCACGGGTCGGTCGACCCGCGAAGGCGCTCGTTCGCATCCCCCCTGGTCGCAGGCTCGAGGGGAGATACCGGCATGTCGACGACCAGCAGCAGCGATCAGACGATCTATGGCACGGCCAAGGCGAACCTGCTGGTCGGCGGGTCGGGCAACGACCACATCTATGGTGCGGCCGGCAACGACACGATCAGCGCGGGCGCGGGCGACGATTACGTCGACGGCGGTGACGGCGACGACTACATCGACGGCGGCTCGGGCAACGACACGCTGCTGGGCGGCGCCGGCAATGACATCCTGCACGGCGGCACCGGCGACGACACGCTGGACGGCGGCACCGGGTTCGATGCGCTGTACGGCGACGACGGCAACGACACGCTGATCTACCGCTATGCGGATCACGGTCCGGCCTCGGCCGCATGCGTCCATCCGGTGGCTACGATCGACGGCGGCTGCGGCACCGACACGCTGAAGCTCGTCTTCACGCGCGACGAGTGGTTGCGTTCCGACGTCCAGGCGGACGTGGCGCGCTATGTCGCCTTCCTCGCCGCCGAGCCGAACCAGATCTACAACCTCGGCAACCGGTTGCTGGGCAGCAGCGACTTCAACGGCACCTTCTCGTTCAACGCCTTCGACCTCAACGTCAGCCGGGTCGAGAAGTTCGTCGTCGTCGTCGACGGCCTTGCGATCGATCCCCGCGACGAGGCGGTGACCGCGCGCGCCGATGCCATCACCACCGACGAGGATCATGCGGCCGCGGCGTTCAACCTGCTGGCGAACGACTCGGTGCCGGACCTGGTCCGCGGCGTCACGGTCGGCACCGCGGCGCACGGCACCGTCACGCTGACGCAGAACTACACCGATCCCGCAAACCCAGTCGCGAGCGTCGTCTATACGCCCAACGCGACCTATTATCAGTATCTCGCCGCGGGCGAGAAGGCGTTCGACACCTTCACCTACACCGTCACCGATGCGGACGGCGACACGTCGACGGCGACCGCGACGGTGACGATCACCGGCGTCAACGACGGCCCGGCGATCGTCGGCGGTACCACGACGGCAGCGGTGGTCGAGGACTCGGCCGCGACGCTGTCGGGCAAGGGCGCCATCACCTTCAGCGACGTCGACCTGACCGACAGCCACACCGTCGCGGTCGGCGCGGCGCGCGTCGTCGTCTCGGGCAACGCGCCCGCCGGCTTCGCGCCCCCCGGCGGCTTCGGCACGCTGACCGCCGCGGTGTCGGAGAACACGACCGACCAGAACAACCAGGGCACGATCAACTGGTCGTTCGCCGCCGACAACGCGACCGTGCAGAAGCTGGCGGTGGGCCAGACCGCGACCCAGACCTACACGCTGACGCTGACCGACAAGGCGGGCGCGACGACGACGCAGGACGTGACCGTCACCATCACGGGCGCCGAGGACGCGCCGACGATCACGACGGCGACCGCCACGGGCACGGTGACCGAGGATGCGACCACCTCGACCGCGGGCAACATCGCGTTCGCGGACGCGGACATCATCGACACGCACAGCGTGTCGGTCGCGCCGGCCGCCGCCGGCTATCTCGGCACCTTCACCAGCACGATCGACAAGGCCGCGACGGGCACCGGCTCGGGCAACGTCCACTGGACGTTCGCCGTCGACAACGCGCTGATCCAGAACCTCGCGCAGGGCGAGACGCTGACGCAGAAGTACACCGTCACCGTCGCCGACAACCACGGCGGCACCGTCGCGCAGGTCGTGACCGTGACGATCGTCGGCACCAACGACACGCCGGTCGCGGTGGCGGACGTCGGCCCCGCGACAACGGAAGACGGCGCGGTCGTCACCGGATCGGTCGCGACCAACGACAGCGACGTCGATCATGGCGCGGTCCTGAGCTACGCACTCAACGCGCCCGTCGCCGGCCTGACGATCGCCAAGAACGGCAGCTACAGCTTCGATCCGTCGAACGCCGCTTACCAGGCGCTGGCGCAGGGCGAGACGCAGACGATCATCGCCGCCTATACGGTGACGGACGATCATGGCGCGACGGCGACGTCGACGCTGACGATCACCGTGACCGGCACCAACGACGTGCCCGTTGCCGTGGCGGATACGGCGGCCGTCAACGAGGACAGCATCGTCACCGGCACGGTCGCCGCCAACGACTCCGATGTCGATCATGGCGCGGTGCTCAGCTTCGCGCTCAACGCACCCATCGCAGGCCTGACGCTCAACAAGGACGGCAGCTACAGCTTCGACGCCTCCAACGCTGCGTACCAGGCGTTGGCGCAGGGTGAGACGCAGGCCGTCGTCGCCAGCTACACCGTCACTGACGACCATGGCGCCAAGGCGAGCTCGACGCTGACGATCACCGTCACCGGCACCAACGACGCGCCCATCGCCATCGCCGACACGGCCGCCGCGACCGAAGACGGCGCGATCGTCACCGGCAACGTCGGTGCGAACGACACCGACGTCGATCATGGCGCGACCCGCAGCTTCGCGCTGAACGCGCCCGTCGCCGGGCTGACTCTGAAGGCGGACGGCAGCTACAGCTTCGATCCGAGCAATGCCGCGTATCAAGCGCTGGCGCAGGGCGAGACGCAGTCCGTCGTCGCCAGCTACACCGTCACCGACGACCATGGCGCCAAGGCAACGTCGACTCTGACGATCACTGTCACGGGCACCAACGACGCCCCGGTCGCGATCGCGGACGTCGCCACCGCCATCGAAGACGGCGCGATCGTCACCGGCAACGTCGGCGCGAACGACACCGACATCGATCATGGCGCGACCCGCACGTTCGCGCTCAACGCGCCGGTCGCGGGCCTGACGATCGCCAAGGACGGCAGCTACAGCTTCGATCCCGCCAACGCCGCCTATCAGGCGCTGGCACAGGGCGAGACGCAGACCGTTGTCGCCAGCTACACCGTCACCGACGATCATGGCGCGACGTCCACCTCGACGCTGACGATCACCGTCACCGGCACGAACGACGCGCCCGTCGCCGTCGCGGATACCGCTTCCACGGTCGAGGACCAGCCGGCGATCACCGGCAACGTCGGCGCCAACGACACGGACGTTGATCACGGCGCGACGCGCACCTTCTCGCTCGACGCACCCGTCGCGGGCCTGACGCTGAAGGCGGACGGGAGCTACAGCTTCGATCCGTCCAACGCTGTCTACCAACCGCTCGCCAAGGGCGAGACGCAGGTCGTCGTCGCGCACTACACCGTCACCGACGATCACGGCGCGACCGCGCAGTCGACGCTGACGATCACCGTCGCGGGCACCAATGACGCCCCGGTCGCGATGGTCGACACCGCGACGGCCACGGAAGACGCGCCCGCCGTCACCGGCAGCGTCGCCGCCAACGACTATGACGTCGATCACGGCGCCGTGCTCACCTTCTCGCTGCCGACACCCGTCGCCGGGCTGACGCTCGCCGCCGACGGTCACTACAGCTTCGATGCCGGCAACGCCGCGCACCAGGCGCTGGCGCAGGGCGAGACGCAGACCGTCGTCGCGACCTATGCCGTGACCGACGAACAGGGGACGACGAGCTATTCCGCGCTGATCGTGACGGTCACGGGGACCAACGACGCGCCCGTCGCGGTCGTCGACACCGCCGCTACGACCGAGGACGCGCCGGCGATCACCGGCAGCGTCGCCACCAACGACTTCGACGTCGATCATGGCGCGGTGCTGAGCTATGCGCTGGCCGCGCCCGTCGCCGGGCTGACGCTCGACAACCATGGCGGCTACAGCTTCGATCCGTCCAACACGGCCTATCAGGCGCTGGCGCAGGGCGAGACGCAGAACGTCGTCGCCACCTACACCGTCACCGACGAGCATGGCGCCACCGCCACCTCAACGCTGACGATCGCGGTGACCGGCACCAACGACGCCCCCGTCGCGGTCGCCGACACCGCCGCCGCCGCCGAGGACGCGACCGTCGCCGGCTCGGTCGCCGCCAACGATCATGACGTCGATCACGGTGCGATATTGAGCTATGCGCTCGCCGCGCCCGTCGCGGGCCTGACGCTCAACGCCGACGGCAGCTACAGCTTCGATGCGTCCGCCGCGGCCTACCAGCCGCTCGCGCAGGGCGAGAGCCAGGTCGTGACCGCCACCTACATCGTCACCGACGAGCATGGCGCGACCGCGACCTCGACACTAGCCGTGACGGTCGCCGGCACCAACGACGCGCCGGTCGCGGCCGCCGACTTCGCCGCCGCCACGGAGGACGGCGCGGTTCTCAGCGGCAGCGTCGCGACCAACGATCACGACGTCGATCACGGCGCGGTGCTCAGCTACGCGCTCGCTGCGCCGGTCGCCGGCCTGACGGTCGGAACCGATGGCAGCTACCATTTCGATCCGTCGAACGCCGCCTATCAGGCGCTGGCGCAGGGCGAGACGCAGGTGGTGACCGCCAGCTACACCGTCACCGACGAGCATGGCTCGACTGCCGCCTCGACGCTGGCGATCACGGTCACCGGCACGAACGACGCCCCGGTGGCGACCGCCGACACGGACGCGGTGCTGGAGGACAAGACCGTCACCGGCTCGGTCGCGACCAACGACCATGATGTCGATCACGGGGCCGTGCTGCACTACACGCTCGATGCGCCGGTCGCGGGGCTGACGCTCAACACGGACGGCAGCTACAGCTTCGACGCGTCGAACGCCGCCTATCAGGCGCTGCCGGCCGGCACGACGCCGGTCGTGGCGCACTACACCGTCACCGACGAGTTCGGCGCGACGGCGCAGTCGACGCTGACGATCGGCGTGACGGCGGTAAACGACGCACCAACGATCGGCCAGCCGATGGGCGCACTGGCGCCGGTCGCTTCCGCGACGACGACGGCCTCGACCGGCGTGATCCACGTGGCGGTCGTCGACAGCTATGTGGGAGAAGCGGCGCAGATCATCGCGCAGCTCGCCGACAGCAAGGCCTACACCTTCGACATCCATGAGGTGCAGGCGAGCAGCATCGCCTCGTCGGCCGATCTCGCCGGCTACAACGTCGTGGTCGAGGCGACCGCCTATTACGAGAATCCGGGCAATACCTATTGGACGTCGCTCGCCGACTATGCGGCCACGGGCATGGGCGGCGTGATGACCTTCGGCCTCGAAGGTTACAAGATGACATCCGTGTTCGGCATCGGCTCGATCGCCACCACCGCGCTCGACTCGGTCACGCCGTTGGCTTCGGGCGGCGCCGGCGCGTACGGGATCCCGTACAGCTACAACAACGGTGACCTGAGCTACGACACGTCGCACCCGGTGACGGCGGGCGTGCCGACCGCGTCCGGCTTCCTCTATGCCGGCGCCGTGCTGGACGCCGCCGCGACCGCGCTCAACACCTTCGCAGCTCCGTATTACTACTACGGGAACGGCTATGCCGCGAGCGTCGAGACGACGGGGAGCGGGGTTCACCTCGTCAATCTCGGTGGATTGTACGGCATCGCCATCAACGACGCGACGAACGACACGACCGGCGCCTTCGACCAGCTGCTCGAGCAGGGCGTCGCCTATGCCGGCGGCGGGGGTACGCCTCCGGGCCTCACCACTCTGGAGGATCACAGCCTAGCGATCACCGGCCTCTCGTTCGCCGATGTCGACGCGAGCGGCGCGATGGAAACCGTCACGCTGAGCGTCGCCCACGGCACGCTGACGCTGCCGACGACCGACGGACTGACCGTTTCGGGCGACGGCCATGCGCTGGTGCTGACCGGCACACTCGCCGCCATTAACGCCGCGGTCGCCACGATCGGCTACCAGCCCGACGCGGACTACAACGGCCAGGACACGCTGTCGGTCGACGTCAACGACAACGGCAACAGCGGGATCGGCGGTGCACTGACCGCGCACGCGGACTACGGCATTACCGTCATCTCCGTGAACGACGCCCCTGTCGCCGCACCGGACGTCGCCAACACCACCGAGGATGCGCCGATCGTCACCGGCTCGGTCGCGACCAACGACCATGACGTCGACACGCCGGCGGCGGCGCTGCACTACACGCTCGACGCGCCGATCGCCGGGCTGACGATCAACGCGGACGGCAGCTACGGCTTCGACCCGTCGGACGCGGCGTACCAGCCGCTCGCGGCGGGCCAGGTGCAGACCGTCGTCGCCAACTACACCGTCACCGACGATCATGGCGCGACCGGCCACTCGACGCTGACGCTCGGCGTCACCGGCATCGACGATGCGCCTGTCGCGGTCGCGGACACGGCAGCGACGGACGAGGATCACGCGATCGACATCGCCGCCAAGGCCAATGATTACGATCCGGACACTGGAGACACAACGACGATCAGCGCGGTTTCGGCCACGTCCGCGAACGGCGCGGCCGTCTCGCTGAACGCCGACGGTACGATCCATTACGATCCGAACGCCGCGCCGGCCCTGCAGGCGCTGCGCCTGGGCGAGACCGCGACCGACACCTTCACCTACACGCTCAAGGATGCTGCCGGCGCCACGGCGACGGGAACCGTCAGCGTCACCGTCGATGGGCGCACCGAAGCACCGGTGGCGCACGCCGACGTCGTGACGACGGGCGAGCACATTGCCGTGTCGGGCAGCGTCATCGCCAACGACAGCTATACCGGGTCGTTCTCGGCGGTGCCCAACATCCTGGTCAATGGCAGCTTCGAGGATCCGCACCTCGCCGACCCGAACTCGTACACCGTCGGGCCGCAGACCGGCTGGACGTCGGCCGATCCCAGCGGGTTCGAAATCTGGGGCACCGGCTTCTTGGGCAACACCGCCTCGGACGGCACCCAATTCGTCGAGCTCGACAACGCCGGCTACCAGGACGCGTATAGCCAGGACCTCACCACCGAGGTCGGCCGCCGCTACGACCTGAGCTTCGACCTCGCGGTCCGCAACGGGACCGATCCGTCGACCAATGCGGTCGAGTTCCTCGTCAACGGCGTATCGCTCGGCATCATCACGCCGCAGTCGACTGACTTCACCACCTATACGATGACCTTCTATGGCACCGGCCACGACACGATCACCTTCCGGGAGCCGGCCTATGCCAACGACGGCGTCGGCGGCCTGATCGATAACCTGCGTGTCCTGTCGCCCAACGATGCCGCGATCAGCGCGGTCGACGGCGATGCGACGCTGGTCGGCGCGACGGTGGCGGGATCGCACGGCGGCAGCTTCGTCGTCCACGCCGACGGCAGCTACACCTTCGATCCGGGCACCGCGTTCGACCACCTGCAGGCCGGTCAGTCGGACACCTCGAGCGTCGAGTATACGCTGACGGACAGCGGCGGCAGCTCGACCGCGACCGTCACGGTCACGGTCAACGGTGCGAACGACGCTCCCGTCGCGACGCCGGACCTCTTCATCACGCCCCAGGCGACCATCGTGACGGGCATCATCGCGGCCAGCGACGTGGATGACGGCTCGGTGCTCGGATATACGCTCGACGCGCCGGTCGCCGGGTTGACGCTCAACGCGGATGGCAGCTTCGGCTACGATCCGGGCGCGGCGTCCAAGGCGTTGGCGGCGGGCGAGCAGCAGGACGTCGTCGCGCATTACACCGTCACCGACGAGCATGGCGCGACCGCTCAGTCGACGCTGACGATCACCGTCGTAGGCACGAACGACGCGCCGACCGCGGTCGCGGACACCGCCGCCGCGACGCAGGGCGCGGTCGTGACCGGCAGCGTGGCCACCAACGACGGCGACGTCGATCACGGCGCGGTGCTCGGCTACACGCTCGACGCCCCGGTCGCGGGCCTGACGCTCGCCGCCGACGGCAGCTACAGCTTCGAGGCGTCGGATGCGTCGTACCGGTCGCTGGCGCAGGACGAGAAGGGCGTCGTGGTCGCGCACTACACCGTCACCGACGAGCACGGCGCGACGGGAAGCTCGACGCTGACCATCGGGGTCACCGGCGTCAACGACGCGCCCGTGGCAATGGCGGACGTCGCCGCGGTGAAGGAAGATGCGGTCGTCACCGGCAGCGTCGCCACCAACGACGGCGACGTCGATCACGGCGCGATACTGACCTATGCACTGCAGGCGCCGGTCGCGGGCCTGACGCTGAACGCGGACGGCAGCTACAGCTTCGATGCGTCGAACGCCGCCTATCAGTCGCTGGCCGAGGGCGTTACCAAGCAGGTCGCGGCGACCTATACCGTCACTGACGAGCATGGCGCCGCGGCGACCGCCACGCTGACGATCGCCGTGACGGGCGTCAACGACGCGCCGGTCGCGGGCGCCGATACCGCCGCTGCGCTGAGCGGCGTCGCGACCACGGTCGCGGTGCTGGCGAACGATCACGACGTCGATGCGGGCAGCACGCTCAGCGTCGTCTCGGCCACGGCCGGCGCGCACGGCACCACCGCGGTCAACGCGGACGGAACCGTCACCTACACGTCGGCGGCGGGTTATGGCGGCAGCGACAGCTTCACCTACGTCGTGACGGACGGGATGGCCAAGACGACGGGCACGGTGACCGTCGCCGTGGATCGCCCGCCGGTCGCGACCGACGACACCCTGACCGTCATCACCGGCACCACGAGCAAGCTCGCCGTCCTGGCGAACGACACCGATGCGGACGGCGACAAGCTCACCGTTACCTCGGCGTCGGGCGCGACGCACGGCACCGTCACGATCAACGCGGACAGCACGGTCAATTATCTGCCGACCGCCGGATACGAGGGGGCGGACAGCTTCAAGTACACCGTGTCGGATGGGCACGGCGGCACGTCGTCGGCCAACGTCGCCCTGATCGTTTCGGAAAAGGCGGTGGCACCGACGCTGATCGTCGGATCGAGCACCACCATCGCGCCGACCGACGGCGCGGCGATCAAGACCTCGCTCGCGCTGCATGCCGGCGATATCGTCACCTTCCAGTGGAACTTCACCACCGACGATTACGCGCCTTACAAGGATTTCGCGTTCGCGACGGTCAACGGTTCGGTCTACTCGCTGTCCAACACGCAGGCGACCGGCGACTATGGCGCCAGCGGGTGGCAGACGTTCACCTATACCGCGAACACCGACGGCACCTACGTGTTCGGCCAGGGCGTGATGAACGACAAGGACACGTCGGTTAACTCCTACCTCGGCGTCGACAAGATGACGGTTAACGGCGTGGTGGTGCAGGGCTTCGAGAACGGGCTCGGCACGACGGCCACGCTCGGCACCGCCAGCGTGGTGACCAGCGGCCACAACACGCACACGCCGGTCACGACGATAACGCCGACCGAGGGCACGCACGAGGCGTTCCTGACGTCGACGCCGTCGACGGAAGCGCAGATCGAGAGCTTCCTGGGACTGACGTCGGGCAGGCTCGTCAACGTCACCCAGTCGGAAGGACCCGAGTACACGCCGATCGTGGTGCCGGTGGGGGTGAAGGTCGCGACGACCGCGCATCCGGACTCGACCTTCGCCACCATCTCGGGCGCGCCGGTCGGCTCGGTGTTCAACCACGGCACCTATGATGCGGTCCACAACACGTGGCAGGTCGCCGCGGCGGACCTCGGCGGCAACCTGACGGTGACGGCGCCGTCCGACTATGCCGGGTCGTTCACCTTGTCCGTCACCGCGACCAGCGTCGTCAACGCGACGGCGACGTCGGCGACGTCGACCGCCCAGACGCAGGTCGTGACGGTCGACGCGGCGGCGGTGAACATCACGGCGCCCGCCGGCGGCGGCACGCTGGCCGGCGGCACGCTGGCCGACGTGCTGCACAGCGGCGCGGGCAACGACACGCTGACCGGCAACGGCGGAGCGGACACGTTCGATTTCTCGAGCGGCGCGTTCGGCAAGGATATCGTCACCGACTTCACGGCGGGGACGGATTTCCTGCAGTTCAGCAAGTCCGCCTTCGCCAACCCGGCGGACGCGCTGGGTCACGCGACGCAGGTCGGGGCCAACGTGCTCGTCACCCTCGACGCGAACGACACGGTGCTGCTCAGCAACGTGACGTTGGCGAACCTGCACACGACCGATTTCCACATCGTGGGATGAGGACCGCCGTCCCGCGGGCGTCATGCAAGTGTCATGGCGCCCGGATACGGATTTGATTGATGGTGCCGCCCGCTGCATGGGAGCGACGGGTGATATTGGGCGGGGACGGCCGGGTGGCCTTGGTTTTGAAGACTGACGGACCGCGTTTCGGTGGCGGTCGACGACGGCTGGCGATTGCCCTGCTGGCGAGCGGGTGTGCGTGGGCGGCCGGAAGCGCCAGCGCCCAGACGACGCCGCCGGGCCCCGTCGCCTCTCCCGGCCCCGTCGCATCTCCCGGCATCGGCGGATCCGTCCTGGTGCGGGACCCGCAGGGCGGGGCGACGCCGCGCCTCGCGCCCGCCTCGCCATCGTTGCCGCCCGCCGCGCCGCCGCCCGGGATCACGGTCACGCCCTTGTCGGGGCCGACGCTGGGCGTTCCGCTGCTTCCGGCGCAGGCGGTGCATGGCGACCTGCCCGCGGAGGCGATGCCGGCACCGCAGGGCGGGCTCTGGACGTCCGTGCCCGGCGGTCTGCCCGTGCCCAGCGCGGACCCGATGCGGATCGATCCCGCGACCGATCCGGTGCTGCAGCTTGCGCGGGCGCAGGCGTCGGTCACCGAGTTTCAGGCGGTGATCGGGGCCGCCGTCCTGCGTGCGCCGAGCCTCGACGAGGCGATCGCGCAGCGCGAGGAGGCGCAGGGCGTTCGCAACGAGGCGGTGTCGCGGCGCGCGCCGGTCGCGGACTTTTCGCTCACCTCGTTCAAGAACATCAGCCGGGCGTTCTCGAACGACCCCAACAACATCCTCGAACGGTCGCGCCCCGATCGCCGGACCGACGGCACGGCGCACATCCAGATGCCGTTCGTCGACTTCGGCGCGAACACGCAGCGGATCGCCGCGGGCGAGAGCCGGCTGGAGGCCGCCGCGGCCGGGGTCGAGGACACCGGCAACCAGCTCGCCCTCCGCGCGGTCGGTGCTTGGTACAACGTCTATGGATATCGCGCGCTGGTCCGTCTCGGCGAAGCGTTCGCGGTCAGCCAGAGGGACCTGCGCGCCCGGATCGAGCAGCGCGTCGCGCAAGGCGCCGCCGCGCCCGGCGACGTGGCGCAGGTCGACAGCTACATCGCCTCGTCCGACTCGCAACTGGCGGACTTCCGCCGATCGCTGGCGAATGCGGAGGCGCAATATGCCACCTTCATCGGCACGCCGGCGCCGGCGTCGCTCGGCCGCGCGCCGGTGCCCGACCTGCACGGCATCGTGGCCGCGACCGCCGCAGGCGACGGCGCCAAGCTGCCCGCCGTCCGTGCGGCCAAACTGAGCGCGGACGCGGCGACGCGCGACGTGAAGGCGTTGTACGCCGATCGCCTGCCGCAATTGTCGGGCGCGATCGATGCCGGCCGCTACGGCGTGATCGAGACCGCGCGCGACTACGACGTGCGTGGGACGCTGACGGTCAGCATCCGGCTCGGCGGCGGCGCCGCGCAGCGGATCGAACAGGCCAAGGCGCGGGTCGACGGCGCCGAGGCGCGTCTGCGCCGAACCCGCGAGGAGGCCGAGCGCGACGCCCAGATCGCCTACAGCGACGTCACCGCGCTCAACGATGCGCAGGCGGCGATCGAGAGCAACTACATCGCCAGCCGCCGCTCGCGCGACGTGCTGGCGGAGCGGTTCCGGGTGTCGCGCGGCACGTTGCTCGACGTGCTCGGCGCGGAGAGCAATTACTTCGGTGTCGCCGCGCGCTATATCCAAACGGTGATCGAGCTCGACACCGCCCGCTACGCGCTGCTCGCCCGGACGGGTCGGTTGCTGCCTGCGCTCGGCATCGATCCGATCGCGCTAGACCCCCATGCGCGGGCGAACCGCCCGTGACGCCGGCCCGCCGCGCCGGCCCGCTCCAGACGCCGGATCATCCATGACGATCGATCAACCCAAACCCCGTTTCGCCGCGTGGCTGCTCGAGCCCATGCTGCGCAACAAGCACGTGTACCTGAAGGTCGCGCTGGCGGCGGCGATGATCAACCTGTTCGGGCTCATCACGTCGCTGTTCACGATGACCGTGTACGACCGCGTGGTGCCGAACAACGCGTATGAATCGCTGGTCGCGCTGTCGATCGGGCTGATGATCGTCGTCGTCTTCGACTTTGTCCTCAAGATCCTGCGCGCCTATTTCGTCGATCTGGCCGGCGCCGACATCGATCACGACATCGGCGGCCGCGTGTTCAAACGCCTGATCGGTCTCCGTCTCGACCTCAAGAAGGGGTCGACGGGCGCGTTGACGGGCATGATGCGCGAGCTGGAGACGCTGCGCGACTTCTTCGCGTCGGCGACGATGACCGCGCTGGTCGACGTGCCGTTCATCGTCGTGACGCTGGTGTTCATCGCGCTGATCGGCGGATGGGTCGTGTTCGTGCCGCTGGCGGCGATCCCGATCGTGGTCGCCGGGGGGTATTTCACCCGCCCCGCGCTCGATCGCCTGTCCGCGCGGTCGATGAACGAGGGGCTGACGAAGCAGGGCGTGCTGGTCGAGACGGTCGGCGCGCTCGAGATGGTGAAGACGTCGGGTGCGGGCGTGCTGCTCGGCCGGCGGTGGAAGCGCGCGAACCAGGCGCACTCGGACAGTTCGATGCGCCAGCGGCTGGTCTCCACCATCGCGGTGACGGTGGCGGGGTCGGCCAACACGCTGTCCTATGCCGGCACGGTGGTCGCGGGCGTGTTCCTGATCGCGGATCACAAGCTGACGACGGGCGCGCTCGTCGCCTGTTCAATCTTGTCGGGCCGCGCTGTGCAGCCGCTGGGCCAGATCGCGCAGCTGCTGACGCGTCTGTCGGCGACGCGAACCGCCTATCGCCAGATCGACCGGATGATGGAACAGCCCTCCGAAGGTCCGGTCGCGGACGCGCTCCGCCCCGCCGCGCTGGAGGGGCGCATCGAGCTTCGCGGCGTCGATTTCCGCTATCCCGGCGCCGCCGAGAAGACGCTGGACGGGTTCAACCTGACGATCCCCGCGGGTCAGCGCGTGGCGCTGCTCGGCCGGGTGGGCTCGGGCAAGTCTACGATCGCGCGCATGATCCTGGGGCTCTATCCGCCGCAGGAGGGGCTGGTGATGATCGACGGCACCGACATCCGCCAGTTCGATCCGCTGGCGTTGCGCGCCAAGATCGGCACCGCCCTGCAGGAAAGCGTGCTGCTGAGCGGCTCGGTGCGCGAGAACATCGTCCTCGACCGTGCGCATGTCGACGACGAGGAGATGCTGCGCGCGACCGCGCTGTCGGGCACCCACGGCTTCATGGGCCAGATCGTCAACGGCTATGACCTGATGCTCGCCGATCGCGGCGAGGGCCTGTCGGGCGGGCAGCGCCAGTCGATCGCGATCGCGCGCGCGCTGGCCGGACGGCCGCAGGTGTTGGTGTTCGACGAGCCCACCAGCGCGATGGACGCGCAGACCGAGTCGCAGCTGATCGACCGGTTGGAGGGCGAGCTCAAGGGCCGCACCTTCGTGCTCATCACCCATCGCCCCGCGCTGGTGCGGCTGGTCGAGCGCGTCATCGTCGTCGAGGGCGGCAAGGTCGTGACGGACGGTCCGCGCGACGCCGTCCTGCAGCAGCTCCAGCGTCCGCGCGCCGCCTGATCGAAGCGAGACAATGACCGAAACGCATCTCGAGGATCTGGCCGACCGGATCCGCCCGCGCACGGCGTCCAACCTGCTGTTGTGGATCATCCTCGGCTTCATCGCGCTCTTCGTGATCTGGGCGAGCGTGGTGAAGCTCGATCGCACGATCCACGCCGCCGGCCGCGTCGTGCCCAGCAGCCGGCTGCAGGTGGTGTCCAACCTCGAAGGCGGCATCGTGTCGCAGATCCTCGTCCACGCGGGCGACGCGGTGCGGGCTGGCCAGCCGTTGGTGCGGCTCGACCAGACCGCGACCGGCGCGGAACTGGGCAGCAGCGAGATCACCGTCGCCGCACTGACGGCCAAGATCGCACGGCTGGAGGCGGAGATCGCCGGGCGCGACCCCGTCTATCCGGCGCCCGCCAATGCCGCCGTCGCGGACCAGATCGGCGTCGAGCGCGCTCTGCATGCCGCGCGGATGAGCGATCTGGCCAGCCTGTCGTCCGCCGCCTCGGCGCGCGAGGCGCAGGCCAGCCGTGCGGTTGCCGAGGCGCAGGCGGCCTATCAATCCAAGGTCACCGCGCGCGACTCGGCGGATCGCCAGCTCGAGATGATCCGGCCGCTCGTCGAACGCGGGATCGAGCCGCAGATGACGCTGGTTCAGCTGCAGAGCAGCGCGTCCGTCGCCGCCAGCGACGCCGCGCAGGCGTCGGCCGGGATCGCCCGCGCGCAATCCGCGGTGGCGGAGGCGCGCGCGAGCCTGGCGCAGGTCCGCCAGGGATGGCGCGCGCAGGCAGGCACCGACCTGACCGCGGCGCAGGCGGAGATGGCGGCGCGGCGCCGTAACGTACCGATGCTCGCCGACAAGGTCCGCCGCTCCGTCGTGACCGCGCCCGTCGCCGGCCACGTCAACCGCGTGCTCGTCTCTACGGTGGGCGCCAGCATCGCGCCGGGCGCGCCGATCGCCGAGGTCGTGCCGAGCGCTGACGCGCTGACGGTCGAGGCCTCGGTCAGCCCCAAGGACATCGCCTCGGTGCGGATCGGGCAGCGCGCGAAGATCAATGTCACCGCGTACGAATCGGCGATCTATGGCGGCATGGAAGGCCGGGTCGTCACCATCTCGCCCGATGCGACCGTCGACGAGAAGACGGGCGAGAGCCACTATACGGTCCGGGTCCGTGGCGACGCCGACACGTTCCGGGATCGCGGCGGTCACCGCCTTCAGATTGGCCCCGGGATGACCGCGGACGTCAACCTGCTGGGCGACCAGCGATCGGTCATGGCCTATATTTTCACGCCCATCGCCCGCCTGAACGAGAATGCGCTGCGGGAGTGACCCGCGTCCCCGCGCCGCGCCGCGATGCCGGTCGACGGCTCGCGATGCGGCAGGACGATGTTTCCGGGGATCAGGCCCTCGGACAGACTCGCAGCCCGCATCGCGTCGCGGCTTGGCTCAGGCAGGCGCGATCGGGACGCGGCGACGCGCCATCACGGCCGAGCGCGCGCGTACCTACGTGGGGGAGCCTAGGACGCGATCCACGGCTGCTTTGCGGGTAACGGGCAACGTAGTCGCGGCGTGATCGGCATGCGGTTCGGGTGCGTAGTTCCCGGTCGGCAGCATGGTTCGATCAGCAGCAGGCCACGATCACGGTCGTCGACATCGCCGCCCGTCGTCAGCTCGCGCTCAGGCCGGGCGCGCGATCACCGCGCGTCCGTGATCGCCGTGTTGATCTCCGCCTGCTTGGCGTCGCGCAGCACGCCGCAGTGACGGATCGACTCGGCCGTCCGCTCGAACTCCAGCACCCCCGCATTGGCCGCGCGGACCTTGGGGCCCAGCGTCCGCTCGAGCCGGTCGGCGCGGTCGGCGCCGCATTGCAGGCCGAACATGCCGGGCAGGCGACTGGTGGTGAAGATGCCGTTGCCCCCCGACGCGAGCGCGGCATAATTGGCGAGGATCCAGTCGGTCGCGAGGCCACTCGTCTCCGGCGTCCCCGCCATCCCGGCGAGCAGCTGGAGCCGTTCGAGCGAGCGCAGCCGCGGGTCGGTGAAGGTGAGCAGCCACTGCGCCACATCCGGGCGACCGGTGGTGGCGATCGCGCCGATCGCGTCGCCGCGGAACGAGGCGTCCTCGCTGGCGAGCGCGCGCTCCATCATCGTGCGCGCCGCGGGCAGGCCACCCTGCGCCAGGACGACATCGAGCGCGGGGGTGACGAACGCGGGGTCGAGTGCCGTCCGGTCGCCGCCCAGATAGGCCCGCGCCGCGGTCGCGAGCTTCGCGTTGAGCGTGGCGTCCTGCGCCTCGCCCGCGAGCAGCGAGACGAGCTGCTGGCGCAGGTTCTGCCGATCGGGCGTGTCGGCGGCATGCGCGCCGGCCTTGGGGTCGAAGCCGAGCGCGGCGAGCTTGGGCGCATAGGTCGCGTCGATCAGCGCGCGATATTTGGGCAGCGTCGCCGGTTGCAGGAAGCCGCGCCGCCGCCATCCGGCGAGATAGCCCGCGGGCTCCAGCGCGACCTCCGAATCGGGATTGTTCGCCATGGTGTGCGCGGCGTCGACGATCCAAGACGCGGGCGCTTTCCCGGCACGGAAGGCGGCATACAGGCTGTCGTTCGTCGCCAGCGCCTCGCCCGCACTGAGCGTGCCGCCTTGCGCGATCAGCGCCTGCCAGTCGCCGGGCGCGAGATCGAAGCGGTAATAGCCGGTACCGCCGGCATTGGGCATGATGACTGCCGCAGGCGCGGCGTCGATCGGCATGGTCGGCTTGTCGAGCAACGTGCAGCTGCGCGTCGTGCCGGTGCGGACGCACAACGGGATCGTCCACAGCTGCGCGGCCGGGCTGCTGCCGAGATAGGCATAGCGCGACTGCGTGGCGACGAGCCGGCCGCCCTCGCGCCGGATCGCGACCACGGGCACGCCCTGCTGATCGACGAAGCTGCGCATCGCGGCGACGACCCGCGCATCCTTCGCCGAATCCGCCAAAGCCTGAAAGAACTGTTCCGACGTCGCGTTGCCGTACGGGTGGCGCGACAGGTGCAGTCGCACGCCCGCCTTGAACCGGTCATCGCCCAGATAGGCGGCGATCATCGTGATGACCTGGCCGCCCTTGCCATACGTGATCGTGTCGAACGCGTTGTCGATCTCCGCGTTCGTGGCGATGTGCTGGTGGATCGGGCGCCCGACCTCCAGCGCGTCGGTGCTCATCGCGGAGAAACCCTCGGCGAGCCCGCCGACGCCGATGTTGAGCTCGGGCCGCCACTCGTTGCCGATGCGATAGCCCATCCAGTTGGCGAAGCTCTCGTTCAGCCAGGTGTCGTCCCACCAGGCGGGCGAGACGAGATCGCCGAACCACTGGTGCGACAATTCGTGCGCGACGACCATGCCGAACACCTGCTTGTTGCGGGTCGTCGCAGTGCGGTCGACGAAGAGGATGCCGTCGCCATAGATGTCGGCGCCCGCATTCTCCATCGCGCCCGGCATGACCGGCGAGCCGATCTGGTCGAGCTTGGGGAAGGGGAAGGACTGGCCGAAATACCGCTCCAGCAACGACACGA
>JBPBQW010000061.1:2500-30062 GCA_050955125.1 Janthinobacterium lividum
CTGAGATTAAATCATCCACACCGAGCATACCGCGTTACGCTGCTCTGCCGAGTTTCGAGCCGGCTTTCGAGCTGGTCCAGCGTTGACGTTGGTGGTGTGGACTCTCAAGCGTGAGGTAAGGGCAATTCGTGGATGCCTTGGCGCATACAGGCGATGAAGGACGTGGCACGCTGCGATAAGCTGCGGTGAGGTGTGAGCAACCTTTGACCCGCAGATTTCCGAATGGGGAAACCCACCTATCCGTTTAATCTCGACCGTGAGGGTGACTTCGCGGGCGGGATTAGGCGGGAACAGGTATCGCGAGACTGAATACATAGGTTTCGCGAAGCGAACCCGGCGAACTGAAACATCTCAGTAGCTGGAGGAAAAGACATCAACCGAGATTCCGTTAGTAGTGGCGAGCGAACGCGGACCAGGCCAGTGCCTGACATTCAACTAGCAGAACGATCTGGAAAGTTCGGCCTTAGCGGGTGACAGCCCCGTATGCGAAAGTGAGATGTTGGGACCAGAGTAGGGCGGGACACGTGTAATCCTGTCTGAACATGGGGGGACCACCCTCCAAGCCTAAATACTCGTATGCGACCGATAGTGAACTAGTACCGTGAGGGAAAGGTGAAAAGCACCCCGATGAGGGGAGTGAAACAGTACCTGAAACGGATTGCCTACAATCAGTAGGAGGGGTCTTGTGCCCTGACTGCGTACCTCTTGCATAATGGGTCTGTGACTTAATGTATCGAGCAAGCTTAAGCCGTTAGGTGTAGGCGCAGCGAAAGCGAGTCTGAATAGGGCGATTTAGTTCGATGTATTAGACCCGAAACCCGGCGATCTAGGCATGACCAGGATGAAGGTGAGGTAACACTCACTGGAGGTCCGAACCGATTAACGTTGAAAAGTTACCGGATGAGTTGTGTTTAGGGGTGAAAGGCCAATCAAGCCGGGAAATAGCTGGTTCTCCGCGAAAACTATTGAGGTAGTGCCTCGAGCGGACACCATGGGGGGTAGAGCACTGGATGGGCTAGGGGGTCGCGAGATCTACCAAACCTAACCAAACTCCGAATACCCATGAGTGATACTCGGGAGACAGACGGCGGGTGCTAAGGTCCGTCGTCAAAAGGGAAACAGCCCTGACCAACAGCTAAGGTCCCCAAGTCATGGCTAAGTGGGAAAGCATGTGGGATTTCCAAAACAACCAGGAGGTTGGCTTAGAAGCAGCCATCCTTTAAAGAAAGCGTAACAGCTCACTGGTCTAAACAAGAGATCCTGCGGCGAAGATGTAACGGGGCTCAAGCCATGCACCGAAGCTTTGGGTTTGGCGCTTAAGCGTCAAGCGGTAGCGGAGCGTTCCGTAAGCCTGTGAAGCCATCTGGTAATGGGTGGTGGAGGTATCGGAAGTGCGAATGCAGACATGAGTAGCGATAAAGAGGGTGAGATGCCCTCTCGCCGAAAGACCAAGGGTTCCTGCGCAAGGCTAATCCGCGCAGGGTGAGCCGGCCCCTAAGACGAGCCCGAAGGGGGTAGTCGATGGGAACCACGTTAATATTCGTGGGCCTGGTGGTGTGTGACGGATCTCGTGTGTTGTTCAGCCTTATTGGATTGGCTGGGCTTCGAAGAGGTTCCAGGAAATAGCCCCACCGTATAGACCGTACCCGAAACCGACACAGGTGGTCAGGTAGAGTATACCAAGGCGCTTGAGAGAAGTGTCCTGAAGGAACTCGGCAAATTGCCTCCGTACCTTCGGAAGAAGGAGGCCCAACGTAAGCGCAAGCTCTCGTTGGGGGCACAGGCCAGGGGGTAGCGACTGTTTAGCAAAAACACAGGGCTCTGCTAAGTCGGCTTCAAGACGACGTATAGGGCCTGACGCCTGCCCGGTGCCTGAAGGTTAAGTGGAGGGGTGCAAGCTCTGAAATGAAGCCCAGGTAAACGGCGGCCGTAACTATAACGGTCCTAAGGTAGCGAAATTCCTTGTCGGGTAAGTTCCGACCTGCACGAATGGCGTAACGACTTCCCCACTGTCTCCAGGACATGCTCAGCGAAATTGAATTCTCCGTGAAGATGCGGAGTACCCGCGGTTAGACGGAAAGACCCCGTGCACCTTTACTGCAGCTTCAGAGTGGCATTAGGAAGGAACTGTGTAGCATAGGTGGGAGGCTTTGAAGCATCGGCGCCAGCTGATGTGGAGCCATAGGTGAAATACCACCCTGTTGTTTTCTGATGTCTAACCTCGTTCCGTGAAGCCGGAACAGGAACCCTCTGTGGCGGGTAGTTTGACTGGGGCGGTCGCCTCCTAAAGAGTAACGGAGGCGCGCGAAGGTTGGCTCAGGACGGTCGGAAACCGTCTGTTAGAGTGCAATGGCATAAGCCAGCCTGACTGCGAGACTGACAAGTCGAGCAGAGACGAAAGTCGGTCATAGTGATCCGGTGGTCCCTCGTGGAAGGGCCATCGCTCAACGGATAAAAGGTACGCCGGGGATAACAGGCTGATAACCCCCAAGAGCTCATATCGACGGGGTTGTTTGGCACCTCGATGTCGGCTCATCACATCCTGGGGCTGGAGCAGGTCCCAAGGGTTTGGCTGTTCGCCAATTAAAGTGGTACGTGAGCTGGGTTCAGAACGTCGCGAGACAGTTTGGTCCCTATCTGCCGTGGGCGTCGAAATTTGAGAGGAGTTGACCCTAGTACGAGAGGACCGGGTTGAACGTACCTCTGGTGTACCTGTCGTTCCGCCAGGAGCGCAGCAGGGTAGCTATGTACGGACGGGATAACCGCTGAAAGCATCTAAGCGGGAAGCCTCCCTCGAGATAAGATTTCACAGGACGGTGAAAGACCATCACCTTGATAGATCGGATGTGGAAGCGCGGTGACGCGTGAAGCTAACCGATACTAATTGTCCTATTCGCGCTTGAGAGTCCCACCATCAATGTCAGCTCTGGGCCGACATGATGCGGATGAAAGCGTCGACGCCAGAATTACAGTGCACGCATCGATTTGAACCACCTGTCCGCGCTCGCCGGCTCCATTGCCTGGTGGCCATAGCGTCGGTGTCCCACCCGATCCCATCTCGAACTCGGCCGTGAAACCCGACTGCGCCAATGGTACTACTGCTCAAGCAGTGGAAGAGTAGGTCGTCGCCAGGCATTGAAGCCGGCGAGCACGGATACAAGAACCCATTCACATCACCGGAGCCGGCGACGCGCATCGCGTATCGTCGGCGGCTCCGGGTCAAGGCCTGCCGCACGGCGGCTCGACCAGTGTCGCGGGGTGGAGCAGCCCGGTAGCTCGTCAGGCTCATAACCTGAAGGTCACAGGTTCAAATCCTGTCCCCGCAACCACAGCCAACAACACAACGCGCCGCCCCTCGGGGCGGCGTCGTCGTTTCCGACATAGCCACAGGGTCGTCGCTAACGTCACCGCGTGCTGGTGCCAGAGCTCGGGCATGATGATGTGGTCGTGATGGACAACCTGTTGAGCCACAAGGTGCCAGCCGTGCGCGCCGCTATCGAGAGCGTCGGCGCCAGGCTCCTTTTCCTCCCGCCCTACAGCCCAGACTTCAACCCCATCGAGCAGGCGTTCTCCGAGCTGAAGGCTCACCTGCGCAAAGCCGCCGAACGAACCATACACGGCCTCTGGAACGCCATCGGCCCGCATCCTCGACCTCTACTCGCCTCAGGAGTGCGCCAACTACTTCACCAACTGCGGCTACGATGCAGACTGATCGAAACTGCGCTAGGTCGCCTTGTCGAACCATATTCGCCTCGCGCTTGACTCCATGAGCCTGCAATATCCAAGGTGGTCCGTCAGCACGTGGAACATGTCTGTCATGGATGATCGCGCACGTGACAGGCTTTGCTTGGTTCCGCCGGAACCTCTCCAACGCCGTGCCAACGCGTCCGAATTTCCGGTCTCACGCCGAGTTCCTGGCGACGTAAGACAGATCTTTACCGTAAGGTTGCCGGATTCTGTCGCCGCGCCGGCAAGTTCGCGGGGCCACGGCTCGACCTCTGCTCCTTGGCTTCATCACACAAGGCCGGAAAGGACCACACTGCCCGCCGAGGCCGGTAAACTGTCAGCAAACGTCCAAACGAGGCCGGCCCATCCGCAGTATGATCGCCCGGAAGTGACAAAGACCAGAACGTCGACGGATGGGTGACGCTGGCCGGACTGTTACCCTGGTTTCGGGGCGGCCCTCGGGCCGGGTACAATTCAACCGGTCCAGCTTCGACAATCACCGCGCTGTGGTGTTTAGTCCGAACACTCGTAAGCGTACCTTCTTCCACTCGTCACGTCGCCAACGATCGTGCAAGCCGCGTTCGCAGCGTAGCAAGTTCAGACGGGGACGGATCGACCAGAACCTGTCGATCCGCGGTCTCGGGCCGGACTTCTCGACGACGCTGCTCAACGGTCGCGAGCAGGTGTCGACCGGCGACAACCGCGGCGTCGAATACGACCAGTATCCCTCCGAGTTCTTCCGCAGCGTCAACGTCTACAAGTCGGCCGATGCATCACTGATCGCAGCGGGCATCGCCGGCACGGTGGACCTCCGCTCGCTGCGTCCGCTCAGTCAGCCGCATCGGATCATCGCCGTGTCCGCCCGGGCGTTGATGGACGACATCAAGGCACTCAACCCCGACTCGAGCCGGTACGGCTACCGTGCCTCGGCGACCTATGTCGACAAGTTCGCCGACGACACGCTTGGCATCGCGCTCGGCTTTTCCGCGACGGACACGCCGACGCAGAACGAGCGGTACAACGCCTGGGGCTATTCGGGCAGCGGCACCGCCACCGACCCGTACACGCTGGGCGGTGCGAAGCCCTATGTCCAATCCGACGAGCTCAAGCGCTATGGCGCGGTCGGAACGCTCGAGTTCCAGCCTTCGGACAGCTTCCATTCGAAGTTCGATGCGCTGTATTCGCATTTCGAGAACACCCAGCACCTGCGCGGGATCGAGTTTCCGTTCTCCTTCGATGGGGCCGCGCAGTCGAACACCACCGTCACCAACGGGTTCGTCACGTCGGCAACGTTCGTTCCCAACTACTCGGTTCAGCGCAACGACTACAACAAGCGTACGTCGAACGAAATCTCGCTGGGGTGGAACAACGATTTCAAGCTCGGTGATCGCGTCCACTTCAACGTCGACGCCGCCTGGTCGCATGCCAAGCGTACCGACTTCGACCTCGAGAACTACACGGGTACCGGCTATAGCAGGACGGGCACTCAGGGGCCGGTCAAGGTTTCGCAGAATGCCAACGGCACCTTCAACATCATGCCGACGCTCGACTATACCGACACCAACGTCATCAAGATCACCGACCCGGGCGGCTGGGGCTATAACGGCACCCAGGCGGTCGTGCAGGCAGGCTTCCTCGGGGTGCCGAGCTTCGTTGACGACCTGAAGTCGCTGCGCGGGAGTTTCAACGGCGAGTTCGAGAACAGCGTCGTCAAGGGCTGGGAAGTCGGCGGCAACTTCAGTCGTCGACGCAAGGAGGACAATTACGGCGCCTACTTCCTGTGCCCGAAAGGTGCCGGGACGAACTGCACGGTCGCCAGCGGCACGCCGACGAGCGAGGCCATTCCCAGCGCGGCGGTGCTCGGCTCGATCCCGCTCGGCTTCCTGGGCGTGCCGGCGATCATCGCGCTCAACCCGTTGTATCTCTACAACAACGTCTACAACGGCGTGTTCGACAATCGTCCGAGTCAGCTCGTCCGCGACAACGTCATCACGGAAGACGTTTACACGGGCTATGCCAAGCTCAACATCGACGGGGTCGTGGGGGGCAAGAACCTGAAAGGGTCGATCGGCGCCCAGGTGGTCCACACCTATCAGCGCTCGACCGGCAGCACGTCTAGCCTGGGCCCGACGGGCGCCGTGTCGATCTTCCCCGCCAGCGGCGGCACGACCTATACCAACGTCCTGCCGAGCGCGACGTTCTCGCTGGAGCTTGAACCGAGCTTCTTCGTCAAGATGGGAGCATCGCAGACGCTGGTGCGACCGCGCATGGATACGGAACGCGTCAACAGCGAGATCGACCTCAATTCGGCCGTGAACGCGAGTGTCGCACAACCGATCACCATGCGGCCGTTCAGCATCACGACCGGCAACGTCAACCTGAAGCCGTATCAGTCGACCAACATCGACCTGTCGATCGAGCGTTACTTCTCGAAGGGCGGCTACATCTCCGCCGCGGGGTATTTCAAGCATCTGACGGACTATGTCGACGCGAATGCCTCGGGACTCTACGACTTCACCGCTTACGCCGGCCTGCTTCCCGCCGGCACGGTGGTCGCGCCGGGCAACCTGATCGGGCTCAGCAGTCAGCCCAACAATGACGGGCGTGGTTATCTGCTCGGCACGGAAGTGACCGCGTCGATGCCGTTCGCGGTATTCTCATCGGCTCTGGACGGTCTGGGTGTTTTCGCCAGCGGATCGTACACGCAAAGCGACATCCGCCTCGGCAGCAATCCTTCGCAGTCGATCACACTGCCGGGTCTGTCGGCCTATGTCGCTAGCGGCGAGTTCTACTTCGAGAAGCACGGGTTCCAGATCCGCGGCAGCTACCGCTACCGTTCCACCTTCCTCGCGGAGGTTTCCGGTCTCTCGTCGACGCCGACCTATCGCAACACGAAAGCCGAGGCGATCGTGGATGCGCAGATCGGCTACGAGTTCCAGTCCGGGTTCCTGAAAGGCCTGTCGATCCTGGCGCAGGCAGAGAATCTGACCGATCGGCCGTTCATCACCTTCCAGAACAACGATCCCCGGCAGGTGATCGATTACCAGCGCTATGGCCGCAAATATTATCTCGGCGCATCGTACAAGTTCTGATCCGGCGAGGATCGGGTTATCGGGCCGTCATCACGCAGGTGGCGACGGCCTTTTTTCTCGGGGAACCGGCCATGAGGGACGGGCAGACGATCGTGATCGCGGG
The DNA here is from genome assembly GCA_050955125.1 of Janthinobacterium lividum. GTDB lineage: Bacteria > Pseudomonadota > Alphaproteobacteria > Sphingomonadales > Sphingomonadaceae > Sphingomonas. The sequence continues at coordinate 9,422 of JBPBQW010000061.1, forward strand.
CGGCGGCACCGCAGGGCAGAGGCGGAGTTCCGCGCCCATCTCGCGTTGCCCGACGATGCGCCGGTCCGCCATCTCGCGATGCGGGTCGGCCGCGTGGACCGCAGCTGGCGCACGAACTGCCTGTCGATCGGCTTGGCGCAAGGATTCCTCGAACCGCTGGAGGCGACCGCGCTCCACCTGGTGCAGGCCAGCGTCGAAGGCTTCATCGAGGATTGGCAGCGGGGCGGCTTCACGCCCGTCCATCGCGATGCCTTCAACGAGAGGATCGCCCGCCGGTACGAGGAAATCCGCGACTATCTCGTCGCACACTACCGGCTCAGCCGGCGCACCGACACCCGCTACTGGCGGGACAATGCCGCGAACCAGCATTTGTCGGATGCGCTGAAGGCGACGATGACGTGTTGGTTCACCGGCGACGACCTGCCGGCAGAGATCGCCCGGCTCGGCATCGCGGGTTCCTACGCGGCGCTGTCATGGGGTTGCTTGCTGGCGGGATACGGCAATTTCCCGGACGGCGAGCGGTTGAAGGCGACAGATCCCGCACCCTTCGCGCTGCCGCCGCGGTTCCTGACCCGGTGCGGAACGAACTTCACCCCGCACCCTGACGCCTTGGCCGCGCTTAGCTCCGATCGAGGCTGATCGTCGCCGCCCGTGGCGCATCGGGGATCGTGAACGTCACCGTACGGGCCTCGGCATCCGTGGTCGGCGTCACCGTTCGGCCGCCCGCCGCGACGGTGGCGCCGCCCTGCCATCCGTGGACGGTGACGGCGATCTGCTTCCACCACGCGGCATAGCGCCCCGATCGCGCGTCGAAATCGATCCGCAGGCCGGTCGGTGTCACCGTGCAGCGCACGTGCTGGCGCAGGAAGCCGCCCCTCTGGAACGCCATCGAATGCCCGTCGTCGGAATAGATGTCCCCCGCGCAATCGTCACCGGGATAGACGTCGAGCTGGAGCGGGCCGCTCGGCGTCTCCGCCGTGCTCTGCACGACCGCCGCCCGCGGCAGGATCGTCCCTGCCCGGACGTAGACGGGCAGATAGTCGAGCCGAGGCGTCACGTGGACCGTGTCGCCGGTCGTCCGCGCCTGGCCGGTCGCCTGTGTCGCGGACTGGATAGGGCCGGCTGCGGCCGGCGCCGGGGCGACCACGCGCTGCCCCGTCCAGTAATCGTACCAGCCGCCCGCGGGCAGGCACACGTCATAGGTCTGCGGCGAACTCGGGTTGGGCGAGGGAGCGACCAGGATCGCCTTGCCGAGCGTGAACGTCCAGCTTTGATCGCACGGCGCCGCCATCGCGGCGGGATAGTCGTAGAACACGGGCCGCAGGATGGGATCGCCCGTCCGCGCATTGTTCTCGGCCAGCCCGTAGAGATACGGCATCAGCCTGTAGCGCTCCTCGATGAACCGCTTTCGGATCGCCAGCTGCTCGGGCCCGTCGACCCACGGCTCGACCCGCGGCGTACCCTTGGCCGAATGATCGCGGAACACGGGGTAGAACGCGCCGATCTCGAACCAGCGTGTCAGCAATTCCGGGCTCGGGCCTCCGGCGAACCCGCTGACGTCCGCCGCGCCATATGACTGCCCGGAGAGCCCCAGGTTGATGATCTGCTGGATCGACAGCTTCAAATGATCCCACGACGCCGAATTGTCGCCGGTCCAGGTGACCGAATACCGCTGACCACCCGCGTACAGCGCGCGCGTCATGACGAACGCGCGCTCGTCCGGGCGCAACCGGCGCAGGCCGTCGTAGGTAGCCCGCGTGTTCTGCGTCCCATAGACGTTGTGGATCTCGGCATGCGTCGCGACCCGGAGCGCGAAGTCGTCGCTGGCGATCTTGTGGAGGTTGTCGAGCGGCATCGTCTTGGTGGGCGTGTCGAACACGGCCGGTTCGTTCATGTCGTTCCACGCGCCGGCGACGCCGTCCGCCACCTCCTGCTTGAACAGACCTCCATACCAGTCGCGCACTTTCGCATCGGTGAAATCCGGGAAGACGGAAGGGCCGGGCCAGACCGGCGCGACGTACGTCTGTCCGTCCGCCCGATGGACGAACGCATCGCGCGCGATGCCGCTGTCATAGGGCAGATAGCCCTGGTCCGGCGCGGCGGCGACGTGCAGGTCGGTGATCGTCACCACCTTGAAACCGTCGCGGCCCATGTCGCCGATCAGCCCCTTCATGTCGGGAAACGTCTTCTTGTCGACGGTGAACGGGCGGTTGCGGTCCTGGAAATCGATGTCGAGCCACAGGACGTCGGTCGGGATGCGCTCCTGCCGGAGCCGCGCCGCGACGCCGCGCACTTCGTTCGCGCTCATGTAGCTGTAGCGCGACTGCTGATATCCCAGCGCCCATCTGGGGGCGAGCGGCGCGCGGCCGGTCAGGTCGGTGAAGCGGCGCACCACCTGTGCCGTCGTCGGCCCGGCGATGAGGTAATAGTCGATGGGACCGTCCGGCCCCCCCATCTCCAGCACGTTTTCGGCGCGATGCCCGAAATCGAACCACGTGCGCCACGTGTTGTCGAGGAACAGCCCATAGCTGCCGCCAGGCCCGCCGGCCGCGACGAAGAACGGCACCGACTTGTAGATCGGATCGTCGCCGGTGCCGAAGCCGAACGCGTCGGTGTTCCAGTCGACGAAGCTCTTGCCGCGCCTGTCGAGCCCGCCGGTCTTGTCGCCCAGACCGAAGTAATGCTCGCTCTGCGGGATCGTCTTGCGCAACGTGAACGACCGGCCGTCGAGCGATACGGGGTCGATCGCGTCGGCAGAGATCACGCGTCCGGCGGCGTCGGTCACGATCAGCCGCCCGTCCTCCACGCGCACCCGGACGAGCGCCGTCGAGAAGCCGTCGTGCGCACTGGTGACGCGGACATGCTGCGCGCGCACGGCGGCGGGCACGGCCCAGCTTGCATCCTCCGCCAGAACGCCGTGGCGCGCTACCCGTACCCGCAGGATCGCGTCGGTCAGGGCGGTGACGCGCATCTGCAGCGCGCCGCGGGTGATCTCGATCCCGTCGGGACGCGATGAGACAGTCGTTCCGGCGCTGGCAGGGGCGATGGTCGTCGCGACCGGCTGGGCCGCCGCCAGCGGCACCCACGCAGCCGTCATCACAGCGGCAGAACGCACCAAGCTCTTCATCACCCTCTCCTTTTTTCGCGCAAACGTTTGCAGGACAGGTCGTGCCCCGTCAATCGACGCGTGCCGTCAGGCGGAGTCCCGCTCCACCAGCGTCAGCGGGATGCGGGTGGAGTCGGCGCGCTCTCCGGCCATGCGGCGGAAGAGGAGGTCGAGCATGACGTCCGCCGCCCGGTCCAGATCCTGCCGGATCGTGGTCAGCGACGGCGTGACGTAGGATGCGAGCAGCACGTCGTCATAGCCGACCACCGCGACGTCGTCGGGCACCCGCCGACCGTTGTCGGCCAGCGCCTGCATCGCGCCCATCGCGATCATGTCGGAAACCGCGAAGATCGCGTCGATCTGCGGCTCGGCGGCGAGCAGGCCGTGCAATGCGCGTTTGGCGGGGTCGAAGGCCAGCGGCACGGGCAACATCACGCCCGGCTCCACCCCCGCCGCCTCGTGCGCGTCGCGATAGCCCTGGTGACGGGCGTCGAGCTCGGGGATGTCCGTCAGCCCGGCGAAGGCGATGTTCCGTCGCCCGGTGCGCAGCAGGTGCTCGGTCGCCAGCCGGCCGCCGAGCCGATTGTCGGTGCCGACACAGCAATAGTCCTGCCCGGCCGGCGCCTCGCCCCAAACGACCATCGGCAGGTAGCTGCGTCCGATCGAACGCAACGCAGACTCCTGATCGGACTGGCACAGCACCAGGATGCCGTCGATGCGCCCGCTCCGGCCGAGGTTGGCGATCCAGTTCTCGTCGTGCGGCGTCACCGCTTCCAGCAGCATCCCATGCTCGCGCCGCGCCAGCCCTTCCATCAGGCGGCCGATCAGCGCGGTGTAGAAGGGGTCGGACACCCGCTGCGCGCTCTCGTGACCCAGCGGGATGACGACGCCGATCGCCTGCGTCCGCCCCAGCCGCAGGTTGCGCGCCGTCTGGTTCAACCGGAAGCCGTGGTTCTCTGCGATCTGGACGATCCGCTCACGCGTGCTCTCGCTGATCCGCGGATTGCCGGCGAGCGCACGCGAGACAGTGGCCGGTGTGACGCCCGCGATGACGGCGATGTCCGCCAACGTCTGCACTCGGGTCATGCCCAACTCCTTGCAGGCGTTTCACATTCGGTCAATTGCCATGATCGTGGGGGCGGAGACGATGGCGTGACGGCATCGCCGGGCGACGAGGTAAGGGTCGACGAACCGGTACCGTCAGCGGACCGCGGCGGCGTCGGGGTGCCAGGCGTAGCCGGTGCCCTGCCTCTCAACCCTTCCGAAACCCGGAAAGGGGAAATGCGGCGAAAAGACGCGCTCTCCGCTCGCGGCAAGCCGGGCGAGCCACGCCTCGCGGCTCGTCCGGCCTTCGATCCCGTCCGTATCGTAGCCGATGATCCACTCGGGATGGCGCAGCGAGATGATGGTGCTGTGCGCCACGTCACCGATGTCCAGAAGATGGCTGTCGCCGCTTGCGATCCGATAGCCGACGTGACCCGGCGTGTGCCCGGGGATAGGGACCGAGACGATGTTCGGCAGGACGGTGGCGCCCGGTCGGAAGGTCCGCACTTGTCGTGAGATCGCGGCCACCAGCGCGGGATCGCCCTTCTGCTGCATCCACGCCCATTCCGGCGCCGACATGTGGATGGTCGCGTTCGGAAACGCACGCGCTCCCGTGGCGGTGACCAATCCGCCGACGTGATCGCCATGCGAATGGGTGATCAGTATGTCGCCGATCGCGTCCGGCTTCACCCCGGCCTGGGCGAGGCTGGCCATCAGGGCGCCGCCGACCTTGGGGCCGAGACCCGTGTCGATCAGCACGGTCCGCCCCGCCTGCCGCACCAGGAGCGCGTCGACGCCGAGCGTGACCTTGTCGGTCGGCGCTCCGACGTCGGCCAGCGCTCTGCCCACCTGCGTCGAGCCGGCATCCTTGCCGAACACCGCGCCGTCGTTCGGGACGACGTTCAGCATGTCGCGCAGGGCGATGACCGTGAGATCGCCGACCCGGATCGATGTCGCCCCCGGTCCGACCGGTACCGGTGCGCCGACGGCCGATGTCGAACAAAGCGCCGCCGCCATCGCTGCAAGCGGGATCGGGGCAAAGCGGTTCATCTGTCTTCCTCTCTCGTTACGCGCGGGCGGTCCGCACGTCCGCCGTCGCGAGAGATCACGCGTTTGCGGGCGCGAAATCAAGCGAGGTCTTCGCGACCGCAGGCCGCCGGCCGGAACGCTCAGGCGCCGAGTGCTTGCAGCGTGCCCGTCACCCGCTTGCGCAGCACCGGTTCGCGGGTCACCTCGAGCATCGCGGTCAGGCTGTTGCGCGCCGCGGGCACATCGCCGTCGGCAAGCTCCAGCCGGGCACGCTCCCACCAGGCGTGTCCATGGTCGGGGGCCATCAACGTCATGCGCCGATAGAGTTCGAGGGCGCGTCGCCCCTTGCCCACCTGCTCGGCGCGGGTCGCCTGGTTCAGGAGGAGCCTGACCAGGACGGCACGGTTCGGCATCGCCGCGACGTGCCGGGCGGCGCCGGTCGCGGGACCCGGCGCGGTCACCATGGCCGCCAGTCGCTCGCGCCCGACCAGGATGCCGCCCCGGAACGGATCGACGACGACCGGCGAGGCATCCTCTGCGATCAGGACCAGCACGTGACCGGGCACGTCGAGCACGTCCGCGGTCCAGCCGAGCCGCCGGGCGGCGGCGACGTAGAGGATCGACAGGCTGACCGGCAGTCCACGGCGACGGTCGAGCACGCGGATCAGGTCGGCGTTCGCCGGATCGTCATAGGTGTCGCGGTCGCCGGTGAACCCGAACTCCTCGGCCAACACCTGCGAGAGCGCGTCGGCGCGTGCGCGCGCGGCGCTTGCGTCGCAGGCTACCGCATCGAGGCGGATCGCTATCGCCTCGATCAGGTCCTCGTACGAAGACGGGTCGGTGCCGAGATGGTCTAGCCCAGCCAGCACCAGGGCAGCTTCGTCGAGGACGATCTCTTCCTCGTCGACGAGGCCGAGGCGGATCAGCTCTTCACTCATCGCCGCAAGATGGGGGCGGTGCGACCGCTTGAAAAGCGCGGCCCGGTCACGGCCTCGACGCACGATGGCGTCCGCGCTCGCGTCGGGAGCTCGGGCGGGGCGCTCCGTCAGGACTGCTCGCGCACCCCCATCATCGTTGCCCCGCCCGCGATCGTCAGTCCCGCCAGGACCAGCAGCAGCATCGAGAAATCGCGCGGCGTGGCCAAGAGCCAGGCAAGCGGGGGGCCGACGATCGAGGGCAGGGTGTTGGTCAGGTTGAGCCACCCCAGGTCGCGCCCGCGACGGCGCGGGTCCGGCAGGATCTGCATGGCGACGCTCGCGTGCAGAGCCAGGAACACGGCCGCGCCGATCGTGTAGACGCCGAAGCAGAGTGCCGCCGCCGACCATGTGTGCGCCAACGCCATGCCGGCAAGACCGGCGGCGGCGATCGCGGCGGCGCCGAGCAGGAACCGCTTGCGGCCGCCGACCCGGTCCGACAGCCGGCCGGACAGCACCGCGACTGGCAGCGCGACGGCGGAGGCGAGTGCGACGAGCCGACCGATCTGGCCCGCCAGCACGGCGGTCGATGCCCCGCGCACGATGCTCTGGGCATAATAGAGAAGGTAGAGCGACAGGATGACACCGGCGATCTGGACCAGCAGTCGTGCGGCCCAGGCGATCGCCAGGCCTCTGCGCGGCCGGTTCCGCCTGCACGCGGCCGCCGGACGATCGACCGGCCGCGCCCGCGTCGTCAGCAGCGGAAGGATGAACGCCGCGACCACCACCGGGACGGCGGCCAGCCGTGAAGCCTCGCCCATCGCGCCCAGGCTGACGAACGCCGCGCTCACCGCCGACGCAACGGGCGCCGCCATTGCCAGCAGCCCGCCGGCCACCCCCTTCTGCGCATCGGGGATTTCGTCCGCCATCATCGCGGCGAGCGGTGCCAGCAGCGCGTTGATCGCGATCTGGAACAGCACGACGGCACCGACCAGTCGAGCAGGCGACGCCGCGACGACGAGTAGGTAATAGGAGGCGGCCGTCGCGACGAGGCCGCCGGCGATCCAGCGCCGTCGCCCACTTCCCCGGACGAGCGCCCGGTCGCTGAGCGCGCCGAAGCCGATGTTCGCCACGCTGGCCGTCACCGCCCCGATCACCGCGATCACCGCCAGCAGGTCCAGCCTGGCGTCGCCCGCGATCCGCTCGATCTTGATCGGCAGCAGGAGCGTGAGCAGCGGGACATAGCCGATCGCCCCACCCGCGTTGGCGAGCGCATAGGCCAGCAGAAAGGCGATCGAACGGCGGTCTGGCGAGGCGTCAGGAACAGGCATGGACTACCCTCGGTGTGAACGTCGCTTGGCTGGCCGACCCCGATCGATATAGACTGGCCGCGCAGCCGGGATCGCGGCCAAACGATCGTGGGATGCGGACCATCCGCGCGAACGAGGATCGACGACCTTGACGGGTCATCGATGCCGGATGCCACGTCGCTCGCGCAACCGACGTGAACTGCCGGGCGTCGACGAGGAACGATGACATGGGATTGAAACCGCGTGCCGCGACGATCCGCGACGTCGCCCGCTCCGCCAACGTCTCGGTCGCCTCCGTCTCCCGCGCCCTCAACGGCCTCGACAACGTGACCGCGGCCACCCGCGGACGGGTGCTGCAGGCGGCCGCGGAGTTGAGCTATGTCCCCAATGCGGCCGCCCGCTCGCTGTCGCGCGCCGAGACGCGCATCATCGGGATCGTCGTACCCGATCTGCACGGCGAGTTCTTCTCCGAGCTGATCCGCGGCTTCGACCTCGCCGCCAGCGAGGCGGGGTATCTTTTGCTCTTGTCCACCATGCACGCCGATCCGGCACTGGCCGGTCAGGCGCTGCGGGCGATGCATGGCCGGGTCGACGGATTGCTGGTCATGGCTCCCCAGTTGAGCGCGGCCGAGATCGACAGGCTCATCCCCGCCGACTCCCCCTGCCTCCAGATTTTCTGCGAACCGAACCCGCGGCGGCCGACGATCGGCGTTGACAATCGCAAGGGCGCACACGACGCCGCCCGCCACCTGCTTTCGACGGGCAGGCGGCGCCTCGTCCACATCGCGGGACCGCGGGGGAACCACGACGCCGACGAGCGGCGCGACGCGTTCGTCGAGGCGCTCCACGCGTTCGGCCACGAGGCGCCCCTGCTGGTCGACGGCGATTTCCGCGAGGGCGGTGGCGCCCGGGCGATCGACCAGCTGATCGCCTCGAACGTGAGCTTCGACGCCGTGTTCGCCGCCAACGACATGATGGCGTTCGGGGCCATGACCGCGTTGCGATCGCGCGGCGTGCGCGTGCCCGAGGATGTCGCGATGGTCGGCTTCGACGACATCCCGCTCGCCCGCCACCTGGGGCTGACGACGTTGCGCGTGCGGACCGCGGACATCGGAGCGGTCGCCTTGCGACGGCTGATCGCGATCCTGGGCGGGGCCGGCGAGGCGCCGATCCTCCAGCAACTGCCCCCCGAGTTGATCGTCAGGGCCAGCAGCGACGGGGGTGACGGGGGCGGCGATCCCATGCCGGCCGAGAGGCGCGGGTAAGCCGCGTCCGGACACCGATCCGGCTATCGATCCCTGGCGGCGACGCCGCACGGGTGTGACCCTGGGCGGCCCCGTTCGCGCGCTTGCATTCATGATGTAACCGTATACATCGAGGGGGAGAGCTCATCGAGAGCCGACACGGGCCGATAAAGGTCCGGTCAGAGGGGGATGCGATATGAAGGGCAAGTTCCTTGCGAAGACGGCCGCTTGGGTGCGGCTCGGGACGTCCATGGCGGCGATCGCCGCGGCGAGCGCGGTCGTGACGCCGACGGCGGCGGTCGCGCAGCTTGCCCAGGCAACGCTCCGCGGCCGGGCCGCCGCCGGGGTCGAGGTGGTGGCGACCGAGGTGAACACCGGCTCGACGCGTCGGTCGACGGCCAACGCGGACGGCACCTATGTGATCGCGGGCCTTCAGCCGGGCAACTATCACGTCACCGCGGGCGCCCGGTCGGCCGACGTGGTCGTCTCGGTGGCGTCGACGTCGGTTCTGGACCTGGATGCCGCTCAGCCGGCGCAGGACGCCACGGTGGCGACGCCGGGAGATGTCGTCGTCAGGGGCGCACGCCCGACGGTCGAGGTGCATTCGTCCGAGGTCAATCAGTTCGTGACGCTGCACGACATCACCGCGCTCCCGCAGGCCACGCGCAACTTCCTCGAGTTCGCCGACACGGTTCCCGGCGTGCAGTTCACCGTCGATGCGCAAGGCAACACATCGCTGCGCGGCGGCGCGCAGGTCGCGTCGGCGGTCAACGTCTACATCGACGGCGTCAGCCAGAAGGATTTCATCAGCGGCGGCTCGGGCATCACCGGCAGCGGCGGCCCACAAGGCAACGGTGACCCGGGCAATCCCTTCCCGCAGCTCGCAATCGGCGAGTACAAGGTCGTCACGTCCAACTATTCGGCGGCGTATGGCGATGCGGGCAGCTCGATCATCATCGCGCAGACCAAGTCGGGCACCAACACGTTCCACGGCGATTCGTTCTTCGAGTTCACCAACCAGAATCTGCGCGCCCGCACCATTGCGGAAGAGGCGACCAACACAGCCAAGGCCAAGGTGCCGTCGAAGCAGTACGGCGTGGCGCTGGGCGGTCCGATCATCAAGGATATCGCGCACTTCTTCTTTACCTGGGAGCACAAGGATCTCTCGAACCAGAGCAGCGTCATTCCCGGCTCCGGCATCTCGCCGACGCAGGCGGTGGCGCTGCTGCCGACGAGCCTGTCGAGCCAGTACGGCCCGGTGACCAACCCGTTCACCGAGAACCTATACTTCGGCAAGATCGACCTGGAGCCGACGGACAAGGACCGGTTCGAGGGAACGATCAAGTTCCGGCTCGAGAACTCGATCAGCGGCGGCACCGGTCAGGCAGCCGCCTCGACGCAGGCGCCGTTCACGAACAACGACCGCCGCGCCGACTTCCGTTGGCAGCACAATGCCAGCGGCTGGACCAACGAAGCGCTGGTCTCCTACCAGAACACGCAGACGTCGACCACGATCAGCAATCCGTCGCCGCAGTCGCAGTACATCTATTATCCCAACGCCGCGAACAACACCGCCCCGACGACGCTCATCGTCACCGGCGGTCCCGGGTCCGGCATCGGCGCGATCAGCCGTCAGCGGGGCTGGACGTTCAAGGACGATTTCACGCTCCCCAACGTGCATCTCGCCGGCGACCACACGTTCCGCGCGGGCTTCAGCTACGGCTCGATCAAGCTGACCTCGCAGAACGCGAGCTCGGACCTGGCGAGCGCGACCTATTATTACGGGGTCACCAACGCAGGCGTCGCCGCCACGCCGTTCGAGGTACAGTTCCCGCTGCTCTCGGCCGACGTCTCATCGGCCAGCGTCACCACGACGGACAAGCAGTATAGCGCCTATGTGCAGGACGATTGGAACGTCGACCGGCACCTGACGGTGAACCTCGGCGTACGCTGGGATCACGAGGAGGTGCCGGCCTATCTCAACTACGTGACGCCCGCCTATGTGGTGGCGGGCATCAACGGCCCGTTCTCGTCGACCGTCTCGCAGAGCTACGCCTCCGTGCTGGCGCAGGGCAACGGCAACACGCCCGGCTACAACATCAACGACTACATCAGCACCGGCAGCAACCGCCACGCGCCCAACAACTTCTCGCCGCGTCTCGGCTTCTCCTACGACGTATATGGGGACAACAAGCACGTGTTCTTCGGCGGCTATGCGCGCGCCTACAACCGCAACCTGTTCCAGACGCTGGCGCTGGAACAGCTCAAGGTCGCGCTGAACGGCAACCCGCAAGTGTATTTCCCGTCCGCCCAGACGACCGACTCGTTCGGCGCCTGCGCGACCGCGGCGGACGTCAACGCCGCCAACCACTGCTACGCGTTCAACCCGGCCTATCTGACGCCGGCCGGGTTGGCCGGGCTGCAGAGCCAGATCAGCCCGACCTCGCACGAGATCGACCTGCTGCACAACAACATCAAGACGCCGCATTCGGATCAGTTCAGCCTCGGCATGCGCAACAAGGTCGGCGACTGGAACACCCAGGCCACGCTGTCGTACATCGAGAGTTTCGACGGCATCGTCGGTCGCCTCGGCAACCGTTACTCCGACGGCGCCTACTTCCAGAACGGCATCCCATGGGGTGCGTCCGGCGTGCCCGGCGCGGGGTCGCTGATCCTGTTCGACAACGGGGGGAAGGACAAGCTGCTCCAGCTCGGACTCGCCGCGCAGAAGCCGTACAGCCGAGATTCGCATTGGAGCGCCACGATCTCGTATACGCTGTCGTTCGCGGATCAGAACAATCTGGCGGGCGGCTCGAACCCGTATGCGATCAACAGCAACCAGTATCTCTTCGATCTACCCTATGCGTCGCTGTACCCGTTCGTGCGCGCGACCGCGGTACCCGAGCACCGGGTAGTTGCGACCTACACCCGCGACCTGTTCTGGGGCATCTCGGGTGCCGCCAAGGTGACGCTGTCGACGCCGCAATATGCCACCACGATCTTCGGCTGCGCCGCCGCGTGCAACACCTACGGCGGCGAAGCTTTGTTCACGAGCCGGCGCCCGAACGGCTTCATCGGCTACAAGGATATCGATGTTCAGCTTTCCAAGGACCTGACCTTCTACAAGTCGCTGGGCGGTTTCGTTCGCGCCGATATCCTCAACCTCTTCAACTTCAAGAACTACGACCCCAATTCGGTGTTCTACGACACCTCGCTGCCGGCGGGCGTCACCGGCGCGGCACCCTACGGCAACGTCAACATCAACGCGCAGCCTCAGTATAATCGGTCGACCTACACCGGTCTGCCGTTCACGGTGAAGTTCTCGGCCGGGTTGCGGTTCTAGTCGCGAGCGGGCGGGCCGGTACGTTCGAGCTCGGTCATGCGGAGTGTACCGGGCGTCACTTCCAGGCATCTTGGTGATCGATGACAGAGCAGCAAACCGCGCGTCCGATCCGGTCCGTCGCCGTCGTCGGCGGCGGATCCGCGGGATGGATGAGCGCGGCCGCCATCTCCAAGATGTTCGGTCGCAAGATCGACGTCGTGCTGGTGGAGTCCGAAGAGATCGGCCTGATCGGCGTCGGCGAGGCGACCGTTCCGCATCTGTCCGCCTTCAATCGCCTGCTCGGGATCGACGAGGCCGCGTTCGTCCGCGAGACGCAAGGGTCGTTCAAGCTGGGCATCCAGTTCAACGACTGGGGCCGGATCGGCGACAGCTACGTCCACGGCTTCGGCACGATCGGACGGGACGTCGGCATGCTGCCGTTCCACCAATATTGGCTGAAAGCGCGGGCCGAGGGCCGTGCGGGGGACATCGGCCGCTATTCGCTCAACACCGTCGCGGCGCCGCTCGGCAAGTTCATGGGATCGGCGAGCGACGTGCCGCGGGAGTCGCCGCTGGCGGACATCGCCTATGCCTATCATTTCGACGCGGTGCTCTACGCGCGCTTCCTGCGCCGCCGCGCCGAGGCGCAGGGCGTCCGGCGGATCGAGGGCAAGGTGGTCGCCGTCCATCGCGAGGGGATGCGCGGATTCGTCGAGAGCGTGCAGCTGGAAAGCGGCGAGCGCATCGGCGCCGACCTGTTCGTCGATTGCACCGGTTTCCGATCGCTGCTGATCGGCGACGCGCTCGGCGTCGGCTTCGACGACTGGTCGCACTGGCTGCCATGCGACCGCGCGCTGGCGGTGCCGTGCGAGAAGGTCGGCCCGCCGATGCCCTATACCCGCTCGACGGCGCGCGAGGCGGGGTGGCAATGGCGCATCCCGCTGCAGCATCGCACCGGTAACGGACATGTCTACAGCAGCGGCTTCACCACCGACGATCGCGCCGCGGACGTCCTGCTGGCGACTCTCGACGGCAAGGCGCTGGCCGATCCCAGGCCGATCCGCTTCACCACCGGCAAGCGCCGCAAGCTGTGGGACCGCAACGTGGTGGCGCTCGGGCTCGCGGGCGGCTTCCTCGAGCCGCTCGAATCGACCGCCATCTATCTGGTCCAGGCGGGCATCAACCGCCTGATGCACCTGTTCCCCGATGCCGATTGCGACGTCGTCTTGCAGGACACCTATAACGAGCAGTCGACGTTCGAATACGAGCGGATCCGGGATTTCCTGATCCTCCACTATCACGTCACGCAGCGGTCGGACTCCGAGTTCTGGAACTACGTCCGGACCATGACGATCCCGGACACGCTCCGGCGCCATATCGACCTGTTCAGCGCCGACGGGCAGTTCTTCCGCAACGGCTCCGAGATGTTCGGCCTGACGAGCTGGGTGCAGGTGATGCTGGGGCAGGGGCTCCACCCGCGCACCTATCATCCGGCGGTGGACTGGATCGCCGACGCCGACCTGCACGCGCTGGTCGGTCACGTGGGAAAGGTCGTCGCATCGAACGTGTCGCTGATGCCCGCGCACGAACAGTTCCTCGCGCGCTGCTGCGCGGCGGCACCTGCCGGGGCGGTGACGGGGAGGCGGGTGGCGTGATCGATCATCGGATGGCGGTCGATCGTCGCGCGTTCCTGATCGCCGGTGGCACGCTCGGGCTGGGGCTGGCCGGAGGCGTCGGGGCCGCCGCAGCGGTGCGGCCGCTCGATCCCGTGCTCGCCGACCTGCACCGGCGCACCTTCCGCTATTTCTGGGACACCGCGCATCCGGTGACGGGCCTCGCGCCCGACAATTGGCCTTCCCCACGCTTCGCCTCGATCGCGGCGACCGGCTTCGCGCTCACCGCCTACTGCATCGGCGCGGCAAGCGGTTACGTCGCGCGTGGCGAGGCGGCGCGGCGCGCGCTGACGACGCTCGCCACCTTCGCGCGCGGCCGGCAGGGGCCGGAGCCGACCGGTGCGATCGGCCACAAGGGCTTCTTCTACCACTTCCTCGATCTGGGCGGCGCCACCCGGTTCGACCGGTGCGAGCTGTCGAGCGTCGACACCGCATTGTTGCTGGGCGGCGCGCTGACCGCGGCGGGCTATTTCGACCGCGACGATCCGGTCGAGGCCGAGGTGCGCCGCGTCGCGCTGCGGCTATACGAGGGCGTCGACTGGACATTCATGGCGCGCGACAACGGCCTGGTGAGCATGGGCTGGCACCCCGAACCGGGGATGCGTGACCATGACGCGCGCGGGCTGATCGACCGGAACTGGGACCGGTACAACGAGGGGATGCTGATCTACCTGCTCGGCCTCGCCTCGCCGACCCACCCGTTGCCGCCCCACGCCTGGGCAAGCTGGAGCGCGACCATCGGCGCCAGCTGGCGCAGCGACTTCGGCGAGCCGCGGCTCGGCTTCTCGCCGATGTTCGGGCATCAGTATTCGCACGGCTGGTACGACTTTCGCGGGATCGGCGACCCATACATGCGCGGCAAGGGCATCGATTATTTCATCAACTCGCAGCGCGCGACGGCGGCGCAGCAGGCGTACGCGATCGCCAACCCGGGCGGCTTCGTCGGCTATGGTCGCGACTGCTGGGGGCTGACCGCCTGCCAGGGGCCCGCCGATGCCACGGGTGCCGTACGCGGCCGGCCCGTGCTGTTCCGCGAATATGGCGCGCGCGGGATCCAGGACGGCGACGGCGAGTCGTTCGACGACGGCACGATCGCGCCGACCGCGGCGATCGGATCGGTGATGTTCCGGCCGGACCTGGGCGTGCCGCTGATCCATGCGCTGCGCGCCCGCTACGGCGTGGCGATCTATCGTGACTATGGCTTCGTCGACGCGTTCAACCCCAGCTTCCCCGCCGACATGCCGAGCAAGACCGGTACGCGCGACGCCCGCGCCGGGTGGGTCTGCGGCGAGTATCTCGGCATCGATCAGGGACCGATCCTGATCGGGCTGGAGAACCACCGGTCGGGCGCGGTCTGGGACTGGTTCTGCCGCAGCGCCGCCACCGGCCCCGTCATCCGCCGCGGCTTCCGTGCCGCCGGCTTCCGCCCCGTCGCCGCCGCCGGCGCGTGGCTCGACCATCCACGAGGAACACCCGCATGACCGTCACGCGCCGCGCGCTCCTGAAGGGCGCCTCCGCGCTCGCCGTCACCGTCGCGACGGGCCCGCTTCTCGCCCGGCCGCGGCGCCCCGTGGAGCCGCGGATCGACGCGCTGATCGCGGGCATGAGCCTGGAGGAAAAGGCGGGCCAGCTGTCGATCTACAGCGATCCCGTCCGCAACGACGGCGCCGCGGTCAATCCGGGGCTGCAGCGACAAGGGCTGGTCGAGCTCAAGGCGCGGATCGCGCGCGGCGAGCTGACCGGGCTGTTCAACGGTTCGGGCGTCGCCTTGGGGCGCGAGTTGCAGCAGGTCGCCGTCGAGCAGACGCGGCACAAGATCCCGCTGATCTTCGCCGGCGACGTGATCCACGGCTTCCGCACCCAGTTCCCGATCCCGCTCGGCGAGGCGGCGAGCTTCGATCCCGCGCTCGCCGAGCGTACCGCGCGCGCCGCCGCGCTCGAGGCGACCGCGCGGGGCCTCCACTGGACATTCGCGCCGATGGTCGACGTCGCGCGCGACGAGCGCTGGGGGCGCGTGGCAGAGGGTTCGGGCGAGGATCCGTGGCTCGGCACGCAGATGGGCGTCGCGCGCGTCCGCGGGTTCCAGGGCAAGGACCTGCGCGATCCCACCAGTATGCTCGCCTGCCCCAAGCATTTCGCCGCCTATGGCGCGGTGCAGGGCGGCATGGAGTACAACACCGCCGACATACCAATGACCACGTTATGGCAGGTCCACCTGCCGCCGTTCAAGGCTAGCTTCGACGCGGGCGCGCTGTCGACGATGGCGAGCTTCAACGACATCGCCGGCGTGCCGTCTACGGGCAACCACTATCTCCTCACCGAGGTGCTGCGCGACCAGTGGGGCTTCGACGGCCTCGTCGTCTCCGATTATACCGGCGACGAGGAGATGATCCTGCACGGCTATGCCGCCGACGGCGCCGACGCCGCCGCCAAGGCGATCACCGCCGGCTGCGACATGTCGATGCAGAGCAGCCTCTACTGGAAATATCTGCCCGGCCTCGTCCGCCAGGGCCACGTGCCGGTGGCGGTGGTGGACGAGGCGGTGCGCCGCGTGCTGCGCGTCAAACAGGCGCTAGGCCTGCTGGACGATCCGTACCGCTCGCTCGATCCCGCACGAGAGGCGAGCGCGATCGGCCGGCCCGAGACGGTGGCGCTGGCGCGCGAGGCGGCGCGGCGCAGTTGCGTGCTGCTGAAGAACGAGGGCGGACTGCTCCCGCTCGCCAAACGTCGGGCGATCGCGCTGATCGGGCCGAGCGTCTCCGACCGTGCCGACCTGCCCGGGCCCTGGGCGGTATTCCCCGACGTCGCGAACCACGTCACGATCGAGGAGGGCTTCCGCGCTGCGATGGGGTCAGGCGCGCGGTTGAGCGTCACGCGCGGCAGCGATTACGAGGCGCCGCTCGACGGCGGCATCGCCGCGGCGGTGGCGGCGGCGCGCGCTGCCGACGTCGTCGTGCTGGTGGTTGGCGAGAGCAGCAACATGTCGGGAGAGGCGCAGGCGCGCGTCGACATCGGCGTCCCCGCGGCCCAGCTCGCGCTCGCCGAGGCGGTGGCGGCGACCGGCAAGCCGATCGTCGTGCTGCTGCGCCACGGTCGCGCGCTGGCACTGACGGGCCCGATACGCGCCGCGCCGGCGATCATGGCGACGTGGTTTCTGGGATCGCAGACCGGCAACGCCGTCGCCGATCTCGTCTTCGGCGACCATGGCCCGGAGGGACGCCTGCCGGTCAGCTTCCCGCAGGCATCGGGGCAGGAGCCGTTCTACTACGACCACCGCACCACCGGCCGGCCGCAGCTGACGGACGACAAGGCGTACAAGGCGCGATACCGCGAGGTAACGGACGAGCCGCTCTACCCGTTCGGCCATGGCCTGACCTATTCCACCGTCGCCTATGGCCCGACCGTCGCGCCGGCGCGGATGGCCGCCGGTGGCACGCTGACCGTCACCGCCGCCGTCACCAACACCGGCCCGCGGCAGGCGCATGAGGTGGCGCAGCTCTACGTCCATGACCGGGTGGCGAGCATCACCCAGCCAGTGCGCGTGCTCACCAACGTCCGCCACCTCGATCTCGCGCCCGGCCAGCGCGAGACTGTCACCTTCACGCTGTCCGCGGCGGATCTGGGCTATGTCCACGCCGATCTGACGCACCATCCCGATCCCGGCGCCTTCGACGTGTGGATCGCGCCGTCGGCGACCGCCGGCACGCCTGCGACCTTCGTGCTGGCTTGAGGGGGCTGCACCCGAATGCGGCGCGCGACGGTTCACCAGGCAGGCGACGCCGTTCCGGTCCGCCGACCCAAGGATCCCCGACGTGACCCTCTCCTCCAGTGATCCCCGACCCGTCGAGGACGTCATCCTGCCCCCCGTCCGGGACCTCGGCGGCTTCACCGTCCGTCGCGCCTTGCCGTCGGCGCACCGGCGGATGGTGGGGCCGTTCATCTTCTTCGATCAGATGGGCCCCGCCGCGTTCACGTCCGGCGAGGGACTGGACGTCCGGCCGCATCCGCACATCGGCCTCGCGACGGTCACCTACCTGCTCGACGGAGAGATCCTCCACCGCGACAGCGTCGGGTCGGTGCAGGCGATCCGGCCGGGCGAGGTCAACTGGATGACGGCGGGATCGGGGATCGTCCATTCGGAGCGGACCGCGCCCGAGGTCCGCACCGCGGGCCAGTCGCTGTTCGGCCTGCAGACCTGGGTCGCGCTGCCCGCGCACCGCGAAGAGGCGATCGCCGGCTTCGCGCATCACGCCGCCGACGCGATCCCCAGGACGGATGCCGACGGCGTCGCGATGACGGTGATCGTCGGGAGTCACGACGGCCTGGTGTCCCCCGTCGAGGCGTTCTCCGACATGATCTATGCCGACATCGCGATCGCGCCGGGCGCGCGTTACCAGCTGCGCGCCGAGCATGTGGAACGCGCGGTCTATGTCGTTGCGGGCGAGGTGGGAGTGTCGGGACAGACCGGCGCGTTCGGCGCCAATGCGCTGGTCGTCTTCAAGCCGGGCGCCGAGATCGTCCTGTCCAGCGGGCCGGGCGCCCGCCTGATGCTGATCGGCGGCGAGCCCTTTCCCGAGGAGCGCCACATCTACTGGAACTTCGTGTCGAGCCGGGCCGATCGCATCGAGCAGGCGAAACGCGATTGGCGCGAGCGTCGCTTCGCCGGCGTGCCGGAGGAAAGCGAGTTCATCCCGCTGCCCGACGATCCCAGGCCCGTCGCCTATCCCTGATCCTGCCGATCGCGCGGCGGCATCAGGCGGCGGTCGCGCCATCCATCAGCGCGAGGAAGTTGGCGCAGGTCGGCTGGTCGTCATCGCGTCGTCGCACCATCCACATCGACGACACGGCGCCCGCGTCCACGACGGGTCGATAGACGAGGCCCGCGGACTGCATCGCGCGGAGCGACCCTGCGATGATCGTCACCCCGACCCCCGCCGCGGTCAGACCGAAGAGCGTGGAGATCTCCTGCACCGACTGGGCGACCTCGGGCTCCACGCCGGCGTCCCGCATCAGACGAAAGACGTGTTCGCTGAACCCGCCGCTGCGATCGCTGGCATAGACGACCAGCGGCTCCCCTGCGAGCTGCGCCCACCGGACGCCGTCGCCGGCCGCCAGTCGATGGTCGGGCCGCATGCCGACGAACAGCCGGTCTTCCAGCAGCAACGATGCCGTCAACGTGGCGGGCAGCACCGGTGGCCGGGGCGTGCGCAGGAAGCCGATGTCGAGCGACCTGCTGACGATCGCCTCGATCTGCGCCGGCCCGGCGACCTCCTTGAGGAGCAGGCCGACGTCGGGATAGGTCTGGCGGTAATGATGGATCGCGGCGGCGACCGACGGGATGAACGGCGCCGACGCGTTGAAACCCACCCGCAAGGTCCCGAGCTCGCCACTCGCCGCCCGCCGGGCGACGGCGATCGCCAGCTCGGCCTCGTCCAGCGTCCGCCGCGCCGCCTCCAGGAACAGTGTGCCGGCCGGGGTGAGCGCCACGCGGCGGCTCGTCCGCGCGAGCAGGCGCACCCCCAGTTCCTCCTCCAGCGCACGGATTTGCTGGCTGAGCGGCGGTTGGGAGATGCCGAGCCGGTCGGCGGCGCGCGCGAAATGCAATTCCTCGGCCAGCAGAACGAAATACCGAAGATGCCTCAGCTCCATGATCGATATCTAATACGTATCGATCGCGCCGCAAAATCCTATTGGACAGCAACTGATGATGGGCGCAGATGCCGCACCGCAGCATCGGACGGCGCGACCCTCGCGGCGTCGATACCCTGCTCGCTCCAGGGCCGCCCGCCGTTTCGGAAATGGGGGGTCATGTCGGGACTGACCCATGAACGGCACCGTTCGCCTCGCCCTATCGCGGCCGCTGACCTTCATCGTCATGGCGATCCTGATCGCCATCGTGGGAACGCTCGCCGCGTTGCGGACGCCGGTCGACATCTTTCCCGACATCCGCGTGCCTGTGATCGCCACCGCCTGGCAGTATACCGGCCTGTCGCCCGACGACATGTCCGGGCGCATCATCACGCCGTTCGAGCGGGTGCTGACGACGACGGTCAACGACATCGACCACGTCGAGAGCCAGTCGATGCCCGGCATCGGGGTGGTGAAGATCTATCTGCAGCCGGGCGCCGACGTCCGCACCGCGACCGCGCAGGTGACGAGCGTGTCGCAGACGGTGCTCAAGCAGTTGCCACCCGGCGTCACGCCGCCGCTGATCCTGAACTACAGCGCGGCGACGGTGCCGATCGTGCAGCTTGCGCTGTCGGGCAAGGGCATGTCGGAGGGGCAGATGTTCGATCTGGCGCAGAACCAGATCCGCCCCGGCCTCGTCACCGTGCCGGGCGCGGCGATCCCATACCCGTCGGGCGGCCGGACGCGGCAGATCCAGATCGATCTCGATCCCCAGGCGCTGCAGTCCAAGGGCCTGTCCGCGCAGGACGTCGGCAATGCGATCGCGGCGCAGAACCAGATCAATCCCGCCGGTTTCGCCAAGATCGGCGGCTTCCAATATACCGTCCGCCTGAACAACGCGCCGGGTAGCGTCGACGAGCTGAACGACCTGCCCGTCAAGGTCGTCAACGGCGCCACCATCACGATGCGTGACGTCGCCCACGTGCGTGACGGTACCGCGCCGCAGACCAACGTCGTCCATGTCGACGGGTCGCGGTCGGTGCTGATGACGATCCTGAAGAACGGCGGCACCTCGACGCTGTCGATCGTGCAGGGAATCAAGGACGCGCTACCGGGGCTGGAGCAGACGCTGCCCTCGTCCCTGAAGATCGTGCCGATCGGCGACCAGTCGCTGTTCGTAAAGGCGGCGGTGTCCGGCGTCATCCGCGAGGGCGCGATCGCCGCGGCGCTGACGTCGATGATGATCCTGCTGTTCCTGGGTTCGTGGCGGTCGACCGTCATCATCGCGGTGTCGATCCCGCTGGCGATCCTGGCCGCGATCATCGGCCTGGCGGCGACGGGCAACACGCTCAACACGATGACGCTCGGCGG
>JBPBQW010000062.1:0-27621 GCA_050955125.1 Janthinobacterium lividum
CGGCAGGCCCCAGATATGCGCGAAGCCGCAGACCAGCGACGGGCCGTACAGCGGCTTGAACGCGTGGAACTCCGACCCGTCGACCAGCCGCGCGATCACCTCGTGCACGTCGTACGGCGCGCGCACGTCCTGCGGCACGATGCCGTAGAGGTCCTCCGCCGGGTAGCGCGGCGGGCGCGGATCGCGGCGGTTGACCGACGCCTGGTCGGGGGGCGGCAGCGTCGAGACGATGTCGCGCACGATGGTCAGCGCGTGCAGGTCGTTCTGCGCGACGTGATCGACGACGCCCGACCGGCGGCCGTGCGTGTCCGCGCCGCCCAGTTCCTCCGCCGAGATGACCTCGCCGGTCGCCGCCTTCACCAACGGCGGCCCCGCGAGGAAGATCGTGCCCTGACCGCGCACGATCACGCTTTCGTCGCTCATCGCGGGCACGTACGCGCCGCCGGCGGTGCAGCTGCCCATGACGCAGGCGATCTGCGCGATGCCGGCGGCGCTCATCTGCGCCTGATTGTAGAAGATGCGTCCGAAATGGTCGCGGTCGGGAAACACCTCCGCCTGATGCGGCAGGTTGGCGCCGCCCGAATCGACGAGGTACACGCAGGGCAGCCGGTTCTCGGCGGCGATCTCCTGCGCGCGCAGGTGCTTCTTGACGGTCAGCGGGTAATAGGTGCCGCCCTTCACCGTCGCGTCGTTGCACGCGATCATCACCTGCCGCCCCGACACGCGGCCGATGCCGGCGATGATCCCGGCGCCGGGCACCTCGTCGCCGTAGAGGCCGCCCGCGGCGAGCTGGCCGATCTCGAGGAACGGCGAGCCGGGATCGAGCAGGCGCTCGACGCGCTCGCGGGGCAGGAGCTTGCCGCGCGCCGTGTGCCGCTCGCGCGACGCGGCCGAGCCGCCCAGCGCCGCGGTCGCGACACGCGCGCGCAGCCCATCGGCCAGCGCGCGGTTGTGCGCCGCGTTGGCGCGGAAGGCGTCGCCGTCGGGGGACAGCTTGGTGTCGAGGACGGGGGCGGTCATGAAGTAGATCCTCCCCGGACTCGTCTCTGGGAGGGGGACCACGAAGTGGTGGAGGGGCGGTGGGCAGCACCGGCTTCGCCGGCCCCTCCACCATGCTGCGCATGGTCCCCCTCCCCGAGCGAGACTCGGGGAGGATGAAGAACGGAAAGGGAGCGGCTCACTGCGCCACCGGCGGGTTGTGGCCGATCAGCTCGCGGCCGATCAGCATCCGGCGTATCTCGTTGGTACCCGCGCCGATGTCGAGCAGCTTGGCGTCGCGCAGGTATCGTTCCACCGGCCAGTCTTTGGTATAACCAGCCCCGCCCAGCGCCTGGATCGCCTCCAGCGAGACGCGCACCGCATTTTCGCTGGCCAGCAGGATCGCGCCCGCCGCGTCGAACCGCGTCGTGCGCCCCATGTCGCAACTGCGCGCCACCGCATAGACGTACGCCCGCGCCGAGTTGAGCGCGACGTACATGTCGGCGACCTTCGCCTGGATGAGCTGGAAGCCGCCGATCGCCTGGCCGAACTGCCGCCGCTCGCGCACATACGGGATCACCGTGTCGAGGCACGCCTGCATGATGCCGAGCTGGATGCCCGCCAGCACCGCGCGTTCGTAATCCAGCCCGCTCATCAGCACGCCGATACCGCCATTCAGCGGCCCCATGACCTGCGCGGCGGGCACCTCGCAGTCCTGGAAGACCAGCTCCGCGGTCGGCGATCCGCGCATCCCCATCTTGTCGATCTTCTGCCCGATCGAGAAACCCGGCATGTCGCGCTCGATCAGGAAGGCGGTGATGCCGCGCGACCCTTCGCCCGTCTTGGCATAGACGACCAGCGTGTCGGCATAGGCGGCGTTGGTGATCCAGAACTTGGTGCCGTCGAGCACATAGCCGGTGTCGGTGGCGCGCGCCTTGAGCTTCATCGAGACCACGTCCGATCCTGCGCCCGCCTCCGACATCGCGAGGCTGCCGACATGCTCGCCGGAGACCAGCTTGGGCAGATACTTCGCACGCTGCTCGTCGTTGCCCCAGCGGCGGATCTGGTTGACGCACAGGTTGGAGTGCGCGCCGTAGGACAGCCCGACCGATGCGGAGGCTCGCGACACCTCCTCCACCGCGACCACATGCTCGAGATAGCCGAGGCCGAGGCCGCCCCATTCCTCCTCGACGGTGATGCCGTGCAGGCCGAGTTCGCCCATCGCCGGCCACAGCTCGTCGCGCGGGAACCAGTCGTCCGCGTCGATGCGCGCCGCGAGCGGCGCGATCCGGTCGGCGGCGAAGCGGCGCGTGGTGTCGCGGATCATCTCCGCCGTCTCGCCCAACGCGAAATCGAAATCGGGGGTCACTGGCGGGTCCTCTTGCCGGCTCTTCTGGGGGCCGCCGCTACCACGTCCGCGCGCGACACGGAAACCGACACAATCCATTTCAGCAAAACCAGACCCAAAACGAGTACGATTCCCCTGAACAATTGTTCACACAGGCATTGCTGTTCTCAATTACGCTACCTTATGACTTGATGCACCATGGCGACGGGGAGCACGGGAATGACAGGGACGGACGTTCGCCTTACCGACATCCAGGGCAGGTTGAAGACCATCACCGACGACCTGAGCCGGCTCATCACCCTTCCCGAGCCGGCCGCGGCCAGTACCCAGGTGTCGCGTCAGACACTGGAGAAACATGCGGCGACCGTGCTGCGAGACCGGCAGTTGCGAAAGAAGTTCCTGCCGGCCGATCTGTTCCGCGAGCCCGGTTGGGACATGCTGATCGCCATCTATATCGCCGACCGTGCCGGACATCCGACGAACGTGAAGGCGCTGGTCGCGATGGTGGATGCACCCGCGACGACATCGCAGCGCTGGATCGACCACCTCGACCGGCTGGGCCTCGTCAGCCGCGCGACCGATCCGCTGGATCGTCGCCGGATCGAGGTGTCGTTGACGGACACCGGGCAGACCGCGCTGGAATCCTATCTGCTGGCGGTCGCGCCGCGCTGATCGCGCAGTCCGTCCCGACCAAGAGACAAGAACTCGGACCATTGTGAGCGCCAATCGGCGCTGACGGGTCGAAGCCGACGAACAGGTCACGCCGCATAGCCGGCCTTTATCCGTGACTTGGCGGATCACGGCGACACTAACGAACGTCACTTTGGTTCCGTAAGATTCCGTTCAACCTGTCAGGCGAGAACGATCCTCCGAGAAGGGGGTCGAATTGACAGAGTTTCCGGCATTGCGATCAGACTTCGCCAGCATCCTGTTCGTGCTGTCGCTCGCGCTGATCCTGTTGTGCCAGACCCGGCCGGCTTTCGCACAGACGCGCGCGGGAACCGCGATCACCAATGTCGCGCAAGTCCGCGGTACCGTCGGGGACGGTGACGTGACCGCGGCGTCCAACGCCGCGACGTTCCTGGTCGCGGAGCGACTGGATCTTGCGCTCTCCCGTCCGGATCATGTGTCGCCCGGCGGCACGGGCAGCGCGGCCGCCCTCCCCGCGCTCCTGACGAACCGCGGCAACGGCAGCGAGGCGTTCGCGCTCACCGCCGTCGCCTCGACCGGCGTCACGGTCAGGGGCATCGCGATCGATCGCGACGGCGACGGCGCCTATGACCCGGCGCACGACACGCTGTTGAGCGACGGCCGCACGCCCGCGCTCGATCCGGGCGCCGCGGTCGCGTTGCTCGTGCTGGTCGACGGCATGGCGGGCGATGGCGTCGTCACGCTCGACGCGCACGCGACGACCGGCTCGGGCACGCCCGGCATCCTGTTCGCCGGTGCGGGCGACGGCGGCTCGGACGCGGTGGTCGGCCCGACGGGCGCCGACGCCCGGGTGGACTTCCCGCTCGCCGCGACCGCCGCGGCGCCGGTGCTGCTCAAGAGCCAGTCGGTCCGTGCGCCCGACGGCGGCGCGCAGCCGGTGCGTGGCGCGACCGTCACCTACACGCTGCAGGCGACGTTCGCCGACGCGCGCCGCGCCGTGCGGATCGACGATCCGATCCCGGCCGGTGCCCGCTACGTGCCGGGCACGCTGACGCTCGACGGCGTCGCGCTGACCGATGCCGCGGACGGCGACGCGGGCGCCGCCGACGGCGCGAGCGTCGCGGTGACGCTGGGCGACATCGCCGCGCCCGTCACCCGCACCGTCCGCTTCCAGGCCGTCCTTCAATGAGGAGAACCACCATGATCCATCGCGCCTTTCCCATCGTCGCCGGACTGACGCTGGCGGCACCGGCGCTCGCCGCCGCCGCCGCGCCGGCCGGGCCGCTCGCCGTCACCACGCGGGTGCTGACCGAACAGCGTCACGCCGCGCCCGACGGCACGACCCGGATCACGCTGGGCAAGCCGACGCGCGTCAGCCCGGGCGACGGCGTCGTCGTCGCCGTCGGCTATCGCAACACCGGTGCGCAGGCGCTGGGCGACGTCGTGCTCGCCGATCCGCTGCCCGCGTCGATCACCTACCGCGGCCCGCGCGCAGGCTCGCCCGAGCCCGAGGTGTCGGTCGACGGCCGCCGCTACGCGCCGCTCGCCGCGCTGGTCGTCGCGACGCCCGCCGGCGGCACCCGCCCCGCCCGCGCCGCCGACGTGACCGCGGTGCGCTGGCGCCTGTCCGCGCCGCTCGCGCCCGGCGGCCAGGGGGAGTTCGCCTTCCAGGGCGCCCTCAAGTGACTGCGTAGAACCCGACGATAACAGGAGGTAAGATCATGTACGCCAAGAGAATGACACACGCGCTGCTTGCCGGGACCGCCGCCGTCGCGGGCGCCGGCGTCGGCCACGCACAGACCACCACGTCCGGCACCGCCGCCGGTACCGTCGTCACCAACACAGCGCAGGCGACGTTCACCGTCAACGGCACCGCGGGCACCGCGACGTCCAACACCGCGACCTTCGTGGTCGACCGCAAGGTGAACCTGACGCTCGTCCCCATCCCCGCCACCAACACGCAGGTCAATCTGGGCCAGGCCGGCGCGGTGCTGACGTTCAAGCTGACGAACAACACCAACGGAACGCAGGATTTCATCCTCAACCCCGACCAGATCATCTCCACCGGGATCCTGCCCGGCACCGACAATTTCGACGCGACCAACCTGCGCGTCTTCGTCGACAGCAACGGGAACGGCCTCTACGATCCGGGCGTCGACACGGCGACGTTCGTCGACGAACTGCCCGAGGACAACAGCGCGACGATCTTCGTGGTCGGCGACATCCCGACCACCGCGGCGGCCAACCTCGCCTTCGTGTCGCTGCGCGCGACGGTCGCGGCCGGCGGCACGGTGGGGGGACCGGTAGGCGCGGCGCTGGTGCCGACCGACCTCGCCATCGTCAATTCCGACACCACCGTCGACGTCGTCTTCGCGGACAACGATTCGGACGGCGTGCTCGGCCCCGACACGATCCGCAACGGCCAGGCGCGCGCCTATCTGGCGTACGAGGTCGGCACGCACACGGTGAACCTGTCCGTCGTCAAGACGTCGCAGGTGATCTCGGACGGCGTCAACGCCGCCAATTTCAAGGCGTTGCCGGGCGCGGTGGTGCAATATTGCCTGACCGTCACCAACAGCACGTTGCTGGTACCGGCGAGCGGCGTCGCGCTGACCGACGTCATTCCCGCCAACACCACCTACATCCCCGGCTCGATCAGCGTCGGCGGCATCGGTGCGGCGGGTGTGTGCGTCACCGGCGGGCTGCCGATCGCGGACGACGGTTCCACGACCGGGCTGTACGGCGGATCGTTCAACGGCAGCACCAAGACGGTGACCGCGACGATCCCGACGCTGACCGGCGGCACCTCCGTCGCGGCGAGCTTCCGGGTCACCGTCAACTAAACCGCCCCTCTCGAAAGGAACCGAGATCCCGGCGCGCAGCCCCCGCGCGCCGGGAGCCGACCCCCCATGCCCAATTTCCGGCACCTTGCCCGCGCCGCTGCGCTCGTCATCAGCCTGTCGGGCGCCGGCCTCGCCGCGCAGACGGTCCTGACGCACGTCGCCAACACGGCGACGCTGAGCTTCGCGAGCGGGCCGGCGGCGGACGCGCCCCGAACGGTCGTGCCGTCGAACACCGTGTCGCTGGACTATGCGCGCACCAAGATGCCGACGACGCTCGGTTTCCGGCTGTTGCCGGTCGGCGTCGAACCCACCGGTTTTCAGTGCCTGACCTCTCCCGACGTCACCACCGTCGGCGCGCCGATCGATGCGGCGACGCTCGCCGCCGCGCCACCGATGGCGGTGCTCGATCCGCGCCAGCCGCTCATCATGATCCTGACGGATACGACCGCCAATCTCGATCCGACACGCCGCGAGACCGCGATGATCGACGCGTCCATCGGCGCCCAGCACCAGAAGGTCAGGCTGACCGAGACGGGCGTCGACACCGGCGTGTTCGCCGGTGGCTTTCCCGCGCTCGGCGACGATCACCCCGCAGATGCGTGCGACCTCCGACTGAAGCGCGGCGACAGCCTCAAGCTCAGCTACGCCGAGGACGACGACAGCCTGGGTTCGTCGAGTTCCGCCTTGGTGGATCCCGCCGGCGACGTGTTCGATTCCACCACGGGCGCGCTCGTCAACGGCGCCAGCGTCACCCTGCTCGATGCGACCGGCGCCCCCGCCCGCGTGTTCGGCGACGACGGCGTGACGGCGTATCCGGCCACCGTCGTATCGGGCGCATCGGTCAGCGACGCCAGCGGGCGCACCTATCCGGGTTCGACGGGCCACTACCGGTTCCCGTTCGTCGCGCCCGGCACATACACGCTGCGCGTGGTGCCGCCCGGCCGTTACGCCGCGCCGTCCAAGGTGACGCCGGACATGCTCGCACGTCTGCCGGGCGAGGGAGGTCAACCCTTCTTCATCAACGACGGCAGCTACGGCCGGTCGTTCACGATCACCGCCGATCGGGACTTCCTGTCGGACATCCCGCTCGACCCCGCCAGCGACGCCGCCCTGATGCTGACCAAGACGGCGTCGGTGCGCCAGGCGTCGCCCGGCGACTTCGTCCAGTACCGGCTGACGCTGACCAACCGGGGCACCGGCGCCGCGACCGGCGTCCACGTCGCCGACACGCTGCCCGTCGGCCTGCGGTACCGACGCGGCTCGGCGCGCGGCGTGGCCGAGCCCGCCGTCTCCGCCGACGGACGCAGCCTCGATTTCACCGCTCCCGCGGTGGCGCCGTCGGCGACCGTCGAAGTGAGCTACGTCGTGTCGGTCGCGCCCGGCGCACCGGTGGGCGAGGCGCTGAACCGCGCGGCCGCCAGCGGCGACGGCGGCGCGACGAGCAACGAGGCGTCCGCCTCCGTCCGCATCCAGCCGCTGCTGTTCACCGATGCGCTCACCATCCTGGGCCGGGTCACGGCGGGGCCATGCTCGCTGCCCGAGCGCGAGCGGCGCGGCGTGGCCGGCATCCGCCTGCTGATGGAGGACGGCACGTTCGTCGTCACCGACCGCGACGGGCTCTACCACTTCGAGGGCGCCCGCCCCGGCCGTCACGTCGTCCAGATGGACGCGGCCAGCATCCCCGCCAGCCTGGCGCCGCTGGCCTGCGAGCGCGACACCCGCCACGCCGGCAGCGCCACGCAGCGCTTCGTCGAGGGCGCGGGCGGGCTGATCCAGCGCGCCGACTTCCAGCTGATCGGCACCGGCAAGGCGGCGACCGCCGCCGCCGCGCTGCCGGTGGAGATCGCCGACGACGCGACCGCGGCGGGCCATCGCGACTGGCTGGCGGGGCAGACGCCGGGCATCGACTGGCTGTTCCCGGCGGTCGACCACAATCCGCGCGCGCCCGTGCTGCGCGTCGTCGTGAAGCACCGGCCCGGCCAGCGCGTGGCGCTGACGATCAACGGCGTGCGCAGCGAGCCGCTGGCGTTCGACGGCAGCGATGCGGACGCGAAGACCGGCGTCGCCGTGTCGCGCTGGACCGGCATCCCGCTGGTGGACGGCGACAACAAGCTGGTCGCGCGCGTGCTGGAGGAGGACGGGCGCGAGGCCAAGGTGCTGGAGCGGACGGTCCATGTCGCGGGCGCCGGCCGCCGCGCCGATTTCGTGCCGGGCGTCAGCAGGCTGGTCGCCGACGGGCTGAACCGCCCGCTGATCGCGGTGCGCGTGACGGACCAGGCCGGGCGACCCGTCCGCGCGGGCACGCTGGTGCCGTTCTCGGTCGATCAGCCCTATGTCCCCGCGATCGAGGCCGAGCTCGAGCAGCGGCGCCAGCTCGCCGGGCGCGAGCGGTCGGGCACCGTCGCGCGCGTCGTCGGCGACGACGGCCTCGCGTTCATCGCGCTGCAGCCGACGACGCAGGCGGGCGCCGTCCATCTCGTCGTCAACTTCACGCAACCGTCCGGCGACGACCGGTCGCTGCGTACCAGCGACGTCCGCGCCTGGCTGTCGGCGGCGCAGAAGAGCTGGACGGTCGTCGGCTTCGGCGCCGGCACGCTCGGCTACGACACGCTCAGCCACCACGGCCAGCCGCTCGGCGCGAACGATGCCCGCACCGTCGCCGACGGCCAGCTCGCGCTGTATGCCAAGGGGCGGATCAAGGGATCGTGGCTGCTGACGATCGCCTACGACAGCAAGCATGCCTACGATCCCGATCGCGGCCTGCTCGGCACGATCGATCCCGACCGCTACTACACCGTGTACGGCGACGGATCGGCGCAGGGTTACGACGCGCCCACGCGGCGCAAGCTGTACCTGCGGCTCGAGCGGCGCGAGGCGTACGCGCTGTTCGGCGACTTCGAGAGCGGCTTCACCGAGGCGCAGTTCACCCGCTATTCGCGCACGCTCAACGGCGTGAAGGCGGCGTACGAGGGCGAGCATCTGCGCGCCGCCGGCTTCGCCGCGCAGAGCAGCTCGCGCTATGCCCGCGACGAGATCCAGGGCAACGGCCTGACCGGCCCGTACCGCCTGTCGGGCCGCGACATCGTGCCCAACAGCGACAAGCTGACGATCGAGGTACGCGACCGCTTCCGGTCCGAACGGATCGTGTCCAGCCAGTCGCTGACGCGGCACATCGACTATGACATCGACCCCATCCTGGGCACCGTCCGCTTCCGCTCGCCGGTCCTCACCCGCGACACCGCGCTCAATCCCATCTTCATCGTCGCCGAATACGAGGTCGAGAGCGGTCATACCGACCAGCTGGCGGCGGCGGCGCGCGTCGCCACCCGCCTGGCGAACGGCAGGGTGCAGATCGGCGCCGGCGCGATCCACGACGAGGCGGTCGGCAACGCCACGATCGTCGGCCTCGACCTGAAAGCCAAGCCCGACCGCGCGACCGAAGTGCGCGTCGAGCTGGCCAGGGGCGGCCCCGGCGGCCTGGGTGCCGGCACCGCCGCGCTCGCCGAGATCGAACGGCACCGCGGCGCGCTCGACCTGCTCGGCTATGCCCGGCGGCAGGATGCCGGCTTCGGCGTCGGCCAGCAGAACGTCGTCGAGGCGGGCACGCGCAAGATGGGCCTGGACGGCAGCCTGCGGCTGGGCGGCGCGCTGACCCTCACCGGCACCGCGTGGTACCAGGACCAGCTCGACGGCCCGGGATCGCGCACCGCGGGCGAGGTCCGGCTCAACTGGCGGCGCGCGACCGGCACGCTGTTCGTCGGCGGCCAGTTCGCCGCCGATCGTGGCCTCGACGGCGGCGATCGCACGTCGGAACTGCTGACGCTGGGCGGCAGCCGCAGCCTGGCGGACGGCAAGATCGTGCTGGCGGGCCAGACGCAGGTCGCGCCCGGCGGTGACAAGGCGAGCGTCGATTTCCCGATCCGCCACCAGATCACCGCGTCGTGGCGCGTGTCCCCCGGCATCCGCCTGATCGGCGGCTACGAGATCGCCGATGGCGCCGGCTATGTCGCGCACACCGCGCAGATCGGCTTCGACGTCGCACCATGGACGGGCGCCAAACTGTCGTCGACGCTCGACCAGCAGGCGATGGGCGAGAATGGGCGGCGCACCTTCGCGCAATACGGCCTCAGCCAGTCGCTGCCGCTCGGCCGGCGCTGGACGGTGGACGCGACGCTCGACGCCAGCACTACCCTCAGCGGCCGGATCGACGGCAACGCCGCGGTGACGCCGTTCCAGCCGATCGCGTCGGGCGGCAGCCTGTCGGGCGTCGGCACCGGCAGCAGCGCCTCCTATGGCGGGCTGGGCAGCACGCAGACCAACGCGCCCTACACCACCGTGACGCTGGGCGCGACGTACCGCGGCGCGCTGTGGTCGTGGAACGGCCGGATCGAGCATCGCGGCGGCGCGGGCGAGGATCGCTGGGGCCTGACGAGCAACATGCTGCGCGCGCTCGGCCGCGGCAGCACGCTGGCGGGCAGCGTGAAGGCGTACCGGATCGAGGATGCGACGGGCGCGGTCGCCTCCTACGCCACCGGGGACCTCGCGCTGGCGCTGCGCCCGCTGGGCAGCCGCTGGTCGCTGCTGGAGCGGTTCCAGCTGCGGCACGAGCACGCCGACGCCAGCGTCACCGACGCCAACGTGCTGGGCGTTCCGGCCGTCGGCGACGACATGCAGACCACCGATCGCGTCATCAACAACGTCGCGATCGATTACCGCGCCGGCGCCCGGACCGCCGGCCACGGGCTGGAGGTCAGCGTCTATTACGGCGCGAAGTTCGTGCGCGGGCTGTTCGGCGACGACGTGTACCAGGGGTATGTGGACGTGATCGGCTTCGACCTGCGCCAGGACATCTCGCCTCGGCTCGACGTCGGCGTCCAGGGATCGGTTCAGCATGCCTGGAGCGCGCAGGCGGTGTCGTTCAGCGGCGGCCCGTCGATCGGCATGTCTCCCGGCGGCAACCTGTGGATCACCGCCGGGTACAACGTGTCGGGCTATCGCGACCGGGACTTCGAGGCGGATCGCTATACCCGCGCCGGCCCGTACCTCACCGCCCGAATCAAGTTCGACCGCGACGCCGTGGCCTCCGCGCTGGGCGATGCCGCGCACGCGCTGCTGGGACACCGGCGGTGACGCGACTGACCCGCCGCATCGCGCGCCTCCTGGCCGCAGGAGCGCTCGCCGCCGCGCCGCTCTGCGTCGTCGCGGCCGCCGGTCTGCAGATCGCCAAGTCGAGCACCGTCGTCGCCGATCAGGTCAACGCCGCGAACCCGCGCGCGCTGCCCGGTTCGGACATCGATTTCGCGCTTCTCGTCACCAATCCGGTTGCCAATGCCACCGCGTCGGTCGGCCGCGTCGTCGTGGTCGACACGATCCCGGCCCAGGCGCGATTGCGCGTCACCGACTATGGCGCGAGCGGGAGCGGTCCCGTCGGGTTCACCGACGGCAACCTGCTCGGTCTCGGGCTGCTCGGCAGCGGCCTGAGCTATGGTTTCGCAGGCATCGCCAGCACGACCGACGGACTGGAGTTCTCGGACGGGACGAGCTGGAGCTATACGCCATCGCCCGATGCCGACGGTTTCGACGGCCGGGTACGCGCGATCCGCGTCACCCTGTCGGGCAATCAGGTGGCGAGCAGCGGGTTCCGGTTGCAATATCGCACACGGCTACGCTGAACCGGCCGGCGCGGCCGGCCTTCTGCGACGAGCGGGCGATCGCGGACGGGCCGGGCCGTCTCAGACCCGGTCGAGAGCGGCCCTGGCGCGTTCGATCAGGTCTTCGACCTTCGTCACCGTTGCCGGGGCGAGCGTGACCATGTCGTCGAGATCGCCCCCGCCGTCGCCGATGATGAGGCCCGTCGCGCTGTAATGGGCTATCCGGCGCCGGCCGGACTCGATGGTCGCACCGGCGCGCTCGATCGCGTCGCGCACCGTCAGGCGGCGACCGTCCGCTTCGGCCAGGTACAGCACCAGGATGATGTCCCAGCCGTCGGATACCGACACGTCGGGCCCGAACACGACGTGGCGTTCCGACAGGAAAGCCAGGGCAAACCTCGCCAGCCTGGTCGACTGCCCCTGCGCATCCACGACATCCTCCCTGTCTGAACCAGCCAGAAACGCCGCCGACGGATTATCGATCCTGCGGGTGTCAGCCGGCCGCCGATTTTCCCCGGCGACGCTCGACGTGATCGCGAGCATCGCACAGCAGCGCGCCGAGAAGGGAATCACCGTCCGCGTCGGCGAAGGCGATCAGTGCGCTGATCTGGTCGATGACCTTGCCCAGCTTTTCACCATCATGCAGATCGTCGTGCATCGTCTTGCGCTGCCGTGTAACCAGGTTCTCGCGGGCCTGTTACCACGCGCGTTCGCGATCCGAAACCGTGATTTGAAGGTCGGGTTTGCCCGACCACGACGCGCCGGCTCCCGTCCCGCCGCCGCCAGCACGCCCTCGCGATGCAACATCGAGCATGATAGGGGGAAGCGCACGGAGGCCGACGGGGCATTCGCCGGTGGATCACCCGACATGAACCGCTCCCTTCCCTCGTTCGACCGGTTGATGAGCTGGTCGCTCGCCTGGACCTTGCCTCAGGCCGCCCGCTACGCGTTGGCGGCACTCGTGGTTGGCGCGGTCGCGCTGGTGCGCGCGTTGCTGATCACCAGCCTTCTGCCCTGGCTGCTCTTCACGCCGGCGGTGCTGCTCATCGCGCTGGTGATGGGACGGCGCGCCGGAGTTTGCGCGGTGCTGGTGTCGGCGGTGCTCGCCGGGCTGGCGATCGCCGCGCCGACCGAGCGTTTCTGGCTCACCGGGCAGCAATGGTCCGCCAGCCTGGTCTATCTGGGCGTGGGAGGCAGTGTCGTGGCGATCGCCGGCGAACTGCGCGACGCGTTCCGCCGCACCGCCACCGGCGTGGTCGACCTCGCCGCCAGCAACGCCCTGTTGCTGCAACGCGAGGACCAGCTGAAGCTCCTCAATCACGAGCTTGGCCACCGGCTCAAGAACCAGCTCGCCATCGTGCAGGCGGTGGCCAGTCAGACGCTGCGTCAGGCGAGCGACCTGCGCAGCGCGAACGAGGCGCTATCGTCCCGACTCGCCGCGCTCGGCCGGGCGACCGACGTGCTGACCAGGAGCGAGTGGACCGCGGCCGATCTTCACACGCTCGCGCGCACCGCGCTGATGGCGCACCAGAGCGTTGCGGGTCGGTTCCACCTCGACGGCCCCGCGCTGCGGTTCGACCCGCAGGTGTCGCTCGCACTGACGCTGGCCTTCCACGAGTTGATGACCAACGCGATCAAATACGGCGCGTTGTCGAACGATGGCGGTCATGTCGATCTCAGTTGGTCGGTTCGCGCGGGACCCATCGGCGCGGAGCCTCGTTTCATCCTCACTTGGCAGGAAGTCGGCGGTCCGCCGGTGCGGATGCCCGCCCGTCGGGGGTTCGGTTCGGTGATGATCGAGCGGTCGCTGCGGTCGTATTTCCGCGGCGAGACGTCGATCGCCTACGAGCCCGACGGGCTGATATTCAGGATCGATGCGCCGCTCGGTGAAGCGCAGGAAGGTTGAGCAGGCGTGACACGGACGGATCATAACCCGGAAGGGGGCAAGCGATCGATCCTAGTGGTCGACGACGAGCCGCTGATTCGGATCAACCTGGCGGATTTCTTCGAGGACGAAGGCTTCGAGGTGTTCGAGGCCGAAAGCGCCGACGCCGCCATCGCGGTGCTGGAGAAGCATCCCGCGATCCGCATTGTCCTGACCGACGTCCAGATGCCGGGCTCGATGGACGGGGTGAAGCTCGCCCATCACGTCCGCGACCGGTTTCCGCCCACCTTGCTGGTGGTGGCGTCCGGCGCGGTGAGGGTGACGCCCGAACAACTGCCGACCCGGACGATGTTCATCGCCAAGCCCTTCGATCCGCGGTTCGTCCTGGACGAGATCGACCGGCTGAGCTGACAGATTATCAGCCGCCGGATCAGCCGCCGGATCAGCCGAGCGCGCTGACGAGCAGCTTGTCGATCCGCCGCCCATCGAGGTCGACCACCTCGAACCGCCAACCCTGTTCCTCGAAGCTCTCGCCCTCTGTCGGCAGGTGCCGGAACGCGGCCAGCGCGAGGCCTGCGACCGTCGCATAGTCCCGGTTCTCCGGCAGATCGAGGCCCAGCCGCTCGGCGAGCGTATCCGCCGCGGTGGTGCCCGCGACTAGCAGCGAGCCGTCCTCCCGCTCGACGATCGAGGGCTCGTCGTCGGGATCGGTGTCCGACGCGAACTCGCCCGCGATCGCGCTCAGCAGGTCGGCCGGCGTCACCAGCCCCTCGAAATGGCCGTACTCGTCGTGCACCAGCGCCATCGGCACCTCGGCCTGGCGCAGCGCGTTCAGCGTGTCCATCGCGTCCAGATGGTCCGGCACCACCGTCGCCGCGCGGACCAGCGACCGCAACGCGATGGATTCGCCCTTCAGCAGTGCGGATACCAGCTCGTGTGTCTGGATGACGCCGATCAACGCGTCGATCGACCCTTCCGCTACCGGCAACCGCGTATGCGGCATCTCGATCAGCGCGCGGCGCACGCCCGCCTCGTCGAGGTCCGCGTCGAGCCAGCATACCTCCGTGCGCGGCGTCATCACCTCGCGCACCGGACGGTCCGCCAGCCGGACCACGCCCGAGATGATCGAGCGCTCATGCTCCTCGATGACGCCCGACTTGCTCGCCTCCGCGACGATCAGGTGCAGTTCCTCCGCAGTCACCTGATCCTCGTTGCCGCGCGACAGTCCGAGCAGGCGGAAGATCAGCGCGCTGGTCTTGTCGAGCGCCCAGACGACCGGCGCGGTGCCCACCGCGAGCCAGCGCATCGGCACCGCCATCGC
This sequence comes from Janthinobacterium lividum, assembly GCA_050955125.1. Lineage (GTDB taxonomy): Bacteria > Pseudomonadota > Alphaproteobacteria > Sphingomonadales > Sphingomonadaceae > Sphingomonas. The sequence continues at coordinate 14,678 of JBPBQW010000062.1, forward strand.
CGCCGCGATCGGCTCCGGGCTCCTGAGCGCGATCTGCTTGGGCACCAGCTCGCCGACGACGAGCGACACCAGCGTCGTCACCCCGATGACGAGCGCGAAGCCCAGATGCTCGGCGGTGTCCGCCGCCATCCCCGCCCGCGCCAGCCGCGCCGCAACCGGCTCGCCCAGGCTCGCGCCCGAAAAGGCGCCGGCCAACGTCGCGATCAGCGTGATGCCGATCTGCACCGTCGACAGGAACTTGCCCGGATCCGCCGCCAGCACCAGCGCAGCGCGCGCGCCCGACCGACGCGCATGCGCCCCGCTGCGCGCCATCGCCTCCAGCCGGGCCTTGCGCGACGAGACGATCGCAAGCTCGCTCATCGCGAACACGCCGTTCAGGAGGACGAGCGCCAGGATGATGACGACGTCGATCCAGGGAAAGGGGGGAAGCGGGTGCATGACCTCCCCGTCACCTTGCCGCACAACCCGCGCCGGGGCAACACGGGCTTTGCCGGTCCGCGGGACGGGCGGGCCAGAAAGAGGATAGCCCGATGAAGCCGCTCGCCCCCGCAATCGCCGCACTCGCCGCGCTATGCACCGCCGCCGCGTGCACCGCGCCCGACACGGCGCGTCCGCGGATCAGCGACACCGGCATCGGCGCGATCGGCGGGGGCCTGAGCGGCTATCTGCTCGGCGACGTGGTCGGCGGGCGGCGGACACGCGGTGCGCGGATCGCAGGCGCGGGCATCGGCGCGCTCGCGGGGGCCGGGATCGGCGCCTACATGAACCGGCAGGAGCGCGACCTGCGCGCGCGTACCGCCGGTACCGATATCCGCGTGACGCGGCAGGGGGACGATCTGCTGCTCAGCCTGCCGAGCGGCGTCACCTTCGCCTATGCCAGCGCCGACGTGCAGGCCGGATTCCGCCGCACCGTCGACCAGGTGGCGACCGTCATCGCGCAATACCCGCAGACCTATGTCGACGTGTACGGCCACACCGACTCGGTCGGCGGCGACGCGTACAATCAGGCGCTGTCGGACCGGCGCGCGGGCGCGGTCGCCGCCTTTCTTGAGGCGGACGGCGTCCAGCCAGCGCGGATCGGCACCCGCGGCTTCGGCCGGACGCAGCCGATCGCATCGAACGAGACGGAAGAGGGCCGCGCGACCAATCGCCGGGTCGAGATCAGGCTGGTGCCGGTGCACCAGGGTGATGCGGGTTAGTACGGATGCATCATCGCCACGATCAGGCACCGTCCGGACTGACACAGGACATAGGGAACACGCCGCGCCCGCCGGAACTCTCGCCATCGACCGCGGCTTTAGGCAGCTGACCGTCTATCGCGCGGTCGACAGGGGAGAATGACATGGCAGGCCCGAACGACGAGCCGACGGGGGGCGTGCCACCGCGGCACATCCACATCGAGAGCAAGCGGGTGAACTGGCTCGCCTGGATCCTGCTGGCTGCCGGCATTCTGGCGCTGTTGCTCGCGCTGTCGCGCTGCCATCAGGACGCGGCCCCGGCAGCGGCTCCGGCCAACGTCGTCGCGACCACTCCCAACGCCGCGACGTCCGCCGCGCTCGCCGGCACCGCCGGACTCGGCAGCTATCTCGCCGGGCACGATGCCGCACCGCGTACCTTCACGTTCGAGACGCTGAAGTTCGACACCGCCAAGAGCGACATTCGTCCGGTCGACCGGGCGGAGGTCGACAAGGTTGCCGCCGTCCTCTCGCAATATCCCGCGACGCACGTCCGCATCGCCGGCTACGCTGACGCCCGCGGATCGGAGGCCACCAACGTCGCGCTCGGCAAGGCGCGCGCCGACAGCGTCAAGGCGGCCCTCGTTGCCAAGGGAATCGACGGCGGCCGAGTCGAGACGGCGAGCGGCGGTGCCGCCGATCCCGTTGACACCAATGCGACCAGCGCGGGCCAGGCGGAAAACCGCCGGACCGAGCTCGTCGTGACGCAACGCTGATCCTCCCTCCTCCAAGGACCCTCATCATGGCACGTACCATCACCGCCCTCTTCGACACCCGCGCCGACGCCGACGCGGGGGCCGCGCGCCTCCGCGGAGCCGGCGTCGAGCCGGCCCATGTCCAGGTTCACGACCAGTCGAGCCATGCCACGACCGGCGATCACTCGACCCGCGAGGACAAGGGTATGTGGGCCTCGATCAAGAACGCGTTCCTCCCCGACGCTGATCGCCACGCCTATGAAGAGGGCGTGCGCCGTGGTGGCTTCCTGCTGACTGCCGACGTCGCGGACGACAACACGGCCGAGGCGGTCGCGGCGCTGGAGGACGCGAACGCGATCGACCTCGACGAACGGGCCGATCAGTGGCGCTCGCAGGGGTGGGCGTCGCCGGTAACGACGCCCGAGACGTTCGACGATGATCTGACGGACGCCTATGGCGTTCGCGAGACGGAGCGTGGTGGCGTACGCTTCCGCTCCTATGCCAAGCCCGCGGTGTCGCGCGACCTGTAGGACTGTCAGGCTCGGGACCGGTTGGCATATCGGTCCCGGGCCTGAACCGGCGTTCGAACACACCTGACCGTGGCCCGTTATCGTCGTTCCGCAAAGAACGTCTGCAGCAAGGTCGCCGCTTCGTTTCCCCCGATCTCCGCATAGACCTCGGGCCGGTGATGGCAGGTCGGCTGGCTGAAGAAGCGGGCGCCATGGTTTACCCCGCCGCCCTTGGCGTCGCTCGCTCCATAATAGAGCCGGTCGATGCGGGCGTGTGCGATCGCCCCCGCGCACATTGCACACGGCTCCAGCGTCACCCACAGGTCGCAGCCGTCGAGCCGATCGCAACCCAGCCGCCGTGCCGCCAATCGGATCGCGCGCACCTCGGCATGGGCGGTCGGATCACGCAGCCGCCTGGGCGCATTGCCGGCGACCGCGACCACTTCACCGGCGCAGATCACGACCGCACCGACCGGCACCTCTCCCCGCACCCCCGCCTCCCGGGCGGCGTCCAGCGCCAGGCGCATCGCGGACGGCAGCGGGAACATCGGTCGGGCCGGCTCGCGATCAGTTCAGGCGACGGTGGCCGGCGCTCGGCGCAGCACCGTCACCAGCGCGAACACGATGCCGGGCACGAACCCCAGCACGGTCAGCGCCGTTCCGATCCAGAAGAGGCGCGGCATCGCCGCCGCCAAGTGGAGCGCCAGCGGCGGCGCAAGCACCGCAGCCGCCACGACCACCGGTGAACGACGACCGCGGATCAGCGGCCTTGCCCCTGCTGCGTCATGCTCCGCCACCACTCTCGCCGCCTATTGTGCCGGCGCCGCGGCGTTCGCCGGCTTCTGGACGCCGATCGTCGGGACGGAGACCGTCTTGTTCTCCGATCCGACGGTGACCTTGCCGACGTTTATCCTGAACTCCGGCGCCTGCACCACGGCCTTCTTCGTCTGGTCGAAATTGATGAAGCCGAACAGCATCGCCACGATCAACAGCACCACCGCCAGCCCCAACAGCGTCAGGATGAACCGCATCCTCTTTCTCCCCCATTCGAATGATACGGCTGCGCAACGCATTTCCGCGGGCGAGGTTGCGCAAGGCCGCGCCGCGACGCTGGTTGACGCTGGGCGGCCCGGCCGGTATGCGCGCTCCCTTTCCCGGGGGTCACGATCGACCGTCGGGCCGAAGCATCAGGACGCATCACCATGTCGCGCATCTGCGAGCTGACCGGCAAGGGCCGGATGGTCGGGAACAACGTTTCCCACGCCAACAACAAGACCAAGCGCACGTTCCTGCCCAATCTGCAGAACGTGACGTTGATCTCCGACGCGCTCGAGCGGTCGATCCGCCTGCGCGTGTCGACGCACGGGCTGCGATCGGTCGAGCACAATGGTGGTCTTGACAACTGGCTGGTCAAGACGGGCGACGACAAGCTGTCGCTGCGCTGCCGCCGGCTGAAGCGCGACATCGTCAAGAAGATCGGCGCCGCCCAGCCTGCCGAGACCGTCGCCGCCTGAGCCGGTCCTGGTCGTCGGACGCGATACCCGCCTTCCCGTCGGAAGCGCGGGCTTTGCGTGTTCAGGAACCCAGCCGGAACTTGAGCAGCAGCGAGCGTTGCAGGACCGACTGGTTGTCGTCGGAGCATAGCCACACGATCGTGTCCCGTCCCTCCCGCGTCACGGCCACGCCCTCGAGATTGTCGTGGATCACCGGCGGCGTGAAGTCCGCGATTGGTGTCCCCGTCACCGCCGCGCCCGGCCGGATCGCCCCCGCCGGCACCAGCAGCAGCCGCGCGTCGAAGCGGTAGGGCAGCCGGAAACGACGCACGAGGACGAGCAGCGATCCGTCCGGCAACGCCGCCGCGTCGCTGGGATCGAAGTCTGCAGGCGGACGGAAGCGGAAGTGGAAGGCGAGCGGCCGGACCAGCGGATCGCCCGCGAACACCAGCCCCTCGCGCCACGGGTCGCCGCGCCGGGGCGACACCTCACCGATCAGCAGGAAGCGTCCGTCCGCCAGCCAGACCATCGTCTCTGCGCCGCCATTCGCGGGCCAACGCCGCATAGCCGCGGGCCTGACCCGACCCTCGGCGCGCAAGAAGCCCGGGGCGTAGCGCCAGATTGCGTTGGCGTTCTCGAACCCCACCCAGGTCGTCCCGTCGGGCCCGACCGCCATCGATTCGCTGTCCCTGTCCGCCTTCTGCCAGCCCGTGCCGGGGCCAGCGGGCAAGTTGCCGAACCGCGAACCGACGATCCCGCGCCCGGGAAGCCACGACAGCGCGACGACGTTGCCGCCGTCGCTCAGCAGCGTGATCCGGTGGCCGCTGACGTGCAGCGACGAGAAGCCGCCGAAGGCGGGATCGGGGCTCGACAGCGCGACGCCGCCCAGCCAGGTCAACCGGCCGACGCGCCGCCGGCCCGGACGTGCGGGATCGAGCGAAACGGGCACCGCCACGATCCGCTCCCGCGACCCCAGCAGATCGAGGCGGGGATCGCCGCTCCATCCCGGTACCAGCAACAGGACCAGCAACACGCTCAACGCCATCCGCATGCCCGCGCCCTAGCGTGTTCGGCCGACAGGCACAGTCTGAACGCGCGATAACGAGCACATTCAGACTGCGATCAACGCCACGCGGGCATAGCCTGTCCATCGGAGGGGAGCTTCGTCCCGCCGTCGAGAGTCCTCCAGCCAGGGAGTCCTTGCCATGTTAAAGCTGATGCCGCGCTTCACCGCCGCGCTCGCGACGGCCGCGCTGGGGCTGTCCGCGCTGGCGATCCCGACCGCGGCCACGGCGCAGCGCTTTGGCGGCGATCGCTATGGTCAGGCGTATGGCGACGCTTATCGCGACGGCTACAACCGCGCGCCCCACGGCCGCGGCTACGACGGCCGCGACCGGGGGGATGACGAGCGTGATCGGAACTATGCCCGGCGGCGATGCAACAACGGGACGACGGGCACGATCGTCGGCGCGATCGCGGGCGGGCTGCTGGGCAATTCGATCGCGGGCCGCGGCGACCGGTCGCTGGGCACGATCCTGGGCGCCGGCGGCGGTGCGCTCGCCGGGCGGGCGGTCGGCCGTTCGGGCAATCCGGGCTGGTGCCGGTAGCCGGCCGACGGCCGCACCTGCGCCGGCTTCGCCCGATCCTTTTCCCTCTTCTCCCCGGTCGCGTATCGGGAGGAGCCCTCGCGTGGCGTATCGAGGGTGCGGGCCGGTCCTCGAAAGAGGACCGGCCCGTTTCGTTCGGGCGCAGCGCCTCCCGGCGCAGCCGGACGGCGCGGTGTCGCGCGAGCCGCAGCGCCCGAACCCGCCGGCGGGTCGGCGCAAAGCCGAACCCGTTCGACGTCACGCCGGCGGCTTCGCCGTCGGCACGGCTGTGAGTGTCGAAGCACCCTCCCGTTCAGGCTGAGCTTGTTGCCCTGCCGTCCTTGCCGTGGCGAAGTGGAAGGACAGCCCGTCGACGAGCTCAGGGTGGACGGAAGAAGGGAAGTGCTTCCAGGCGCGCCGACGGCGAAGCCGGCGGGGTGACGTCGAACGGGTCGGGGTCGCCGCGGCGCGGCTCCATCGCCCGTCGGCCGAGCCAGGCCGTGCTGCGCAACGTCGCGGGCGTGGTCACGCCTCGGCCCGTCAGTACATGTGCTGGCCGCCGTTGATGCTCAGCGTCGACCCCGTCACGAACCCCGCCTCCTCCGAGCACAGGAACGCGACGCCGCGCGCGATCTCGTCCGCCTGGCCCAGCCGGCCGACGGGAATCTTGGCGACGATCTTCTCCAGCACGTCGCCGGGCACGGCGGCGACCATGTCGGTGTCGATATAGCCCGGCGCGATCGCGTTCACGGTCACGCCGACGCGCGCGCCCTCCTGCGCCAGCGCCTTGGTGAAACCGTGGATGCCCGATTTGGCAGCGGCGTAGTTGACTTGGCCGTACTGGCCCGCCTGACCGTTGATCGACCCGATGTTGACGATCCGCCCCCATTTGCGCGCGCGCATGCCCGGGAACGTTGCCTTGGCCATGTTAAAGCAGCCGCCCAGGTTGACGCGCATCACCTCGTCCCAGTCCTCGTGCGTCATTTTCATCAGCGTGCCGTCACGGGTGATCCCGGCGTTGTTGACGACCACGTCGACGGGGCCGACCTCCGCCTCCACCCGCGCGCAGCCCGCGAGGCAGGCGGCGTGGTCGCCCACGTCCCACCGAAACGTCGCGATTCCGGTCCGCTCGGCAAAGGCCCGCGCCCGCTCGTCGTTGCCGGCATAGTTGGCGGCGACCGTCATGCCGGCCTTCTGCAAGGCGCAGCTGATCGCCTCGCCGATCCCGCGCGTCCCGCCCGTCACGATCGCTACCCGCGCCATCCGATCCTCTCCTTGCTTTGAGCAAGGGCTAGTCAGCCGGCGTCCATCCCGCAAGTTCCCGGGCGAGAATCCCGCGCAGCATCGCCAGACTCGCCGGGCCGTCGTTGAGGCAGGGGATGTAGGCGAAATCGGTTCCGCCCGCGGCCACGAAGCTTTCCCGCCCGCGGATAGACAGCTCCTCCAGCGTCTCGAGACAGTCGGCGGAGAAGCCCGGCGCGAAGATCGCCACCCGCCGGATGCCCTCGCCCGCCAATCGGACGAGCGTCTCGTCGGTCGCGGGGCCGAGCCATTTGGCGGGACCGAAACGCGACTGGAACGCGACCGTCAACTCGCGGCCCATCGCCTCGCCCAGCAGGCGGGCGGTCTTCTGGCAATGGCAGTGGTACGGATCCCCCAGCGCCAGCGTCCGCTTGGGCATGCCGTGGAAGCTCGCGATCACCGCCTGCGGCTCGAACGGCAGCGCGGCGATGCCCGCCTCGATCGTCTCCTTGAGCGCGGCGATGTACCGCGGGTCGTCGTGATAGGGCGGCAGCGTGCGAATCGCGGGCTGCCAGCGCATGCCCGCGAGCGCCAGGAACGCCTTGTCGTTGGCGGTCGCGGTCGTGGCCGCGCAATATTGCGGATACAATGGCGCGAGCAGGATGCGCTCGCACCCCGCCGCCTTCATCGCCGCCAGCCGGTCGCCGATCGACGGATTGCCGTAGCGCATCGCCCAGTCGACGGTCACGCCGGGGCCGAACGCGCCTTGAAGCCCCTGCGCCTGCAACCGGGTGAACGCGGCCAGTGGCGAGCCGTCCTCGCGCCACACCTGCCGATAGGCATGGGCGGACTTCCTCGGCCGGGTCGTCAGTACGATGCCGCGCAGGATCGGCTGCCACGCGATCCGGGGCAGCTCCACCACCCGCCGGTCGGACAAGAACTCCTTGAGGTAACGGCGCACCGCGCGCGTGTCGGACGCATCGGGCGTGCCGAGATTGACGAGGAGGACGCCGATGCGGGGCGCGGGGATGGCCGGATGGCCGGACGGAGCGTGGAGAGGTGGTGTCACGCGGTTCCGGGTATCAGCGGCAGCGAGCGGAGGCGAGTGCCCGTCGCCGACCATAGCGCGTTGGCGATCGCTGGCGCGACCGGCGGCACCGCCAGCTCCCCCACCCCGCCCGGCTCCGCCTCGCTGCGAATCAGCTCGACGGTGACGTCGGGCACGTCGGCGAGCCGCGGCAGGCCGAGGCCGCCGAAGCCGTGCGCGTCCGGCAACCCGGCGGTGTAGCCGGTGGATGCGCCCAGCGCCTGCGCCATGCCGAAGATCAGCCCGCCCTCGATCTGCTGGCGCACCAGATCGGGATTGATCGCCCGCCCGCAATCGACCGCGGCGACCAGCCGGTCGACCCTGATCCGCCCGCCCTCGATCCGCGCCTCCGCCAGCACGGCGATGCGGCTGCCGCGAAAGGCGTGGGCCGCAATCCCCTGCCCGCTGCCCGGCCCGCCGCCGTCCCAGCCGCCCAGCGACGCCGCGGTCGACAGGCAGCGCGCGAGCCGGGGATCGCCGCCCAGCATCGCGATGCGATAGCTCAGCGCCTCCGTCCCTGCGGCATGCGCGAGCTCGTCGACGAACGACTCGGTGAAGAAGCAGGTGTAGCCGTGCGCGCCGCCGCGCAGATGGCCGGTCGTCAGGCCCCGAAGTCCGTCGGAGTCGGCGGGATGGTGGTCGATCGCGATCGCCGGGATGCGGTACGCAGGTTCCGCTCCCGCCACCGCATAGCGATCGCCGGTGCCCGACAGCGCCAGCGCCGCCGCGACCGTGCGATCGCCGGGAAACAGCCGCCGCGCGAGCGCGCGTCCCGTCGCGGGCGCGGCGATCCGCGCCTCCCACGCCGCGATCTGCCCGCTCGGGCCCAGGCGCGCCGCCATCCGCGCCAGCGCGGGCGCGCGGACCGCGTCGCGTCGCAGGTCCTCCGCGCGCGACCAAGTCACCTGCACCGGCCGTTTGAGCCGCATCGCGAGCACCGCCGCCTGCGCCGCCGCGCCCGTCTCCAGCGCGGCGCCGAACGACCCGCCGATCAGCATCGGATGCACCGTCACCCGGCTCGGCGCGACGCCGATCGCCGCCGCGGCGGCGGCGCGGACCTGAGCGGGCGCCTGCGTCGGCAGCCACAGCTCCAGCCGTCCGTCATGCCAGCGCGCGGTGGCGGCGGCGGTCTCGATGCTCGCATGAACGCCGGGCGCAACGCGGTAGGTGGCGGCGATCAGGTGCGCGGCGCGGAACTGGCCGGCGACGTCGCCGGTCGCGACCATCCGCTCGCCCGGTCCCGCCAGTGCGGCCTCGAGCGCCGCGTCGATCGAGGCCGTCGTGACGACCGGCCCGCGCGTCGCGAACCGGGGCGCGAGCGCGTCGAGCGCGCGGTCGGCGGCCCACCAGTCGGTCGCGACCGCCGCGATCCAGCCAGGCGCCTCCACCACCTCCAGCACGCCCCGGATCCGGTTCGCCGCGGCCGTGTCGCTGCGCACCAGCCGCGTGTCGCCGACCGGGCCAGAGCGGACGGAGGCGAACACCATGTCGGGCAGGCGGATGTCGGCGGCGAACTGCGCCGATCCGTCGACCTTGGCGGGCACGTCGAGCCGGGGCAGCGACTTGCCGGACAGGCGCGACCCGTCGGGCACGCGCAACACGGGCGGATCGGGCAACGACTCGCCCGCGGCGGCGGCGGCGATCTCGCCGAAGCGCAATCGCCGCCCGCCCTGGACGACGAACCCCGCGTGCGTGTCGCAGGCGCGCCAGTCGACGCCCCACCGCCGGGCCGCCGCCCGGCACAGCAGCGCCCGCGCCCCCGCGCCCGCCCGGCGGCACGCGCCCTCGAACATGCGGACGGAGGTGGAGCCGCCGGTCAGCATCCAGTCCGCGCTCACCGCATGGCGCGCCACCAGCCCGTGCGGCAGCGCGCCCAGCGCCCCATCGAGCAGTTCGTCGAGCGCGAGCGGATTGGCGTAGAGCGGGTTGGGCGGCGCCGCCTCGACGCCGACGGTGCGCCAGTCCGCGCCCAGTTCGTCCGCGACGATCTGCGCCAGCGCGGTCCACGCGCCCTGCCCGTGCTCCGCCTGCGGGACCGCGACCGTCACCACGCCGTCCTCCGCGATCTTCAGCCATGCGCTCAGGATCGTCTCGCCCGGCGCCGCCGTCAGGGTCGCCCGGTACGCGCGCGGCCACACCGCCCAGCCGACGAGGACGCCCACGCCGGCGCCGCCGGTGACGAGCAGCGTGCGGCGGTCGATCGCTCCGGTGTCGGCATGGCGGCGGTCCATGGCGGTCGCCCTAGACGAGGACGAGGCCGGATTGAACCATCGGCGCCCTTGCAGGATCACCCCGCCCGGACCGCATCCTCCTGCGCCGCGATCGCGCGATAGGCGGTGCGCAGCGCGACCTTGTCGATCTTCTCCGTCCCGAGCCGGGGCAGCGGATGGGGCGCGATCCAGATGCGGTGCGGCACCTTGAACGCCGCGATGTGGCCCTGGAGGAAGGTCACCAGCTCGCCCCGGTCGAGCGTCGCGCCCTCGGCGGGGCGGACGACCGCGCCCGGCACCTCGCCGAACCGCTCGTCCGGGACGCCGAACACGCACGCCTCGGCCACGTCGGCGTTCAGGTACAGCGCGTCCTCCACCTCCTGGCAGCTGATGTTCTCGCCGCCGCGGATGATGATGTCCTTCTTGCGGTCGACGATGAAGAGGTATCCGTCCTCGTCGAGATAGCCCAGATCCCCCGACCGGAACCAGCCGTCGGGCAGGAACGCCGCCGCGGTCGCCGCCTCGTTGCCCCAGTAACCGCGCGCGTTGCAGATCGTGCGGATCGCGATCTCGCCCGACGTGCCCTGCGCCACCTCCGCGCCCGCATCGTCGAGGATGCCGATCTCGACCAGCGGCTTGGACGGCCGTCCCGCGGACAGCGGCTTGGCGAGATAGTTGCCGCGCCAGTTGCCGACGCCCACGGCGTTGGTCTCGGTCAGGCCATAGCCGATCAGCGGCGCGCCCCCGCCCATCTCCTCCTGGATGCGGCGGACGTGCTCGGCGGGGCGCGGCGCGCCGCCCGCGGCGAAGTCGGTGACGCTCGACAGGTCGTAGGCCGCGCGGTTGGGATGCGTCAGCATCTCGAAGCTCATCAGCGGCACGCCGACGAAATAGGTCACGCGCTCCGCCTCGATCAGCCGCATCGCCTCCTCGGCATCCCATTTCGCCATCAGGACGAGCTTGCGGCCCATCGCGAAGCTCTGCAGCATCGTCGGCACCATCGCGGTTACGTGGAACAGCGGCAGGTTGAGCATCGTCGCCGGCTGGCCGACCGGCGGCGTCCCCGCCTCGGTCGCGAGGCCCAGCATCATCATCGCCTGCGACAGATAGCTGTACGTCGCCTGGATGACGCCGCGATGGTCCGACCACGCGCCCTTCGACAATCCGGTGGAGCCCGACGTGAACAGGATCGTCGCGACGTCGTCCGTCGTCACCGTCGGCAAGGGGGCGGCATGCTCGCCGAGCACCGCCATCGCGTCGGCCAGCGGCGCGCGATCGTCGATCGCCACCACCTCGACGTCGACCCCGGCGGCGGCGATCCGCGCGACCCGCGGCGGATCGGCGAAGACGAGCCGGCAACCGACGTCGGTGATCGCGTGGCGCAGCTCGGCGGCCTGCCACCAGCCGTTGAGCAGCGTCGCGACCCCGCCCGCCATGACGATGCCCATGTACAGCGCGATCCACGACGGCGAGTTGCGCATCGCGATCCCCACCCGGTCGCCCCTGGCGATCCCGCGCGCCGCCAGCGCGCCCGCGACCCGCTGCGCGATCGCATGGGCCTGGGCGAAGCTCAGCCGCTCGTCGCCGGCGACCAGGAACGTCGCGTCGCCGTGCTGGGCGCAATAATGGGCGAAATAGGCGGGCAGCGTTCCCGGCACGCCCTCGATCGTCGGCAGCACGCGCCCGAACCGCTCGATCCCGCCGAGCGCCAGCGGGCCGCCCGGACCCGTCAGCCGGGCCATCATGGCGTCCATCGCCTCGTCGAGGTCCGTTCGCATCGCTCGCTCTCCACTTGGTCTTGCTGCCCGCCCCTCTTATGGGGGCTCGTGACGCCTCTTATGCAGGCGACGAAGCCCGGGGAAAAGCCTTGATCCTGCCTGTCGCGACCGCCGTCGGCCACATTCCGTTCGGCGAGCTGCTGAATGTGGCCACACTGGCCGGCCAGTCGCTCGCCACCCCCGGCCTCACGTCCGGCCACGTCCGCTTCGACTCGCTGGGGCTGCACCCGGAGATCTTCAGCATCGGCCGGTTCGCGCTGCGCTGGTACAGCCTCGCCTATATCGCCGGGATCGTGGTGGGCTGGTGGTATCTGCTGCGGCTGTTGCGCGAGCCCGGCGCACCGATGGCGCGCCGCCATGCCGACGATCTGGTGTTCTATGCGACGCTGGGCATCATCCTGGGCGGGCGGATCGGCTATGTCCTGTTCTACGGCACGGATCAGGAGTTCTTCACCCACCCGCTGCGCATCCTGAAGCTGTGGGACGGCGGCATGAGCTTCCACGGCGGCGTGATCGGCACGTCGCTGGGGCTGATCTGGTTCGCGCGCGTCCACAAGCTGAACTGGCTGCGCGTCCACGACTACGTCGCCTGTTGCGTGCCGTTCGGGCTGTTCTTCGGACGGCTGGCGAACTTCGTGAACGGCGAGCTGTGGGGCCGGCCGAGCGATGCGCCCTGGGCGATCGTGTTCGACCGCACCGTGCCGTTCGGCCTGCCCGAGCCCGCGCGCCACCCCAGCCAGCTCTACGAGGCGGGGCTGGAGGGGATCGTGCTGTTCGCGATCCTGTGGTGGTGCTTCTGGCGCACGAACGCGCGCTATCAGCCCGGCAGGCTGGTGGGCGTGTTCCTGGCGGGATACGGCGTCGCGCGCTTCTGCGTCGAGTTCTTCCGCGAGCCCGACCATCAGCTCGAAGCCTTTGCACGGGCGACCGGGCTGCACATGGGCCAGTGGCTGTGCCTGCCGATGATCGCGGGCGGCGCGTATCTGATCGCGACCGCGCCCGGCCGCCGTCAGCGGGTTGAGCCGATCGCGGGCGGCGCGAGCGTGGCGTGACCACCGAGCCGTCCCTCGCCGACCGGCTCGCCCGCGCGATCACGCTCGCCGGGCCGA
>JBPBQW010000063.1:0-25612 GCA_050955125.1 Janthinobacterium lividum
TGACGTAGGTGCCGCCCCACGCCGTCGACAGCGTGGAATTGACGTTCGCCTGCGTCAGCCCGAGCGCGGTCAGCTTCTGTTGATCCGTATCGACCTTCAGCGTCGGCACGTCGGGCAGTTCGGTCAGCCGCACACCGATGAGCCTGGGGTCGGCCAGCGCCTTGGCGAGCAGCTGGTCGCGCACCGCCTCGAACTTCTGCGGGTCCATGTTGCTGGTGTTCTGCAGCTCCATGGTGAAGCCGTTGGACTGGCCGAGACCGCGGATCGCGGGCGGGATCAGCGCATAGACCTGCGCGTCGCGAAGGCCGCGGAACGCCGCCGAAGCGCGGGCGGTGATCGCGTCGGCGCCGTTCGTCTTGCCCTTGCGATTGTCGTAATCGGACAGGGCGAGGAACGCGAGGCCGGTGTTCTGGCCGCCCGGCGCGCCGCCCGCGCTGCGACCGATCGCGGAGAACACCGTCGCGACGTTCTTGCCCTCGTATTGCGAGAAATACTGCTGCACGGCGTCGCGCACCTGGCCCGTGCGGTTGAGCGTCGCGCCGGGCGCCAGCTGGAACTGGACCAGCGTCTGGCCCTGATCCTCGGTCGGCAGGAAGCCCGTGGGCAGGCGCAGGAACATGATGACCAGCAACGCCACCGCGCCGCCATAGATCAGCAGCGCGACGAACCGTCGGTCGGCGACGTATTTGACGGTGCGCTGGTACCGCTCGCTCGTGGCGTCGAAACCGCGGTTGAACTTGTCGCGGCCGGTCGCCACGACGTGCGCGACGCGCGGGAAATGGCGGCCGAACCAGCCTTCCTGCACGGGGTCGCCCGCCTGGTCCTTCTTCTTCTGCTTGAGCAGCGTGGTGGTCAGCGCGGGCGACAGGATCAGCGCGGTCAGCACCGACAGGATCATCGCCGACACGATCGTCAGCGAGAACTGGCGATAGATGACGCCGGTCGATCCGCCGAAGAACGCCATCGGCAGGAACACCGCCGACAGCACCAGCGCGATCGCGATCAGCGCGATCGTGATCTCCTCCATCGACCGCAGCGTCGCGTCCCGCGGGCTCATGTCCGGATTCTCGTCGAGCAGCCGCTCGACGTTCTCGACCACGACGATCGCGTCGTCCACCAGAAGCCCGATCGCAAGCACGAGACCGAACAGCGTCAGCGTGTTGATCGAGAAACCGGCGATGTAGAAGATGCCGAACGTGCCCAGCAGCACGACGGGCACCGCGATCGCCGGCACCAGCGTCGCACGCCAGCTCTGCAGGAAGACGAACATCACGATGACGACGAGGATGATCGCCTCGATCAGCGTCTTCACCACGTCGCGGATCGACAGCTTGATGAAATCGGTCGCGTCGTTGGCGTAGGCGACCTTGTAGCCGTCGGGGAACTTCTTCTGCGCCGCCGCGATCGTCGCCTTGACGAGCTTGGACGTCGCCAGCGCGTCCGCGCCCGGCGACAGCAGCACGGCGATGCCGGCGCCCGGATGGCCGTTGACTTCGCTGGAGGTGGAGTAATCCTCCGGCCCGAGCTGGACGTGGGCGACGTCGCGGATGCGCACGGTCGCACCGTCCGGCTGCGTCTTGAGCACGATGTTCTCGAACTGCTCGGGTTTCTGGAGGCGCGCCTGCGCGGTCACCGTCGCGTCGAGATACTGGTCCTTGGACGACGGCTGCGCGCCGATCTCGCCCGCGGACACGTCGGTGTTCTGGTTGGTGATCGCGGTGTTGACGTCGCTCGGCATCAGCTGGAACGAGTTGAGCTTGGCGGGATCGAGCCAGATGCGCATCGCATATTGCGAGCCGAAGACGTTGGTGTTGCCGACGCCCTTGATACGGCCGAGCGGATCCTGGAGGTTGGACGCGAGGTAATCCGACACGTCCGCCGACGTCTGCCGATCCGACGAGTCGTACACGCCCGCGATCAGCAGGAAGTCCGGGTTGGACTTGCGCACGATCAGTCCCTGCGCCTGCACCTGTTGCGGCAGGCGCGACAGCGATTGCTGGACCTGGTTCTGGACCTGGACCTGCGCGATGTCGGGGTTCGTCCCCTTCACGAAGGTGACCGTGATCGTCACCTGTCCGCGGCTCGACGAGGCGGACTGGAAATAGAGCAGCCCGTCGATGCCGGTCAGCGTCTGTTCCACGACTTGCGTCACCGCGTTCTGCAGCGTCGCCGCGCTGGCGCCCGGATAGGTCGCCGCGATCGTCACCTGCGGCGGTGCGACGTCGGGATATTGCGCGATCGGCAGGCCCACGATGCCGCCGATGCCGCCCAGCATGACGATGATGGCCAGCACCCAGGCGAAGATCGGCCGGTCGATGAAGATACGCGAGATCATGGGATCGTCAGCCCGCCTTGCCTGCGCTGCCGCCGCTCTCGCCCTTGCCGGATCCGCCCTGACCCGATCCGCCCTGACCCGATCCGCCCTTGCCGTCGCCCTGTTGCGGCGGCTGGATGCGTTGCGGCGTGTTGGACGTCACCGGGCGGATCGGCTGGTTGGGCTTCAGCGTCGCCAGACCCTGCACGATCACCTTCTCGCCCGCCTTCAGCCCGGCGGTCACGACCCAGTTGGGGCCGTTCGTCCGGTCGGCGGTGACGGTGCGCTGGAGCGCGCGGTTGCCGGGCCCGACGACGAACAGCGTCGCATGACCCTGCGCGTCGCGCGACACCGCCGGCTGGGGCACCAGGATCGCGTTCTGGTTCGTCGCCTGCGCGAAGGTCGCGCGCACGAACATGCCGGGCAGCAACACGCCGCGCGAATTGGGGAAGCGCGCGCGCAGCGTCACCGTGCCCGTGGTCTGGTCGACGACGACCTCGGAGAACTCGACCGTTCCCGTCTCGCCATAGTCGCTGCCGTCCTCGAGCTTCAGGTGCACGACCGCGCGCGTCGGCACCACGCCGTCGTTGCGCGACAGCGCGCGGCGCAGCGCGAGGAGGGCGGCGCTCGACTGGGGGATGTCGACGTAGATCGGGTCGAGCTGCTGGATCGTGGTCAGCGGATCGGTCTGGCTGGTCGTCACCAGCGCGCCGACGGTGAACAGCGACCGCCCGATGCGGCCGGTGATCGGCGCCGGCACGGTCGTGAAGCGCAGGTTGATGCGCGCGGTGTCGAGCGCCGCCCGGTTCTGCAGCACGGAGGCATTGCCCTGGCGCGCGGAGGCGAGCGCGTTGGTGTAATCCTGTTTCGACACCGCCTCGATGTCCGCCAGCGGCTTGTACCGCTCGGCCTGGAGGCGCGACGCCTCCGCGGTCGCCTGCGCGCTCGATACGTTGGCGCTCGCCTGGTTGACGGCGGCGCGATAGAGGCTGGGGTCGATCTGGTACAGCGGCTGGCCCGCGTGGACGATCGAGCCCTCGACGAACAGGCGCTTCTGGATCAGCCCCGCGACCTGCGGCCGGACCTCGGAGCTCTGGTAGGCGACGGTGCGGCCCGCCAGTTCGGTCGTCAGCGCGATGTCGCTGGCCCGTGCGACCACATAGCCGACCTGCGTCGGTCCCTTGGCGCCCGCGCCCTGCTTGCCCTTGCCCTGGCCGCCCGCGTCGCTGCCGCTGCTGCACCCGGAAAGCGCGATTGCGGCGAGGCCGACACCGATCGGCGACAGCGCACGACGGCGCCGGATGGATTCAATCAGCAATGTTGCTCGATCCGCTCATAGCCTGAACATCGTGTCCGGCCGGCGTGGCGGACCGGCGGCACGCGGTCGCCATAGCGCCCAAGCGGGTGGGCGCGAAAGCCTTGCCGACCGAAAAAGCGGACAGGGGAAGCGACTCTTTCGACGATGGGCGCGATGGCGGGCTCGGGGCGGGCTCGGGGCGGGCTCGGGGCGGCCGGGCTTTACGGCCTGCCTCGCCCGCGCGATAGCGGCGCGCCGGCCGACGCCGGCGGTTCTTCGAAGGTGGCGGGATGCGGACATGGCTGGCGGGCGTGACGATGGGGCTGACGGGATCGGCGTCGATGCTGGCGTGCGGGGCCGCGATGGCCGCTGATCCGCCCGCCCAGGCCACGAGCGCGCCGACCGCGCCCGCAGCGTCGGTGCAGCCCGGCGCGCTGACGCTGGCCCGCGTGTTCGCCAACCCCGAACTGTCCGGGCAACAGCCGCGCGCGCTCAAGCTGTCGCCCGACGGCGCGCTCCTCACCAGCTTGCGCAACCGGGCGGACGAGAAGGAGCGGTTCGACCTGTGGGCCACCGACACGCGCACCGGCGTGTCGCGGATGCTGGTCGACAGCAAGAAGGTCGGGTCGGGCGCCGAGCTGTCGGAAGCGGAGAAGATGCAGCGCGAGCGCACGCGCATCGGCGGGCAGCGCGGGATCGTCGCCTATGACTGGGCGCCCGACGGCAGCGCGATCCTGGTCCCGCTCGACGGCGACCTGTACCTCGCGTCGGTCACCGGCGAGGCCCGCCGGCTGACGAACACCCCCGGCGGCCAGCTCAACCCCGCGATCAGCCCCAGGAGCGGCTTCGTCAGCTTCGTGCGCGCCCAGAACCTGTACGTCCAGCCGCTCGCCGGCGGCGCTGCTCGCGCGGTGACGCAGGGCGGCGGCGGCACCGTCCACTGGGGCGAGGCGGAGTTCGTGGCGCAGGAGGAGATGCACCGCGACACCGGATACTGGTGGTCGCCGGACGAGAGCCGGATCGCGGTCGAGCGCTTCGACGAGGCGCCGGTCGGCGTCGTCACCCGCGCCGCGATCGGCGCCAACGGCACCCGCGTGTACGACCAGCGCTATCCCGCCGCCGGCACGCCCAACGTCGCCGTCGAGCTGTACGTCGCGAAGGCGGACGGATCGGGACAGGTGAAGGTCGACCTCGGCAGCGATCCCGACATCTACCTCGCCCGCGTCGACTGGACGCCCGACGGCAAGACGCTGCTGGTGCAGCGCCAGACACGCGACCAGAAACGGCTCGACATGCTGCGCGTCGATCCCGCGACCGGAAGGTCGATGGTCTGGTTCACCGAGCGATCGGGCGACCACAGCTGGCTCAACCTGTCCGACGCGTACCACGCGATGCCGGACGGTGACCTGATCTGGAGCTCGGAACGCGACGGCTATCGCCACCTGTACCGCTTCAGCAAAGGCCATTGGACGCAGCTGACGCACGGTCCCTGGGTCGTGACCGACCTGGTCGGCGTCGACGAGAAGGCGGGGCGGCTGTACTTCACCGGCACGAAGGACGACGTGCTCGAGAACCAGCTATACAGCCTCGACATCGCGCACCCGGCGCAGGTCACGCGGCTGACGGAGCGCGGCTGGACCAACGGCGCGACGATGGATGCGGCCGCGACCCGGCTGATCGTCAGCCGATCCAACCCCGGCCAGCCCGCGCAGCAATATCTGGCGGACACGGGCGGCAAGCGGCTGGCGTGGATCAACGAGAACGCGCTGGTGCCCGGCCACCCCTATTTCCCGTACGCCGCCGCGCACCGGCCGACGCAGTTCGGGACGCTCAGGGCCGACGACGGCACGACGCTGTACTGGGAGATGATCGCGCCGCCGATGGTGCCGGGCAAACGCTACCCCGTGTTCTTCCAGCATTACGGCGGCCCCGGCACCGGCCAGCAGGTGACGCGCGGGTGGCAGGGCGCGCTGCCGCAATATCTCGTCAGCCAGGGATGGGTGTTCTTCCAGATCGACAATCGCGGCTCGTTCAACCGCGGCAAGGCGTTCGAGGACCAGATCTATCGCGCGATGGGCAGCGTCGAGGTCGCCGACCAGCTGAAGGGCGCGGAGTATCTGAAGTCCTTGCCGTTCGTCGATCCGGCCCGGATCGCGACCTATGGCTGGTCGTACGGCGGCTACATGACGCTCAAGATGCTGGCCGCCAACCCGCACGTCTATGCCGCCGGCGTATCGGGGGCGCCGGTGACGAAGTGGGAGCTGTACGACACCCATTACACCGAGCGCTACATGGGCAGCCCCAAGACCGACGCGGCGGCCTACCTCAAGTCGGACGCCTTGACCGATGCGACCGCGATCGCGGACCCGCTGCTGCTGATCCACGGCATGAGCGACGACAACGTCGTGTTCGAGAACTCGACGATGCTCGCCGCCAAGCTGCAGGCGGCGGACCGGCCGTTCGAGATGATGTTCTACCCCGGCTACACCCACGCCGTGCGCGGGCCGGGGATCAGCGAGCATCTGTGGGGCACGATCCTGAACTTCCTCGACCGCGAGGTGAAGGACAAGCCGGTCGCGACGGAGTAGGTCGCGGCTGGCCGCGCCGCGCGTCGTCCTCTAAACGCGCACGGGACGACGCCGCCGGCGTAAGAAGAAGGACAAACGATGGGCTATCGGATCGTGGTCGCGGGCGCGACGGGCAGCGTCGGGCGCGAGATGCTCAACATCCTGGCGGAGCGCGAGTTTCCCGCCGACGAGATCGCCTGCGTCGCCTCGTCGCGATCGGTGGGCGAGGTCGTCGACTATGGCGACACCGACCGTCAGTTCACCGTCAAGAACATCGAGCATTTCGACCCCGCCGGCTATGACATGGCGCTGTTCGCGATCGGGTCGGAGGCGACGAAGGTCTATGCGCCCCGCTTCGCCGCCGCGGGCTGCGTCGTGATCGACAATTCGTCACTGTACCGGATGGACCCCGACGTGCCGCTGGTGGTGCCCGAGGTGAACCCGGACGCGATCGACGGGTACAAGCGGCGCAACATCATCGCCAATCCCAACTGCTCGACGGCGCAGATGGTCGTGGCGTTGAAGCCGCTGCACGACGTCGCGCGGATCAAGCGGGTGGTCGTCGCGACGTACCAGTCCGTGTCGGGCGCGGGCAAGGCGGGGATGGACGAGCTGTTCGAGCAGAGCCGCAACATCTTCGTCGGCGATCCCGCCGAGCCGCGGCTGTTCACCAAGCAGATCGCCTTCAACGTCATCCCCCACATCGACGAGTTCCTCGACGACGGATCGACCAAGGAAGAGTGGAAGATGGTCGTCGAGACCAAGAAGATCCTCGATCCCCGGATCAAGGTTTCGGCCACTTGCGTCCGCGTGCCCGTGTTCGTCGGTCATTCCGAGGCGATCAACATCGAGTTCGAGGACGAGATCAGCGCCAACCGCGCGCAGGCGATCCTGCGCGAGGCGCCCGGCGTCATGCTGATCGACCGGCGCGAGGACGGTGGCTACATCACGCCCGTCGAGTGCGTTGGCGAGTTCGCGACCTTCGTCAGCCGCGTGCGCGAGGATCCGACGGTCGAGAACGGCCTGTCGCTGTGGTGCGTGTCGGACAATCTGCGCAAGGGCGCGGCGCTCAACGCGGTCCAGATCGCCGAGCTGCTCGGCCGCCGGCACCTGCAGAAGGACGCGTGAGAGGCTGGGGCACCCTGGCCGCCGGCGTGATGCTGGCGACGGGGTGCTCGCCCAATCCGCGCAACGAGATGCCCGCGATCGCCGCCGCGGCGCTGGCCGACATGGCGAGCACCGATCCCGGCCGACACCTGTGCGTCGGGCGGACGATCGCGCCGTGGCGGCCGGCGGCGGAGGCGGGGCGCTACGATCCGCCCGCGCCGCCGGGCTATGCCGGATTGTACGACACCGGCTTTCGGGGCGGCGGCGGCTTGAAGGGAGCGTCGGTCGGCGGTGTCCCGGTGTCGGGTCGCCCCGGGTGCATCGACCTGCGCGGCCCGCTGGTGAGCGGTGATCGTGCGATGGTGGAGGCCCATCTGGGCGACGCGAGCCTCAACGACTGGCTGAAGCGCACGGACGGCGACTGGCGCGTCGTGATGACGACGTCGAGCACGTACCGGCACTGATGGGGCGCGTGGGCGGCTTGGGAAGCGGTCGACGATACGCTAACGAGCGGTCATGACCCGAACCATGACCGGCGGCTGCCAATGCGGGCGCGTACGCTACCGTGTCGAGGTGGCGGACGACGAGGCATATCTGTGCCACTGCCGGATGTGCCAGCGCGCGACCGGCGGCGTCGCGGCGGCGCTGAAACAGGTGCCGCGTGCGGCGGTGACGTGGCTGGGCGCCGAGCCGGACCGCTATGCCTCGTCGCCGATCGCCCGTCGCGGCTTCTGCGCCGCGTGCGGGACGCCGCTCACCTACGAGGGGAACGCGTCGGACGGTCTGGACCTGACCGTTGGCAGTTTCGACGATCCCTCGACCTTGCGGCCCGTGTCGCACAGCGGCGTCGAGAGCCGGCATCCCGCCTGGCTCGACACCCGCGCGCTGCCCGCGGTGCGCACGCAGGACCTGCCCCACATCGTACGACAATGGAAGGACGCCGGTGGCGAGCTCCCTGACTGACCCGCAGTTCTTCGCTGCGGACGACGGCACCCGCCTCGCGTGGCGGGAGGTGGGCGAGGCGGGCGCGCGGCCCGTGGTCCTGATCCACGGCTATTTCTCCGATGCGACGACGAACTGGATCAGGTTCGGCCATGCCGCCGCGATCGCCGCGCGCGGTTTTCGCGTCGTGATGCCGGATCTGCGCGCGCACGGAAGCAGCGACAGGCCGCACGACCCCGCCCGCTATCCCCCCGACGCACTGACACGCGACGGCCATGCGTTCGTCCGCCATCTCGGCCTGACCGACTATGATCTGGGCGGCTATTCGCTCGGCGCGCGGACGGTGTGCCGGATGCTGGCGACGGGGGCGACGCCGCGGCGCGCCATATTCTCCGGCATGGGCCTGGCGGGGCTGACGAACGTCGAGGGCCGGGCGGGGCACTTCCGCCACGTCCTGACCAACCTCGGCCAGCACGAGCGCGGCAGCCCGGCGTGGATGGCGGAGGCGTTCCTGAAGACGACCGGCGGCGATCCGGTCGCGCTGCTCGGCATCCTCGACACCTTCGTCTCGACGCCGCTCGCCGCGATCGAGACGTTCGCGTCGCCGGCGCTCGTCGTCAACGGCGTGGACGACCACGACAACGGCTCCGCGGCGGCGCTGGCCGACGCCTTGCCTCAGGCCAGCTACGTGGAAGTGCCCGGCAATCACATGAGTGCCGTCACGCGCCCCGAACTGGGCCAGGCGATCGCGAGCTTCCTGGCGACATAGGCGGCGACCGGGTCGGCCACCGCCCGGGTCGGACCGGCTCAGTCCTGGTCGGGGATCGTGTTCTCGTCGGCGATGCCGGCGCCGAACGACTTGCTGGCGTCCGCGCCGTCCGGCTGATGCGCTTTGCCTAGCTTGCCCTCGGGCGCCGGTGCCGCGGGTTTCGGCGTGCTGCTGCGCAACGCGAACAGCGCGGCGGTGGCGGCGGCACCCGCGGCGGCGAGGCCGCCCGCGATCGCCGCGGTGCCCCAGCCCTTGGCGGGGCGCGCCGTCTTCTTCGCACGGGACTTGGACGCGGTCGGCGGCGTCGCCCGCTTGGCGGCGCGCGGCTTCACCGCTTTGGCCGCCGTCTTGGCGGCGCCGGCGATCGCGGCGGCGGGCTTCTTCGCTGCCTCGACCACCGCCTCCTCTGCCTTCACCACAGCCGACTTGGGCGCGGACTTGGGCGCGCGTGGCTTGCGGGCCGGCTTGGCCGCACCCTCGGGCGCGGCGGTGCGCGTCGGTCGCCGGCGCGGGGCGGGTTTGGCGTCGGTGTCGGTCGGCGCGGGGGCGTCGGGCGTGTCGTCGGCCATGATCTGCTCCTGGAGATGATGGCCGGGTAACGCACCGATGCACGTTGGTTTCCTTGGCGCAACGATTCCGCCGCCCGCGACGCGGATACGCCTATCGGAACGGCGGCTCGTCGAACGCGCGCAGCTTGCGGCTGTGCAGCTTGGGGCCCTCGCGGCGCAGTTCCTCGCACGTCTCGATGCCGATCTTCATGTGCTCGGCGATCGCGCGCTCGTAGAAGCGATTGGCCTGGCCCGGCAGCTTGAGCTCTCCGTGCAGCGGCTTGTCCGACACGCACAGCAGCGTGCCATAGGGCACACGGAAGCGGTAGCCCTGCGCCGCGATCGTCGCCGACTCCATGTCGATGCCGACCGCGCGCGACAACGAGAAGCGCAGCGCCGACTGCGAATAGCGCAGCTCCCAATTGCGGTCGTCGGTCGTCACGATCGTGCCCGTGCGCAGCCGGCGCTTGAGCTCTTCGCCCGATTGGCCCGAAATGGTGGCCGCCGCGCGGGCCAGCGCCTGCTGCACCTCCGCGATCGCCGGCACCGGGATCTCGGGCGGCAGCACGTCGTCGAGCACATGGTCGTCGCGCAGATAGGCGTGGGCGAGGACATAGTCGCCGATCCGCTGCGACGGCCGCAAGCCCCCGCAATGCCCGATCATCAGCCACGCCTCGGGCCGCATGACGGCGAGGTGGTCGCAGATCGTCTTGGCGTTCGACGGCCCCACGCCGATGTTGACCAGCGTGATACCGGTGCGGTCGGGTGCGAGGAGGTGGTATGCCGGCATCTGATGCCGCCGCCACGCGCTGTCCGACACGATCCGCTCGACGTCCGCCCCATCCTCGATGACGACGCCGCCCGCACCGGACAGCGCGGTGAAGCGGCTGCCCGGCCCGAGCTGCGACGCGCCCCAGCGGACGAACTCGTCGACGTAGCGGTGATAGTTGGTGAACAGCACGTAGCGCTGGCAATGCTCGGGCGGCGTGCCGGTGTAATGCCGCAGCCGCGCCAGGCTGAAATCCGTCCGCAAGCCGTCGAACAGCGCCAGCGGCCGGTTACCGTCGCCCGAGGTCCAGATGCCGTCGGCGATCTCGTCGCCGATGTGCGCCAGCTCGGTCGCGGGGAAGAAGCGCGCGATCTCGGCGGCCGACACCTCGTCCAGGCTCAGCGCGTGGCCCGCGTCGAGCACATAGGGAAAGGGGATCTCCTGCCGCCCCTCCGCCGCCTCGACGTCCACGTCGTAATCCTCGATCAGCAGCGTCAGTTGCTCGGTCAGATAGTCGGCGAACAGCGCAGGCTTGGTCACGCTGATCCGGTAGTCGCCCGGGATCGACAATCGCCCGAACGAGCGGATCGGGGTGGGTCGCATGTCGCCGCCACGGAAGGTCAGGCGGATCTCGGGATAGGCGAACGACCCGTCGCGGCGCGCCAGCGGATCGGGGGGCGTTCCGTCGCGGATGTACGCGGTCAACGCCTGCTGCAGCCGGTCGACGGAGGCGCGGTACAGGCGGTCGAGGTCGGCGACGATGTCGGCGGCGATGGTCATCGACGTTGGCTAGGGCGCGCCCGTGACACTGGCAAGACCGGGGCCGAGACCGGGTCCAAGACCGGCGCCGTCGTCACCCCGGCGCGGTCGCCGGGGTGACGGGCACGGATCACATCTGCGCGAGCAGGTGCTCGGCCGAGCTCACCGAATACTGGCCCGGCTCCTCGACGTTCAGCTGTTCGACGACGCCGTCGCGCACCAGCATGGCATAACGCTGGCTGCGCTGGCCGAGGCCGAACTTCGACCCGTCCATCGTCAGCCCCAGCGCGGTCGCGAAATCGCCGTTGCCGTCCGCCAGCATCGTGATGCCGTCGGCGCCGGTGGACTTGGCCCAGGCGGCCATCACGAACGGGTCGTTGACCGACGTGCAGGCGATCTCGTCGACGCCCTTGGCCCGCAGCTCGCCGGCCTTGTCGATGAAGCTGGGCAGGTGGCGCGCCGAACAGGTCGGGGTGTAGGCGCCGGGCACCGCGAACAGCGCGACCGTGCGGCCCGCGAAGAAGTCGTCGGAACCGACCTGATCGGGGCCGTCGGCGGTGACCTTGGTGAGGGTGGTGGCGGGCACATGCTCGCCGACGCTGATCGTCATCGGGACTTCTCCTGCAGTTCGCACGCCGCGCTGGCGCGGCACCCGCCCCGTCGCAGGCGGCGCGCCTGATTTCAAGCATGGCGAGCGCGCGTCGGTGCGGCTAGACCGGCGGGCGATGGAGACCAGCAGCTTCCTGACCGGCCGGTTCCTGCTCGCGATGCCGGGCATCGGCGACCCGCGCTTCGACCGCGCGGTGATCGCGATGTGCGCGCACGACGCGGACGGCGCGCTGGGCATCGGCATCGGCGAGACGATTCCGGGGCTCGGCCTGCACGCGCTGCTCGCCCAGCTCGACATCGATCCCGGCGACGCCCCCGACGCGCCCGTCCACCGGGGCGGCCCGATGGAGCCGCGGCGTGGCTTCGTGCTCCACTCCACCGACTGGAGCGGGCAGGACACGGTGGAGGTCGCGGGCCGCGACGCGGAGGGCGGCGGAGGCAGCGGACGGCGATGGGCGCTGTCGGGCACGCTCGACGTGCTCCGCGCGATCGGCGAGGGGACGGGGCCGCGCCGCTGGGTGGTGGCGCTGGGCTATGCCGGCTGGGCCGCGGGACAGCTCGACGGCGAGATGACCCGCCATGGCTGGTTCGACGTGCGCGGCGGCGCGGACCTGTTGTTCGCCACGCCCGCGGCGGATCGCTGGGCGGCGGGGTTCGCGGGGGCGGGGATCGATCCGCGGCTGCTCGCCAGTGTCGGCGGCACCGCCTGAGCGACACCGGGCCACCGCTTGTCCGCCGGCTGGACGACGCCATATAAAGACTTCTTTATATTTGCATGTCGATGGTCGGCCGGGTAGGGCACGCGCCATCACTACCGGAGAATCCCTCGTGGCCACCACGCTCGACACGCCCACCACCCAGACCGCCGCCAAGGCCAACGACTATGTCGTCAAGGACATCAGCCTCGCCGAGTTCGGCCGCAAGGAGATCGACATCGCCGAGACGGAGATGCCGGGCCTGATGGCGCTGCGCACCGAGTTCGGCGCGACCCAGCCGCTCAAGGGCGCGCGGATCACCGGATCGCTGCACATGACGATCCAGACCGCGGTGCTGATCGAGACGCTGACCGCGCTGGGCGCCGACGTCCGCTGGGCGACGTGCAACATCTTCTCGACGCAGGATCATGCCGCCGCCGCGATCGCCGCGACCGGCGTGCCCGTGTTCGCGGTCAAGGGCGAGAGCCTGGCCGACTATTGGGACTATGTCGGCGACATCTTCAACTGGGGCGCGGACAGCGACGGCGAGACCGCCAACATCATCCTCGACGACGGCGGCGACGCCACCATGTTCGCGCTGTGGGGTGCCAAGCTCGAGGCCGGCGCGACGCTGGGCGAGCCCGAGAACGACGAGGAGGTCGAGTTCCAGCGCGCGCTCAAGGCCTATATCGCCAAGTACCCGGGCTATCTGACGCGCACCGTCAAGAACCTGAAGGGCGTGTCGGAAGAGACGACCACTGGCGTCCACCGGCTGTACGAGATCGCCAAGAAGGGCGAGCTGCCGTTCCCCGCGATCAACGTCAACGACTCGGTGACCAAGTCGAAGTTCGACAATCTCTACGGCTGCAAGGAGTCGCTGGTCGATGCGATCCGTCGCGCCACCGACGTGATGCTGGCGGGCAAGGTCGCCTGCGTCGCGGGCTTCGGCGACGTCGGCAAGGGTTCGGCGCAATCGCTGCGCAACGGCGGCGCGCGCGTGATGGTGACCGAGATCGACCCCATCTGCGCGCTTCAGGCGGCGATGGAAGGCTTCGAGGTCGTGACGATGGACGAGGCGGTGAAGCGCGCGGACATCTTCTGCACCGCGACCGGCAACGCCGACGTCATCACCGCCGAGCACATGGCGGCGATGAAGCCGATGAGCATCGTGTGCAACATCGGCCATTTCGACAGCGAGATCCAGATCGCCGCGCTGAGCAACTATCACTGGGACGAGGTCAAGCCGGGCACCGACTTGGTGAAGTTCCCCGACGGCAAGCAGATCATCATCCTCGCCAAGGGACGCTTGGTGAACCTCGGCTGCGCGACCGGCCATCCGTCGTTCGTGATGTCGGCGTCGTTCACCAACCAGACGCTCGCGCAGATCGAGCTGTGGACCAAGGGCGAGAACTACAAGAACGAAGTGTACGTCCTGCCCAAGCACCTCGACGAGAAGGTCGCCGCGCTTCACCTCGAGAAGCTGGGCGTGCACCTGTCGCAGCTGACGCCGAAGCAGGCGGGCTATATCGGCGTGCCGGTCGAGGGCCCGTTCAAGCCCGACCACTACCGCTACTGATCCCCTCCGGATCGTCGCGGGCCGAGGCCGCGTCCGTCACCCGACGGGCGCGGCCTCGTCGCGTGTGCACCCTGCCGATCGCGGGGCGGGACCGGTCGACGGCGACGCGACGCGTGCGCGACTTTCGTCGCCGACGCGCGGCTCGCGATTGCCGCCGCCCGGCGCCGTGGCGTAGGGTCGGGCCATGACGGGGCAGGGCAGCAACACGGGCGGGCGATGAGTGCGATGGGGACCACCGCCCTGCTGCTGGCAGGCACCATCGTCGCGGTGCTGGTGATCGGCGGCGCGGCCATGCTCTTCGCCGGCCTGGCGGCGCGCCGGCGCGCGGCGGCGGAAGGCGATGGCGCCCGGCGGTTCCAGACGCTGGTCGCGTCCGCGCCGATGCAGGCGATGGTGGTGCGGGTGGACGGACAGGTCGAGCTGCCGGATCGGCTGGCGGGCTGGCTCGGGCTCGACTCGATGCCGCGCTATCTGGCGGACCTCCATCGGCCGGACGCGGAGGCCGGCGGCGGGCTGACCCGGGACGACGCCGAGGCGCTGGCCGCCGACGTGTCCGCGGCGAGCAAGGCGGCGCGGCCGTTCGTGCGCACGCTGCGCCCCGCCGGTTCCGGCCGCGTGCTCGTCGCCCGCGGCGCGCGCGCGCCGGCCGGCGCCGCACCGCACGGCGCGGTCGTGGTGTGGATCTACGACGCGACCGAGCGCGAGGAGGAACTGGTCCGCGTCGGCGGCGAGGCGGAGCGGCTGCATGCCGCGTTCGAAGCGCTGGCGGGCCTCATCGAGGCGGCGCCGCTGCCGATGTGGTATCGCGGTGCCGACCTGACGCTGATGCTCGCCAACACCGCCTATGTCGCGGCGGTCGAGGGCGTCGACGCCGACGACGTGGTCGTCCGCGGGCTGGAACTCGTCGAGGCGACGGGCGCCGGGGGCCCGCTGGCGGGCGCCGCCGCCGCGCGCGACGCGGGCCGCCCGCACGAGCAGGTGGTGCCCGCGACGATCGACGGCGCGCGCCGGATGCTCAAGGTCGTCGACGTGCCGCTCGCGACCGGCGGCGTCGCGGGCTATGCGATCGACGTCGACGAGCTGGAACAGGCGCGCGCCGCGGTGAAGCGCTTCGCCGACGCGCAGCGGGCGATGCTCGATCGCCTGTCGTCGGCCGTCGCGCAGTTCGGCGCCGACCGCAGCCTCGTCTTCTGCAACCAGCCGTTCCGCCGCCTGTTCGCGATGCGCAGCGAATGGCTCGCCGACCGGCCCGAGTTCGACCGCGTGCTGGAACGGATGCGCGAGGCCAACCGCTTGCCCGAGATGCGCGACTTTCCGACGTGGCGCGAGGAGCGTGGCGACTGGTTTTCCGCGACGGGCGGCGGCCACGAGGAGAATTGGCATCTGCCGGGCGGCGTGCACCTCCATCTGGTGGCGCAGCCGCTACCCGACGGCGGGCTGCTGCTGGTGTTCGAGGATCGGACCGAGCAGGTGCAGCTGGCCGGGGCGCGCGACACGCTGTTGCGGGTGCGGACCGCGACGTTCGACAATCTGTTCGAGGCGCTGGGCGTGTTCGCGGCCGACGGGCGGCTGCAATTGTGGAACAACCGGTTCCGCTCGTTGTGGGGCGTCGAGGAGGAGTTCCTGAGCGCGCATCCCCGCGTCGACGCGCTGGCCGACGCGGTGGCCGACCGGCTGGCGACGCCGTCGCGCGCGACGCTGATCGCCGAGCTCGTCCGCTCCGCCACCGTCGAGCGGCAACAGCGCGGCGGGCGCGTGGCGTTCGCGGACGGACGCCACTTCGAGTTCGCCGCCGTACCGCTGCCCGACGGCAACGCGCTGTTCACCATGCTCGACATCTCCGACAGCCGCCGGATCGAACAGGCGCTGCGCGACCGCAACGAGGCATTGGAGGACGCCGACCGCGTCAAGACGCAGTTTGTCGCCAACATGAGCTACGAACTGCGCACGCCGCTGACGTCGATCAGCGGGTTCGCGGAGATGCTGCACGGCGGCTATGCGGGCACGCTTACGCCCGACGCCGCGGGCTATGTCGAGGCGATCCTCGACTCGGTCGAGCGGCTGGGCGTGCTGGTGGACGACGTGCTGGACCTGACCGGCGGCAAGGACGGCGGGCGGGAACTGGAACGCGAGGACGTCGACCTGTCCGCGGTCGCACGGGCGGCGGCGGATACCGTGACGCCGTCGGCGCGGCGGCACCGCATCGACTTCGCGATCGAGATCGCGCGCTCGACGGGGCGGGTGACGGGCGACCGCCGGCGGCTGAAGGAAGTGGTGGAGCATCTGCTGCGCCACGCGGTCGCGGGCAGCCAGGAGGGCGGGCGCATCCTGCTCCACGCCGACGGCAACGCGACGCGCGCGCGGATCGTGGTGTCCGACGACGGGCCCGGCATGGACGCCGACGCCGTCGCCCACGCGTTCGACCGGTTCGCGGAGCCCGGCATCGCGGGCAGCGGCGAACGCGCGCTGGGCCTCGGCCTGCCGCTCGCGCGCCAGTTCGTCGAGGCGCACGGCGGCACGATCGAGCTGGTCAGCGAACCGGGACATGGCACGCTCGTCACGGTTGAGATCCCGCGGCGGTGACGGCTCGATGATCCTCGCCGATGCCGCGGCGACGCATGCGCTGGGCGCCCGGCTGGCGGCGCTCGTCCGCCCGGGCGACGTGGTGGCGCTCACCGGGCCGCTGGGCGCGGGCAAGACCAGCCTCGCGCGCGGGTTGCTCGCCGCGCTGGGGCTGGCGGGCGAGGCGCCGAGCCCCAGTTTCGCAATCGTCCAGCCGTATGCGCCGCCAGAGGTGCGCCTGCCGGTGCTGCACGTTGATCTGTACCGGGTCGAGCAACCGGGCGAGCTGGACGAGCTTGGCCTCGACGAGGCGCTCGCCGACTGCGTGCTGCTCGTCGAATGGCCGGAGCGGGCGGGCGCCGGGCGGTGGCCGCAGGCGCTGGGCCTCGACCTGTCCATCCTCGCCGATGGCCGGCGCGCCTTGACAGCGCGGGTCCCGGCGGCATGGGAAGCGCGATGGGCATTGATATGAGTCCGCCGACCGACGCCCCGGCGTTCCTCGCCGCGCACGGCTGGGGCGGAGCGGCGGTGTCGCCGCTGGCCGGCGACGCCTCGTTCCGGCGGTATTTCCGTGTCACCGACGGCCCGCGCCGGGCGGTGCTGATGGATGCGCCGCCGCCGCACGAGGACCCGCGGCCGTTCCTGGCCGTCGCCGGCTGGCTTGCCGGGCACGGGTTCCGCGTTCCCGCCGTCCATGCCGCCGATCCCGCGCGCGGGCTGGTGTTGCTGGAGGACCTGGGCGACGGTCGGATGCGCGAGGCGATCGACGGCGATCCCGGTCGCGCGCCGGCGCTGTACGAGGAGGCGGTGGACCTGCTCGTCGCGTTGCGGTCGCATCCCGCGGGGCCGTTCCCGCCCTACGGTCGCGCGGTGCTGCATCGCGAGGTGGCGCTGTTCGCCGACTGGTATTGTCCCGCGGTCGGGGCGGCGGTGGACGCCGACGGCTATCGCCGGGCGTGGGACGCGGTGCTCGATGCGGCGCTCGCGGTCGCGCCGGTGACGGTCCTGCGCGACTATCATGCCGAGAACCTGATGTTGGCGGGCGATCCGCCGCGGCTCGCGCTGCTAGACTTCCAGGACGCGTTGGCGGGCCATCCGGCCTATGATCTGGTGTCGCTGCTCCAGGACGCACGGCGCGACGTCGATCCCGCCACGGAGCGCGCGATGCTGGCGCGGTACCGGGACGCGACGGGCGAGGGGGACGCGTTCCTCGACGCCTATCACGTGCTCGGCGCGCAGCGGAACGCCAAGATCCTCGGCATCTTCGCGCGGTTGTGGCGGCGGGACGGCAAGCCCCGCTACGCCGCGCTCTGCCCGCGCGTCTGGGCCTATCTGGAGCGGGACCTCGCCCATCCCGCGCTGGCGCCGGTCGCGCGCTGGTTCGCGGACAACGTGCCGGCCGACCGGCGCGGCGATCCCCTGCTGCTGTCCGCCGCGTGACGCGCCCGCTCGCGCTCCGGCCCGATCCGGGCGGCCTCGTGCCCCAGACGGCGATGGTCATGGCCGCGGGGCTGGGCAAGCGGATGCGGCCGCTGACCGCCACCCGGCCCAAGCCCCTGGTCGAGGTCGCGGGCAAGCCGTTGATCGATCACGTGCTAGACCGGCTGCGCGCCGCGGGCATCCGGCGCGTGGTCGTCAACGTCCACTATCTGGCCGATGCGGTCGAGGCGCATCTGGCGGCGCGGGCGAGCGATCTCGAGGTCGTCATTTCGGACGAGCGTGACGAGCTGATGGAGACGGGCGGCGGCCTCGTCCGCGCGCTGCCGCTGATCGGCGACAAGCCGTTCCTGTGCGTCAACAGCGACAATCTGTGGATCGACGGCCCCGCCGACGCGATCCGCCTGCTCGCGGCCGGGTGGGACGACGCGACGATGGACGCGCTGCTGCTGATGGTGCCCTATGCGCGGGCCACCAACCACGAGGGACAGGGCGATTTCCACCTCGACCGTGGCGGCCGGATCGTGCGGCGGCGCCAGCCCGGCCGGGTCGCGCCGTTCGTCTATACTGGCGTCCAGATCCTGTCGCCACGGCTGATCGCCGACTGGCCCGCCGGCCCGTTCTCGACGATGCTGTTCTGGGAGCGTGCGATCGCCGCCGGTCGCGCGTTCGGCGCGGTGCATCAGGGACTGTGGTTCGACGTCGGCACGCCGGGGGCGATCGGGCGCACCGAGGCGCTGCTGGCCGAAGGCTGAGCCGCCGGCATGGCGCTTCATCTCTACACCATTCCGGCCGTGCGGTCGTTCGCGGACGCGCTCGCCGGTGGCCTGATCGACCGGTACGGCGACGATGCGATCGGCCTTGCCCGCGGGCTGGTGCTGCTGCCCAACAATCGCGCGCGCCGGGCAGTGACCGACGCGTTCGTGCGCGCGAGCGGCGGCGCGCTGTTGCTGCCGCGGCTGGTGTCGATCGGCGATCCGGAGGCGGCGGAGGGGGTGGGCGCGCTACTCGACCCGGCGGATGCGGAGCCCGTGCCGCCCGCGGTCGCGCCGCTCCATCGCCGGATGGTGCTCGCCCGTCTGATCGGCGAGGAACGGCGGCGCGGCGGCGCCTCCGTCGACGCGGCGGAAGCGGTGCGGCTGGCGGGCGACCTGGCCCGCACGCTCGACCAGTTGCTGGTCGAGGAGATCGCGCCCGACCGGCTGCGGCGGATCGAGGTGGCGCCCGACCTGTCCGCGCACTGGCAGCGCAACCTGGCGCTGTTCGAACTGCTGCTGGATCGCTGGCCCGAGGAGCTCGCGCGGATCGGCTGCGTCGATCTGGCGACGCGGCGCGCGGTCCTGCTCGACCGGGTCGCGGACCGGTGGCGCCGCCTGCCGCCGGCGGGGTTCGTGTGCGCGGCGGGCGTCACCGACGCGGCGCCCGCGGTCGCGCGGCTGCTGCGCTGCGTGGCGGGACTGGCGCAAGGATCGGTCGTGTTCGCGGGGCTGGGCCTCGACCTCGATCAGGAGGAGTGGGACGCGATCGGTCCGTTCGCGCCCGACCCGGTCACTGGTCGCGCGCCGCGTCCGTCGGAGACGCACCCGCAATATCACCTCAAGCGCCTGCTCGACCGGATGGGCGTCGGCCGCGGCGAGTTCGCGACGTGGCGTGACCGAACGGGGCCGCGCTCGACCGCCGCACGCGCCAAGGCGATCGCCAGCGCCTTCGCCCCCGCCGAGCTGACCGGGCGCTGGACCGACCTGCCCGCCGAGCAGCGCCGGTTGAGCGGCGTCGTCGTGGCCGAGATGGCGACCGCGGCCGACGAGGCGCAGGCGATCGCGCTCGCGCTGCGCGAGGTGCTGGAGACGCCCGAGCGCACCGCGGCGCTGGTGACGCCCGATCGCGCGCTCGCCCGGCGGGTCGCGGCGCACTGCCGCCGCTGGGGCATCGCGATCGACGACACTGCCGGGCGGCCGCTCTCGATCCTGCCGCCGGGAACCCTGCTGACCGCGATCGCGGAGGCGGCGGCGCAGCGGTTCGCGCCGCTCGCGCTGCTGACGCTCGTCAAGCATCCCCTGGTGCGCGCGGGGGATCGCCGGCTGGCCTGGCTCGACGGCGCGCGGGCGCTCGATCGCGCGTTGCGGGGACCGCGGCCATCCGCGGGCCTCGCCGGCATCGACGCGCACCTCGCCGACCGGTCGGGGCGCGACAAGGCAGTGCGCGCTGCGGCGGCGGCGTGGTGGCCGGAGGCGCGCGCGCTGCTGGCGCCCGTCGCCGAGCATTTCGACGATCGCGCGCGGCCGCTCGCCGCGCTCGCCGCCTGTCTGCGCGAGGCGGCGCAGGAACTGGCGGGCGACGCGGCCTGGGTCGGCCCCGCCGGCCGCGCCGCCGCCGAGCTGCTCGCCGACCTCGAGGCGCAGCCCGACGGCCCGGCGGAGGTCGATCCGGCGAACCTCTCGGCGCTGCTGGCCACGCTGATGGACGAGATCGCCGTTCGGCCGCCGCAGGGCGGGCATCCCCGGCTCGCCATCTATGGCCTGATCGAGGCGCGGCTCCAGTCGGCTGACCTGATGATACTGTCGGGCCTGAACGAGGGCGTCTGGCCGGGCGGCGGCGCGCCCGATCCGTGGCTTGCGCCCCGGCTGCGCGCGGACCTGGGACTTTCGGGGCTCGACGCGCGCGTGGGCGTGGCGGCGCACGACCTGGCGCAAGGGCTGGGCGCGCCGGCGGTGCTGGTGACGCGCTCGCGCCGCGACGCGCGCTCGCCCGCGCTCGCGTCGCGCTTCTGGCTGCGGCTGGAGGCGCTGGCGGGCGACCGGTTCGATCGGGCGGACGATCTCGTCGCCTGGGTCCATGCGCTCGACGATGCGGGCGAGCCTCGGCCGGTCGCTCGCCCCGCGCCGTCGCCGCCCGCCGCGCTGCGCCCGCGCGAAATCGCGGTGACCGAGGTCGACAGGCTGAAGGCCGATCCCTTCGCCTTCTACGCGCGCCGCATCCTGCGCCTATCGCCGCTCGATGCCGTCGATGCCGACCCTAGCGCTGCGTGGCGCGGGACGGCGGTGCACGACGTGTTGCAGCGCTGGGCGCAGGAGGATGGCTGCGCGATCGACAAGCTGCGCCCGCGCGCCGCGGCGATGATCGCGGACGAGCGCACGCATCCGCTGCTGCGCGCATTGTGGTGGCCGCGGCTGGCGGAGGCGATCGACTGGACCGCCGCCGAGATGGCCAAGCTGCAGCACGAAGGGCGAGAGGTGCTCGCGGTCGAGGGCAGCGGCCGGGCCGAACTGGCCGGCGTCACGCTGACGGGCCGGTTCGACCGGATCGACCGGCTGCCGGGCGGAGCGCTGGGTATCGTCGACTACAAGACCGGCAAGCCGCCGTCGGCGCGCGCGGTGGCGGAAGGGTTCAGCCTTCAGCTC
This sequence comes from Janthinobacterium lividum, assembly GCA_050955125.1. Classification (GTDB taxonomy): domain Bacteria; phylum Pseudomonadota; class Alphaproteobacteria; order Sphingomonadales; family Sphingomonadaceae; genus Sphingomonas. The sequence goes on from JBPBQW010000063.1 coordinate 21,353, forward strand.
GGCCTGCTGGGCCATATCGCGGCGGCGGGCGGGTTCGACCGCGTGACGGGCGAGCCGGCCGCGTTCGAATACTGGTCGCTGGCGCGCAATCGGCAGGGCGGGTTCGGATCTCGCGAAAGCCCGTGCGACCCCGACGGCAAGCGCGACAAGGTCGTGACGAGCGAGTTCGTCGCGATCGCGCGGGCGCGGTTCGCCGAGGCGGCGGGCCGGTGGCTGACCGGCGACGAGGCGTTCACGGCCAAGCTGCACCCCGACTACGCCCCCTATGCGGACTATGACCAGCTGATGCGCCAGGACGAATGGTACGGCCGTGAGTAGGGCGCGATGAGCAGACCAGCCACCGGCACGCTGCCGATCCTGAAGGACGCGCAGGCCCGCGCGAGCGCGCCCGATCGTCACGTCTGGCTCGCCGCATCCGCGGGCACGGGCAAGACGCAGGTGTTGGCGGCGCGCGTCTACCGCCTGTTGCTGCGCGGCGTCGATCCCTCCGCGATCCTGTGCCTGACCTTCACCAAGGCGGGCGCGGCGGAGATGGCGGGGCGCATCAACGGCCGCCTCGCCGCCTGGGTCCGGATGCCGGCGGCGGACCTGCGCAAGGACCTGCTCGCGCTCGGCGAGGAGGCGTCCGACGACGCGCTGGTCGCGAGCGCGCGGACGCTATTCGCCAAGGTGCTCGATGCGCCCGGAGGCGGTCTGCGCATCCAGACGATCCACGGCTTCTGTCAGTCGCTGCTCGCCGCCTTTCCGCTCGAGGCCGGCCTGGTGCCCGGTTTTCGCCCGCTGGAGCCGCGCGAGGAGGCGGTGCTGGCGCGCGATACGCTCGCGTCGCTGCTGGTGGATGCGGAACGCGACGGCCGCGCCGCGCCGGTCGCGACGCTCGGCGCGCTCAGCATCCGGCTGGGGGAGGGTGGGGCGGAGGAGTTCCTGCGCGCCTGTTCGCGCGCGGGCGAAGCGCTGGGCGCGCTGCCGGTGCTGATCGCGCCGTGGCTGCGCGAGCGGCTGGGCCTGCCCGACGGCGCGATCGAGGATCACCTGCGCGGCTCGTGCGGCGACGACGCGTTCGACCGCGACGCGCTGGAGGCGCTCGCGGCGATGAACCGCGAATGGGGGACGAAGGGCGGGGTGACGCGCGCCGAGACGATCGGGCTGTGGCTGGCGGGCGCCGTCGACGCACGCAGCGCCGGGCTCGACGCGCTGCATCAGGTGTGGGCCAGGGCGGACGGCGACCCGCGCTCGTTCGCCAAGGGGCAGGCGCCTGCCGATCCGCGCTACGCCGAGCTCGCGACGCGGCTGCACGGCCATTGTGCCGAGCTGCTGTCGCTCCGCGTCCGCGCTGCCTATGCCGATCTTCTCGCCGACGCGCTGACGGTCGGGCGCGACTATGCCGACGCCTATGCCACGGCCAAGCGGCGCGCGGGCGCGGTCGATTTCGACGACCTGATCGCCGCGACCGTGCGCCTGCTGGACGAGCCCGGGATGGGCGACTGGGTCCGCTACAAGCTCGACATGGCGACCGAGCACATCCTGATCGACGAGGCGCAGGACACCAACCTGCGCCAATGGCAGATCGTCGGCGCGCTGGCGGGCGAGTTCTTCGCCGGCGAGGGCGCGCATGGCCGGCGCCCGCGCACGCTGTTCACGGTGGGCGACTACAAGCAGGCGATCTTCGGCTTCCAGGGCACCGATCCGCTGTTCTTCGCCGCGGCGGAGAAGCGGTTCGAGCTGATGGCGACCGCCGAGCCCGACGATCCCGCCGACGCGGGACCCGAATGGACGCGCCTGTCGCTGACACAGTCGTTCCGCTCGACGCGGCCGATCCTCGAGTTCGTCGATGTGGCGGTCGCGCAGATGCCCGTGCCCGGCATGGGTGACGCCGCACCCGCCGAACGCCACGCCAGCGAGGTGCCCGGCCCGGGCGCGGTCGAGCTGTGGCCGCCGGTGATCGCGGGCGGCAGCGGCGGCGACGGCGAGGGGGACGAGGAAGGCTGGGTGGACGACGCCACGCGCGAACTGGCCGTCCGCATCGCCCGCCAGGTCCGCGGCTGGCTCGACGAAGGCCTGATGCTCGGCAGCAAGGGGCGGCCGCTCCGGCCCGAGGACGTGATGATCCTCGTCAAGCGCCGGGGCGAACTCGCGTCGCTGCTCGTCGCGCGGCTGCATGCCGAAGGCGTGCCGGTGGCGGGGGTCGATCGCCTGCGGCTCAACGGACCGCTCGCAGTGCAGGACCTGCTGGCGGCGGTGCGCTTCGCGTTGCAGCCCGAGGACGACCTGTCGCTCGCCTGCCTGCTCGTCTCGCCGCTGATCGGCTGGAGCCAGGACGATCTGATGGCGGCGGCGCCGCGCGAGCGGGGCAGCCTGTGGCGGCACCTGCGCGACACGCAGGCCCCCGAGCGACTGGCGCCGCTGGCGGCGATGCTGGCGCGGGTCGACCTGATGACGCCGTACCAGTTCCTGGAGGAGTTGTTGTCGGGGCCGCTCGGCGGGCGGCGGGCGCTGCTCGGACGGCTGGGGCGCGAGGCGCGCGACCCGATCGACGAGCTGCTGGCCGCGGCGCTCGACTTCGAGACGACGACGGCGCCGTCGCTCCAGCGGTTCCTCGACTGGTTCGACCGCGGCGAGGTGGAGGTGGTGCGCGATGCCGCCGCGCCGCTCGATGCGGTCCGGGTGATGACCGCGCATGGCGCCAAGGGACTGCAGGCGCCGCTGGTGATCCTGGCCGACGCCTGCGTCGATCCGACGATGTCGCCGCGCTCCACGCTGCGCTGGACGCCGCAGGAGGGCGCCGCGCCCGTGCCCGTGATCCGGCCACGGTCCGGCGAGCGGGGCGGCCCGTTGGACGCGGTCGTGACGGAGGCGGACCGGCGCGAGCTGGAGGAGCATTGGCGGCTGTTCTACGTCGCCGCGACGCGCGCGGAGGAGCGACTGATCGTCGCGGGGTCGCTCGGCCCCCGCGCCAAGGGCGTCCCGCCCACGCAGAGCTGGTACGCCGCCGCCGCGCGGGCGATGGACGTGCTGGCGGGCGAGGAAGCCGGCGAGCGGCTGTTCGTCGGCACCGATCCCCAGCCCGCGGTCAGGGCCAGGAGCAAGGCGGGGGGCGAACCGTCGCCGCCCGCGCCGCTGCCCGCCTGGGCACACCGCGCGGCGCCGCAGGAGGCGCGACCGCCCCGTCCGCTGGCCCCGTCGGCGCTGGGCGCGGACGAGGTCGCCGATCCGCCGCCCGGCCCCGCGATGCGCGCCGCCGCCGAACGCGGGCGCCTCCTGCACGGCCTGTTCGAGCGGCTGCCCGACGTGCCCGCGGCGCAGCGCGCGGCGGCGGGCGTGCGGTGGCTGGCGGGGCAGAACGTCGACGCGGCCGATCGCGACGCCATCGTCGCCGACGTGCTGCGGATCGTCGACGACCCGCGCTTCGCCGCGCTGTTCGGGCCGGGGTCGCTGGGCGAGGCGCCGATCGCCGCGGTCGTCGCGGACGGCGTGGTCGTGTCGGGTACCGTCGACCGGCTGCTGGTGACCGACGAAGCCATCCGCCTGGTCGACTTCAAGACCGGTCGCCGCGCGCCGGCCGGGCTGGACGAAGTGCCGACCTATCACCTGCGCCAGCTCGCGGCCTATGCGGCGGCGCTGGGCGTGATCTTCCCCGGCTGTCCGATCCAGGCGGCGCTGCTCTACACCGCGGGGCCGGTGCTGATCGAGTTGCCGCCATCCGTGCTCGCCGCGCACAAGCCCGGATTGCCGCCCGCGGAGCAAAGCTTGGCCACGGACGGTTGAGCCTGCCGACCCGGCGCCCTACGTCACGTCAACAAGAAGGAGCAGCCCGACATGGCCACCAAGAAGATCACCGACGACAGCTTCCACGCCGACGTCATCAACGCCGACAAGCCCGTGCTGGTCGACTTCTGGGCCGAGTGGTGCGGCCCGTGCAAGATGATCGGGCCGAGCCTGGAGGAACTGTCCGAGGAGCTGGGCGAGCAGGTGACGATCGTGAAGCTCAACATCGACGAGAATCCCGAGGCGCCCGGCCAGTATGGCGTGCGCGGCATCCCGACGATGATCCTGTTCAAGGGCGGCGCACCCGCCGCGACCAAGGTCGGCGCGGCCCCCAAGGGGCAGATCAAGGGCTGGCTTCAGGGGGAGCTGGCGTAAGTGAGAAAGGCGAGGGTCATCGGTTTAACCCTCGCCTTACCTGTTGTGACAATTGGTTGGTCGATCTGGACCAACTCTGGTTTCGCTCCCAACGTTGTGAGCACCGCTTGGGATCAGACT
>JBPBQW010000064.1:0-21445 GCA_050955125.1 Janthinobacterium lividum
GACCGAACGTCCAAGTTCGCCTTCGTGGAGCTGCACGAGAAGGCGACGCGGCGCATCGCTGCTGACTTCCTGCGGCATCTTGCCGCAGCCGTGCCGTACCGGATCCACACGGTGCTCACCGACAATGGCACGCACTTCACCGACCCGACCGGCGACGGCTGGACACCTGAGGACATCAAGGAGATGCGCGCCAAGAAGCTGCCGTACCTATGCCACGCCTTCGAGAGCGCCTGCGCTGATCTCGATGTCGAGCACCGCCTTACCAAGCCGCGGCATCCATGGACGAACGGCCAGGTCGAACGGATGAACCGGACGATCAAAGAGGCGACCGTAAAACGCTACTACTATGAAACGCACGACCAGCTGCGGCAGCACCTCACTGACTTCGTCGCCGCCTACAACTTCGCCCGCCGCCTGAAGACCCTGCGTGGCCTCACGCCCTACGAAGCCATCTGCAAAGCATGGACAGATGAGCCAGGCCGGTTCATCTCAAACCCGCACCATCAATCACCGGGACCAAACATCTAGCCCGCGGCGGCGAGGTGCAGCGCCAGCGTCGTCTTGCCTGCCCCGCCCTTCTGGCTGACGATCGCGATCGTCGGCATGCCGACGTAGCAACAAGGCGCAGGATTGTATTCCACTCGCCGTGTCGACGTGTCGTGACGTCGACACGGCGACCTGGACGTGCCCCCCCTTTCCGCGCCGGGCGGATCGCCAATCGGATGTGCGGCCGAAAACGCTTGGTCCCGTCGGGAAGCATGTGCCGGCGCTAGCCGGCACTCCTGACGTCGATGACGGGGTCGTGCGCCGGTTGTGGAGCATTCTTGCCGTCAGGCAGTCCTGTCAGTCGAGCAGGTCGATGCCGTTTTACCTTGGATCCAATGACTCAGGAAGCCGTTGCGAATCATCGTGAGACTCGCGCTCGCCACGATCGAGACGCGCGCGCAGAGTCGCGAGCGCCCAGCCGAGCCCGCCGCCGACGGTCGCCTCGGCGAGTTCACGGCAAGGCAGGCGCGCGTGCATCGCCGCCAATGCCTCGTGGCGCTCGGCCGCGCGCTGGAGAACGTCCGCGGGCAGCGGGCCGGGATGCAGCAAGCACGGCGGCAGCGGCAGCAGGCGGCCGGGCAGCGTAGGGCGATGGGCGTTGGAGGTCTGCGCGTCGCGCGGGCCCGGCCCATCGCCGGCGACCTTCCTGAAGCGGCGCTGGCGCAGCAGGAAGCCCGCTGCCTCGAGCGGGGCGAGCGCGCGCGACGGCGGCCGAGCGCGATTACCTTGGTGAGGTGATCGTAGCTCGGGAAGACACGGCCGCCGTTGAGCCGCGCGAGCATGCACAATTGCTCGTAGACGCGCACCGCGCCCGCGCTGAGCGCGGCGAGCGCGCGCTCGGCCGCCGAGAGCGTGCGCCCCTCGACGCGCGCCTGAGCCGCTGCCCGGCAGCTTCCGCTTCGAGGACGAATGCGATAAAGCCTTTATGTCAGTTTGTACGCTGACGTTTAGGTATTATTTCATGTCATCTCGGGCGTATCTGGCTCGTCAAACATCTCGGATCGCAGACCTTCTGGCTTGGTATCCTTCTTCCGATCAACCCGCGATGGCGCTATGGCAATGCTAAATAGGTTCTTTGAAAGTCGGCGGGGCACCGTTGCGGTATCCGCGATTCCTCCCGGACACCGGGTATATGCCGTCGGAGACATTCATGGTCGGCTCGACCTGTTAGATCGCCTGATCGCTCTTATCGATGCGGACGACGCTGCCAAAGAGCCGGTCGATACGACCTTGATATTCCTGGGCGACGTAGTCGATCGTGGACCCAACTCGGCCGGCGTCGTGCATAGGCTACGCGAGTTACAGCGTGATCGCCTCTCGACGCGGCTGTTGCTCGGCAATCACGAAGAGATCTTCTTAGCCGCGCTGACTGGCGAACAGCAGGCGGTACGGACCTTCTGTCGTGTTGGCGGCCGTGAGACACTCATCAGCTACGGTGTCACCGAACTGGAATACGAACGGATGGACTATAACGATGTAGCGGCAGCACTCGTGGACCTTGTGCCGCGAGCGGATCGTGAGTTTGTCAGAAACTTTACGGATATGATCGTTTTAGGAGACTACGCATTCGTCCATGCCGGCATTGATCCAGCCATTCCGCTTTCGGAGCAACAATCCCACAGCCTTCGCTGGATCCGGCAGCCTTTCTTAACCTATCGTGGCGAGTTCGAGAAAGTCATCGTGCACGGACACACCATCCATCATGGGGTCGAAATGTCTCGCAATCGGATCGGGATCGATACGGGCGCTTATCAAACAGGCAGACTTTCAGCGATTTGTTTGGAAGGCACCGAACGCCACGTTATTCAGACGTAAGTTTATTCTCTTGCATGGCCCGGTGCATCTGCACCTTCAGAACGCGAACCACCTCTGTTCATCATTTGCCGCTGGATCATCTGCTGTTGCTGCAACGCTTGGATTTGCGCCTCGGACAGAAAGTCGACGAGCTCGACATCGAATACTAGCGTCGATGACGGCGTGATGGGAGACCCGGGCGGGGGATTGTTGCCATAGCCCAATGCCGGCGGCACCCTGAAACGGTACCGCGCTCCTTTGGTCATCAGCTTAAGTCCTTCGCCGAAACCCTTCACGACACCTGCCACCGGCATGGGCGTGGGCTGCTGCGACCTGTCGAATACGGTCCCGTCGGCAAGCCGTCCCTCATAATTAACCAGCGCCACGTCGGTGTCGGTCGGATGCGCAGAACCCACGCCGGCCTTCAAGACCTGATAACCAAGGCCCGACGGCGTCTGCTGTTCGACATCCCCTGCACGGGCCAACGCTATTGCTGCGATTAGTATCGCCACAACGCCGACCCATAGGTACACGAGATAGCCGCGCTTGGTCGGCGCGATAGGGACTGCGGTGACGGTCGACATGGCGGCTCCGACAAACGGCTGCACGGCGGTGGAACAGGCAACCTTACCGGTGCCGACGATCCGAACCAAAAGCGGCCGCGTCCGCGGCCGCCAGATCAGCGAGCGCCGTCGCGCTCGGCACGCTTGCGGTCCAGCTTGCGAGCACGGCGGACCGCCGCGGCACGCTCGCGCGCACGCTTCTCCGACGGCTTCTCGTAATGCCGGCGAAGCTTCATCTCGCGGTAAACGCCCTCGCGCTGCAGCTTCTTCTTCAACGCTCGCAGTGCCTGGTCGACGTTGTTGTCGCGAACGATGATCTGCATGACTGAGAAAAGCTCCGATGGCATCAAACAACGAGGCGTGACAAATCTGCCGCCCCTTGAAGACGGGCCGTTAGCAAATCAGCCTCCTTGTGGCAACCGACCGGCAGCGGCACCTCGCCTGCAGCGCCGAAGCGTCGCCCGGCTCGCCGCGCCGGCCCCGGCGATCCCAAGTTGGAACGCCCATCGCATTGCGGCAGTGCATCACACTCGTTAGACCCGAATCGTGACCAACCAGACAAATCCCGTCCAGCTCATCGAGGGCAAGCGCTTCGGCGATGCCCGTGGCTGGTTTACCGAAGTCTACAACGAGAGCGCATTCCATGCTCGAGGCATCACGTGCCGGTTCGTGCAGGACAACCACTCGTTGTCGCAACCACGCTTCACGCTGCGCGGGCTTCACTTCCAAACGCCGCCGCGCGGTCAGGACAAGCTGGTGCGGTGCATCCGCGGCGCAATCTTCGACGTCGCGGTCGACGTGCGGCGCGGCTCGCCGACGTACGGCCGGTGGGTCGGGGCCGAGCTGTCGGCAGAGAATGGCCGACAGCTGTTCGTGCCGATCGGTTTCGCGCACGGCTTCGTCACGCTCGAGGAGAACACCGAGGTCACCTACAAGTGCTCGGACCTCTACGCTCCGCAGAGCGATGGTGGCATCCGATGGAACGACCCCACGGTCGCGCTCGCTTGGCCTATCCCTGCGGGGACCACGCCCGAACTCAGCGCGAAGGACGAGAAGCTGCCGTTCCTCGCCGACTTCGACTCGCCCTTCGTCTATGACGGACGGCCGCTCCTGCCCCTTCCCCAGACCAACTGAGGACTGACCCCATGCGCATCTTCGTCACCGGCGGCGCCGGCTTCATCGGCTCGGCGCTCGTGCGCAACCTGATCGAGAACAGCGAGCACGAGGTGCTGAACTTCGACAAGCTGACCTATGCCGGCACGCTGTCGACCGTCGAGCGGGTCGCGACCAGCAATCGGTATCGTTTCGTGCAGGGAGACATCTGCGATGCGGACGCGGTCCGCACCGTGATGGCCGAGTTCAGGCCCGACGTCGTCACGCATCTGGCCGCCGAAAGCCATGTCGACCGGTCGATCGACGGCCCAGGCGCGTTCATCCAGACCAACATGGTCGGCACCTTCGTGATGTTGAGCGAGGCGCGCGCCTATTGGCTGAGGCTGGACGACGAGGCCCGCGCGGCGTTCCGCTTCCACCACATCTCGACGGACGAGGTGTACGGCACACTGGGCGACACGGGGCTGTTCACCGAGGAGACGCCTTACGATCCGCGCTCGCCCTATTCGGCGTCCAAGGCGGGATCGGACCATCTCGTCTCGGCCTGGGGCCACACCTATGGCCTGCCGGTGCTCATCACCAACTGCTCGAACAACTACGGCCCGTATCACTTTCCCGAGAAGCTGATCCCGCTCATCATCGTTAGAGCGTTGGCGGGCGAGCCGCTGCCCGTCTACGGCACGGGCGCCAACGTGCGCGACTGGCTGTACGTCGAGGACCACGTCCGCGCGCTGCAGGCGGTGTTCGAACGCGGCACGGTTGGCCGAACCTACAATGTCGGCGGCAACAACGAAAAGAAGAACCTCGAGGTGGTGCAGACCGTCTGCGCGATCCTCGACCGGCTGCGGCCCCGGACGGACGGAAAGCATTACGCCGACCAAATCACCTTCGTCGCCGATCGCCCTGGCCACGACGCGCGCTACGCGATCGACGCGACCCGGATCAAGGACGAGCTCGGCTGGACGCCGCAGGAGACGTTCGAGACCGGCATCGAAAAGACCGTGCGATGGTATCTCGACAACGAGAGCTGGTGGCGCGGGATCGTCGACGAGCGTCAGGCCGACCAGCGCCGCGGCTTGGCGGCCTGATCGGTGGCCGACGTCAGGCAGATCCTCGTTACGGGCGGCGGCGGCCAGCTCGGCACCGAGTTACAGCGCGCCGTCTGGCCAGCCGGCTATAAGGTTGTCGCGATCGACGTCGCCGACCTCGACCTGCGCGACACCGCCGCGATCAAGGCGATGGTCGTATCGCGCCCGTGGGCGGCGATCATCAGCGGTGGCGCGTATACCGCGGTCGACAAGGCGGAGAGCGACGTCGTGACCGCATGGGCCGTCAACGCGATGGCCCCCGCCGCCTTCGCCGAGGCATGCGCGGCGACGGACATCCCGCTCGTCCAGGTGTCGACCGACTACGTCTTCGCCGGCGACAAGAACGGCGCCTGGGACGTTGACGATCCAGTCGGCCCGCTCGGCGTCTATGGTGCCTCCAAGCTGGGTGGCGAACTGGCGGTCTCGACCGGCTGCAAGCGGTACGCGATCGTCCGCACCGCTTGGGTGGTGAGCGCGCACGGCGCCAATTTCATCAAGACAATGCTGCGCGTCGGCGCCGACCGGCCCCAACTAAACGTCGTCAACGACCAGCACGGCAGCCCGACGAGCGCCGCCGACCTGGCTGCCGCGCTGGCGACGATCACCGTCCGTCTGGTCGAGGACGCTGGCGCACCCACCGGCACCTTCCACTTCAGCAACGCGGGTGCGGTGACGTGGGCGGGCTTCGCGCGCGAGATCTTCTCCCAGGCCGGCACACGCGGTGGCCCGTCGCCCGAAGTGAAGGGCATCGCGACCAGCGAATACCCTACGCCGGCGCGCCGCCCGGCCAACTCGCTGCTGTCGCACGATGCGATCCGTATCGCGTACGGCATCGAGCCGCGGCCGTGGCAGGCCGCGCTTACCGATATTCTCGACGAGCTGATGGGGACGACCCCCAAGGAGATTGACGCGTGAAGGGCATTATCCTGGCCGGCGGCTCCGGCACGCGGCTCCATCCGGCGACGCTGGCGATCAACAAGCAACTACTACCGATCTACGACAAACCGATGATCTATTACCCGATGTCGGTGCTGATGCTCGCCGATATCCGGGAGATCCTGATCGTCTCGTCGCCCGAGTACATCCAGAACTACCGCAACTTGTTCGGCGACGGATCTGCGTTCGGCCTGAACATGAGCTATGCCGAGCAGCCCAGGCCCGAGGGGCTGGCGCAGGCTTTCACGATCGGCGCGGACTTCATCGGCGACGACAATGTCGCGCTGGTGCTTGGCGACAACATCTTCTTCGGCGCCGGCCTTGCGGAGCTGTGCGCCAACGCGGTCCGCCGGACGGAAGGCGCGACGGTGTTCTCCTATCGCGTCGAGGATCCCGAGCGCTACGGCGTCGTCGAGCTCGACGACACGGGCCGCGCGCTGAGCCTGGAAGAGAAACCTGCCCATCCCAAGTCGCACCACGCGGTGACCGGGCTGTATTTCTACGATAACAAGGTCGTCCAGTACGCCCGGGACCTCAAGCCCAGCCCGCGCGGCGAGCTGGAGATCACCGACCTTAACCGGATCTACATGGAGGCGGGCGAGCTGTTCGTGGAACGAATGGGCCGCGGCTTTGCCTGGCTCGATACCGGCACGCACGACAGCCTGCTCGAAGCGGGCGAGTTCGTCCGAACGATCCAGCATCGCCAGGGCATCCAGGTCGCATGTCTGGAGGAGATCGCTTTCCACAAGGGCTGGATCGCCCCCGATCAGGCGCGCGAAGCCGGCGAGCGCTTCCGCAAGACCGCCTATGGCCGCGCGATCCTGAGCGCGGTGGCGGGCGACGACTGAGCAGTCCTACCCGGCTGCGTCTCTCGATCGAATAGATTAGTTCAGGACCTCGTCCCGCGTCGCCAGCACCGGCGGGGCGTACGGCGTCGGCGCGTTCGCCGGGATCCGCGCGATCTCCGCCGCGATCGCATCGGCACGTGCGCGGGCCGACGAGTGGGTGGGCGCGTGCAGGATGCCGCCGTCCAGATTGCCCACGTCCTGTCGCCAGAAGGTCACCGCCAGCGCGGGATCGTAGCCCGCGTTGCGCAAGAGCGACACGCTCAGCCGGTCGGCATCGTCCTCCGTCCACCGGAATAATCGCGCGTTGCGGCCGACCTCGCCCAGCAATCCCCAATGGACGCCCGCCGCCTCGAGCCGGGCGCGATGGCGCAGGATCACGTGCGCCATCTCATGCGCGGCGATCACCGCGATCTGGTCGTCGCCATAGCGGGCGAAATAGGCCGCGCCGATCTGGACCACGCTCCCGTCGGAGCTGGCGCTCAAAGCGGGGCCGAGCTCGAGTTCGAAGCCGACTCGGCAGGAGGCAACAGGAGCGACGCTGAGCTGGTGGGGAGTCGCGCCGCGCACAATCGACAGCCGCAACGGCGCGGATGCCCCGGCTGCATTGGCAAGAGCCTGCGCGGCGTCTCGGGTCGCGGTGTTAGCGGCACCCTCGCTGCCGGTCGGAACCGGCATCCCGTTCACGGCCGTCACGCCGTCGTTCGCCGCTATTCCTGCACGGTCGGCGGGAGAACCGGGCACCACCAACTCCACCGCGACAGGTACCGGAAAGCCGAAGACCTTTCGTGCCGCCGCGCGGAGCGCCGGATCATATTGATCGAGCGCGTGAAGCGTCGCGCCCGTGCCAGGCTGCTGCTCGCGACATAAAGAGGCGTTCGCGGTCGCGAGCCGGTATCCCACCGCTGCCAGCCGTGCATCCACAGCGCGCAACGCCTGGAACTGCGCGACCGCGTCGCTTCGCGGAGACGACGCCGCAACCGCCGATGAGAGGGACGAGACGGCCAGCAGGCCGATCCACCTCCCAGCGCGCGTCACCGGATCGACGCCACGCGATCGGGCTCGGCGCGCGCGAGCCGACCGGTGCCGAGCAACGTGTCGAAATAGGCGATCGTCCGCCCAAGGCCCTCACGCAGCGGCACCGTGGGCGTCCAGCCGAGTTCGGCCTGCGCCTTGGCGATGTCGGGCTTTCGCTGGCGAGGATCATCCTGCGGCAGCGGCCGGTGCACGATCGCGACCGACGAGCCGACGAGCTCGCGCACGATCTCTGCCAGTTCGCGCATCGTGAACTCGCCGGGGTTGCCGAGGTTGATCGGGCCGGTGGTTGCATCCGGCGTCGCCATCATCGCGATCATTCCGTCGACTAGGTCGTCGACGTAGCAGAAGGATCGCGTTTGCTCACCGTCGCCGTAGAGCGTGATCGGCTCGCCCTTCAGCGCCTGGCAGATGAAGTTGGACACTACCCGCCCGTCATCCGGGTGCATTCGCGGACCATAGGTATTGAAGATCCGGATGACCTTGATCGCCAGAGTATGTTGGCGGCGGTAATCGAAAAACAGCGTCTCCGCGCACCGCTTGCCCTCGTCGTAGCAGGACCGGATGCCGACCGGATTGACGCGGCCCCAATAGCCCTCAGGCTGCGGGTGGACATCGGGGTCGCCATAGACCTCACTGGTCGACGCCTGCAGGATCGGCACCTTCAACCGCTTCGCGAGTCCCAGCATGTTGATCGCGCCGACGACGCTCGTTTTGGTCGTCTGCACCGGGTCGAACTGGTAGTGGACCGGCGACGCTGGGCAGGCGAGATTATAGATCCGGTCGACCTCCGCATGCAGCGGGAAGGTCACGTCGTGGCGCACCGTCTCGAAGCGCGGATGGCCCAGAAGCGTGCGGATGTTCTCGCGCCGACCGGTGTAGTAATTGTCCACGCATACGACCTCCGCGCCCTGCCCTAACAGCCGCTCGCACAGATGGGAGCCGATGAAGCCTGCGCCACCGGTAACGAGAACGCGGTCAGGAGACGTGTAGGTCACTAGCAGCCTCGTGGTGGATCGGTGACGGGGCGCGCTCGCATCCCCTTGAACAGGCGTTCCTCTTGCGTCCGTCCCGCCACTTGCGCAAGCCGCCACGGGCGGACACGGCATGCCGCACCTAGTCCCGGTCTTCCCAAACTCGCGTCGGATCCGTTGCGAGGAAAGCACAGGCATGAAGCATTTCAGCATTGTTGCGGAAGCGCCATCCCGGCAATACGCACGCCGGCCATTCCGCCGGACATGCTTCAGCCAGCTCAGCCAATGGATCTAGCCACCCGCCTCCTCGTCGTCGACGACGACCCCGGCATCCGCGAGCTGACGGCGGGATTCCTCGCCACGCACGGCTATCTCGTTGACACCGCGCACGACGGCGCGACGATGCGCGCCGCGATCGCACGCCAGCGCTACGATCTGGTAGTGCTCGACGTGATGATGCCTGGCGAGGACGGCCTCACCATCCTGCGCTCGCTCGACCGGTCGGTCGGCCCCGCGATCATCATCCTGTCGGTGATCGGCGAGGAGGTCGACCGGATTGTGGGGCTGGAAATGGGCGCCGACGATTATGTCGCCAAACCGGCGAACCCGCGCGAGCTGCTCGCCCGCATCCGCGCGGTGCTGCGGCGGCATGCAACGGGCAAACCCGCCGGGCCGGGCCAGCGCAGCTACCTCCACTTCGCCGGCTGGCGCATGGATGTGATGTCGCGATCGCTGTTCGATCCCGACGACGTCGTCATCAACCTGTCCGACGGCGAGTTCCGCCTCCTGCTCGCGTTCGTCGAGCATCCGCGACGCGTGCTGTCCCGCGACCAGCTGCTCGATTTCTCGCGCGGGCAGGACGCCGAGCATTTCGACCGCGCGATCGACGTGCAGGTCAGCCGACTGCGCCGCAAGCTGGCGCGCGACGGCGGTCGCGAGTCTCAGGAGGGAACGGAGGAACTGATCCGCACCGTCCGCAACGAAGGTTATATGTTCGTCGTCGAGGTTGAGCGTCGATGAGCGCCACCGCCACGGCCGGGCCCGTGCCTATTCCGGTCGTTGGTGCTCCCATCCCTGCCCTCGCGGCTTCACCCCCGCGCCGTTCCTCCCGGTCGATCGTCTGGCGCATCTTCGCTCTGGTGGTCGCAACCTTCGTCGCGTCGACGGCGGTGCTGTTCGCGGTGACGTTCCGCGGGCCTCCGCCAATGGCGGCGCCACAGACTGTGGCCAACATCGCAACCGCACTGCGGGACGGGCGGTCGCCGCATGGCCTTCGCCCGGCGATCGACGTCTACATTGACGACGACGCGCCCCGCGCCTTTCCTATGGAACAGCGGATGCCCGGGGTGGAGCTGGAGATCGCGCAGGCGCTCAAGACCGATCGCGCGAACGTGATCGCGCTCGGCGAGCCGCCGATGATGGGATCGGAAGGCGCGGAAATCCGCGGCCGCTTTCAGATCGGCTGGCGGATCGGCGATGACTGGCGGATCGCGCACCTCGCGCCGCGCCCGTTCCTGCGCAGTTGGCACAAAGTGACGCTGGTCTGGATGGGTATCGCGCTGCTGGTGCTGCTGCTGCCCGCATGGTGGCTGGCGGCGGCGATCTCGCTGCCGATCGAGCGGCTGGCGACGGCCGCCGACGGCGTCCGTGCCGGGGCGCCGCTCGCGCTGCTAGCGACCGGCGGCCCCGGCGAGATCCGCACGCTCAACCGCGCGGTGACCGCGATGCACGATCGGCTCGCCCGCCATGCGGAACAGCGCACCGGCATGCTGGCGGCGATCGCGCACGATCTGGGCACGCCGCTCTCCCGCCTGTCGTTCTGGGTGGAGCAGCTTCCCGCGCCGGCGCACGACCGCGCGGTCGCCGACATCGACGAAATGCGCGCGATGATCGCCGACACGCTGGATTTCGCGCGCGGCGAGGTGGGTGAGCGCGACCGGATGCGGGTCGATCTCGGCAGCCTGCTCGACAGCCTGGTGGAGGACATGCGCGTCGGCGGACAAAGCTTCGCGTTCGAGGCCGGGCCGCGCGCCATCGTGCGCGGCGATCCACGCGGGCTCAGGCGATTATTCACCAATCTGGTCGGCAACGCCATCCGCTATGGCGAGCAGGCGAGCCTGCGCTGGTCGCTCGTCGCCGGCACCGTCGTCGTCCTGGTCGAGGACGAAGGCCCGGGTATCGACCCTGCTATGGCTGAGCGGTTATTCGAGCCGTTCGTACGGGGCGATCCCTCGCGCAATCGGGCAACCGGCGGTACCGGCCTTGGCCTCGCCATCGTCCGCGCGATCGCCGGTCACCATGGCGGCGACGTGACGCTCGCCAACCGCCCGACCGGCGGCGCGGTCGCGCGCGTGGTGTTGCCTCTCGTCGGCTGACACGCCCCGCAACCTCGGGTCACGCCGCTGACATATCGCGGCAACCCGGGTCGGACAGACTTCGGCCATGAGTTCGAGGCCGTCACCTGCGGCTTCCACGATCTGGATGCGGCGTTCCTCCCTGCGGCGCCGCATCCGCCCCGGCCGAGTTTTTGAATGGCGACCCGGCCGGGGTATCCCCGCCCCCTTGGCGGCGGCCGAGCGGGCGGGCTATGGCCGACCGCACCATGCCGCCCCTTGTCCTGTTCAACAGCCTCTCGCGCCAGCCCGAGGCGTTTCGCCCGATCGATCTCGCCGACGTGCGGGTCTACACCTGCGGGCCGACGGTCTATAACGACCAGCATGTCGGCAACATGCGCGCGTTCCTATTCGCCGACACGCTCGTCCGCACGTTGCGCGCGCGGGCGGCCGGCGAAGGCTGGGGCCGCGTCCGCCACGTCGTCAACATCACCGACGTGGGACACCTGACCAGCGACGCGGACGCGGGCGATGACAAGATGGAGCGCGCCGCCGCCGCGCAGGGCCGCTCGATCTGGGATATCGCCGCCTACTATACCGCCGGCTTCAAGCGCGACGTGGCGAGGCTCGGCATCGTCGAGCCGACTGTCTGGGCGGTCGCGACCGATCACATCGCCGAGATGATTGACTTCGCCGGAGCGATCGCGCCCGCGCACTGCTACGCGCTGGCAGGCGGGCTCTATTTCGACACCGCGACCGTGCCCGACTATGGCCGGCTCGCGCGCGCCGGCAGCGACGATGTGGGCGAGAGCCGGATCGATCCGGTCGTCGGCAAGCGCCACCCGCAGGATTTCGCGATCTGGCGCACGTCCGCCCCAGGCGAGGATCGCCAGATGCAGTGGGAGTCCCCTTGGGGTCGCGGGGCGCCGGGCTGGCACCTCGAGTGCTCGGTGATGAGCCGCCAGTATCTGGGCAGCCCGTTCGACATCCACACCGGCGGCATCGACCACCGCGAGATCCACCACCCCAACGAGATCGCGCAGAACCAGGCGCGCTGCGACTGCGCCGATCCGGGCGCGACCTTCTGGCTGCACAACAACTTCCTCGTCGAGCGACACCCGGGAAACGAGGCCGGCAAGATGAGCAAGTCGTCGGGCGATTTCACGACGCTGCAGTCGCTGGTCGATCGCGGCGTCCACCCGCTCGGTTACAGGCTGATGTGCCTTCAGGCGCATTATCGGTCGGAACTGGAGTTTTCGTGGGAGGGTCTCTCGGCGGCGTTCGTCCGGTTGCGGCGGCTGGTACAGGCGATCGAGGGGCTGCGCGCGCGATCGGACGACCACGGCACGGCGGAGCCAGAGTCCTATCGCGAGCTGCTCGACGCAGCGATGGCGGACGATCTCAACACGCCCCGCGCGCTGACGGTCCTCGAGGCGATGCTGGCCGACAAGGCGATCGCTCCCGCCGCGCGACTCGCCGCGCTGGCCGCGTTCGACGCGGTGCTGGGCCTCGATCTAGCTACCCTGACCCGCATCGACCTGCGTGTCCGTCCAGTTGCGGCGCGGCTCGACGAAATGACGATCTCGGCCCGACTGGCGGAGCGGCTCGACTCGCGGGCGGCCAAGGACTTCGCCCGCTCCGACGCGATCCGCGACTCGCTCCAGGCTGATGGAGTCGATGTCATGGACGGTGATCCTCTGGCTTGGAGCTGGAAGCTTGAGTGATGATTCGGGGCTGAGCCGCGTGCTTGGGTCGCAGATGCTCGCCCAGACCGGTCAAAAGGTGTAGCGATTAGAGCGCAGTTAGCGCCAAATCGCCGTTCCTTCCGGCCGATGGTGCACTGAGCAGTTGCAACATTCTACCCGCTCGTGCATAACCATCAATGAGTACCAAGTGACCGAACTATCTGGAGTACGACCATGCGCCTGAACAAGTACCTCGCGGCCGCGGCCGCCCTCTCGCTCTCCACCGCTCCGGCTCTGGCCGACACGGTGAACCCCGCCTCGACTCTGTCGCTGTCGCACTTGGCTCGCGCCGGTTCGCACAGCAAGCATCACAACGACCTACTCGGTGGCGGTCTGATTATCGCGGTTGTGGCCTCGGTGGCTGTTGTCGTCGGCGTCGTGGTGGTTGCGAACAACTCGTCCAGCAACTGATTTGTTGCACTGTTCGGAGAAGGGGGCTTTTTGGCCCCCTTTTTTTGCTTTGTTGATTGTCGCACGATACGCGGGCCGGATCGCTTGTGCCTTAACTTATCGGCAATGCAACTGCGTGAGACGAGCCGAGCAGTACGTGGCCGTAAGACGGTCACTTCAGCTGTTGAGTCACCGGCCAACAGCCTCATACGTGAAGCCGGCGCTCTCCACATCCGCGCGGTGGTAGATGTTGCGCAGGTCGACCAGCACCGGGTAAGTCATTACGCCTGCTAGACGGCTGAGGTCTAGCGCGCGGAACACGTCCCATTCGGTCACGATCGCCACCGCGTCGGCGCCCGCCGCGGCCTCGTAGGCGTCGGCGCAGCACGTGATCCCCGGCGCGAGCGCCGCCGCGGCCTCCATGCCTTCTGGGTCGAAGGCCCGGACGTGTACGCCGGCGTCGTGCAAGGCCTGAATGATCGCGAGGCTGGGCGCATCGCGCATGTCGTCGGTGTTGGGCTTGAACGTCAGGCCAAGGACGGCGACCGTCCGTCCGCGACACTCGCCGCCGCCGTTCAGTTGCAACGCGTGGAGGACCTTGCGTCCCATGGCCCTCTTGCGCGCGTCGTTCACCTTCACCACCGCTTCGACGATCAGCACGGGGCTCTCGTGATCCTCCGCGGTCTTGAGAAGCGCCAGCGTGTCCTTGGGGAAGCACGAACCGCCGTACCCGGGACCCGCATGCAGAAACTTGCGCCCGATCCGATTGTCGAGACCGATGCCGCGCGCCACGTCCTTCACGTCCGCGCCGACGGCCTCGCACAAGTCCGCGATCTCGTTGATGAAGGTGATCTTGGTCGCCAGGAACGCGTTGGCGGCATATTTGGTGAGTTCTGCAGTACGGCGGCCGGTGAACAGGATCGGCGATTCGTTAAGGTACAGCGGCCGATAGATCTCGCGCATGATCTCGCGAGCGCGCTCGGCATCGGCGGCGCCGTCCGGTCCGTCGTCGGAGCCGATCACGATCCGGTCGGGCCGCTTGAAATCGGCAATCGCGGCGCCCTCGCGCAGGAACTCGGGATTGGACACAACCGCGAACGAGACGTCGGGACGCGTCTCGCGCAGCAGCGTCTCGACGCGATCGCCGGTGCCCACCGGGACGGTCGATTTGGTCACCACCACAAGCGGGCGGGTAGCGGCGTGCGCGATCTCTTCCGCGGCGGCGAACACGTATGACAGGTCCGCATGGCCATCGCCACGACGCGACGGCGTGCCCACCGCAATGAAAACCGCGTCCGCTTGCGCCACACCTTCGGCAAGATCGGTAGTGAAGGTCAGCCGGCCGGCGGCAACGTTCGAGGCGACGAGCTGCGCCAGCCCCGGCTCGTAGATCGGCATGCGCCCGGCGTGCAGCGCATCGATCTTGCTCTGATCCTTGTCGACGCACGTCACCTGATGGCCGAAATCGGAGAAGCAGGCGCCGGAGACGAGCCCAACATAACCCGAGCCGATCATCGTGATGCGCATGCTAAACCCCCTAACCCGTGCCGGCATTGCGCCGATAGGCCATCACCCATTAGCAAAGCATCTTCCGATTGAAAGCGGGCATCCGGATAGCACTCACGCCGGAACCTGGGTCCGTGCCGGTCGCTGTGTAGGGATGGATCTCGAGATCGCCGGCCGCGTCGCCATCGTCACCGCCTCCAGCCATGGTCTCGGCCAGGCCTGCGCGCTCCACCTCGCGCGGGCAGGATGCCGGCTGGTGATGAACGGCCGCGATGCCGGCGACCTCGACCGCGCCGCCGACGCGATCCGTGCAGAGACCGGCGCGCGAGTCGATGCGGTCGCGGGTAACGTCGGCGATCCTGCGACGCATGCCGCGTTGATCGATGCGGCGGACGGCCAGGCGGACATTCTCGTCAACAACAATGGCGGGCCGCCGGCACGTCCCTGGCGCGAGCTGGACGAGGCGGCGGTGCGAGCGGGTATCGAGGCCAACATGGTCGCGCCGATCGCGCTGGTGCGTGGCGTGGTGGACGGCATGGTCGCGCGGCGGTGGGGGCGGATCGTCTGCATCACGTCGGGATCGGCGAAGATGCCGCTGCCGGGCCTCGACCTGTCGAGCGGCGCACGGCTGGGACTTACCGGCTTTT
This sequence comes from Janthinobacterium lividum, assembly GCA_050955125.1. Taxonomy (GTDB): domain Bacteria; phylum Pseudomonadota; class Alphaproteobacteria; order Sphingomonadales; family Sphingomonadaceae; genus Sphingomonas. The sequence continues at coordinate 15,516 of JBPBQW010000064.1, forward strand.
TGGCAGGCGTGGCCCGCGATGTCGCAGGCAATGGCGTGACGATCAACTTCCTCCTTCCCGGCGCCTTCGACACGCGTCGTATCGCCCAGCTGGACGCGCGGGCGGCGGAGCGGGACGGGATCACGGCCGAGGAGGCGCGCATGCGGCGCTTCGCCTTGATCCCTGCCCGACGTCTCGGACGACCGTCGGAGTTCGGTGCCGCCTGCGCGTTTCTGTGCTCTACGCATGCTGGCTACCTGACCGGCCAGTCGCTGCTGATCGACGGCGGCGCCTATCCCGGCGTCCTGTAGAGGCTCGGACGAGCGAACTCCTACTGCGGCCGACAATTGCATGGCCGGCGGTTTGGGCGCATTACGCGCCCTCATTAGCCGGACGCACGCCATGGCCCCCAACTGGGCTCCCGACAGCTGGACCCGCCACGAGGCGCGTCAGCTCCCCCGTTATCCCGATCCCGATGCGTTGTCCGCGGCGTGCCGGCAGCTCGCAGGCTACCCCCCCCTCGTTTTCGCAGGCGAAGCGCGGCAGCTGACGGCGGATCTCGCGCGTGTGGCGGCAGGCCAGGCGTTCCTGTTGCAGGGCGGCGACTGCGCAGAGAGCTTCGCCGAGTTCCACCCCAACAACATCCGCGACACGTTTCGCGTCATCCTGCAGATGGCGGTGGTCCTCACCTATGCCTCGAAACTGCCGGTGGTGAAGATGGGCCGGATGGCGGGGCAGTTCGCCAAGCCGCGCTCGGCGGATACCGAGATCGTCGACGGCGTCGAGCTGCCAGCCTATCGCGGCGACAACGTCAACGATATCGCGTTCACCCAAGCCGGCCGCGCGCCCGATCCGGCGCGGATGATCCAGGGCTATGCGCAATCGGCGGCGACGCTCAACCTGCTGCGTGCCTTTGCGGGCGGCGGCTATGCCAATCTCCACCAGGTCCACCGCTGGACGCTGGATTATATGGGCCGTAGCCCCTGGGCACGGAAATATGCCGAGACGGCCGATCGGATCGGCGAGGCGCTGGAGTTCATGGCCGCCTGCGGCATCGATCCCGAGACCGCGCCGCAACTGTCGCAGACGCGCTTCTATACCAGTCATGAAGCGCTGCTGCTGCCGTTCGAACAGGCGATGGCGCGGCAGGACTCGCTGACGGGCGACTGGTACGACACGGGCGCACATTTCCTGTGGATCGGCGATCGGACTCGGTTCGAGGGATCGGCGCACGTCGAATTCCTGCGTGGGATCGGCAATCCCATCGGCGTAAAATGCGGGCCGAGCCTCGATCCTGACGTGCTGCTGCGCCTGCTCGACACTTTGAATCCCGCGCGCGAGCCGGGACGAATGACGCTCATCACCCGCTATGGCGCCGACAAGATCGAGGCGGCGCTGCCGCGGCTGGTGCGCGCGGTCACCCGTGCCGGCCATCCGGTGGTGTGGAGCTGCGATCCGATGCACGGCAACACAATCAAGGCGTCGAGCGGATACAAGACGCGGCCGTTCGAGCGTATCCTGGCCGAGGTGCGCGGCTTCTTCGCCGTCCATCGCGCCGAAGGAACGCACGCCGGCGGCATCCACGCCGAGATGACGGGGCAGAACGTGACGGAGTGCACGGGCGGCGCCGTCGACGTCACCGAGCAGAGTCTCGCCGACCGCTACCACACCCATTGCGATCCACGGCTCAACGCGGGCCAGAGCCTGGAACTCGCCTTCCTGCTGGCCGAGATGCTGAACGCGGAAATGGCGGAACGGCGCAAGGCGGCCTGAGCAGGCGCTCTCTTGCTCGGGTCCGGCCTTGACGCCCGACGTGGGGGCCGATAGACGGCCGCCTTCAGCAATGGCCCCTTCGTCTAGCGGTTAGGACGACGCCCTCTCACGGCGTAAGCACGAGTTCGATTCTCGTAGGGGTCACCATCCGGCATTGATTCCGCAGAAATCCAGCTTTTACGTTGGTTTCACCTCCCCCTGGTACAGCGAGCAGGTACAGCGGGATGAAGAATGGTGGCGATGGCGGAGCCCTGGCGGCATCCTGAAACCGGAACGTACTATCTGCGTAGGCAGATCCCGAAGCCCCTCCGCGGGGAGTTCGGCGGACGGCAGCTATGGAAGCGTTCACTCGACACGAAGGACCCTGGCGAGGCACGTCGCGTGTTCGCCGCAGTCAACGCCGAGCTCGAGGTGACCTTCGAGGCGGCCAGGAAGGCGATCGCGGAGCGTGCGGCCGGAACGCGGCTGACCGCGGCACAGGCGGAAGCGGCTCTGTCGAGGGCGTGCGCGCTCCACCGCGGCAGCCGGCTCGACCGCTTCCCCGTCCTGTCCAACCTCTACTGGTCGGAGGAGGCGGCGGTGTCGACGATCGGTTGCGGACCCATCACCCTGTTCCACGATCCGTCGCCTGCAGGCTTCGCCGCGATGGATCCCACCCGCCTTCCCGGAGACGTCTGGTTGCGCGTCGTCAGGGCGCGTCCGCGCAAGGACGTCCTCTTCATGGCCGAGCACGCGATCCTGTGGATCCACGGCACCTTCCGGAGCGAAGGCGGCTTCGGCGACCTCGTACGCGATGCCGAGAACGACTGGATGCTCGTCAACGCCGTCACCACTGCGGTCGAGCGCGAGCAGGCAGACCTGCGGGCGGTCATCGCAACGCCGTTCCGTCCGACCGGCACCCGCCTTCGCCCCGACATGACGCTTCGAGAGCTGCTCGACGAGTGGAGGAACAAGACGCCTGCCCCGGGCGCACAGGGCGCGCACGAGACCGGCACGACCGTCGAGGACTTCATCGATTTCGTCGGCGACGTGCCCGTGTCGCAGATCAGCGGCGATCACATTTACAACTTTCGCGACGCGGTGGCGGCTTTACCAAAGGCGATGCCGCTGCACGTCCGGGCGATGACGTTCAACGCGCGAATAGCGGCTTGTCGCTCAGTTGTCGGACGTAAGGTGGCGCCGGCCTCGGTGAAGCGCCGCGTAGGCCACCTGCAGGCGTTGCTGACGCACGCGTTTAATGAGCGCTGGTTAGCTGTCAATTCCGGAACCGGCATCCGCATCCAAGGCTACAGCAAGAACACCGGTGGACGCCGGCCCTTCCTCGACGACGAGCTGGCGCGGTTGTTCGCCAGCGACCTGTTCCTTCATCCGGGCAAGTGGTCCGAGAGGCGCGAGTCGGTCGGCGACATGACGCTGGCCTGGCTGTTCCTGCTGGGCCTTACTAATGGCGCACGCATCGAGGAGATCGGTCAAACCGAACTCTCGAACGTAAAGCGCGACGGAGGCGTGCTCTACCTGGATCTCGGGGTCGACGCCGTGGTCAAAAACGAGACGTCGAGGCGAATGATCCCGCTGCACGACCTTGTCACGGATCTCGGCTTCGAGTCCTATGTACAAGCACTCCGGGCAGCAGGCGAGATCAGACTGTTCCCGGATTTAAAACCAAACAAGTTCGACAAACTGTGCCAGGCAGCGTCACGTGTTGCTAACCGTTTAATAGACAAGACCGTCGCTGATGATCCGCGGATCGCGTTTCATAGCCTGCGCCACAACTTCAAAGACCTCGCCCGCGACGTTCCGATCGAAAAGTACATTGTGGACCAGATCATGGGTCATGCGGGCGTTTCGACCGGAGACAAATACGGCATCGGAGCCAGGCTCAAGACTCTCAAGCGCGAGCTCGATCGGGTCTCATTCGAGATGGTGGACTGGCTATCCATCAGCAACGCCTTCCAGTCCATCGATTGGCCGCATCGGATCGGAACGCGCGCATGATCCCACTGCTTCGTAGGGTTCACTGATGTGGATCGGCGCTGAAAGCGGGACACCGGCACATTTCGGCCAAGTCACTGAGGCAACTTCAACATAATACAGGCCGGGAGTCCCAATCAGCGCCGATCAGGATCCCATCGTCACCCGCTTTCTCCGAAACATCGCAGGTAGTTGCGTTGCTAAAAGCTAGGGTCCCACTTTCGACGCCGATCCACAGGACCGGCTTTCTAGAGGTGCGATAACGGTGGTTGCGGGGACAGGATTTTGACCGCTGTCGAACTGTCTTTCGATTGTAGTAGGCGCAATAGTACGATCTTGAAAGTTGGCTGCTGCCCACCCGTCGTTAAGATCCGCGAGCACAGCCTTGTTAAGGCTGAGGTCGTGAGTTCAATCCTCACCGGCAGCACCATTTTTCAATGACTTAGTCATTGTTTCGCATCGGGACGGAATGCTGGCAAGCAGCTGGCAAGCGCCGCCAGCACCGTCGTGGCGCCTCTGTGTCGCGGCGGGGCGATGCCCGGGCGCGCCGAAGTGAGCAGATGATGTCCTGGAAGCGATCCCCTACGTCTGCGTCGGCGCCCTCGAGGCGCCTCGGCTGGTTCCTCCCGCGCGCCGATGGCCGCCTGAATATCGTCGTGCGGGAGCACGTGCTCACCGACCGAGATGGCGCAGTACGCCGCCATGATCTTCCAGGCCTTTGAGATCCCGCAAGAGGCGAAGCCCGTGGTCTTCAGCGGGTTCGAACTGGCCAGCGGCCCGCCGACGACGGGGACTGCTTCCTGTTCGGTGTCGACGAGCTGGTGACATGCGTCGCCCTCCTCGAGAAGCTGAAGAAGCAGGTCGGTTGATGCAGAGGCGTGCGCGGCGTCGCGCCTATCTAGTCGCGCGCGAGCTGCGGGTGGGTGACGTCGTACTCACGAGCGCGCCGAAGCTGCCGGTTCGGGAGTACTGGCCCACTCAGGCGATTCGCCCGATGACGTTCAGCATGTTCACGCACGCCTCGCTGATGGTGACGCGCACGGGCATGCTCGAGGCCAACGGGCCGGGCCGTACCTCGCAGGTGACCGTTCCGACCCTCCGCATCGATGCCGACTACCTTGTGCTCGACCTGAACACGTCGCGCGCCGTCGTCCTGCGTCCCACGCACGCCGCCCTCGACCGGGCGGGTGGGGAGGCTCTGTTTTGCGACAAGGTCGCCTCGTCCGCGCTGGCCTACCTTGGACAGCGGCGTGCTCGCCATAGATCCAGAAGCCGAGCAGATCGTGCGCGGGATCGCCCAGCGCGACGTCGCCAAAGTCGATGATGCCAGTGAGACGCCCGGTGGACTCGTCCACGAGCAGGTGATCGCTCACCAGATCGCCGTGGAGCACGACATCGCGGGGCGCCCGATCGGTCCGGTAGCGCCACAGGAACGCCTCGATCGATGGCAGAAGCTCCGGTGCCCGGCTCGCCAGTGCAGGAAGGCGGGTGTCCCGTAGACGATCGGCGAACTGGCCGGCGGACCACATGCGGGGACAGACGCCGGCCGGCTCCACCGCCCGTGGGTTGAGCGCATGCAATGCCTTCAGCAACCCCACAGCCTCGGCGATCGCCACCCGAGCTTTGCCGGCGGAGAGTGCGGAGAATATCGCCGGCGTCAGCGGCACCCCCGCGATGAGGAAATAGCTGGCGAATTGGCCGTCTGGGTCAACGATATCGTAGTGCGGCGTTGCGATCCCCGCGTGCCGGGCGAGTGCGCGGAGTACCCTGATTTCCAGATCGGAGCCATGGTTACCCAGACGAGGAAAGCGGAAAGCGCGGGCTCCGTCGACAATCAGGACGAGGTGGTCGCCCCCGCTCTCGTCAAGACGAAATTTGAAACCGGTCAGATCAGGAAAGGATCGCTGGACCTTCTGCCACAGCTCGCAGCACAACGATTTGTCAGGATCGATATCGACTGAGGGAAGATCTCGAACAGAAGCGGCATTTAGGTACACCCTCCGTGTCCTTCCGTAACGAGATTATACGGCTGCGGCCGTGCGGAGGAACCACCTCCGCACGGCCCAGACCAGATCAGCGCTTGTAGGTCGGGTCGACCGAAATGCCCTTGGTCTCGTCGACCTCGACGTCGGTGCGGCGCACCGTATCGTCGATCTGCTCGACATGCTCGCCGCTGGTCTTCGAGACCACGACCTCCTCGACGACGC
>JBPBQW010000065.1:0-20150 GCA_050955125.1 Janthinobacterium lividum
TCGAGAACCGGATCACCGAACGCGGACCACCAGTGCGCGGGATCGATGGTGTCGCCTGCCGGAGCCGTTGGTTGCGGCGAGACATAGGCCGGCGGCGTCGCCAGCTCCGGCGTCACGTAGTTCGGTCCCACGGTGCAGCCCGCGAGCGCCAGGGCGGCCACCGCCGCGCCCGCGAGAAGGAGGCGAGAGCGCATCAATGTCCCATTCCCTTTTGTACCTTGCCGCCGGTGCCGCTGCGCATCAGGAGCACGAGCGGCGTGACGACCAGGACGATCACCATCAGCGAGTGATAGACGCTGAGGAACGCCTGCATCGCCGCCTGCCGCTGCACCGTCTGATAGAGGACGCCGAGCGAGGTCATCGACCCGTCGCCACCCGCGTTCCCGCCGATCGCACCGGAGGCGCGGCTCATCCAGTCGCTGTAATTGGGATTCAACGGCTGCGCGGACTCGACGAGGCGGGACTGGTGGATCTGCTCCTGGTGCGCGAGCAGCGTCTGCGCGGTCGCGATCCCGAGCGTGCCGCCCAGATTGCGGAACACGTTGAGGAGGCTCGACGCCTGCGCCGTCTGGTTCTGGCGCAGGCCCACGTAGGCGACCGCGTTGATCGGGACGAACAGGAACGGCAGGCCCGCCGCCGAGATCAGCCGCGCTCTCGCCGCCTGCGCGAAGGTGATCTCGGCGTTGAGATGCGTCATGTACCACAGCGCCGCCGCCTGGACGAGGAATGCGCCGCCGAGCAGGATCCGCACGTCCACCTTGCCGGTCAGCCGACCCGCGAACGGCACCGCTATCAGCGTCGCGACGCCGCCCGACGTCATCGCCAGTCCCGCATCGAGCGCGCTGTAGCCCATCACCTGCTGCAGCATCTGCGGGATGAGCTGCGTCGTCGCGAACAGGACCACGCCCGTCATCATCATGACGACGAGCACCATCGAGAAGTTGCGGTTCTTCATCATCCGGAAATCGATCACCGGATCGGGATGCTCGAGTTCCCAGATCACGAGCGCGATGAGCGATGTGGCCGAGACGATCGCGGCGGTCAGGATCAGCGGGCTGGAGAACCAGTCCGCGCGCTCGCCGCGGTCGGCGACGATCTCGAGAAAGCCGAGCCCGAAGACGATCAGAAGGATGCCGACATAGTCTACGCGGATGCCCTTCCTGATCTTCCGGGCGCGATCGTCCTTCACCGCCTTGGGCTCGTCGACGAAGATCTCGACCATGAACAAAGCAATGATCCCGACGGGCACGTTGATGAGGAAGACCCAGTGCCAGCTGGAATATTCGGTGATGACACCACCGAGCGTCGGCCCGAGCACCGGCCCCACCACGACCACGATCGCGAAGGCGGCAAAGGCCATGCCGCGCTTCTCGGGCGGGAAGGTGTCGGCGAGGATCGACTGTTCGACGGGCGCGAGTCCGCCGCCGCCGATCCCCTGGAAGAGGCGCGCGAGCACCAGGGTCGTGAGATTGGGCGAGATGCCGCACAGGAACGAGCTGATCGTGAACAGCGCGATCGAGATCATGAAATAGCGTTTGCGGCCGATGACGTCCGACAGCCAGCCGCTGATCGGGATCACGATCGCGTTGGCCAGCAGGTACGTCGTCAGCACCCACGTCGCCTGGTCGTTCGAGATCGACAGGCCGCCGGCGATGTATTCGAGGCTGACGTTCGCGATCGAGGTGTCGAGCACCTCCATGAACGTCGGGATCGAAATGATCGCGATGATGAGCCACGGGTTGTAGGGACCGGCCGCCGACCGCGCGGGCGTCCAGCCATGACCCTGGGCGGCGCCCGCCATCAGTCGAGCACCTTGACGCTTGGGACGACCGACATGCCCGGGCCGATGTTGTAGTTGCGCGGGTTCGGGCCGTTCTTGACGTCGAACGTGATCCGCACGGGCACGCGCTGCACGACCTTCACGTAATTACCCGTCGCATTCTGCGCGGGCAGCAGCGCGAAGGCTTGGCCGGCACCGCGCTGGACCGAGTCGACATGGCCGACGAACGTCACGTCCGGGAACGCATCGACCTTGATCGTCACGCCCTGCCCGATCCGCATATGGGCGAGCTGCGTCTCCTTGAAGTTGGCCGTGACCCACATGGTGTCGGGCACGATCGCCATCAGCTGGGTCCCCGGCCCCACATACGAGCCGAGGTTCACCTGCCGGTTCACCACCTGGCCCGACACCGGCGCGGTCAGGTGCAGATTGCCCAGCGTCACGTTCGCCTGCGCCACCTGGGCGCGCTGCGCGGTGATGCCGGCACGGGCGACGCCGACCTGGCGGCGCGCGACCCGCACCTGCTCGGCGGCGTTGTCGATCTGGCGACGCGCCGCGACGGCGTCCGACTCGGCCTGCCGCGCCTGGCTGCGCGCCTGATCGAGCTGCTGCCCCGACACGGCGGCGGGATCGAGCCGCTGCAGCTGGAGATAGCGGGCGAGGTCCTGTTCCGCCTTGATCGCGGCCGCGACCGGTGCGCGCGCCGCGGCGGCCTGCTGCGCCTCGGTCGCCTGCGCAGCGCCGACCTGAGCCTGAGCCTGCGCCACCTGCGCCTGCGCCTGGACGACGCCGGCCTGCGCCTGCGCGAGCTGCGCCTGCGGTCCGTTGGGCTGGATCACCGCAAGCAGCCGGCCCGCCTCGACATGGCGGTTGTCGTAATCGCCGACCTGGACCAGCGTACCGCCGACCTGCGGCGCGACGCGCACGATGTGCGAATCCACGAAGGCGTCGTCGGTCGACTCATATTGGCGGGCGTGCAGATAATAGAGCGTGCCACCGATCACGAGCGTGCCGACGACGAGGATCAGGATGATCCAGAACAAGGGCCGGCGAAAGATCGGCGTCTTCTTCGCGCCGTCCTGCGCGTCGCCATCCTCGCCGTCGCCGTCGCCGTCGCCGTCGGAACCGCCGTCGTTCTGGTCGTCACCCGAACCCTTACGCGTGCCGTCGTCCTGATCGTCGGACCCGCCGGCCTTGCGGCGATCGTCCTGCTCGTCCCGGTTGCGCTGATCGCTCATTGCGGCTCCTGTTGGTCGGCGCTCAGCCGATCGAGAATGCAGTCGGTGTTGGCGGCGATGTGCCGTCGGATGGAGAGCGCGACGTCGGCGTCGATCGGCGCGCCCAGCAACCGATCGGCCAGCGCCCGCGACGCCCGCCAGACGACCAGTTGCCCGAACAACGTAATCGCGGCGATGCGCGCATCCGTCGGACCGACGCCCGTCGCCGCCGCAACCAGGTTCGTCAGCCGTATCGCCATCTGGCCCATCGTGCCTTCGAAGAACCGGTCGAATGCCGGGGACGGGTGCATCTGCTCGCGCATCACGAACAGCGATCGCTCGGCGTTTTCGTCGCCCAGGAACTTGGTGAACAACCGATCGAGACGCAGGTGGATCTCGGCGCGCGCGGCGTCGGGATCCGTCGGCACGGGACCGACCGGCATCAGCGCGTTCATCTCTTCCGCCATGGTCGCATCGATGTGCGCTACTGCGGCGGCGTAGAGCCCTTCCTTGCCGCCGTAATGATAGGTGATCGACGACATCGCCGTCCCGGCCGCCGCCGCGATGCCACGCGTCGACGCCCCTTCGAGGCCGCGCTGGCCGAACTCGCGAATCGCGACGTCGAGAAGTCTGGAACGGCCCACTGCGGCGGCCGACTAGTTCGTTCGATCGAACAGGTCAATCGCCCGTGTGCGGTGCAGCATGGTCCGAACGTCGCGGCTACGGACGGGTTCCCGACGCCGGATTGGAGAAGCGCATGCCCTTGGCCAGCGATCCGGCTCGCAACGCCATCAGGTCGAGCAGGTAGTTCTGATGGAGCCGCCACGGCCGCCGGCTACCCTGCCGAGGCAGACCGGCGGCGGCGCGCTGGACGTAGCCGGAGGTGAAGTCCGCGAACGGCTGGGTCGGCATCGCGGGATCGTCGTTGTGCGGCGTCGCCTGCGCCACGCCCCGCCGCCGCATCGCGTTCAGCAGCCGACAGACGTAGCGCGAGACCAGATCCGCCTTCAGCGTCCACGAGGCATTGGTATAGCCGAAGGTGAAGGCGAGGTTGGGCACCCCGTCGAACATCATGCCCCTGTATTGCAGCGCCTGACCGAGATCGAGGCGCCGGCCGTCCACGTCGAGCGGCACCCCGCCCATCAGCTTCAGCTCCAGCCCCGTGGCGGTGACGATCACGTCGGCCGCCAGCGTGTCCCCGCTCTCGAGGACGATCCCGTCGGGCACGAAGCGCGCGATCCGGTCGGTCACCACCGCCGCGCGACCGGCGCGCAGCGCGGCGAACAGGTCGCCGTCGGGCGTCAGGCACAGGCGCTGGTCCCACGGCGCATAGCGCGGCGTGAAGTGCGTGCCGACGTCGAACGCGGGTCCGAGCTCCGCCTGCACCATTCCGATCAACCGCCGGGCGACCTGCGTCGGCCGCTGCCGCGCCAGCCGATAGAAGACCGCGCCCATGCCGACGTTCCTCCACCGGATCGCCCCCGCGGCGAGCCGGGCGGGCAGCAACCGGCGCAACCGCTCGGCGCCCGCATCGCGCGACGGGCGCGACACGACGTAGGTGGGCGATCGCTGCAGCATCGTCACCCGCGCCGCCGCGCCGCCCGCCGGATCGGCCAACGCGGGCACCAGCGTCACCGCGGTCGCGCCGCTGCCGATCACGACGACCTGCTTTCCCGCCACGTCGAGGTCGGCCGGCCAGTGCTGCGGGTGCACGATCGGCCCGGCGAACCGGTCCTGATCGGGAAAGTCCGGCGCGTGGCCGCGGGCATAATCGTAATAGCCCGAACACAGGAACAGGAAGCCGCACGTCATCGCCGCAGGCCCCCGCGGCGTCTCGACCGTCAGCGTCCAGCGCGCATCCGCGGTGGACCACGCCGCCGCCGTCACCCGGTGTTCCAGCCGGACGTGCTCGGCCACACCGGTCTCGCGCGCGGTGTCGACCAGATAGTCGCGGATCGCCGCGCCGCCGGCGATGGACCGCTCGCCCGTCCACGGCCGGAACGCGAACCCCAGCGTGTGCATGTCGCTGTCGGAGCGGATGCCGGGATACCGGAACAGGTCCCACGTCCCCCCGATCGCGCCCCTGCCCTCCAGGATCGCGAAGCGCCGATCCGGGCAGTGGCGGCGCAGGTGCCAGCCCGCGCTGATCCCCGACAGGCCCGCGCCGACGACGATCACGTCAAGATGCTCGGGGGAAAGATGTTCGGGTGTCGTCATGGCATTACAACCTCGCCGCCGCCTCGATGATCGGCACGAACTTGGCCGCGGTCAGGCTGGCGCCGCCGACCAGTGCGCCGTCGACGTCGGGCATCGCCAGCATCGTCGCCGCATTCTCGCCCGTCACCGATCCGCCGTACAGGATGCGGATCGCGTGCCCGTCCGCGCCCAGCAGCTCGACCATCTTGGCGCGCAGGGCGCGGTGGATCGCCTCCACGTCCTGCGGCGTCGGCGTATGGCCGGTGCCGATCGCCCAGCGCGGTTCGTAGGCGATGGTCAGCCAGTCGCCCGTCGCGCTGCCGGGCAGCGACCGCTCGAGCTGCGAGGCGACGACGCGCTCGGCGCGGCCCGATGCGCGCTCGACGTCGGTCTCGCCCAGGCACAGGATGACGCCGAGGCCGCCGCGATGCCCCGCCTCCGCCTTCGCCCACACGTCCTGCCCCGTCTCCTTCTGCTCGACGCGCCGTTCGGAATGGCCGACGATCGTGAAGCTCGCCCCTGCCTCCGCCACCAGCGCCGCCGACAGGGACCCGGTGTGCGCGCCCGACGCGTCGGGATGGATGTCCTCCGCCCCGATCGCGAGCCCGGGAACGCGGGCGTGCGCCGGCGCGATCAGCGTCGCGGGCACCGCCACCGCGACGTCCACCGACGGATTGGCCACCGCCGCCGCCGCGACCGCGTCGAGCTCGGCCAGCAGCGCCAGGCTGCCGTTCATCTTCCAGTTGCCGGCCACCAGCTTGCGCCGCATCGTCACTCTCCCGCCCTTGGGTCCCGTATCGCGCCACGGTTAGCGGCGCCTGACGGACGCGCAAGCGTCGCCTCGCCCCGGCACCCGTCCGCCGGCGGCGTCGCGGCTTGATGCCGTCCCGCCGCGCCCGTAAGGCACGATGCGTTATCCTTGGCCAGTCAGATCGGTTTCCTGCCTCATGCTCCAGTTCTTCCGGCGGATCGTCAGTTCGCGCGTCGGCGTGATCGTCACCTTCGGCGTGCTGGTGCTGATCGCGATCCTGTTCGGGCTGGGTGACGTGACCGGGTTCATGGGCGGCGGCGGTGTCGCGGGAAGCTCGATCGCGACCGTCGGGGGGACCGACCTCGCCACGGGCGAGATGCGCCGCACGGTGGACGCCGAGTTCCAGGCTGCGCAGGGTGAGCAGCCGACGCTGACGATGGCGCAGTTCGTCGACGGCGGCGGGGTCGATGGCGCCGTCGAACGTGCGATCGGCGGCCTCGCGCTCGAGATTTTCGGTCACCGCCAGGCCATGGTAGTCAGCAAGCGCGCGGTGGACGGCCAGATCGCCAGCATCCCGTCGCTGCAGGGCGCGGACGGCAAGTTCGATCCCAAGATCTACGACCAATTGCTGCGCGCGCGCCGGCTGACCGACGGCCAGATCCGCACCGACATCGCGCGCCAGACGATCGCGCAGCAGCTGATCCTGCCGACGGTCGGCGCGGCGCAGGTGCCGGAGCGGCTGGCGATGCCCTATGCCGCGTTGCTGCTGGAGAAGCGGCAGGGTTCGCTCGCGTTCGTGCCGGCGGCGGCGATGCCGACGGGTGCCGCGCCGACGCCCGCCGAGCTGCGGACGTTCTACGACGCGCATCGCGCGCGCTATCTGGTGCCCGAGCGGCGGGTGATCCGCTATGCGCTCGTCACGCCGGCCAGCGTCGCCGCGCAGGCCGCGCCGAGCCCGGCCGAGGTCGCCGCCGCCTATGGCGCCCGCCGCGCGGAGTTCCTGCCGACGGAAAAGCGCACGATCACCCAGGTCTCCGTGCTCGATCCCGCCGCGGCGGCGACGATCGCGGCCAAGATCAAGGGCGGCACGTCGGTCGCCGACGCGGCCCGCGCGGCGGGGCTCGCGCCCCAGGTGCTGACCGCCACGACCAAGGCGGACTATGCCAGGCAGGCGACCCCGGCGCTGGCGGACGCGGTGTTCGTCGCCACACGCGGGGCGACCATCGGCCCGGTGCGCGGCGCGCTGGGCCTCGTGATCGCGCATGTCGACGCGGTCGAGCAGGTGGCGGGCAAGTCGCTCGACCAGGCCCGGCCCGATCTGGTCAAGACGCTGACCCAGACCCGGACGCTCGCGGCGCTCGGCCGCATCCACGACGCGTTGCAGGACGGGATCGCGCGCCACGCCAACATCGCCGAGCTGACCGCGGACGCCAAGGTTCCGGCGGTCGCGACGCCGCCGCTGACCGCCGCGGGCGTCGATCCCGACCACGCCGACGCCAAGCCCGATGCGGCGTTGACGCCCATCCTCGCCGCCGCCTTCGCCGCCGAGACGGGTGACGATCCCCAGCTGGTGCAGACCGGCACCGACGGCAGTTTCGCCGCGGTGGCGCTCGACCGCGTCGTGCCCGCCGCGCCGCGCCCGCTCGCGCAGGTCCAGGCACAGGTGGCCAGGGACGTTGCGGCCGCGCAGCAGGAGCGCGCCGCGCGCGCGCTGGCCGGGCAGGTGCTGGCCAAGGTCGACGCCGGCACGCCGCTGGCGCAGGCGATGACGGGTGCGGGCGCGAAGCTGCCCCCGGTCCGCCCGCTGACCGCGATCCGCGCGCAATTGTCGCAGCAGCGCGCGGCGCCGCCGCCGCTCGCGCTGATGTTCTCGATGACGCCGCATAGCGCGCGCGTGCTGGAGGCGCCGGACGGTGCGGGCTGGTACGTCGTCCGCCTCGACACGATCACACCCGGCGACACCCGGACCGAGCCGCGCGCGATGCAGGCGACGCAGGCCGACTTCCGCCGTCTGTTCGGCCGCGAATATGCCGAGGAGTTCAGCCATGCCGTGCAGGCGCAGGTGGGCGTGAAACGCAACGTCGCCGCGCTGGCGCAGTTGAAGGCGGACGTCAGCGGCCGCGGTGGCGCCGCGGGCGGGAGCGGTTCCGATCAGTAACACTCAGAGTGCGATGGCGGCCGACGCGGGTGCAGCGCTGGCCGCCGGGCGCCCGGCGCTGCTGTGGCGGCGGCAGGTCGCGGATACCGAGACACCCGTCGGCCTCGCGCTCAAGCTGATCGAGCCGGGCCGCGGCGACTTCCTGCTGGAATCGGTCGAAGGCGGCGAGACGCGCGGCCGCCACTCGCTGATCGGCCTCGCCCCCGACCTGGTGTTCCGCGCGCGCGGCCAGGCGGCGGAGATCAACCGCGACTGGCTGATCGACCGGGACGCGTTCGTGTCGGCCCCCGAGGCGACGCTGGCGGCGTTGCGCGCGCTCGTCGCGGAGTGCCGGGCCGAGGTTCCCGCCGAGCTGCCGCGCGCGCTGGCCTGCCTCGTCGGCTATTTCGGGTACGAGACGGTCGGGCTCGTCGAACAGCTGCCGGTCCCCGCCGCCGATCCGCTCGGGCTGCCCGACCTTCTGTTCGTGCGGCCGACGGTGCTGCTGGTGGTCGATCGGCTCGCCGACGCCCTGTTCCTCGTCGCGCCCGCGTGGCCCGATGCCGCCCGGACGCCCGAAGCGCTGGTGGACGAAGCGCTGGCGCGGATCGACGCCGTCGTCGCGCGCCTGACCGCCGCCGCCCTACCCGAGCCGGTCCGGGCCGCAAGCACGGCGGAGCCGAACCTCGCGCCCACGCTGGCGCCCGGCGCCTATGGCGCGATGGTCGCCCGGGCCAAGGAGTATATCGCCGCCGGCGACATCTTCCAGGTCGTCCTCGCCCAGCGGTTCACCGCGCCGTTCGCGCTGCCGCCGTTCGAGCTCTATCGCTCGCTGCGCCGGATCAACCCGTCGCCGTTCCTCTACCACCTCGATCTGCCGGGTTTCGCGCTGATCGGATCGAGCCCGGAGATCCTCGTCCGCGCGCGCGACGGCGAGGTCACGATCCGGCCGATCGCGGGCACCCGCCCGCGTGGCCGCACCGAGGCGGAGGACGAGGCGAACCGGACCAGCCTGCTCGCCGATCCCAAGGAACGCGCCGAGCATCTGATGCTGCTCGACCTCGGCCGCAACGACGTCGGCCGTGCCGCGACGCCGGGCAGCGTGCGGGTGACCGCGAGCTATGGCGTCGAGCTGTACAGCCATGTCATGCACATCGTCTCGAACGTCACCGGCCGATTGGCTCCCGACAAGGATGCGCTCGACGCGCTGTTCGGCGGCTTCCCGGCGGGCACCGTCAGCGGGGCGCCCAAGGTGCGCGCATGCCAGATCATCGCCGAGCTTGAGGGCGAGAAGCGTGGCGCCTATGCCGGGGGCGTCGGCTATTTCTCGCCGGACGGTTCGATGGACTCGTGCATCGTCCTGCGCACCGCGGTGGTGAAGGACGGCGTCATGCACGTCCAGGCCGGCGCCGGGATCGTCGCCGACAGCGATCCGGCCGCCGAAGGCCGCGAGTGCGAGGCGAAAGCGGGCGCGCTGCTGGCCGCCGCGCGCGACGCCGTCGCGCGGGCGATAGCACCGCGCGACGGCCGATGACCGGCGCGGTTACTGGTCGCCGCTGACCGTTCCCGTCCCCGTGCCACGCGAGTCGCCGCTCGCCGCTGCCGAGGCATAGGGCAGAGCGGCGTCGGCCGAGCGCCGGGCGCGCTGTTCGGCGACCCATTGCTGGTTCTGCTGGAGCGCGCAGCCGCTCTGGCCGCCGGTGCCGACCGCCGAGCAGGTATCGGGCAGGCCGCCGGCGACGCGGCCGACCTGATCGACCGTGGCGGCCCGGTTCACCCAGCTCTGGCTGGCGGCCGGGATCGGGCCGTCGTCGCGCAGCGCCTTGGGGATACGATACGGCTCGTCGAGCGTGTGGCAGACGACGACTTCGTTCGTCGTCTGCGGCGGGCAACGCTGGCCCCTCTGCAGGGTGATGTCCCGGATCCGCTCGGGCGGCTTGCCCGATTCCGCCTGCTGGGCCTGCGCCCAGGCGGGGGCCGCACCGACCGGGAGCAGGATCAGGGCGGCGGCGGCGACGGCGGCGATACGCGACATGGGAATTGATCTCCTTGTCGCGGATGAACGTGCGACCCCGCGCTTTTCTCCCGCCGGTTCGTTGCGCCGCGATGTCGGACCGTTGCACCCCGCAACCGTTGGGGCCATGTCGCGGGCATGATCCTGGTCATCGACAATTACGACAGCTTCACCTGGAACCTCGTCCATTACCTGATGGAACTGGGGACCGAGGTACAGGTGGTGCGCAACGATGCGCTGACCGCGCACGAGGCGCTGGCGAGCGGTGCGGCAGGCTTCCTGATCTCGCCGGGACCCAGGACGCCGGACGATGCGGGCGTCAGCCTCGATCTCGTCGCCGCCTGTGCCGCCACGGCACGGCCGCTGCTCGGCGTCTGCCTGGGCCATCAGGCGATCGGTCAGGCGTTCGGCGGCCAGGTGGTGCGCGGCGGGCTGATGCACGGCAAGACCTGCGCGATCGGGCATGACGGCAGCGGCGTCTTCGCGGACCTGCCCGCGCCCTTCACCGCCACCCGCTATCACTCGCTGGTCGTCACCGACGTGCCCGACGCGCTGGTCGTCAACGCGACCGCGCCCGACGGATCGGTGATGGGGCTCCGCCACCGCGAGCTGCCGATCCACGGCGTCCAGTTCCACCCGGAAAGCATCGCCACCGAACACGGCCACGCGCTGCTGGCGAACTTCCTCGCGCTGGCGGGGATCGCGGCCCGGGTGCCCGCGTGACGATGCTCGCGCTCCTGCCCGATCCCGCCACCCCCCTGTCGCGCCAGTCCGCGGCGGAGGCGTTCGGGGACATCCTCGACGGCCGGGTGCCCGATCCCGCGATCGCGGCGTTCCTGGTCGCGCTGTCCGACCGGGGAGAGACCAGCATCGAGATCGCGGAGGCGGCGCGCGCGCTTCGTGCCCGGCTGATCCCGGTCGACGCGCCCGCCGACGCGATCGACGTATGCGGGACGGGCGGCGACGGGCACCACACGCTCAACGTCTCGACCGCCGTCGCGCTGGTCGTGGCGGCGTGCGGCGTACCGGTCGCCAAGCACGGCAATCGCGCGGCATCGTCGAAGGCGGGCGCGGCGGACACGCTGGAGGCGCTGGGCCTCGACATGGAGCGCGCCGGCGCGACCGCGCCCGAGACGCTGGCGCGGCTCGGCATCTGTTTCCTGTTCGCGGCCAACCACCATCCCGCGATGGCCCGGATCACGCCGATCCGCCGCGCGATCGGCCGCCGGACGATCTTCAACCTGATGGGCCCGCTCGCCAATCCCGCGCGCGTCACCCGCCAGCTGATCGGCATCGCGCGTCCCGACTATGCGCCGCTCTATGCCGAGGCGCTGGAGCAGCTGGGCACGCAGGCGGCGCTCGTCGTGTCGGGCGAGGAGGGGCTCGACGAGCTGTCGGGCGCGGGGCCCAGCGTCGCGGTGCCGGTCGGCGCGCTCGCGCTGCGTGGTCCGATCGTGCCCGGGGATGCCGGCCTGCCCCGTCATCCGGTCAGCGCGATCCGCGGCGGCGACGCGCGCCACAATGCCGCCGCGCTTTCGGCGCTGCTCGCGGGCGCGACGGGCGCGACGGGCGCCTATCGCGACGCGGTCCTGCTCAACGCCGCCGCCGCGCTCGTCGTCGCGGGGCGGGCGGCGGACCTGCGCACCGGCGCCGGACTGGCGGCGCAGGCGCTGGACGACGGCGCGCCCCGCCACCTGCTCGACCGCTGGATCGCCTACCGATGACCGTCCTCGACCGCATCCTCGAAACCAAGCGCGCGGAGGTGGCGGCGCGCAAGGCGTCCACCGGCCTCGCCGGGCTCGACGTCGCCATCGCCCGGCAGAGCGCGCCGCGCGGCTTTCGGGCAGCGCTCGACGCGCGCGCCGCGACCGGCCCGGCGCTGATCGCCGAGGTGAAGAAGGCCAGCCCGTCCAAGGGCGTGATCCGCGCGGACTTCGATCCCCCCGCCCACGCCCGCGCCTATGAACAGGGTGGCGCCGCCTGCCTGTCGGTGCTGACCGACGAGCGCTGGTTCCAGGGCGCCGACGCGTATCTGGTGGCGGCGCGCGCGGCGGTGGCGTTGCCGGTGCTGCGCAAGGATTTCGTGATCGACCCCTGGCAGGTGACGGAGGCGCGCGCGATCGGCGCCGACGCGGTGCTGGCGATCGTCGCGGCGCTCGACGATGGCGCGTTGCGCGAGATCGAGGCCTGCGCGATCGACCACGGGATGGACGTGCTGGTCGAGGTCCACGACGCGCGCGAGCTCGACCGCGCGCTGAAGCTGCGCAGTCGCCTGATCGGGGTCAACAACCGCGACCTGCGCGATTTTTCGGTCGATTTCGCCCGGACCTACGAGCTCGTCCGTCGTGCGCCCGCCGGCTGCACCTTCGTCGCCGAGAGCGGGCTGACGGGCCGCGCGGACTTGGATGCGATGGCGGAGCATGGCGTGCGGTGCTTCCTGGTCGGCGAGGCGCTGATGCGCGCGCCCGACATCGCCGCCGCGACCCGCGCGCTGCTGGGCCGCGACGCATGAGCGGGGCACTGACCCACCTCGACGCCGCGGGCGCCGCGCACATGGTGGACGTGGGCGGCAAGGCCGACACGGCGCGCGAAGCGGTCGCCAGCGGCCGGATCGCGATGAGCGCGGCGGCGGCGCAGGCGATCGCGACCGGCGCGGCGGCGAAGGGCGACGTGCTGGCGGTCGCGCGGATCGCCGGGATCATGGCGGCCAAGCGCACCGCGGAGCTGATCCCGCTGTGCCACCCGCTGCCCCTCACCCGCGTCGCGATCGACCTGGCGCCGGACGCGGCGGGCGTGACGGTGACCGCGACGTGCGCGACGCGGGGGCGGACGGGGGTCGAGATGGAGGCGCTGACGGCCGCCACGGTCGCGCTGCTGACGATCTACGACATGGCCAAGGCGATCGACAAGGGCATGACGATCGAGACCGTGCGGCTGCTGGCCAAGACCGGCGGCAAGTCGGGGGACTGGGTGCGTTAGCCGTCGCGCGGCCGACGGCGGCACGCAGGACGAAGTCATGCCCGCGTCCCGGCGCCTCCGTGATAGGGTCCCCCATGACGTGATCCGCCGCCACGAGGTCCCCATGCCAGCACCATCGCCCCGAGTTGCGGTATCCGACCCCGTCGACGACCCCGACGCCTCGGTCGAGCAGCTCGCGCTCCTGTACGAGCGGCACCATGGGCGGACGCCGCCGGTGCAGCGGATCGCCAACCGGATCACGGCGGGGCTCGGCCGGCCCGGGTCGCTCGCGGTCATCGCCTGCCTGATCGTCGTCTGGACGATCGGCAACACGATCGCGCACCTTTTGGGATCGGTCGCGCTGGAGGAATTCCCGTTTCCCGACCTGGGGTTCGTCTCGACGGTGTTCGCGCTGCTAGTCGCGCTCCTGATCCTCACCACCCAGCGGCACGAGACCGACCTCGCCGAACAGCGCGCGCGGCTGACGCTCCACATCGCGTCGTTGAGCGAGAAGAAGATCGCCAAGGTCATTCAACTGCTGGAGGAGCAGCGGCGGGACAATCCGTTGCTGCCGTCGCGCCTCGATCCCGAGGCCTCGCGGATGGCGGAGCCTGCCGATCCCGTCGACAATCTCGACCGGATCGAGGCGGTCGGCGACACCGGCAGACCCTGACCATGACCGCGGGCGCAGGCGCGGATCAGCTTTCCGCCCGTCCCCACCCGCGCCAGCGACGCAAGCCGGCATCGTAGCTGGCGCGAGCCGCATCGCGGGCCTGCTCGAGCTCGCCCGCCTCCCCGTCCTGCGTCGCTTCGAGCGCCCGGCGTTCCTGCGCCAGGTGCCGCTCGCGCTCGGCGAGGTCGGCGAGCGCGACGCGATGGCGATCGCGGGCCGCGGCCAGCGCGGCCTCCGCGGCGTCGAGCGCGTCCGGGCTGGGCCGGGGCGGACGCGGCGGCTCGGGTGCCGGCCGGCGAGCGGGCACCGGCGTGGGGGGTATCGCCGGACCACGACCGCCCCTGCGAGCCTTGGCCGGCCGCCGAGGTTCCGGCTCGTCCGGCTGCGCCCGGCTCTCCCGGACCGGATCGGGGGGCAACGCGGCGAGCTGTTCCGCGGCCGTCCCGCGCGATCGACGGATCACCGTGCCCGGCGCCGCGAGCGGTTCGGCGGTGAGCGCGGCGTCCGTCACCTCCTCCGCGACGCCGCGCGCGAACAGGTCCGCGTTTGACCCCCAGGCGGCCAGCGCGGCCTTGCGGCTCGTCGCGGCGACATAGGCGTCGTGAAAGCCGATCGGGGTCCGGAATACCTTGAGTTTCGCCACGTCGCGCTCCCGCCTTGCCGGCGCTTCCCTATCACCGGGCGTTGCCCCGGCGGCAGCCACTTCGTACGCGGGCGGGCATGACGCTCCTATCGATCCCCGACGCACAGGCGCGACTGTTCGCGCTCGGCCATCCTCTTCCCGTCGAGCGGGTGTCGCTCGCGGCGGCGATCGGACGCTGGGCGGCGGAGGACGTCGCCGCGCGCCGGACCCAGCCGGCGGCGACGTTGTCGGCGATGGACGGCTATGCGATCCGCTTCGCCGACCTGCCCGGCCCCTGGCGACTGGTGGGGGAAAGCGCCGCGGGGCGGCCGTTCGCGGGCGTCGTCGGCCCGGGCGAGTGCGCGCGCATCTTCACCGGCGCCGGCCTGCCCCAGGGCGCCGACACGGTGATGGTGCAGGAGGAAGTGGCGCGCGATGGCGACCGGGTGACCCTGACGGGCGAAGGGCCACCGGCGCCCGCGCGCAACACGCGCCGCCGCGGGCTCGACTTCTTCGAAGGCGACACGCTGATCTCGCGCGGCGAGCGGCTGACGGCGGCGCGGCTGGCGCTGGCGGCGACCGGGGGCCACGGAACGCTGCCGGTCGGCCGCCGGGTGCGCGTCGCACTCGCCGCGACGGGGGACGAGCTGGTGCCGCCGGGCGGCCCGATCGACGGACTGTCCTTGCCCGAGTCCAACACGACGATGCTGCGCGCGCTGCTCGCCGACCTGCCGGTCGACGTGGTCGACCTCGGCATCCTGCCCGATCGGCTCGAGACGCTGCGCGACGCATTCGCCGGCGTGGCCGGGACCGCGGACGTCCTGGTCACCACCGGCGGTGCGTCGGTCGGCGACCACGACCTGGTCCGCCCGGCGATCGAGGCGGCGGGCGGGCGGCTCGATTTCTGGCGGATCGCGCTGCGTCCCGGCAAGCCGATGATGGCCGGGCGCCTGGGACCGGAGTCCGGCGGCGCGACGGTCGTCGGCCTGCCCGGCAATCCGGTGTCCGTGTTCGTCACCACCCTCCTCTTCCTGCGGCCGCTGATCGCACATCGGTCGGGTGCCGCCGACCCGTCACCCCGCACGACACGCGCGACGCTGGGCGAGCCACTGCCGGCCAACGGCGGCCGACAGGATTACATCCGCGCGCAACTGCGCGACGGCGCCGCTTTCTCCACCGGGCTGCAGGACAGCTCGATGCTGCGGGCACTCGCGCAGGCCGACTGCCTGATCGTGCGCCCGCCCGACGCGGCGGCGGCCCGGGCGGGCGAGGCCGCCGACGTCATCATGCTTGCTTGACTTGCATCCTTACGTTCCTTAGTCGTTCCCAGTCTGTTCGGTTGGAGAACCCGCGATGCTCACCCGCAAGCAGCATGACCTGGTCTGCTTCATCGACGACCGGCTGCGCGCGACCGGTGTGTCCCCCTCGTTCGAGGAGATGCGCGAGGCGCTGGAGCTCAAGTCGAAATCGGGCGTCCACCGCCTGATCTCGGCGCTGGAGGAACGCGCGTTCATCCGCCGGCTGCCCAATCGCGCCCGCGCGCTCGAGGTGCTGCGGATGCCCGACCGGCCGGACAAGAAGGCGGCGGGGAAGGTTGCGAAGACGGTGCCGGCGCCTCAGCCTCAACTCCACGCCGCCAACGACGTGGTGGAGATCCCTTTGCACGGCCGGATCGCCGCGGGTGTCCCGATCGAGGCGTTCGAGGGATCGGCCACCCTGCCCGTCCCCGCCGCGCTGCTGGGTGCGGGCGAGCATTACGCGCTGGAGGTGGCGGGCGACTCGATGGTGGAGGCCGGGATCCTCGACGGCGACTATGCGCTGATCCGCAGGACGGAGACGGCGCGCGACGGCGAGATCGTCGTGGCGCTGATCGACGAGGCGGAGGCGACGCTCAAGTATTTCCGTCGCGAGGGCGCGATGATCCGGCTCGATCCCGCCAATCGCGCCTACGACCCTCAGCGTTATGCCCCCGCTCAGGTCCGCGTCCAGGGTAGGCTCTCCGGCCTGCTGCGCCGGTACGACTGAAATCCGGCCGCGCGCGAGCGAGGGCCCAGGGGTGTTCGTCGCCGGGGGTGAGGACGGTCTGCAACCGCCCGGTCGATAGCGTCAGCGCGATCCCACCCGTCCGGGCGAGCGTCCGCGGGGTGAGCAACAGCCAGCGCGGGACGCAGCGCCTGGGCAGGCGGCGGTCGCTGACGACGATGTCCACCTTTGCGCACAGGGCGATGAGTTCGGGGGCGGGAAGGTTGTACCCGCTGCGGGTCGCCAGGATCCGCCATCGCCGCCCGCCGGTGATGCGGGTGGCGAGACACAGGTCCGGGCTGCACCGCGCATCCCGCCGCTCCGACAACAGGTCCGGCGTTCCGTCGAAGCCTGCGTTCACCGTCAGCATGTCCTGCGTATAGTCGCTCACCCGGTCGCGCAGGAACGCGAGCCCGGTGGGGGTTCGCAGCGCGACGTGGCGGCCGTCGCCCGTGACGAGCAGGTCGGGCGGCACCGTCGTCAACGCCCAGCCCGCGCCGACCGCCAGCGGCACCAGCCCCAGCCGCCGCCACCGCGTCCGCCACAGCGCGAGCCACAATCCGCCGCCGATCATCAGCGCGAAGGCGGCATCGGGCATCGTCGGCAGGACGGTGACCGCGCCGGGCGCATGCGCCACGACGCGCGCGATCCACAGCAACAACGCGACTGCGCGCCCGGTCAGCCACCAGAACGGCGCGCCCAGCCCGACGACGTCGAACATCAGCGCCAGCGCTTCGGCGGGCATGATCCCGAACGTCGACAGCGGGATCGCGACGATGTTGGCGATCGCGCCGTACACCCCGGCCTTGTGGAAGTGATAGACGGCGATCGGCATGAGCGCGAGTTCGACGAGCAGCCCGGTCAGCAGCAACGACGCGCCCTCGCGGGCGACCCTGCGCCACCAGCGCTCATCCCGCTTCAGGAACCAGGATTTCGCGCGCGGATGTTCGTGCAGCGCCACGATCGCGGTGACGGCGGCGAACGACAGCTGAAAACTCGGCCCGGCGAGCGATTCGGGCCACAGCAGCAGCACGATCGTCGCGCCCGCCGCGACCAGCCGCAGCGTCACCGCCTCCCGGCCCAGCGCCAATGCCGCCAACACCAGCAGCGAGGCGACGCACGACCGGATGGTCGGCACCTCGGCGCCGCTGAGCCACGTATAGCCGATCGCCGCCACCGCCCCCGCGCCGGCCGCCAGGACGGGCACCCACCCGCCCAGCGCAAGCCGCGGGCTGAGCGCCAGCAGCCGCGTCACGAGCAGCATCGTCGCCGCGACCGCGGCGGTGATGTGGAGGCCGCTGATCGACAGCAGGTGCGCCAACCCTGCCCGGCGCATCGCGTCCGAGTCGTCGAGGCCGATCGCGCCGACGTCGCCGGTGACGAAGGCCGCCGCGACGCCGCCCGCACTGCCGGCAAGCGATGCCTCGATGTGCCGCGTCAGTCGCGCCCGCGGCCCGTCGCTGGGCACGACGGGGCGGGACACCAGCTTGATCGGCGCGAACGCCTTGCCGCTCGCCCCAACGCCGTCGAACCAGGCGAGCCGCGAATAGTCGTAGGCGCCGGGCACGCCCGCCCCCTGCGGCGGCATCAGCCGGACGCCGAGATCGAGCACCGCACCACGCGACAGGCCGGCGGGCACGTCGGCGGTCGCGACGTTGACCCGGACGTGCGGCGGCAGGACGACCGGCTCCTCGGGGCGACCGTGGCGCGGGGCAGCCACCGGATCGGCGGCGCGCGGCAGCAGCTTGATCGGCGCAAGCCTGAGACGAACCAGATCGCGCGCCGGCAACGGTTCGACGCGATCGACCCGCGCCCGCATCGACACGATCGCCGGCCGGGCCAGCACGGGCTGGGCCACCCGATCCGCGCGCCACCAGGCAAGCGAGACGCCGAGCGCGACCGCCACGCCCGCGACCGCGATCGCCGCCGCCGCCCGGCCGCCACGCCCCACCGCCAGCGCGGCCGCCGCGACGGCCGAAGCCCCCAGCATCACCGCCACCCACTGTATCCGATGCGGCAGCGCGAACCACGCGGCCACCCCCGCGCCCAGCATCACGGGCAGCCAGAGCGGCAGCTGATCCCGCTCCGCCTCCAGCCACCGTTCGATCGCGTCCCGCCACCGCATCGACGCCGCGACCACACCGGTTTGAAGCCGCCGGGGCCGCATGCTAGGGGCGAAACCGGCTATCGTGGCCATCACGATCATCAGCTTGGGAGCGCGCGCGATTGAGCGCAACGGATAACATCGGCGCCGCGGCACGCGGCACGCCGGCGGACGCGGCCGTTCAGGTGGTGACCCGCTTCGCGCCCTCGCCCACGGGGTTCCTGCACCTGGGCGGCGCGCGGACCGCGCTGTTCAACTGGCTGTTCGCGCATCGTCATGGCGGGCGCTTCCTGCTGCGGATCGAGGATACCGACCGGGTGCGATCGACCCAGCCTGCGATCGACGCGATCATCGACGGCATGCGCTGGCTCGGGCTCGACTGGGACGGCGAGGCGGTGCACCAGTTCGCGCGCGCCGCGCGCCACGCGGAGGTCGCACGGCTGCTCGTCGACCATGGCCATGCCTATCGCTGCTACGCCACGCCCGAGGAGCTGACCGCGCTGCGTGACGGCCAGCGCGCCGCAGGCCAGCCGATCCGCTACGACGGCCGCTGGCGCGATCGCTCGCCCGACGAGGCGCCGGCCGGTGCGCCCCATGTCATCCGCCTGCGCGCGCCACGCGAGGGTGCGACCACGATCGCCGACCTCGTTCAGGGCGACGTCACGGTCCAGAACGCCGAGCTCGACGATCTCGTCCTGCTCCGTTCGGACGGCACGCCGACCTATATGCTCGCGGTTGTCGTCGACGATCACGACATGGGCGTGACCCATGTGATCCGCGGCGACGATCACCTCAACAACGCGTTTCGCCAGCTGCCGATCATCCGCGCGATGGACGGGATCGCCCAGGAGCGGGGGGAGCCCGGCTGGCCCGACCCGGTCTATGCGCACATCCCGCTGATCCACGGCGCAGACGGCGCCAAGCTGTCCAAGCGGCACGGCGCGGTGGGCATTGAGGCGTATCGCGACGAGCTCGGCATCCTGCCCGAAGCCTTGGACAACTACCTGCTGCGGCTCGGCTGGGGCCATGGCGACGACGAGATCATCAGCCGGGAACAGGCGACACGGTGGTTCGACATCGCCGACGTCGGCAAGGGCCCGTCGCGGTTCGACCCCAAGAAGCTGGAGCATCTGAACGGGCATTATCTGCGCGAGGCGGACGATGCGCGGCTGGCGGCGCTGGTCGCGCCGCGGCTGGGTCATGCACTGGGCGGCGACGCGTTCGACCTGCTGACCCGGGCGATGGCGGTGCTGAAGGTCCGCGCGCCCAACCTCGACGAGTTGGCGACCGGCGCGCAGTTCCTGTTCGCCAGCCGGCCGCTCGCGATCGAGGCCGACGCCGCCCCGCTTCTCGCGGGTGACGCCGCATCGCTTCTGGCCCGCGCCCATGCAGCGCTTGACGCGGTCGAGCGTTGGGATACGGCGCATCTGGATGCTGCGGTGCGGGCGACGGCCGAGACGGCCGGCGTGAAGCTGGGACAGGTCGCGCAGCCCCTGCGGGCGGCGCTGACCGGCCGGCGGACCTCACCAGGCATCTTCGATGTGCTGGACCTGCTCGGGCGCGATGAAAGCCTGGGTCGCATCGCGGACCGCATGGCCGCCTGACGGGAAGGAACGACTGGAATGAGCGACACGATGAAGCTTTCCCTCGGCGACAAGCAGCTCGACTACCCGGTG